>NZ_JBHWFB010000013.1:0-253937 GCF_042733915.1 Nocardia sp. NPDC059691 | reverse complement strand
CGGCTCCGGCTCAGGCTCCCGACCCACACCCCCACCCGGCGGCGCCGCCTCCACCCGCGGAGCCACCACACCACCCGGCGCACCCTCAACCGACTGACCCGGCTGCTGAACCGGCGGACCACCCTGCTGACCAGGCACAGCATGACCCGGCACAGGCGGACCAGACGAACCCGGGCTCGCCTGCGCAGGACCCGCGTGACCGGGATCGCCTGCTCCATTCAGCTGACCAGGCCCCGACTGGCCCGGCCCTGGAGCGCCGGACTGCCCCGGTCCAGGGGACGGGCTGCCAGGCTGCCCCGGCACCCCACCCGGCCGTTGCCGCTGCTGATCCGGCCGGTTCGACCACGGCGTCACCGGCCCCGGCGTCGCCTCGGGGTCCTCGCCGGTTTCAATCTGGGGCTCTACTTCTGTTGGCGGCATCGCTTACTCATCACATTCCACTGCCGAGCACTCGCTTCACCCGCACGTCGTTCGTGCTCGGGATGACCAGTTCGACCAATTCACCGGTCGTCACATCGGTGGTGACGAGCCGTGTCTCGCTGACCGCGATGCCGACCTGAGTCGGCGCATTGCTTCGATAATTCCAGAAAACCAAGTCACCCGCCGATACCGCGGAGGGATCCACCCGCTGGCCGCAAGCACCCTGTGCCGCAACCGTATTCGGCAGCACGACCACTGCTGCCCCATCGGCCTGCCCACATGCCCGCCGCGCCGAGCCGCTCGTTTGTCCGGCGCCGTCGGTAGCGGATGACTGCTCCGCGGTAGCCGCGCATCGCCCCGTCGATTGCGCGACCGAGGCCTGGTAGATCACCGATCTGGTGAACTCCGCGGCGCCCCCGCGGCTACCGGAGCCGTTCTGCGGGCCGCTCGCCATCACCTGGGCCAGGGCGAGCTGGCGGGCGCACTCCGCGCCGACACCCGAACTGCCGTTCAGCAAGGGAGCACTCTGATACGGCGCGTCTTTCAACGCCGTGGCACAGGCGCGCTGCCAGTCGGACGCGCCGGTGTCGTCCGGCGCGATGGTCAGCTCCGCGTACGGGTTGGTGGTGGGAGTGGTGGTCAACCCACCCGTCGGCGCGCTCTGCGCCGTCGGCCGCGCCACCGTCGAGGCGCGACTCGCGGTCACCGTCAAGGAGGGGTCGGGCCCCACCGCACTGTCGCACTGGTAATGCAGGTCCGCGGCGACCGATGACGTCGCACCGCCGATGACCAGCACCAGGACCATCAGGATCAGGGACACGACGCTCACGCCACCCAGCACCACCCAAACCCAGAGCGGCATCAGTACGAACGTCAGGAGACGACCGATCATCGACTACCTTTCTGCGATATCCGTCTCACCGTCTAGCCCTTGTCGAGGGCTGATCAGCGGCCGCGCGGGTTTCTGAGAGGATCGAGGATCGTAGGGGGAATGCGGGGCAGCGCATTTGCGCCCGAGTCCGGTTGCGGGAGCGAGACAGCACCCGTAATACTCCGGCCCGCCTGCCACTGGTCCGTCTGGGCAGCTTTGTCGATTTCGGAACGCAGTACTCGGATCCGATCGAAGTCGCGAGGATTTTCTCCTACCCAGTTGGTAGTCGCCTGGATCCGCAGTGCATGCTCGTTGGAGATCCAGCTCCGCAACCTGTCCGCTTCGTTCGTGGTCAGGTCCCGACCACCGATCTGCAAAGCTGGGGTTGTCGGAGCCGTGCCGTTCGCGTGCGCCTGCAGACTGTCCATGAAATCCTTGCTGGGGTTCGCGATGTAACCCCTGCCGAGCCGGGCCAGATCTTCCGAAATGTGCACACCGCCCTGGTAATCCCCTCGGTACCGATCGACGCTGGCCTCCAATGCGTGGTACCTGGCCATGTACATTTGCCGATCATTCGTGTGGAAGTGGTTCTCGAGATGCTTGTGCGCGGCAAGGACGTTCGCGAGGTGCTTCGAGGCGAGCGGCTCGGCGTCGGCATGTCGAATGATGTCCGTCCGTGCCTCGATTGCCCGTTGCGCCATGTGCTCGGGAACCCCCGCCATCAGAAGGGCGTGATACGCACCGGTCTGCGGGCCGCCACTACCGGTCAGGTGCGTGACATTCTCCATGGCGAAGGCGCTGCCTCGCTCACTGCGTCTGCTGTTGCCCGAGCGTCTCAGACCACGCCGGGCCGCGTTCGCCGCGGCCACACGGTCGTACAGTCCACCGTGAGCCGCCTCGCGCAGGTCTTTGGTCTTCAGGCCCTTCTTCTTCAGCTGCTTGTCGACGTGGTCCACGCGAGAAAACGGATTCAACGGGTTGAGGCGGCCACCGGCAAGCCATGCGGTGAGCGGCGAGCTGTTGATGGTGCTTATCGCGCCGACCATCGCGAGCGGAGTCATCGAGCCGGCCGCGTTCGAATTGCCCATACCCATGCCCATACCCAGCGCGGAGCCACCTCCGCCACCCCCGCTTCCCGACGATCCACCGCTTTGTATCGCCACCCCGATACGGTTGGTCACCCAGTCGTTGGCCTCATCGATATTCCGGCTCAGACGCCGCACCTGGACGATGGCGACGATCTCGACGCCCGCCCCGATGACGAACACCACCATGATCTGGCCGTTCGCCGCTCGGAACAGGCTACCCAACAAGAGCTCGTAGATGCCGAGAGCGATGACGAAGAAGGCCATCTTCCCGGCGGCGATGAAGCCGTGGACCACGCAGCGAACGGTGAACGTCTGCGTCGGCCCGTAGATGTACCCCCCCGCGGCGAATCCGAAGACCGACGCGAACCCGTAGTAGATGAGGTCGAGCACGGCCCACATGATCTTGATGGACAAGTACGCGGCGAATGCCAGAAGAATGACCGCGCACAGCAATAGCAGCAATCCGGCTCCGATTTGACCGACACTCGGATTGTCCACCGCGGAATACGCCGCGCTGTCGCCGCAAGCCCTCATTCCGTTCTTCACTCGGTCGTCGCTACCTGTCGTCATGCCGGACGACCACGCCGCCCTGCAGGACGGATTGCTGTCCACGATGTGCCCGAAGTTCCATACCTGCAGCGGAAGTCGTACAAAATTATCCGCCATGGTCGTTTGCAACGTGCTGACCAGCTGCTCCGGATTCGGGTTGTTGCTCCCGTTCAAGCCCGCCGCGACCGAGAGTCCCAGGTCACGCCCTTGCACCAGGAAACCCTGGGCGGACAGCGCCTCGGACAATGGATCAGCCAGAATGGGCACGCCCGCGATCGCGACTGCGATCATGACCACGACCTGCATCACAGCCTTGGCGATCATCGCGCGCACGATGAAATATCCCACGAAGATCGCGCCGATCGTCGCCGCTGTCCCTGCGAGCACGGGTGTCGCGATCTGCCCCGTGAAGTGCAGAGCCATCGCACGCAACGGCGCGCTGATCAGGTTCAGCCACCTGAAGCTCATTGCCTCACCGGGTAGCCAGACTCCTGTTGTCGAAAAGAGCAGCCATACCGCGAACAGCGGCATGAGGAGGATCCACAGCGCGAAATTCGCCAGGTTGAGGACTCCGCCTTTGTCGATCACCAACCTGTAACTGGAGACATTCACTCCGGAGGAGTCTTTGACGTCCATCCAGCTGGTCGCGCTGTTCGGCGCGGCTCCCGGGGCCACCGTACCTGGCTGCGCGATGGATATCGCGTGAACGAGACCTGGGCAGACGAACAGCACGAAGAGCGCGAGGAGTATCCAGGCGATCCGGCGGCGACGGCGCGACGCGGCGATCCAGGCCCGGAAGCGCCGGAACACCATTTGCGGGCGCCAACGTTCCGCGTCCCAGAACTGCGGTTCCCAAGGCATCCCGAAGGAGGACTGATGCGCGCGAGCGCCGGAGCCGAATAGAGATCTCATCAGACAGACCACTCCGGCAAGGCCGAACGCGCACCATTAGCGCTGGTCGGCGTACTGGTGATGGCCGCGGCCCGGTCCGGGCGCGCCGGACCGAGCACCTTGCCGCGCCCGATGCGGTTCAGCGCGTCACGCATGAACATCTCGCCGCGGCGCTCCTCGGGAATCTTACGACCGGGCCCGACCGGAGGCGAGGTCTCTTCACGCAGGATCTGCAACAAGAAGGGCGCTTCCTCCAGATCTACGCCGAGCCATTCCAAACTGTTGCGCGCCAACGTCTCGTCGCGCTGGCGGAAGACGAACCGGTTCGGAATGAGATTGTGTGCCGCGCCCTGGAAGTCGGTGGCCGGGTCGTGCGAAGCGAGCCCGATCGCGGCCAGGTGCTTACGGCCGTCGCGGCTGAAATCCGAGGTGACCGCCGAACCGACCTGCGTCTGAGTGAAGTGGTGCGCCTCGTCGCCGACCAGCAGGCCGAACCTGCCGTTGTCGGAGAGGAACGCCTCCCGCGCCGCGACGCCGACCAGTTCGTAGAGCGCCGTGCCGAGCCGCTTCGTCAGCGGCAACCGGTTGTACAGATGGGGAGTGGTCAATTCCTCCGCGCTCGGCAGTTGCAGGTTGTGACTGCGGACGACGGTCGCGGCGGCGTCGAGGCGCAGTGGTCGCAACTTGGGGTCGAACAGCACCGGCACCCGCTCCACCACGGTACCCAGCCGCGCCGCGAGGTCGGCGTACTCCTCGCCTCGCTCAGGGTGCTCGCGTAGGCGGCGAACGACATGGAACAAATCGAGCAGACTTTTGATCTTGTGCTCGGCCATGCCTCGCGGTGACAGCAGATTGCTCGCCGCAGCGCCTGCGCCGGAAGTCGGTGACAGATCCAGCAGCGGGAGGATCGAGTCCAGCGCACGTTCACCAGCGATCCGCGCGTTGAACAACCGCAACGGATCCAGCGACACCGTGGGGTTGGCGAGATCGATGACGACCGCGTCATCGATCGACCGTGCGAAATGCTCCCATTCCCCCACTTGACTTCGGTCGATCGCGAGGAACTGGCCGCCCATGTCGTGCACGAGCACCGCCATCAGCTTGAGGAAATACGACTTGCCCGAACCGAGTTCGCCGGTCACCGCGAACGAGGCGGACAGGTCGTGCAGCGCGGCCTCCATGATGCCGAAGTGGATCGGTTCGAAATGACCCGACAACAGATTGACCCCGATCACCGGACCGCTGTCGTCACCGATCTCGCTGGTGGTGAACGGTACGAAACCGGCCCACATGTCCGAGGGGACGATATGGGCGAAATCGTCGAAGGCACGACGCGGCGGGCTGCCGGGCACCAACATCGACCACAGGTCGACCTGCGCGCCGACCGGAGCGGTCACGTCGACCTGGAACCGCTTGTAGCGCCGCTTGAGCGTGTTGACCGCGTCCATCGTGGCGTCCCTGGTCGGCCCGCCGATGGCGATGACCGTGGTGAACGAAACCTCCGATTCACCGCCGTTGACTTCGAAGTGCTGGTTGTATTCACCGAGCATCTGTGCCTTCGACGCCAGCGTGTTCTGTGCGAACGAGATCTCCTGGTCGCGCTGGTCCATCTGCTCGCCGAGCCTGCGCAGGCTGAGCTCGTTGTTCTTGAGCACCTCGTCGGCGGGTTTGGTGGAGATCCGCATGCCCCAGTCCACGGTGACGTCGCCCAGGCCCTCCAGCACGTTGAGGAACTCGCTGCCGCCGGGAAATGTCATGCCCGCGTACGGGAACGAGTGCGGCGTCAGCATCGCCTGGTATGACGGGCGGTAATCGAAATCGGGCTGCACCACCTTGATCACGGGGACGAACGACGGCCGGATACGCCGGTTGCTCTCGGTTTGGGCGCCCTCGTCGAGCGCGGCGGAACGGAACACCGCCGCCGTCGCGTCGTCCAGCGCACCGGCCCGCGTGGGCGCCACCGGATCCCCCGCCGCACCGCGCGAGAGATAGTGCTCCCACAGCCATTGGAACAGGGCGGCGGGCACCGGCACCGGATCGAAGTCGCCGCCGATCCTGGACAGGATCTCGTTCGCCTTCTCGTCGTATTGATCCAGGTCGGCGCGGGAGATCGCGGTCGCGTCGATGGTGGGAGTGCTGCCGCGCCACAGGCGCGACAGCGCGGAGATACTGGAATTGCTGGCCCCGACCGGAATCGACAGCAGGAAGATTCGGGTCTGCGGCATGATGGCGTGCACGCGCTCGTAGGAGGCCACCACCTCGTCTGCGTAGTCCTCACACTCGTCCAGGTCGACGCCCTCCACCATCTTGGTGAGCACGTCGATCGTGTTCAGCCGCGCCTGGATCCCGAGCAGCAGCGATCCGCTCGGCAAGTTGGTGACCAGCGCATGATGCGCCATCTTGACGTCGTACTTGTCACCGGCTTTGCGCAAGCCGTAGCCCAGCGGATTGATGAAATACGTCGCGGTGACCAGACCGGAATGGGTGAACTGGAGATTGCCGCGAATTGCCGCGGTCGGCTGTAGATCTCGTCCGAGTGCCATCAGGGGCGTCCTCCGGGGGGCGGGCCGCTGCCGTTATCGTTGTCTTCGTCGTCGCCATTGAGTCGCAGCCACAGGTCGGTGACTTTTCTGCCACCTATCACTTCGAGCATCCGGACGCCGGACTTCGGCTCGGTGGCCACTGCCGCATCAGCGTGGTCGGGCAGCAAGAGGACCACGCTCTTCTCGACGAATACGGTGTGGCGCACCGAGTCGCTGCCGATCGGCATGCCCGAGGCGGACACCGGCTTGCGGTAGACGACGAGCCTGCCGAGCCACAGGGCGCGCGAGGTCATCCGGACGCCCGTGTACGGCACGAGCCCGAGCACGAAGACCGCCAGGACGGTCAGCGCCAGACCCGTGATGAAAGTGACGGCCGGATTGACCGGGAGGGTCATGGCGCCGACCGAAGCCACCGACATCATCGCCACACCGGCGGCAACCTGCGGCAGGGTGTAGGGACCGAACGGGAGCTTCTGCCCGTTCTGCGCCTTGCCGATCATCGTGGGGACACGTTTGATCGGCGTGAACACCTTGATGACTTGGCTCATCGATAGCCACCGATGGGATGATCGGGGACGATCAGGTTGGCGTCCGTGCGCGCGTAGTTGATGGTCGTAGGCAGAATCCAGATCACCACCCCGGCCATCAACCCCGAGCCGAAGACGACGATGATCCGCGCCGGTGACAGCCTCGATTTCGCCGCCTCGGAAATCACCACACCGATCGTGACGATGGCGATGATGATCATTCCGCCCCATCGGACAAAGATCAGGATGCCATAGAGGATGTTGCTCAAATTACCCATCGGGCTGCCTCTCGGATCAGTTCTGTGTCGCCGGCGGAATCGTCACCGACGTCGAAGGGGACGAGGACGAGGTGGGCGGCGTTCCGCCGCGCGAATCCTGACCGACGACCACCGCCAGCGGAGTCGACAAGGCGGGAATCGGGTCTATGGACACCACCTGCCACTGGCCCGCATTGCGGATCATGGTGAGCGGGTAGGCCAGCGTCACGGTCGCTCCCGTATCGGCTTTGGGGTTGACGGTGGCCAGCACCTGGGCCTTTGCGCCGCCGGAGCCGCAACTCGAATCGTCTGTGGTGAGCGAGGTCAGCTCAACGGCGGTGAAGGGGGGCGGTTTCAGGGCGGCCAGCCCCGCATCCGGTGTGGTGTAGCGTGCCACGTCACCGTTTCCGGCCAGCATGGCGCTCAGGAAGCCGGCCGCGACTTGCCCCAGCACGGTATCTGGTGCGCAGGGCGCGCCGTAGGCCAGCTTGAGATCCACACCCTTCGAGGGTGCTTGGACCAAGGCAGGCGTCGACAGCGCACGTAGCCGTCCATCGGACACCGACACCGCGACGCGGTAGAACTGCCGCTGGTCCGGCGCTGCCGCGGCACCGGCTTTGCCGACCCGGACCGACACCGTCACCGACCACACCTCCAGCCCGCCCGTAGCGAGCGCGCGGGATACGTAAACGACAGCGGGGTCGGAGACTTGGCGCGCGGACGAAGGCAATGTGATCTGCTGATTGGAGCCGACATATTCGCCGATCCGATCCTGCTGTCCCGCAACGGCAGTTAGGTAGGCGACGACGAACTGCTCGGCATAAGAGCCGGCTAATTGCGCATGCCCGACGATTGCCGTCGTCGAGTCATCCGACGGCGCGGGCGGGCCGGAGTCGAAGACACTGAGAATCGCGTGACCACCGCCGAGTACGGCGAGAACGGCGAGCACCGCGACCACGATGTTGTCGCGGCGACGGCGAGCCGCCATCCGGCGAAGCAGTGCCTCACCCGAATCCGCCGACTCACGAACACCTGTCCTCACTCCCGAAATGGTAGAGAGCACACGGGTTCTTAACCGGCCAGTAGTTCCCACTCATGGGAACTAAAACTGTCAGCAGGCAGGGTTGCTTTTCATCCTGCCCGCCAGCCAATGCCGCAATTGTTCGTCGTATCCGATCGGCGCGTTGCGCTGCCGCGGTTCCAGCACCTGGCGATGGGTTTCCAGCAACGGAACGTCGTCGGCGACACGGACCAGCTGGGCGATCGCCAGCTGTCTGCTGGAGTACCCGGGATAGGGGTAGAGGAGCAGCGACGTGGGCGTGTAACCGCCGCCGTAGTTGAGTACCCGCAACGTCACACCGCAGCTGTCGCCCGACCGCAGCCGTTCGCCGAGTTCCGCCAGCCGGGGACGGTCGTCCGGATGGAAGACGTCGACCGGACGGAAGAGATAGTCCCACCGCACCCACGGCGCGGGATCGGTGAGCCAGTGCGAGATGCTGGTGTGCTCGAGCTGGACCACGGCCAGATGCGTACCCGCCCGGCGATGCGCCTCCCGCAATCCGATTCGTTCCAAGGTCGGCCACGCCGCAGGCGCGTTCTCCGAGGTCACGTCCTCGATCAGCCACCAAGCGCCGCGCGTGCGGTCGTCATCGCGGGCACGAATGGTGATCCGCCATTGGGCCGGGCGCCCGAATCCGTGTATCACGGTGGTGTCGAATTGCATTCGCTCACCGGGCTTGGGGTCGTAGAGCAGATCGAGCATCTCGGCGTGCCGGTCGAAACTCGATACTCGGTGGAACAGTTCCGCGATCGACATCCTAGGGACGTACTCTTCGGCGGTACTGCCGGACAGCCGCGTGATGCCGCTCGGTTGCTGAATGGTCTGACTGCTCAGGTCCCAGATGGCGCCCACCGCCGGGCGCAACGGAGGCACCCGCTCGGACGCGGGGCCCAGCCACAGTCGCACCGCGTGCACGTCGCCCGCCGGACCGAAGATCGGGCGGATGAGCAGTTGGTGCCGCCCCGCTCGCGTCTGAATGGCGAGGTCGACGTCCTGCGCCTGATCGTGCGCGGTCTGGATCGCCTCCGTCAGCCCTGCCGTCGTGAGTTTGTCGTACAGCGCCGGTGTTTTGGACAGGGTTCGCTGCAGCACCCGCTGCCAGCTCGCGAACTCACGCGGTGCATCTCCCACCGACGCCACGGACATGCCGTCCGGCGTCAACGTCTCGATCGTCACCCATGGAATCACTGCGCCACTTCGCTTCGCACTTGCCCGACCAGCCGTTCCTCCGGGTCCGCCTACCCGGATGAGACATATTGTGACTCAGGCAATGTACCGTTATTTAGCGGCTCAATCAACCGGTGACACCTTCGGCTTGTTCTTCAGAAGTGTGCACCACGTTCATCGAACCCACGGTTGCGAGTTCATTTTGTTCACGCTTCGTTCCGACGGAGCCGTCAGGAGGGAGCCGGACAAGCCAGCGGCACGTCGGGCGCAAACCGAGCAGCACCGACTCACCTTGCTGCCCTGGCTTCTTCGTAGCAAATGCGCACGACCGAGGACGACTCTTTCTGTCCCGTGCTCGGGATCAAGCGAGGAAGACACTCATGCGCGGGCGGCCACCGCCAGAACCCCAGCGCCTGCGAGCAACCCGAAATCTCCGAGCTGCGATGGAACGACACGCAGTCCCGGCAAGAAGCTCAGCCGGGCGTGGGTGGCGACAGCCTCTCCCAGGGGTTTCCACAGGACCGGACCCGCTTCGGCGATCGAACCGCCGAGGACTACGACGTCGAGGTCGAGCAGCGCCGCCACCGACGCGACAGCCCGGCCGAGCGCCGTTCCGGCTCGATCCAGCGCGGCGGCGGGAACGCTCTCGCCCACCTGGGCAGCTTTCACCAGTTCGGTTACCGAGGCGCCTTCCCAGCCTTGCGCACGCGCCCAGCGCACCGCCGACGCACCACCCGCCACGGCTTCCAAGCAGCCGCGACCGCCGCACACACAGCGATCGTCGAAGCCGGAGACCAGAACATGACCCACATGCCCCCCGTTGCCGGTGCGTCCGACCACGGTGAAGCCGCCCACGACGACACCACCCGCAATCCGCTCCGACACGGTGATGGCCAATCCGTCCGCAACGTTGCTCAGGGCTCCGAAGTTTCGTTCGGCGAGCCCGAGGCACACACCATCCAGTGCGAGGTGGATGGATGCCTCAGGAAACAGTTTTTGTGCCGCTTCCACGATGGCGAAGCCCGTTCGCCACTCTGCGACTTCCATCGGCGCTACTACTCCCGCGACCATGTCGATGGGCCCCGCCGAGGCGATACCGAGCGCGGTGACCGTCGAACCTTCCGCGGCGTCGAGCAAGATTTCCCGACACCGATCCCACGCACCGGAGGCGGGGATCGGGATCTGCCGGATATCTTCGGTGCCGACATCGTCGGCGACGCGCGTCGCCGCGAACCGCGACGGCCCGATCTCCAATGCCAGCACTGTCATGAGTTACGCACCACCGAAGGACTCGACGCGAAAAGCTGCACGCAGCATAGTCACAGACCGTCGGTGCCGGTCGGCTTCAGGGGCTGCCCGAGCACGATGTGCCGACGGGGTGCGGGAAGAGTGGATATGGTGCGCAGCGGACGCGGGCCGTTGCGAATGATGCGCATAGGGCGCTTGTGGTCGATCGGCGCGGCGCGGTGCCGGTCCAGGTTCTCGATGACGCTGCCGGAGTTGTCATAGGCGACGCCGGCCCAGATCATCGCGCGGGGACCGTCACCCCGGGTGGTCAGCGTCTGCGCCAATTGGCGGCACTGCGTGAGCAGCGGGCAACTCTGGCAGGTGCGCACCGCCGCTCGCCAGGCATCCGGATTCCCGCTGTCCATGTCCCAGTTGTCCGGGACGTCGGCGCACGGGGGCCGCTGGTTCGACTTTGCCGGAATCGACGAGATCTTTGCTGACGCAATGGATCCCGTGTCCATCGGAAGGGTTCGCGTAATGCTCATAGCCATCTCCGGGGATGCCGAGCACACACCTCTGGCAGGTGCGTGGCCCATGGATCGGACGTCATCAGGGCTGCTCAACAGTCCCCGGAACCCAGCCGCGATAAGCTGGTCTACGCACGGTAGCCCACTGTTGCCCAGCACACAACCTTTTGTACCGCTATGTAACGGCTCGTTGACCTTCAAGCAACACCCAGCTACCGTCTTTAACGGCACGTTATGAAACGGACCGTTTTCCACGGGGGCCCGACTATGGTTTCCTTTTAAACATGGCTGCAGACTCTGAATTCACGATCGACGAACTGGCACGGGCAGCCGACACCACCGTGCGCAGCGTCCGCGTGTACCACGAGCGAGGTCTGCTGCCCTCGCCGGAGGTGCGCGGGCGGATCGGGTACTACGGGTCGGACCACCTCAACCGGCTGCAAACGATCAGCCGCTTGCTGGGGCGGGGCATGAAGCTGAACGGGATCAGGGAACTGCTCGAAGCCTGGGACCGTGGCGACGGACTCGCCGATGTACTCGGAGTGAAGAGTCAGAACGCAGCCGAAGCAGACCCGGAAGCCACCACCGAGCCACAGGACAGCTACGCGGAGTTGCCGGACTACGCGAAGCAGGCGCTGGCCTCCAGCGAGGACCCGCTCGAGGCGTACCGGGTGACGAATCCACGGTGCTGCGATCTGGCCACCCGGCTGCACGACACCGGGCTGCCTACGCAGGACACGTTCCAATTGGTCGAACGTCTGCGCGCGGACTGCGATCGCATCGCCGACCGCTTCGCCACCGAGTTGTTCTACCGGCTGGCCGGGCAGACCTACGAGGAATCCGCACGAACCCCGCGGGATCGCACGAAACTGGAGACCGATCTGGCGATCGCCCGGTTGATCGTCACCCGCGCCACGTCGGAACTGATCGATCAGGCGTTCGCCCGGCACTCCGAGTTGCCGCCGGTGGCCACCAGCCCGCAGGGGCAAGCCGAACAGTGACGGCGCGGGCCGCGAACCGACCGTTCTCTTATTTCCATCCGGCGCTGTCGAATACTTAAGTAGACAAATCCGTTCGAGCCTTTCGAGCGCTGCGCCGGTGACGGCGACCCGAATGTCTCGTATCCCGATCTCGCGCGTCGAACCCGACGGCCGGCGAATCGTCGAACTCGGCTACTCAGGACCGGTGCCGAAGGGTTGCCACGGGGTGTCCGGCGACCGCAGCCGCAGACGGAAGTCTCCGCGCCTTCCCCATGGCCGCCGTCGCACATGGGCGAAACCCGCTGGGATACGTAGGTATACCGATCCGATGATCGAAGGCGGCGCGGCGGCGGCACCGCCTGCAGATCGAGATCCGAGCACGAACCTCACCCCCGAACGATGGTCGGGGTGACAGGATTTGAACCTGCGACCCTCCGCTCCCAAAGCGGATGCGCTACCAAGCTGCGCTACACCCCGTGGCCCTCGCGGCGACGCGGCGGCCGCCGACGAGGATGAATGCTCCGTGGAGCGGGTGACGGGAATCGAACCCGCACCATCAGCTTGGAAGGCTGAGGTTCTACCATTGAACTACACCCGCAGGCATACGACACCGATGGGATCGCCACGATGTCGTGTGCGATCCGACTGTACCGAACCAGGCTTCCGAAACGCCAATCAGCCCCCCGCGCAGCGCGATCTCGCAGGTTGCCCGCCGAAGCGCTCCAGGGTTGCCGCATCCAGTGTCGCACGTCGGGCGCGCGGGCACGCGGCAGCGCGCGTCGGAAATTTTTAAAGGTGATTTTTCATTGAAACTCTGGCGTGTCGGATTCCGGTGGGCGAAACTCAGATGACACAGATGTCACGCCAGGAACTTCGCTCGAGGGAATTCCGATGAGGACCGCACGACTCGCTGTCACAACCGCCGCGCGCGGCGTGTCGCGCAGCCACGGCCACGATACCGAGCAGGGTTCCGGGCGCTCTGCGCCGAGAAGTCTTTCCGGCGAACCCTCGGCCGATCGCACGGCAACCCGCTGGCCGGGAGAGCGGGATGACACCGACATCGCGCCACTGGGCGGCGAGCGGCACCCGAGCCGGTTCGGCCCGAGGACCGCGAGCAGGCGCCCACCTCCAGCACGCCAGGAACAACCATTCGCAACTCGACAGGGAAGACGAGGACGTCGCGTGCGAGAACCGATTCTCGTGAAGCAAGCGGCGCGTGGACGGTCCGGACCGCCCCCGTGGCTCACGCACCACTCTCCGCACACCTCGTACAGCGTGTCGCCAGCGCGTCGCGCCGCGATTTTGCAGCGAACGGGAATCCGGTGTAACACCAACGCGACGGGAACGATCACATACCCGATCGCCATTCGCCAGGCGTCGAGAACACGTTGCAAATCGCCGCTTTTCGATGCCGAGTGGCTTGCTAGGATCCTTTTTGCCGGACGGGGGTATCTGGAAAGGGGGCGGTGAACGTGCGCCGAACCAGGTGGACGCAACCGCGTAGCAGTGGGAACGATCAGGGTGACGCCGGCGCCTGTGTGACTACAGGGCACCTGGGTACCGACGTCGCCCACACCGGGTGAGTCCGATGTCGACCGACATCGAGCCCCCGGTAGCCGCTATGGCCCGAGCATGGGCCCGTGCGGTCTGCGCCGAGCCCGGTTCGGGCGCGGCGCCCCAGCAGTTGGAACCGGTGCTGATCGAGATCGTCGAGCGCCTGCTCACACTCGCGCGCTGCGAGCCGTTCCCGGTTCCGGAAGCACGCATGCTCGGGGCCCGGCTCGCCGACGCGCCGTTCGACCGGATCCGGATGCTGGCGCAGGCCACGCGCTGGCTGCTCGGCTTCCCGTCCGGCACGCCCGGCTCCCTGGTGGCCACACGCTGGCCGTTCATCGCCAGTCAGGCCATCGACAGTTACGCCCAGGCGCTTCAGGAGCGCGCTCTCGCGCAACAGGAACAGAACCTGTCGGCCAAGGTGTCGCTGCGCGTGCAGGAGATCGCCGCGCTGCAGCACCGGTTGCGCCACGAGGCCACCCACGACGCGCTGACCGATCTGGCCAACCGGACGCTGCTGCAGGACAAGGTGCGCCTGATGGCCACCGACCCGACGCGCGGCGTCGGGTTGCTGCTGATCGACCTGGACCGGTTCAAGCAGATCAACGACGGGTACGGGCATGCGATCGGTGACGAAGTGCTGGTCGAACTGGCCGGCAGACTGCGCGAAGCGTGCCCGCCGGACACGGTGATCTGCCGGTACGGCGGTGACGAGTTCGTGCTCGCGACCAACCCCCGCCACAACAACCTCGGTGACCTCGCGCATCGGATCGTGGCCGCGCTGCGTGACCCGGTCTGGTCGTCGGCCGGGCCCGTTCCGGTGTCGGCCAGCGTGGGCACCGCCTACAACCCGCCGGGCAGCCCGCTCGATTTCACCGATCTGCTGCGCCGCGCCGATCGCGCGATGTACTCCGCGAAGACGGCCGGTGGGCGCCGCTTCGCCCTCGCGGACGAGCCGGACATCGACACCGCCGTCGCCGGCTGACCCGGCCGATCCGGGTCAGCCGGGTTGACAGGTGGGGCACCAGAAGAGATTCCGCGCCTGCATCACCTGATGGGCGATCGGCGTCTCGCACAGACGGCACGGGGCGCCTTGGCGGCGGTAGACATAGGTGCGCGGGCGATCCGGGGCATACGAGGGCTCGCCGTGATCATGTTCGGGCCGCACCACGACCATCTTCCCGACGCGCACCCCTACCCGCATGAGCGCGACCAGATCGGACCACATGTCCGCCCATTCGCCCGCGGACAGCTCCGTACCCGGACGATGCGGGGAGATCCCATGGCGGAAAAGCAATTCCGCGCGATAGACGTTGCCGACCCCCGCGACCACCTGCTGGTCCATCAGCAGCGCGCCGATCGGCCTGCGGGAACGATGGATGCGCTGCCACGCCCGGTCCGGATCGGCGCCGCGCCGCAGCGGATCAGGACCGAGCCGATCGGTGAGCGCCGTCACCTCCGGCGGCAGCAGGATCTCGCACGCGGCAGGCCCGCGCAGGTCGGTGCCGAAGCCCGGCTGCCCGTCCGGCTCCCCGGACAAGCGCATCCGGACCTGCCCGACCGGCTCCCCCATCGGCAGCGCGGATTCGGTGAACGTGCCGTACAGGCCGAGATGCACGTGCACCACCAGTCCCGAGTCGTAGTGGTGCAGCAGGTGTTTGCCCCACGCCTCGGATTTCGTCAGCACCTGCCCGTCCACCCGGGCAGCGCCCGCGGCGAACTTGCCTTGCGGGCTCGATACGCGCACCACACCGCCCGCGAGCCGACGCTGATGCAGCCGCGCCAGGCGGTGCAGCGTATGTCCTTCCGGCACAGCCGATTACGACCTCGGTGCGCTCAGTACGCGGGAACCGCCGGCGCGATGCCGGTCTTCTCGTACTCGGCCAGGATGTCGATGCGACGCTGGTGGCGCTCCTCGCCCGACCAGGGGGTGGAGACGAACGCGTCCACGATGGCCAGCGCCTCCTCGGTCGAGTGCATGCGGCCGCCGATGCCGATCAGCTGCGCGTTGTTGTGCTCGCGTGCCAGCTTCGCGGTCTCCACGCTCCAGGCCAGCGCGCACCGGGCGCCGGGCACCTTGTTCGCGGCGATCTGTTCGCCGTTGCCGCTGCCGCCGAACACCAGGCCGAGGCTGCCGGGGTCGGCGACGGTCCGGCGGGCCGCCTCGATGCAGAAGGCGGGGTAGTCGTCCAGCGCGTCGTACTCGAGCGCGCCGCAGTCGACGACCTCGTGGCCCGCCTGCTCCAGATGGGCCTTGACGTGATTCTTCAGTTCGAAACCGGCATGGTCGGCACCCAGGTAAACGCGCATGGCAGGCATTGTGTCAGGTGGCCGCCGCGCGGCGGCGAGAGGGCTTGCCCCGCGATTAACACCGCGGCGGGCCCGCGCGAATCGACTGATGCGCCAGTTGTGTTCGCGGCCACAGTGCCCGATGACACGGCCGACGCGCCGACCCCGTTCCCGGCAACTGAATAGAGTTCATTCCATGCAGCCGTTCGAACCCCAGCCGTCCGACCAGGCGGGCCGACAGGCCGACCCGTACGCCCAGCAGGGCGGGTGGGTCTCGGATCGGAGCACGCCTGCCGCGTCGTACGGCCAGCAGTACACCTCGGGCTCCTATCCGTCCGCGCCCCCGGCTGCGTATCCGGCGCCCTATGGCTCCTACCCCGGCGCCCCGGTGCCCCCCGGAGCTCCGCCGCAGCGGCAGCCCCGCGGTCTGTCGCCGTTCGGCATGCCCGCACGGCACAGCTGGGAGATACCGATGCTCGTCGTCGTGGTGGTGTTCACCGTGTTCGCGTATCTGATCGCGCTGGTGCTGCTCGCCACCGGGAACTTCGACCAGTACGTCCTCGCGTTCGCGGCTGCCCCGCTGCTGCTGTGGTTCGGTCGCGGCATCAACTACGCGGGCCAGCGGGTGAACGGCGTGAAGATGTCGCCGACCCAGTTCCCCGAGGGCTATCAGATGGTGGTGGACGCCGCCGCTCGCTTCGGCATGGCGAAGGTGCCGGACGCGTACGTGGTGCTCGGCAACGGCCAGATCAACGCGTTCGCCAGCGGGCACGGGTTCCGGCGCTACGTAGTGGTCTACAGCGATCTGTTCGAGATCGGCGGCGCCGCACGCGAACCCGACGCGCTGGCGTTCATCATCGGCCACGAGGTCGGTCACATCGCGGCGGGGCACACGTCGTACTGGCGGCAGCTGGGCATGTTCCTGGTGCCGTTCCTGCCGGTCGTCGGCAACAGCTTGATCCGCGCGCAGGAGTACACCGCCGACAACCACGGCTTCTGCAATCGGCACACCGGCGCGTCCGCCGCCATGGGCACCCTGGCCGCGGGCAAGTACATGAACCGGCTGGTCGGCTTCGACGAGATGGCCGACCGGGCGGCCGTCGAGAAGGGCTTCTTCGTCTGGATGGTGAACGCTCTGTCCAGCCACCCCGTGCTCACCTGGCGGATGTGGGCGCTGCGCGATCGCAGCAGGCACGGGAAGCTGTTCCTGCGCCCTGCCCCGCCCGCGGGCGCCGGTGTGCCCGAGGGCGGGTACGCGAGTTCCTACGGCCAGGTGCCCGCGAGCCCGCCGAAGTCCGCGTTCTGACCGCGCCGGGTGCCGCGCGACGGCACCCGGGCGCGGGTGCTCAGTCGAACGACGGATCTTCGGTCCGCGTGCGCTTCAGCTCGAAGAAGTGCGGGTAGGACGCCAGTGCCACCGCGCCGTCCCAGACCTTGCCCGCTTCCTCGCCGCGGGGAATACGGGACAGCACCGGACCGAAGAACGCGGTCCCGTTGATGTGGATGGTCGGGGTGCCGACGTCCGGTCCCACCTTGTCCATGCCCGCGTGGTGGCTCTCGCGCAGCGCCTCGTCGTAGTCGGCGCTCTCGGCGGCCGCGGCCAGCTCGGCGGGCAGACCGACCTCCGCCAGCGCGTCGGCGATCACCGCGGCGAGGGTTTCCTTGCGGCTCTCGCGTTCGTACTCGGCCCGCCGGTTGTGGATGCGCGTGCCCATCGCGGTGTACAGCGGCGACAGCACCTTGTCGCCGTGCTCCTGCGCCGCGGCGATCGCGACGCGGACCGGGCCCCACCCCGTGTCGAGCAGTTCCTTGTACTGCGGCGGCACATCTCTGCCCTCGTTCAGCACCGACAGGCTCATCACGTGGAACCGGGCTTCGATGTCGCGCACCTGCTCGACCTCGAGGATCCAGCGGGACGTGATCCAACACCACGGGCACAGCGGGTCGAACCAGAAATCGGCGACGTCCTTGGTGGCTTCGTCGGTCACGGGCGGCTTCCTCTCGATCGCAAGCGGACGGGCGGCCGCGCACTGCGCCGCCCTACCGAGCAACCACGCCGGCGCGCGATTCGTTCCCACTCGCGGCATCCGTTTTCCCGAGCGGCGCGCACGGCTGCCAGTAGGGTTGACCGGCAGGTGCTTGGTTCCCTTCGGAGAAGGAGTCCGCGATGAGTTCTGACCAGCATTTCGTCATAGTCGGCGGCGGACTGGGCGCGGCCAAGACAGCAGAAGCTCTGCGCGAGAAGGACTTCGAGGGAAGCGTGACACTGATCGGCGCCGAGGAGCACCTGCCCTACGACCGGCCGCCGCTGTCGAAGGAGCATCTGCTCGGGAAGAAGGCGCTGCCGGAATTCATCGTCGATCCCGCGCAGTGGTATCGCGACCACCACATCGACATCCGCCTCGGCACCACCGTCACCGGGCTGGACCCCGCGGCCAAGACGGTCACCCTGCCCGACGGTTCCACACTGTCCTACGACAAGCTCGCGCTCGCCACCGGCTCCACGCCGCGGACATTGCCCGTTCCCGGCGCCGACGCGCCGAACGTGTACACGTTGCGCACCATCGAGGACTCCGACACGTTGATCGAGCTGTTCGGCAGCGCGACGCGGCGCCTCGTCATCATCGGCGCCGGCTGGATCGGCCTCGAGGTCGCCGCCGCGGCCAGGGCGGCGGGCGTCGAGGTGACCATCGTCGAACGCGCCGACCTGCCGCTGCTCGCGGTGCTCGGACCGGAGATGGGAGAGGTGTTCGCCGATCTGCACCGGGCCAACGGCGTCGACTTCCGGTTCGGCGCGCAGGTCGAGGCGATCACCACCGAGGACGCGATCGCGACCGCGGTCGCCAACGGCGTCCGGCTCGCCGACGGCAGCACGATCGAAGCCGACGCGGTGCTGGTCGCCGTCGGCGCGCGCCCGAACGTGGAACTGGCCGCCGACGCCGGTCTCGCCGTGGACGACGGCGTGCTGGTCGACGAACGCCTGGCCACCAGCGATCCGGACATCGTCGCGGTCGGTGACATCGCCGCCCAGCAGCACCCTGTGCTCGGCAGGCGGGTCCGGGTGGAGCACTGGGCCAACGCGCTCAACCAACCCGCGGTCGCCGCCGCGACCATGCTCGGCAAGCAGGCTTCCTACGACCGGCTGCCCTATTTCTTCACCGACCAGTACGACCTGGGCATGGAGTACACCGGGTACGCCGCGCCGGGCGAACACGCCAGGGTCGTCGTGCGCGGCGACACGGCGGCACGCGAGTTCGTGGCGTTCTGGCTGGACGGGGACAACCGCGTGCTCGCCGGGATGAACGTGAACGTCTGGGACGTGACCGACCGGATCAAGGAACTGATCCTGGCGGGCGAACCGGTCGATCCGGATCGACTGGCCGACACCTCGGCCGAGCTGTGATGTGGATCACTGCACAGATGTGTCGAACGCACGCGGCGTGCTCCGACCTCCTCTCGGGCGCCACCGGAGCGCTCCCAGCGACCGAACGCCGGAGAGGAAATCGACCGTGAAATACATGCTGCTGAAGACCTACGCACCCACCAAGTACTGCGACACACCGATCAACGAATGGTCCCCGGAAGAGATCCGAGCGCACATAGACTTCCAGCGCGCGCTGGGTGCGCAACTGGCCGAGGCGGGCGAGTTGGTGGACGCGCAGGGATTGGCCGGGCCGGAGGAGGCGCGGATCGTCAGTTCGGACGGCCGGTCGGCGCCGGTGGTCACGGACGGGCCTTTCCCGGAGACCAAAGAGTTCTTGGCGGGGTACTGGATCGTCGACGTGGACAGCCCCGAGCGGGCCTACGAGATCGCGGCGCAGGCCTCCGCCGCCCCCGGCCCCGGCGGCAAACCGATCGGCGAGTACATCGAAGTTCGCGCGGTGATGGGCGCCCCCGCCACCGAGCAATGAGCGACCGGAGTGCGGTGCCCGACGACACACCGCTCCCGGCGAGCACCGAGGACCTGCTGCGCGCACTGGCGCCGCAGGTCCTCGGAACGCTCGTCCGCCGCTTCGGTGATTTCGACACCGCAGAGGACGCGCTGCAGGAAGCGCTGCTCGCGGCCGCGACCCAGTGGCCGACGGAGGGCCTGCCGGACAATCCGCGGGCTTGGCTGATCCAGGTCGCGCAGCGCCGCATGGCCGACGCCGTGCGCGCGGAGGTGGCCCGGCGGCGCAGGGAGACCACGGCTTTCGACCGCGAGGTGCCCGACGCCGTCCCCGTGGACCACGACGACACGCTGACCATGCTGTTCCTGTGCTGCCACCCGGCGCTGACGCCCGCCGCCGCCATCGCACTGACGCTGCGCGCGGTGGGCGGACTCGGCACCGAACAGATCGCCCGCGCCTTCCTGTTACCGGAAGCGACCATGGCGCAACGGATCACACGAGCGAAGAAGAAGCTGGCCACCGTCGAGCGGCCCTTCGCGCAGCCGGGCGATCAGCGGTGGCGCGAGCGGCTGGGCGCGGTACTGCACGTGTTGTACCTCATCTTCAACGAAGGTCACACCAGCAGTTCAGGTCACACGTTGCAGCGAACGGACCTGTCCGATGAGGCGATCCGGCTCACCAGGGCGGTGCACCGGCTGCTGCCCGGCGACAACGAGGTCACCGGGTTGCTCGCGTTGATGCTGCTCACCGACGCCCGCCGGGCCGCACGCACCGGCGCGCACGGCGAACTCGTCCCACTGGCCGAACAGGATCGCGCGCTGTGGGATCGTGCGCTGATCACCGAAGGGACGACCTTGGTCACCGGCACGCTCTCCGGCGGCTTGCGCGGGCCCTATCAGATCCAGGCGGCCATCGCGGTCCTGCACGCGCAGGCTCCGCCTGCCGAGGACACCGAGTGGACCAAGATCCTCGCGCTGTACGACCGGCTCGAACGGCTCTCGGACAATCCGATGGTGACGCTGAACCGGGCGGTGGCGAAGGCGATGGTGGCGGGGCCCGAAGCCGGTCTCGCGCTGGCCGAGACCCTCGACGAACACCTGTCGGGTTCCCACCGGCTCGACGCCGTGCGCGGCCATCTGCACGAGATGGCCGGTGCGATCGACGCGGCCATCGCCTGCTACACCAAGGCCGCCGCCCGCACGACGAGCGTCCCCGAGCGCGACTATCTGACCATCCGTGCGGCACAGCTGCGCCACGGGGCACGAGTGAACCTCCCCGACTGAGCGGGTGCACGAATGGTCGCGGTGGCAGCGCCGGATCGGCGAATGCGAGCACGTCCGCCGACAGCCGGGATCGCCGGACGTGATCGTGGTTCGACCCGGCACGGCCGCTCGGGATGCCGGGTGGCGCCGCCGCACCACACCGGACCCGGCGAGTGGAGCCCTTCGCATTGCGTGGGACTTCGAGCGGCGGGCGTGGCGGCCGAAAGCGGTCGCTCCGGCGACGCGCCGGGCACCGGCATGCGAGGGCACTCGGCCGATCGCGACGGGGCAGACTACCCGGTGTGGCAGGCAAACACAGTGCGGGAGTCCTTCTCTTCCGCCGGAACCCCGGCGGCGCCGTCGAAGTATTGCTCGGACACATGGGCGGGCCGTTCTGGGCGCGAAAAGACCTGGGCGCGTGGTCGATTCCGAAGGGCGAGTACGAGCCGGAGACGGAGGACGCCGAGGTCGCGGCGAGCCGGGAGTTCGCCGAGGAACTCGGGCTGCCGGTCCCGGACGGCACGTGGCTGCCGTTGGGCGAGGTGCGTTACAGCAGCGGCAAGAAGGTGCTCACCGTCTGGGCCGTCGAAGGCGACCTCGATCCCGCCGCCGTGGTACCGGGAACCTTCCAGCTGGAGTGGCCGCCGCGCTCCGGCCGCCTCGCGGAGTTCCCCGAGATCGACCGCGCGGACTGGTTCGACGCACCCACCGCGCGAGACAAGCTCGTCGCGGGGCAGCGGCCCTGCCTGGACCGGCTGACCGAGCTGCTCGCGGACTGACCGCTATCGCGGCACGCCCGCCCAGGTCCGGCCGGTGATGAGTTCGTAGGCCTCCACGTACTTCTGGCGGGTCGCCGCGACGACATCGGCCGGGATCTCCGGGCCGGGCGCCTCCTTGTTCCAGCCCGTGGAGGTGGACCAGTCGCGGACGAACTGCTTGTCGAACGAGCGCTGCGCGCGGCCCGGCTCCCACTCGTCGGCGGGCCAGAAACGCGACGAATCGGAGGTGAGCACTTCGTCGCCGAGGGTGAGCACATCGCCGTCCCAGCCGAATTCGACCTTGGTGTCCGCGACGATGACACCGCGTTCGGCGGCGTGCGCGGCGCCCCTGGCGTAGATGTGCAAGGTGAGTTCGCGCAGCCGCTCGGCGACCTCGCGTCCCTCCTGGTTCACCACGTCCGCGAAGGTGATCGCCTCGTCGTGCCCCTCGGACGCCTTGGTGGTCGGTGTGAAGATCGGCTCCGGCAGCTTGTCGCCCTCGCGCAGACCGGGCGGCAGCGCGATCCCGCACACCGAGCCCGTCTGCCGGTATTCCACCAGCCCGGACCCGGTCAGGTAACCGCGCGCGATGCATTCCACCTGCACCATCTTCAGCGGCTTCACCCGAATGCCGCGACCGGCGAACTCGGCGGGCACGTCGGTGGCCGAGACCACATGGTTGGGCACATCGGTGAAGTACTCGAACCACCAGTTGGACAACTGCGTGAGCAGGGCGCCCTTGTCCGGGATCGGCGTCGGCAGCACCACGTCGTACACCGAAACCCGGTCGGACGCGACCAGCACCAGCGTGTCGCCGTCCTCGTACAGGTCACGCACCTTCCCGGCGTGCACATGCTTCAACGTCGAGCCTCCGAATCCCTGGGGTGAACCTGCGCTGTACCAGGCACAATACCGCCGCCCCCGAGCACCGCCGCCGCGCCGTCCGCCGCACACAGCGGACCGGTGCGTAAGTGCCGCGAACATTAGGGTTGATCGGGAAAGTCCCGCGCGGCCTGCCACCCCGAGGTGGCATTGTGGGTTTTGCCCGTGCCAGTTCTTCGACCACGAAGGAGCCTTATGTCCGCACCCAACCTCACTCGCGACCAGGCGATCGAACGCGCCGCGACGGTGTCGGTCGAGAACTACCGCGTCGAGCTGGATCTGACCGACGGCGCGGGCAAACCGGGCGAGCAGACCTTCTTCTCCCGCAGCACCGTGACCTTCGGCGCGACACCGGGCGCGAGCACATTCGTCGACATCGTGGCGCGCGGCGTGCGCTCGGCGGTGCTCAACGGGACCGCGCTGGACGTCTCCGGTTACGACGAGTCGACCGGGATCACGCTGACCGACCTGGCCGAGCACAACGAGCTGGTGGTCGAGGCCGACTGCGAGTACTCGCACACCGGCGAGGGTCTGCACCGGTTCGTCGACCCCGCCGACGACGCCGTCTACCTGTACTCGCAGTTCGAAACCGCCGACGCCAAGCGGATGTTCGCCTGCTTCGATCAGCCGGATCTGAAAGCCACCTTCGATATCGCCGTCACCGCACCGGAGGACTGGCAGGTCGTCTCCAACGCGGCCGTGGTGCAGACGCTCGTGGCGGAGCCGGGCAAGCACGTCTTCCGCACCACCCCGAAGATGAGCACCTACCTGGTCGCGCTCATCGCGGGCCCGTACGCGCAGTGGACCGACGTCTACACCGACGACCACGGCGATATCCCCCTCGGCATCTACTGCCGCGCCTCGCTCGCCGAGCACATGGACGCCGAGCGGCTGTTCACCGAGACCAAGCAAGGTTTCGGCTTCTACCACCGCAACTTCGGCGTGCCGTACGCGTTCGGCAAGTACGACCAGCTGTTCGTCCCCGAATTCAACGCGGGCGCGATGGAGAACGCGGGCGCGGTGACCTTCCTGGAGGACTACGTCTTCCGGTCCAAGGTCACCCGGGCGTCCTACGAGCGTCGCGCCGAGACCGTGCTGCACGAGATGGCGCACATGTGGTTCGGCGACCTGGTCACCATGAAATGGTGGGACGACCTGTGGTTGAACGAGTCGTTCGCCACGTTCGCGTCGGTGCTGTGCCAGTCCGAGGCCACCGAGTACACCAACGCCTGGACCACCTTCGCGAACGTGGAGAAGTCCTGGGCCTACCGGCAGGACCAGCTGCCCTCCACCCACCCGATCGCCGCCGACATCCCCGATCTCGCCGCGGTCGAGGTCAACTTCGACGGCATCACCTACGCCAAGGGCGCCAGCGTCCTCAAGCAGCTCGTCGCGTATGTCGGGCTGGAGCCGTTCCTGGCGGGCCTGCGCGCGTACTTCGCCGACCACGCCTACGGCAACGCCACCTTCGACGATCTGCTGTCGGCGCTGGAGAAGTCGTCCGGCCGCGACCTGTCCACCTGGGGTGCGCAGTGGCTCAAGACCACCGGATTGAACATCCTGCGCCCCGACTTCGAGGTGGACGCCGAGGGTAGGTTCACCTCGTTCGCGGTCGTGCAGGAGGGGGCGCAGCCGGGCGCGGGCGAGCGGCGCGTGCACCGTCTCGCGGTCGGCGTCTACGACGACCAGAACGGAAAACTGGTGCGCACCAAGCGCGTCGAGCTCGACCTCGACGCCGCCGAACGCACCGAGGTACCCGAGCTGGCCGGCGTGCCGCGCGGCCAGTTCGTGCTGGTCAACGACGACGACCTCACCTACTGCTCGATCCGCCTCGACGCCGGTTCGCTCGACGTGCTGGTCAACCGCATCGCCGACATCGCGGAGCCGCTGCCGCGCACGCTCGCCTGGTCGGCGGCCTGGGAGATGACGCGCCAGGCCGAGTTCCGCGCCCGTGATTTCGTCGCGCTGGTCGAGCGTGGAGTCGGCGCCGAGAGCGAGATCGGTGTGGTGCAACGGCTGTTGATGCAGGCCAACACCGCGCTGGGCAGCTACGCCGAGCCGGAATGGGCCGCGACCACCGGCTGGCCGGAATACGCGAACAGGCTGCTGGAGCTGGCGCGCGAAGCAGAACCCGGCTCCGACCACCAGCTGGCCTTCGTCAACGCGCTGACCGGCGCGAAGTTGTCGGCCTGGCACACCGAGGTGCTGAGCGAGCTGCGCGACGGCGACCCGGCGAAGGTCGGATTGCCCGGCCTGGTGGTCGATACCGACCTGCGCTGGCGGATCGTGTCGGCGCTCGCGGCGGCGGGCGAGATCGACGCCGAGGGGCTGCACACTCCGGTCATCGATGAGGAGCTGGCCAACGACCCCACAGCCGCGGGCAAGCGGCAGGCGGCCGCCGCAGCGACGGCGCGTCCGATCGCCGAGGTGAAGGAGCAGGCGTGGGCGACGGTGATGGGCGACGATTCGGTACCCAACATCACCGCCCGCTCGATCGTCGGCGGCTTCGCGCCCGCCGGGCAGGGTGAGCTGCTCGCCTCCTACGTGGAGCGGTATTTCGCCGAGGTGCCCGGCGTCTGGGAGCGTCGTTCCAGCGAGGTCGCCCAGACCGTGGTGGTCGGCCTCTACCCGCACTGGGCGATCAGCGAGGACGCGGTGGCCGTCGCCGACAAGTTCCTGGCCGGCGATCATCCCCCGGCGCTGCGCCGGCTGGTCAGCGAGGGCAAGGCGGGGATCGAACGCTCGCTGCGGGCCCGCGCCTTCGACGCACAGCCGTAGACGAAACCGGCGCGTCCACCCTTGGTCGGGTGGACGCGCCGGACTTATCGCAACCACTGCGGCACACCCCGTCTTTCGAGCGGAGCGAGACCGAGCATGTGCCGTTCGCGGCGCCGCAGGCGCTGCAAATGTGACAGCTACCTGCCGATGGCGGCGGCCATCACGCGGACGGCGGAGACCACGCCGTCGATCAACTGGCCCTGCCGGAACGAGCTCAACGCGGCGGTGACGCCGAGCTGGCAGACGCGATCGTTCGCACGGTCGGCGACCGCCCGGCCCGAGCGCACCTCGATCGCCTTCTCGTTGGGCGAGACGGCGATGAGCACCGAGTGCGCCGCCTCGGGCGTGCCAGGGAAGATCGCGTCCGCGGACGCGGCCGGGTCCTCGCCCAGATCGCCGATGTAGACGTTGAAGCGCACCTTCGTCGCGCGGGTCGCCTCGGTGAGCACGTTGTCCATGGTGAGCCGCTCTACGTCGTTGAACGGCGCCTCCTTGAACACGTCGCCTGCCTCGTGCACGCCGGAGACGCGTCCGCTGCTGGTGATCGCGTATCCGTGCGGCAAATCGGCTTCGACCACCGCGGGCCACTTAGAACCTGCCACTTGCCCGTCCTCCGATCAGCTCCACCGCGGTGGACTCGATGGCCGCATGCTGCTCATGCGGCGTTTCCGCGAAATGGTGACCCGAGCCGATCACCTCTTCGGTGGCACTCCACAGCACCGGCGACGCGGTCCACTTCTGGCCGAGGGCGAAGTGGACCGGCTTCTCGCCAGGCAGCGGCTTACCGAGGAACGACAATCCGGCGATGATGCCGTAGATCACCAGCGGTATGCCGGCGAAGATCAGCACTGTCTCGAGAATGCTCACGGATCAAAGGTAGACGATCCTCTGTAGTAGTTCTCCGTCCGGTCGAGCCGGATCGCCCTCCGTGTCGATTGCATCGGCTCCGAGCTGGGACTTTCCGACGCGCCTCAGACCAACCAGGCGGTCGCGTTCGGCGCCAGCTGGCCTCCGTCGGTCGGCGCGCTGGCCAGCAGCACGTCTCCCGGCGGTAGCTGGATGGGCGCGTCCGAGGCGTTGAGCACGCAGACCAGTCCCCCCGGCCGGCGGAAGGCGAGACAACCCGCCGGGCTGCCGTACCACTCGATCCGATCCCCGGCGAACTCCGGCCGCAGCGCGCGCAGTTCGAGTGCCAGGCGATACAGCGACAAAGTCGACCCCAACTCCTCGAGTTGCGCTTCGACGGTCAGCGACGCCCAGTCGCCCGGAATCGGCAGCCACGGTGTCCCGGTGGTGAACCCGTACGGCGGCGCGGCACCCTCCCAGGGCAGCGGCACTCGGCAGCCGTCGCGGCCGCGCTGGGTGTGGCCGGAGCGCTCCCACACCGGATCCTGCAAGACGTCGTCCGGCAGGTCGTCGACGTTGGGCAGCCCCAGCTCGGCGCCGTTGTAGATGAACACCGCGCCCGGCAGCGCCAGTTCCAGCAGGATCATCGCCCGCGCCCGCGCGACGCCGAGCGCACCGCCGCCGTAGCGGGTGACCTCGCGCTCGATGTCGTGGTTCGACAACGTCCAGGTGGGCACGGCGAAGACCGGTGCGACGGCGGACAGCGAGTTGTCGATCGCGTCACGCACCGCGTCGGCGTCGAACGCCGATTCCGCGAGGCGGAAGTTGAACGCCAGGTGCAGTTCGTCGGCACGCACGTACTCGCCGAAGCGGGTGTTGTCGTTCACCCACACTTCACCGATGGTGACCGCGTCCGGGTACTCGTCGACCACCTTGCGGATCCGGCGGTGGATGTCGTGCACGGCGGGATTGTTGAACCGCGGGTCGCTGTCGTCGTGCGCGAGCAGGGCCGAGACGGACAGCTCGGGCATGTCGGGCAGACCGTCGGGTTTGGCCATGCCGTGTGCGACGTCGATCCGGAATCCGTCCACCCCGCGGTCGAGCCAGAACCGCAGCGTCTGCTCGAAATCGGCGGCGACCTCGGGGTCGGCCCAATTCAGGTCGGGCTGCTCACGGGCGAAGATGTGCAGGTACCACTGGCCGGGGGTGCCGTCGGGTTCGGTGATCCTGGTCCAAGCGGGGCCGCCGAAGATGCTCGGCCAGTTGTTCGGCGGCTCGGCGCCGCCGGGGCCGCGGCCGTCGCGGAAGATGTATCGATCGCGCTCCGGGCTGCCGGGAGCCGCCGCCAGCGCCGCGCGGAACCACGGATGCTGGTCGCTGGTGTGATTGGGCACCAAATCCATGGTGACCTTGATCCGGCGGGCATGCGCCTCGGCGATCAGCGCGTCCATCGCGGCGAGACCGCCGAAGAGCTGATCGATGTCGCGGGGATCGGCAACGTCGTAGCCACCATCGGCCATCGGCGAACGCATCACGGGGCAGATCCACAGCGCGTCGACGCCGAGCAGTTCGAGGTAGCCCAGTTTGTCCCGGACTCCCCCGAGATCGCCGACCCCGTCTCCGCTCGAGTCCGCGAAAGATCTCGGATAAACCTGGTAGAACACGGCCGACCGCCACCACGACTGCGTGGTGCGATCCACCGGCGCCGTTAAGGCTGGTGCATCACTCACATCCGCAATAGTGCCAAAGTTTCGAGGCGAAAGCCTTCTCCCGGCACACAGTTTCGAATGGCGGGCAAATACCCAGCACTGCCACCCGCACAGGCGAAAAAGGCTGCTCCGCTCCGCCTCTCGCGCGCAACCGTCACGTCACCCGCTGTTCACCAGCGAATGTTTCGCCACCACAACGCGGTAGAAAACACACCAACGCCGCGGTGCTGCGCCGTGGTCAGAACGGGGCGTTCACCAACGAGTTGGCAGCCATTTCCAGGTAGTCGAGCAGCGCCTTACGGTGCTCGTCGTCGAGCGTTTCCGGCTCGATCTCGGCGACCGCGATACGCATGCACCGCAGCCACGCGTCCCGCTCGATCGGTCCGATGGTGAACGGCATGTGCCGCATGCGCAAGCGAGGATGGCCGCGCTCGTCGGAGTAAGTGCGCGGACCGCCCCAATACTGCTCCAGGAACATCCGCAAACGACGCTCCGCCGGACCGAGATCCTCCTCCGGATACAGCGGGCGCAGCACCTCGTCGGCGGCCACCTCGCGATAGAACGTCGCGACGAGCCGCCGGAACGTCTCCGCCCCACCGACCGCCTCGTAGAACGACGTCGCCGTTTGCTCGCCCGAAGTCATAGACCCTCTCGCTTCACCGGATGCGCCGCTGTCCATTGTGCCCGCGCCCGGGCACCGCCGCCGTACCGCCCTTGCGCCGCCGATCGGCAACCGGAACATCGCGCCGGAATGGCACTTCAGCCACAGTTAACCGGACATTGTTGAAAATCACCGTGCAATGCCCGACATTCCATGGTCAACTGGGGGACAGTCTCTGCTTTGCAGATACCACATGATCCTGCCAATCATGAAATCGAGGTCGAGATGAAGCAGCGGCACGGCGCCCGATCACATGAGGCGCGAGCGCACCGACAACTCCAGCCCGCCGACGTCCACAATTGTGGGTCGGGGGCTACTCCGCTGCACATCTTGTCCGAACGATATCCGGGTGGACATCGTGGCCATCACGACCACGGCCCCCGCCCGACCGCCCCGCCCGCCGAGGGCACGAACTGGCTCAAGACCAGGGTGTTGCTGTTGAACGCCACCTACGAGCCGCTCACCGCATTGTCCGCGCGCCGCGCGATCGTCCTCCTCATCTGCGATAAGGCCGACGCCGTTCACCACAACGACGAAGGGCCGGTAGTGCACTCCGCCGATACGTCGGTGGCGATTCCCTCGGTGATCCGCCTGCGCACCTACGTGCACGTTCCGTATCGCGCCAGGGTGCCGATGACCCGCGCCGCGCTCATGCACCGGGATCGCTACCGCTGCGGCTACTGCGGCGGCAAGGCCGAGACCATCGACCACGTCATCCCGCGCAGCCGCGGCGGGGAACATTCCTGGGAGAACTGCGTCGCCAGCTGCGCGCCGTGCAACCATCGCAAAGCCGACAAACTGCTCAGCGAGCTGGGCTGGACGCTGCGTGCCCCGCTGGTCTCCCCGAAGGGCCCGCACTGGCGCCTGCTGTCCACTACCGCCGAACTCGACCCCGTGTGGTTGCAGTATCTCGACGAAGGCGCCGCCTGACCGATCAGGTGTACTCCACCACCAGCGTCGCCCAGGTCGGCGACGCCAGTGCCTCGAACACGTGCGGTTGGTCACCCGGGTACGCGATGTAGTCGCCCGGGTGTAGTTCGACGGGCGCGTCGACGGGGCCGACCAGTGCGCGCCCTTCGGCGAGCAGGACGTGCTCGACCACACCGACGCTATGCGGATCCGATCGCCGCGCATGCCCCGGTTCCGCGGTGATGCGGAACAGGTCGCGGCGGGAATTGGCCGGCCCGGCCGCCAGCAGCGTCGCCCGGTACTCCGACTGCTCGGCCGCCACCACCGGCCCCTCACCGGCGCGAATGACGTGCACGTTCGGGCGCGGCGGGTCGAGCAATCGGGAGAACGGCATGTCCAGGGCGACGCACAACGCCCACAAAGTCTCCAGGCTCGGATTCCCGGTTCCCGATTCCAATTGCGACAGAGTGGATTTCGCGATACCCGCCCGGCCGGCGACCTCGCTCAGCGAGAGTCCGGCCCTGGTGCGCTCGCGGCGCAGCGCGGCGGCGATCACCGCCTGTGGTGTTGTCGTCGCGTCCTGCTGCGTCATTCCCACCTCTGCTTGTTTTGCAGCGCCTTCGGCGCCGCGTGTGCCGCGATTATGCCGTGGGGTCGTGGTGCTGTGGTTGCGCTGGAGTGCTGGATGGTTGCGGTGCGGACATGTTCGCAGCGCGTGTCCTTCGGAGCTCTCGCCGGGAAACCATGTTGACGAAGTGCGGCGTCATGTTCACTATAAACTACATGCGTTCGATATGGCGAACACTCGATCGGAATGCGCTGCTCGGGATCGGTGCGGTGTGCCTCGCCGTCGGTGTGATCGGGATTTCCTACGGGGCGACCGCGGTCGCGGCGGGCTTTCCGGTCTGGCTGCCGGTGCTACTCGGGTGCGTGGTGCTGGCGGGGAGCTCGGAGTTCCTGTTTCTCGGGATCGTTGCCGCCGGCGGCAACCCGATCGCGGCGGTGCTGGCGGGACTGCTGGTGAACGCGCGGCATGTTCCGTACGGGCTGTCGGTTCCCGACGCGGTCGGCACGGGCTGGCGCCGCTCGCTCGGCGTTCATCTGATGAACGACGAGTCCGTCGCGATGACCATCGCGCAGCCCGACGCGCCACGCAGACGGGCGGCCTACTGGATCACCGGCGCTGGGGTGCTGCTCGCCTGGCCCGGCGGCGCCGCCGTCGGAGCGCTGATCGGATCGGTGGTCACCGACACCTCGGCGCTCGGACTCGATGCGGTATTCCCCGCGGTCCTGCTAGCGCTGGTGTTGCCCGCGCTGCGTGACCGGACCACCCTCGCCGCGGTGGGTGTCGGCACCGCGATCGCCCTGGTCAGCGCCCCTTTCCTGCCCACGGGGCTGCCGGTGCTGCTCGCCCTGTCCGGGGTGCTGGTCGCGGCGCGGCAAAAGCCTCTATCAGCGACCGCGCGGGGAGCGGCGTGATGCTGGCCGCCGGAGTCGTCGCTCTCGCCGCGGGCACCTACGCGTTCCGCTGGGCCGGACCCGCACTCCGCGACCGAGTGCGCCTTCCCGAACGTGTGGTGTGGCTGCTGGAGATCGGCGCCGTCGTATTGCTCACCGCGCTCGTGGCCGTCACCACCTTGCCGCTGGGCACCGCAGACCTCGGATTCGCCGTGCCCGCAGGCGTTTTCGCGGGTGGACTGGTCGCGTGGTTCCGACGCCCCATTCTGCTGGTCATTCTCGCCGCAGCCGCGACAACGGCAGTCCTCCGCTACATCGGCGTCTCTTGAGCGGCACCGTGCCCGCAGCAGGAGGCGGCGCCGTCCCCTCCTGCCGACGGCGCCGCCTGTCCCATCGATCGCATCCGAGCGGTCCTGTGCTACTCGGGTTTACAGTCCGCAGCCCGCGTTGGCATCGATCCAGCGGCAGCGAAAGAACTAGAGATGTGCGTATTTTCGATGCCGCCCCCCGGTAGGCCGTCATCGTCACCCGGCGACGACCATCGAACGACGCGATCAACGCGGTAGCAGAGGAATTCCACCGCCGAGCCGACGCGCGACCGAGCCGTAGCGAGCGTCGAGCCTCAGCCAGGTTCTGGTCGCGCGGACACGGACGATCTCGGCGGCTGGGATACGGCGTGGGTCGGCCTTCTCCCCCGAGTGCGGGATGAAATCCATCGCCGTGAGCGCGAAGACGACACGCATCGGCACCTGCACCCGGGTGCCCGCGCCGGACACGGTCAGCACCGCCTGATCCAGCAACGAGGCGGGCGGACCGTGGCCGCTGCCGTGTTCCTTCGCCAGCTGCGCACCCTGCTCGGCGAGCTCGACCAGGGTGCGTGCGGGCACGTCGTCGACGTGTACGAAACCGTCGATGGGTGGCAGCGCGCCGCGCCACGCGGAGTCCATCGAATATCCGAGGTCGATCGGACCGCCACCGGCCGAACCGGCCAGCACGAGATCGGCGCCGACCGTCACGTCGTCGACGCCGAGTTCGGCGACCACGGTGCGCATCGCCAGCGCTTCGAAACCCGTCGCCACCCAGGCCGAAACGTATTTCTCCCCGCGGCGGCGCAGGCGCACCACCGCCCCGGGGTCCAGCCGCACGGCCCTGGTCAGAAACGTCGCGAGATTCTCCCGCTCCGCCGGATCGGGCACATGCAGCACTCGTTGTTCCGCCATCACGGCCGCTCCGCCGTCAGCACTCCGCCACCACAGTCGCGGTCGCTCAGTCCATCCATTCGGACAGGTAATCACGCTCGGCGTCGGTGAGCCTGCGCAACCGCTGCGCCCGCATGTCGAACGCCGCGATCTGCGTGGACGCCACCACGGCCGCGGGCGAGTCGGGCAGCGCGCCCGCCGCCCGCACCTCGTAGCCGATGGTGAAGTCGACCGCGCGCAGCTGCTCGATCCACATGGCGATGTCCAGCGGCGTGTCCTCGTGCCGCAATTGACCGCGATAGCGGACACGCAGATCGGCGAGGACGCACCCCTCGCGCAGCGGTGCGGTCGGGCGGCCGTCCTCGAACAGCCACGGAATGCGCGCCTCTTCCAGCAGCGTCACCATCCGGGCATGGTTGACGTGCTGGAACACGTCCATGTCCGACCACCTGACATCCACCTTGGCGTGGAACCGCTTGGGCAGCACCAGGCTGCCCGCGGCCTTCCCGCTGCCGCTCACCGAACTCGTCAACGTGGTACCTCCGATTGAGCGCCCACCCCGCTCACCATGCTCCGCACTTGCCGCGCTGCAACCGACAACGTGGCGAGATCGTGGGTTCCGGACTCGAACAATTCCGACAGCGCCGCCCTGGCTCTGCCGAGGCGGGACTGATTCTTCGACTCCCAGTATGCAATCTTCTCGTCCGCCGTCTCCTCGGGGTCGCCGCCGGAGAGCACGTCGAGTGTGAGCGAGCGCAGCGACCCGTACATGTCGTCGCGCAGCGCGAGCCGCGCCAGCGCGTGCCAGCGGTCGCCGCGTTCGAGGTGGCTGACCGCCTGCAGCAGCCAGTCGATCTTGAGATGGTCGTTGAGCGCGTAGTACAGCGACCCGACCTCGTCACCGTCCCGGTCGGTGATGTCGGCGATGTCCACGATGTCCAGCAGCGGGAAGAGGTGGAGCAGACCGAACACCTCGGTGGCGAGGTCGGTCGGCGCACCGCGAGCGATCAACTCGGCGGACCGGTCGGTGAGCGAGAACACGTGGTGCCCGCGCAGCCATCCCGGCACCTTGGGGGCGAGTTCCCGCACGTCGGCCCGGTACCGGCTGATCTCGGAGCCCACCGCGATCGGCTGCGGGCGATTGCTCAGCAGCCACCGGGACGCCCGGTCGAGGGTCCGCTTCGTCTCCAGTTCGAGCAGGTCGCGCACCGGGGTCGGCGCGTCACAGGCGCGGATTCGCGCCCATCGTTCGTCCAGGTCGAAGATTCCGCTCGCCGCGGCGAAGGCGCGCACCGCGTCGGTGGTGGTGGCGCCGACCTCTTCGTTCAACCGGTGCGCGTAGGTGATGCCGCCGTAGTCCACCATCTCGTTGACGATCATGGTGGTGACGATCTCCCGGCGCAGCCGGTGGCGTTTGATCGCCGCTCCGAACCGGTCGCGCAGCGGCGTGGGGAAGTACTCCGGCAGCCGCGCGGCGAAGTATTGACTGTCGGGCAGGTCGGAATCGAGCAGATCGGCCTTGAGCGAGAGCTTCACGTGCGCCATGAGATTGGCCAGCTCGGGCGAGGCCAGTGCGGCGTTCTCCTCCAGCCTGTGCTTCATCTCCTGGTCCGAGGGCAGCGCCTCGAGTTCGCGGTCCAGGCCGCGACGCTGTTCGAGTTCCTCGATGAGCCGCGTCTGCACGCTGAGCATCTGCGGCGCCTCGGTGCGCGAGATGCCCATGAGGAAGTTCTGCGCCACATTGTCCTGCAGAACCATCTGGGCGACCTCGTCGGTCATGGAGGCCAGTAGCGGGTTGCGCTCGTCCGGCGGCAGCTGACCGCCGGAGACCACGGCGTCGAGCAGGATCTTGATGTTGACCTCGTGGTCGGAGCAGTCCACGCCCGCCGAGTTGTCCAGCGCGTCGGTGTTGATCTTGCCGCCGTTGCGGTTGAACTCGATGCGGCCGAGGGCCGTGGCGCCGAGATTGCCGCCCTCGCCGATCACCTTGACCCGCAACTGATCCCCGTTGACCCGGACCGCGTCGTTGGACTTGTCGCCCACCTCGGCGTTGGTCTCGGTGCTCGCCTTGATGTAGGTGCCGATACCGCCGTTCCACAACAGATCCACCGGAGCGAGCAGGATCGCGCGAACCAGATCCGGCGGCGACAGCGATACGACGTCGTCGCCCAGGCCGAGAGCCGCCCTGGCCTGCGGGCTGATCGGCACGGCCTTCACGGTGCGATCCCACACACCGCCACCGGGACTGATCAGCGACGTGTCGTAATCCGCCCACGACGACCTCGGCAGTGCGAACATCCGCTGCCGCTCCCGGTACGAACGCGCCGCGTCCGGGTCGGGGTCGAGGAAGATGTGGCGGTGGTCGAACGCGGCCACCAGACGAATGTGCTCGGACAACAACATGCCATTGCCGAACACATCACCACTCATGTCACCGACACCGACCACCGTGAAATCCTGGGTCTGGGTATCGATCTCCATCTCACGGAAATGCCGCTTCACACTCTCCCACGCACCCTTGGCGGTGATGCCCATCGCCTTGTGGTCATAACCCGCCGAACCACCGGAAGCGAACGCATCACCCAACCAAAAGCCGTAGCTCTGAGCCACGTCGTTGGCGATATCGGAGAACGTCGCGGTGCCCTTATCAGCCGCAACGACCAGATAGGTATCGTCACCGTCACGCCGCACGACCCGAGCGGGCGGAAGCACCTCCCCGCTCGCGCGATCCACGTTGTCGGTGACATCCAGCAGGCCCGAGATGAACGTGCGATAGCAAGCCACGCCCTCGGCGCCCAGCGCCTGCCGGTCCGCTACCGGATCGCCGGTGGCCGCGGGCGGTTGCTTGACCACGAAGCCACCCTTCGCGCCGACCGGCACGATGACCGCGTTCTTCACCGCCTGCGCCTTCACCAGGCCCAAGATTTCGGTGCGGAAGTCCTCCAAACGGTCCGACCACCGCAAACCGCCACGCGCCACCGGCCCGAAGCGCAGGTGCACGCCTTCCACCCGCGGCGAGTACACGAAGATCTCGAACTGCGGCTTCGGCTTGGGCAATTCGGCGATCTCCCGTGGCTCGACCTTCACCGACACGAAGTCGCGCGGTTTGCCTTCCGCGTCGGTCACGTAGAAGTTCGTCCGCAGCGTCGCTTTGACCAGGCCGAGGATCGCGCGCAGGATGCGGTCCGCGTCCAGGCTGACCACCTCGTCGATCCGCCCGCGCACCTGGGTCTCCAGTTCCGCGGCGTGCTCGGCGGAGACGGTGTCGGGATCGAAGCGCGCGGCGAACAGGTCGACGAACAGGCGCGCGATATCCGGATAGGTGAGCAGCACACGGCAGATGTTGGCCTGACTATACGGAAAACCGGCCTGCTGCAAGTACTTCGCGTAGGTGCGCAGGATCGACACGGCCCGCCACGGCAACCGGGCACGCAGCACGAGCTCGTTCATCCCGTCCGCCTCCGCGCGGCCGTACCACATGGCCGCGAAGGCCTCCACGAACCGTTCCCGCAGCCCGCGCACCTCCGCCTCCAGCACGTCGGCGCGTTTGGAGGACTCGAGCAGTTCGGCGTCCAGATCGCGATCGAGCGAACTGCGCAGCAGCTCGGGGCGGGCCAGCAGGCCGAAGTCGTAGATCCACCGCTCACCGCCGGTGCCGTCCGCCGCCGCCTCCAACGCGATCTGGTACGGCCGCTCGTCGACCACCTCCACACCGAGGCTCTGCAACAGCGGAAGCACTTGGCTCAAGGAGATGCCGCTACCACCGACGTAGAGCGTGAAACGCCACGAGCCCGGCGCCGAATCCGGCTTCCGGTACAGATATTGATCGATGACGCCGTCTCGCAAATGTTCCAGGCGCACGATGTCCCGCAGCGCGCGGGCCGCGGCGAAATCCTGTTTGTAACCCTCGGGGAAGGCCTCCGCGTATCGCTGCACCACCGCGGGATCGAGCACCGTCGACGTGCTCACCTCGTCGTTCAGCCGGTCCTCCCAGGTGCGGGTGGCCTCGGCGAGCATGTTCTGCAAGCGCAGCCTGGTGGGCTCGGAGGTATCGGCGCCGGGCGGCGTACGACGCGGGACACCGAGCTCGGCCTCCGGCATGCGCACGGTGAAATACACTCGCGCCAACTCGCTTTCGCCCACCCGCGCGGAGTAGTCGATGGACACGCCACCCAGTTCGCGGACCAGGATCTCCTGCATCTCGAGCCGAGCGCTGGTGGTGTACCGGTCCCGCGGCAGGTAGACCAGGCAGGCGACATAGCGACCGTAGGTGTCCGCGCGCAGGAACAGGCGCACCTGGCGCCGCAGGCCGACGCTCAGCACGGCGGTGGCGGTGCGGCGCAGCGTCTCGCTGTCGGCGGAGAACAGCTCGGTGCGGGGGAAGGACTGGATGACTTCGAGCATGGCCTGACCGGAGAACGAGTCCAGGTCGAATCCGCTCTCCTCGATCGCCGAACGGACCCGGCGTTCGATCACCGGGATGTCCAGAACGTTCTCGTGCACGGCGGTGACGGTGAAGACGCCGATGAACAGGTGTTCACCGACGATGGTTCCGTCGGCGTCGAAATCGGCGACACCGACGAAATAGGGATACACCGCACGATGCACGGTGGCGGGGACCAGCCCCTGGGTCAGCGTGAGCAGCGGACGGTCACCGCCGTTGACCGGCACGTGGAAGTCGGTGCCCACGTCGGGCCGCAGCACGCCGAGGCAGGTGTCGGGCACGACGGTGGACATCTCGCGGCCCTGGTCGGTGCTCAGTCGGTAGCGCGCGTAGCCGAGCAGGGTGAAGTTCCCCCCGGCCAGCCAGCGCAGCAAGTGAGCGGTGTCGGTCAGTTCGGTCGGCTGGAACGGCGCGGACCCGGATTGCGCGGCCGATTCGAGATCGTCGGCCAGTCTGCTCTGCACGTCTTCGATGGCCTCGGTGTCGCCGATCACCTGACGCACGTCGTCCACCACGTCCGGCACCGCGGATTCGACCTTGGCCAGCAGCGCCGCACTGGTCGACGGGTGCAATTGCACGTGCATCCAGGACTCCCGCAGTCCCGCCCCGCCGGTGCCGTCCACCTCGTGCGCGGCGGCGTGCGTCAGCCGCCCCTCCTCGTCCCGCTCGACCTCGAAGATCGGGTGGATGATCTCGCTGACACTGACGCCGATCCGGCTCAGCGACGAGCTGATCGACTCGACCAGCAGCGCCATGTCATCGGTGACGATCTGCACCGCCGCACCGATTCCGGAGCCGTCGTCCGGGTGGTACACCCGCACCAGTGCGCGACCGGGGCGGCGCGTCACCGCCAACTCCAAGTGCCTTCGGAAGATCTGGGTGATGCCGGTGATCGCACAGTCCACATCGCCCGCGTCGACGTGGCGGAAGTACGCCTCCTCGAGCGTCGCGAGTTCGCCGCGCAGTGACTGCGGCAAACCCGCGGCCCACGCCGCGCTGGACAATTCGGACGAGACGGTCATTTTTCGCCAACTCCCTCGGATATCGGTTCCGTAACAAAGTGACGCCGGTCCGAGAGTAACTGTGCGCCGATGACGCGTGGGTGAATTCCCTTTTCACATCCGGTGGTTCACCACGACGGCGGAGTTCGCCGCTCGTGTGCCGAGATCACACGCGACAATCTCGGGCACAGCACAGAAGTCGGACCCGCGAACGTCAGGTGAGCGCGACAGGTCGTATCCGTGGCGGCAGCGACGCCGCACCGGTACCTCGGGTCAGCTCGACCACCGCGTCGGCGGTCGAAGCCACCGATTGCTCGAACTGCGCCTGCGCATTCACGACTCCCACCCTAGCGAGCTACGCGCGGGTAGGTGTCACTCCTGTTCCGCGTTCCCCGGAAAGACTTTTCGCGCCACCCCACCGCGGCCGTCGCCCCCCGCTCTCGACCCGAACTCCGGCTCAACCGCCCCCGCATGGCACACCAGCAAACGCCAGGCAGCGCGCACGCGCCCGTACCCGGCAGGCGAGCACCCTGGCAAGGAGAAACCTCGCCGACACCAGATCCAGCGGCGGTGAAAGTGCCCCGGACGTATATCGAACAGTCGGAGCCCTTCCCCGCTCACCGGCCAGGCCGAACAAGGTTTACGCAGCGCAGTGCGAACTGCGTCCGAGTGACCCACCCCGGGAACATATGCGTCCCATGTCCCTGTCTTGCCCCCTATGGCCCCCAGCGCTCCTAGCAACCACCGCCAACCGGGGCCTTCCACAGGCGAGGTCCTACGCCGCCCGAAGCCGAACCGTGGGGTCCGCCGAAATCCGGGCTTTCGCGACGGTGTCGTCCTCGCCCGGCCACAGCATCCAGGCAGTGCGGCACGTAGGGCGGGTGCGGCCGCACCGTGCACCCGCCTACGCCGACAAACTCAGCCGCGGGTGAGTTTGCGGTGCGTAACCCGGTGCGGGCGGGCCGCTTCCGGGCCGAGCCGCTCGACCTTGTTGGCTTCGTACGCTTCGAAGTTGCCCTCGAACCAGAACCACTTGGCCTCGTTGTCGGAGTCGCCCTCCCACGCGAGGATGTGGGTACAGGTGCGGTCCAGGAACCAGCGGTCGTGCGAGATGACCACGGCGCAGCCGGGGAACTTCTCCAGCGCGTTCTCCAGCGAGCCGAGGGTCTCGACGTCGAGGTCGTTGGTCGGCTCGTCCAGCAGGATCAGGTTGCCGCCCTGTTTGAGCGTCATCGCCAGGTTCAGCCGGTTGCGTTCACCGCCGGACAGAACGCCCGCGGGCTTCTGCTGGTCGGGGCCCTTGAAGCCGAACGCGCTCACGTAGGCGCGCGACGGCATCTCCTGCTGGCCGACCTCGATGTAGTCGAGGCCGTCGGAGACCACCTGCCAAACCGTCTTCTTGGGGTCGATGCCCGCGCGATTCTGGTCGACGTAGCTCAGCTTGACCGTCTCGCCGACCTTCACCTCGCCGCTGTCCGGCGACTCGAGCCCGACGATGGTCTTGAACAGCGTGGTCTTACCGACGCCGTTGGGCCCGATCACGCCGACGATGCCGTTACGCGGCAGGGTGAACGACAGGTCCTTGATCAGCTGACGGTCGCCGAAGCCCTTGTCCAAGTGCTCGACCTCGACCACCACGTTGCCCAGGCGCGGGCCCGCGGGAATCTGGATCTCCTCGAAGTCCAGCTTCCGCATCTTCTCGGCCTCGGCCGCCATCTCCTCGTACCGGCCGAGGCGAGCCTTGTTCTTGGCCTGCCTGGCCTTGGCGCCGGAACGGACCCAGGCGAGTTCTTCCTTGAGCCGCTTCTGCAGCTTCTGGTCCTTCTTGCCCTGCACCTCGAGTCGCTCGGCCTTCTTCTCGAGGTAGGTGGAGTAGTTGCCCTCGTACGGGTAGGCGCGGCCGCGGTCCAGCTCCAGAATCCACTGGGCGACGTTGTCCAGGAAGTACCGGTCGTGGGTGACCGCGAGCACGGCGCCCTGGTACTGCGCCAGGTGCTGTTCGAGCCAGTTCACGCTCTCGGCGTCCAGGTGGTTGGTCGGCTCGTCGAGCAGCAGCAGGTCGGGCTTGCTCAGCAGCAACTTGCACAGCGCCACGCGGCGGCGCTCACCACCGGAGAGGTTGGTGACCGGCTCGTCCGGCGGCGGGCAGCGCAGCGCGTCCATCGCCTGCTCGAGCTGGGAGTCCAGGTCCCACGCGTCGGCGTGATCCAGGTCCTCCTGCAGCTTGCCCATCTCCTCCATGAGCTCGTCGGAGTAGTCGGTGGCCATCAGCTCGGCGATCTCGTTGAAGCGATCCAGCTTCACCTTGATCTCGCCCATGCCCTCCTCGACGTTGCCGCGGACGGTCTTCTCCTCGTTGAGCGGCGGCTCCTGCTGGAGGATCCCGACGGTGGCGCCTGCGGCGAGGAACGCGTCACCGTTGTTCGGCTGGTCCAGTCCGGCCATGATCTTCAGCACGCTGGATTTACCCGCGCCGTTCGGGCCGACGACGCCGATCTTGGCGCCGGGAAGGAAGTTCAAGGTGACATCGTCGAGCACGACTTTGTCGCCGTGCGCCTTGCGAACCTTCTTCATTTGGTAGATGAACTCAGCCATAAGTGTGAAGCCTATCGGTGCGAGAGATGGGGGGACGAAGCAGAGCTACCTGCCGCCGGGACGAAAACCGGCCATGCGATCAAGCGTCGACCGGCTCGGGCGCGCTGCCGCGCGGCGGTGCCGAATCGGCGGCAACGATATTCTCCCCCGGCGCGTCGCCCACCGGCACCTGACCTTCAGCGTTCGCGATCGCGGAAGTATTCCGTGGCGGCAGGTCGGACAGCCGCGTCAGGTGCGCGACACAGCGGGACAGGTCCGGTCCGACCGCGGTGGCGCGCATCTCCAGATCCCGTCGCTCCACACCGTCCTTGCTCCGGTACTCGTGGGAGCGCAGCTGGCCGTAGGCGATGATCGGATCGCCGCGCCGCAGTGACGCGTCGACACCTGCCACCAGCCTGCGCCAGCAGCTGACGGTGAGATAGAGGGTGCCGTTGTCCACCCATTGCCCCGACGTCTGGTCCAGTCGGCGGGAATTGCTCGCCAACCGGAAGGTGACCACCTGCTCGCCATTGGTCAGATCACGCTTGACCGGATGGGTGGCGATCGTTCCGATCACGGTCGCATTCGCCTCGTACATAGCTACGCCCCTTCACATTCGGATCCGGAACCGCCCGGAATGTCCTCCCCCTCCAGGAGGCACTTCCAGCGTGCGCCGATTTCGCGGACCCGAGCGATCCGATCCAGGAATGTGCACAACTTCCCGAAATGTGAAGACCGAGCTTTCACGCCCGCGTGGTCAGAACACCGCCACGTCGGTATTGGCGCCGCAGAGGACCACCACCGGTCGCTCGTCCGGCGCGGGAACGTAGACGCCGCTGTGCACGGCGGCCAGCGCCGTGGCGCCGGACACTTCCACCAGGATGCGGAACTCGCGCCACAGATATTCCCGCGCCGCGCTGATCGCGTCGTCGCTGACCAGCACCGAGCGCACGCCGTGGCGGCGGGCGACGTCGAGTGCGATGTCACCGATACGGGTCGGCCCCAGCGAGTCGACGGTGATCCCGGACCCGACAATGTCCACCGGACGCTCGGCCGCCAACGCCGCGCGCAGGATCGCGGCGCCGTCGGGTTCCACCCCGATCACCCGCTGACGCCGCCCGACCGCGGCCGCGATGCCCGCGACCAGTCCGCCACCGCCCACCGCGGCCAGCACCGGCGGCCGACCACGTACCTGCTCCTCGAGTTCCAGCCCCACCACACCGATGCCCGCGACCACCGCGGGCAGGTCGTAGCCGTGCAGCAGCAGCGCGCCCCGTTCGGTGGCCAGCTCGGTCGCGTGCTGCAAGGCCTCGGCGTAGCAGGTGCCGTGCCAGAGCACCTCCGCGCCGTGCGACCACATCGCGGCGACCTTGGTGTGCGGCGCGGTCTCCGGGACGACGACGGTGCAGGATTTTCCGAGCCGCGCCGCGGCCAGCGCCGCCGCGATACCCGCGTTGCCGCCGGAGGCGATCACCACCTGATCGACCCCGGTGCCCGACTCGAGCAGCGCGTTGAGGCTGCCGCGTACTTTGAACGTCCCGCCGTGCTGGAGGTGCTCGAGCTTGATCGTCACCGGGACGGGACCGGACGGGCTCGCGATGGAGGTGTGGAAGACCGGCGTCTTACGGATCTGCCCCGCCAGCCGCTTGCGTGCGGATCGCACGTCCGACCGTTCCACCCGCCCGGCCGGTCTGTGTGGGGAGACCGTGGTGGCGCGTTCACTCACTTACGCACTTCTCCATCTCGCTTGGCCAGTTCGGCGAACATCGCGTTGTGTGCGGCGAGTGCGGCGTCGTTGTCGCGTTCGGCGGCTCGATCGGTGCGCTGCGCGAGTCGCTGATCGCTGCGCGACCATTGGATCAGCAAAGCCAGCATCACCACCACCAGGGGGACCTCACCGCTCGCCCACGCGAGGCTGCCGCCGGTGCGCTGGTCGCCGAGCAGATCGCCGTTCCAGCCGAGACCGAGGCCGTGGTAGAACCAGCCGCCGAGCACCGTGGTCATGCTCATCAGCGCGATGCCGAAGAACGCGTGGAACGGCAGCGAGCCGAACACCATGGCGAGCTTGGTCAACGGCTCCACCTGCCTCGGCTTGGGATCGATGCCGATCACCACCCAGTAGAACAGGTAACCGCTGAGCAGGAAGTGCACGTTCATCAGCAGGTGCGCCGCGTGTGAGTCGGCGTAGGCGTCGAAGATGCCGCCCAGGTACAGCGCGTAGAAGCCGCCGACGAAGATCGCCGACGCCACGATCGGGTGAGTCAGGAAACGCGAGACCGGGTTGTGTACCGCGGCCAGTAGCCATTCCCGCGGCCCCGGCACGCCACCGCGGCCGGCCGGGGGCAGCGCGCGCAGCGCCAGCGTCACCGCGCCACCGAGCGCCAACAGGATCGGCGCGAGCATGGACAGCGCCATATGGGCTCCCATATGCACGCTGAACATCGCGGGGGAGTACCGGCCGACGCCGGAAGAGGTGGCGACGAGCAGCACCACACAACCGGACAGCCAGGCGAACGTCCGCCCGGCCGGCCACGCGTCACCTCGCGCTCGCAGCCGCCGCACGCCGAGCAGGTACAGCACCGCGAGCACGATGGACAGCGTTCCGAAGATCAGATCGAACCGCCAGTCGAACACCATGCGGGCGAATGTGGGCGGCCCGGCCAGGTTGTAGCCCAGCTCCACTTCGACCGGCGTCGGAACGGAATCCGGCGGTGGCGGCGGCGTACGGCCGAGCCCGACCGCGAGGCCGATGGTCGCGGCGAAGATCAATACTTCGACGCCCGCGTACCGCACCAGGGCCGACCGGTCGCCGGGATCGGCCGCCAAGGCGGGCAACGAGGCGCGGCGCTGCACGTAACCGAACACACCGAGCACCGCCAGCGCGGCGGCCTTGGCCAGCACCAGCCTGCCGTAGGTGCTGGAGAGCAGTTCGTCCACCGGCACGCGGACCCAGGAGTTGATCACGCCGCTGACCGCGATCACGGCGAAGGCGACCGTGGCGGTCGACGAGAAACGCCGGGCCGCGACGTCGGTGTACGCACCGCCGCGCAGGGCATGCGCGAGCACGGCGAACAGGCCGCCGACCCAGACGGCGGACGAGATCAGATGCAGGATCAGGCTGTTGGTCGCCACGTCGTGCGACCCGCCCGAGGAGGAATGGCCGGTCAACGCCAGCGGCATCATGGTGGCGATCGCGGCCCCGAGCAGGACCGGAGTCCAGCCCCAGCGCAACGCGAGGCGGCAGCCCACGGCGACGATCAGGGCGAAAACGACGGTCGTCCGCCAAGCTCCGGCCAACTCGACCCGATCGATCGCCTGCCACAGTTCCTGCGGGCGCAGAACATCCCCCACCGGCCGTCCGGTGGTGTCCGAAACCGTCAGCGGCACCAGCAGCGCCGCGCAACACGCCCAGACCACCGCGAAATTCGACGCCCTGCGCACCGCGCGATACCCGCCGACGTCCAGCAGCCCGTTCGACTGCGGCGGCGCCAGGAAGGCCGCGAACAACAGCGAGCCGACTGTCAGCGCGGCCGACAGGTCGGCGAGCGCCCGGACCGCGGGCAGTCCGTAGGTGGTCGCCGCGCCCGGGTCGGGGATGCCGAGCAGGCTCAGTGCCTGCGCCGCCGACAACCCCACCACCAGCGCCGCGACGACGGCCGCGATGGCGCCGGCCAGCGCGGTGATCGTGCCGAACGCCGCCCCCGACCGAGCGGCCTCGGCTCGGGGAGCGGCGGACGAGGTGGGGGCGGAGGACATACGACTGAGCGTAGTTCGGCGAGTATTCCGTGGCCCGGTCGGGTTTGTACCGATATCCTTGGCCCCGATCACCACGGCGCGTCACCTACTGTTCGGGATGGCTGAAACGTTGCTAACGCTAAGAATCCGGCCACCTGGACGCTCGCTATAATCGACTCGCTGGACAGCACGGCCAATGTCGGCCATCGTAGAACCCGCTGCCTCCGTAGCTCAGTTGGATAGAGCAAGGGCCTTCTAATCCCTAGGTCGCAGGTTCGATTCCTGCCGGGGGCGCAACAGCCCCTGTGACCTGTACATACAACGGGTCACAGGGGTATTACCCACCGAGCGCGACGCTCAAACACCAAAGAACATTGCCCGGTCGGCTTCCCTCCCCGGGGCGTGATTCCGACGATCCGGCCGAGTTCGTCGACGACTTCGCGACCGAGTTGCGGCACCGTTTCGGAGCAGCCGGCCAGGAAGTACGGCAGCACGCCGAAAGTGGCCAGGAAGATCGCCGTGGGTGAGCACGCCCATGATGAGGATTCGGTCGCGGAGGGCCGCAGTACGCTGTCGCCGGTGAGTTCTCCGGTCCTGGACCACATCGATCGCGCGATCGTGCACGCGCTGCACATCGACGGGCGCGCACCGTTCAGCCGCATCGCAGCGGTGCTCGGCGTGTCCGATCAGACGGTCGCACGGCGGTACCGCAGGCTGCGCACCACCGGGCAACTGCGGGTGGTCGGCCTGCCGAACCCCCGGCGACTGGGGTGGGTGGAGTGGTTCGTCCGGGTCCAGGTGACCCCCGACGCGGCGGTGGCTGTCGCCGATGCGCTGGCCCGGCGGCCGGATACCTCGTGGGTCTGCCTCACCTCGGGCGGCACGCAGATCGTCTGCGTCACCCGCACCCGCAGTTCTCGGGAGAGCGATGCCCTGCTGCTCGGGCAGTTGCCGAAGACGCCGCGGGTCACCGGCGTCACCGCGCACTGCCTGCTGCGCGTCTTCGCGGGCGGTCCGGCCGGCTGGCACGGCCGGGCCGACTCGCTCACCGCCGAGCAGATCGCCGCCCTGGCCCCGTCTCAACAGGCGTCGACAGTGCCTGCGGAGGGCGACGAGGAATTGTTCGCCATCCTCGCGCAGGACGGTCGCGTCGGTTACTCCGACATCGCCCGGGCGACCGGGTGGTCCGAGATGACCGCCAAACGCCGCCTTGCCCAGTTACGCGAGTGCGGTGCGTTGTTCTTCGACGTGGATATTGATCCGGTACTGCTGGGATTCGAGACGCTGGCGATCCTGTGGCTGACCGTCGACCCGGCACGGGTGCGGCAGGCCGCCGAGGCGATCGCCACGCATCCCGACGTCGCCTTCGCCGCCGCCACCACCGGACCCACCAACCTGCTCCTGTTCGCCGCCTGCCGCGATGTGGACGCCCTCTACGACTTTCTCGAACAGGGCATCGGCAACCTGCCGGGGATCCGCGGAGTGGAAAGCGCCCCGGTCATCCGTAACAGCAAGCGAGTCGGCGCAGCCCTGACCCGAACACGCCGCTGAGCGCGACACATACTTCCGCCCTATTCAGTGCTCGGTCTGGGCGGGAGCCGTTGCGTGGCCGGGTGAGCGATTCCACCATTACTGACGGCAATATGTCGAAATCCCGCAATCGACCGACGGTGACTGGAACCGGTGCGCCACGGCGGCTCAGCCTTTGAGCATGACCGACATCGATCGCATCGACCACTCCGTCCTCTACACCACCGACATGGATGCCACCGCCGGAACATACGAGGCGCTCGGCTTCACCCTCACGCCGCTGTCCATGCACATGGGCTCGGATCGGCCCGGTGGTGAGCGCAAACCGATGGGTGCGGGCAACCGGTGCGCGCTGTTCGGCTCGACCTACCTGGAACTGCTCGGGCTGTTCGGGGACGGTTCGGTCGATCCGTGGCAGATCCGGCCCCTGATCGCACAATACGAGGGTCTGCACGGCTGCTCGTTCGGCTGCGCGGACGCCGAAGCGGTCGAGCGCCGGCTGCGCGCGGCCGATCTGTCCTCGTCCGGGGTGCTGCCGCTGCAACGCGACGTTGACACCCCCGACGGCCCGGCGACCGCGCGGTTCGAGGCGGTGCACCTCGACCGCGCGCTGACCCCCGAGGGACTGATCCACATCGCCCGGCATCTGACGCCCGAACTGATCCATCAGCCCCGCTACTTGGACCATGCCAACGGCGCCACCCACTTGCACAGCGTGCTGCTCGTCGTGGACGACACGGAACGGGCGGCGACCGTCGACCGCTACGCCCGCATCCTCGACGTCCAGCCGCTGGCCGAGCCGCCGCTGACGGTCCTGCCGCTGACAGTGGGCCGGATGGAGATCGTCGCGGTCTCCGACTTCGAGGCGGTCCTGCCCGGGGAGCCGGTGCCCGCACTGCCCTACCTCGCGGGCCAGGCCGTCGCCGTCGCCGATCTCGACGCCGCGCGGAAACTGGTGGTCGGCAACGGTTTCACCGTGCGCGAGCTGCCCGGTGGATTCTTTGTCGGGGCTGCCGAGGCCCGTGGCGGGGCGGTCGCCTTCCTGGCGGCCTGAGCGATGAACGAACTGGTACACGCCCCCGCCGGGGCATTGCGCGGTGTCACCAGCGGGTCGGTGACCGCGTTTCGCGGCATCCCGTTCGGCCGGGCCGCGCGGTTCGCCGCGCCGGGGCCCGCTGCCGCCTGGACCGGGGTACGCGATGCTCGGCGGCCGGGTCCGGCGTCTCCGCAGCCACGCTCGCGGCTGGAACGGGTGATGGGGCCGGGCAGTGCTCTCGACAGAAGCGAGGACTGCCTGTCGCTGAATGTCTGGACACCGGGCGGCACCGGGCTGCCGGTGCTGGTCTGGCTGCACGGCGGCGGGTTCTCCAGCGGTTCGGGCGCCGAAGCCTGGTACGACGGCTCCCTGTTGGCCGAGCGTGGGCGGATGGTGGTCGTCACGGTCAACTACCGGCTCGGCGCATTGGGATACCTGTACTTGGCGCCGGAATACGGCCCGCCCAATGTGGGCTTGCTGGACCAGGTCGCGGCGTTGCGCTGGGTGCGGGAGAACATCGCGGCGTTCGGCGGCGACCCGAGACGCGTCACGCTGGCAGGTCAGTCGGCCGGGGCGCTGTCGGCGCTCGCACTGCTCCGCCACCCGGCCGGCGTAGGACTGTTCCGGCAGGTCATCCTGCAGAGCACGCCGACAGGAACGCGGCCGTACGCCCCGGCCGCGGCCGCCGGGATCGGGCGGCAATTCCTAGAGGTACTCGGCCTGCACCCCGAGAAGGCGGATCGGCTACGGGCCGTGTCGATCGGCCGATTGCTGTCCGCGCAGGGAGAGCTGGCCCGGCGGCGGGCCGTACCGCTGGACGTGACACCGCCGTTCCAACTGGTCGCCGCGGGTGGGGTGTCCGCCGACCTGGTGGGCGGACTGCCCCATGACCTGCCGATGCTGGTCGGCACGACCCGCGACGAAGCCCGCGCGTTCTTCCCCGACGGGCCTGCGGAGCTGACCGAACGGTTCTTCGGCCTCGACGGCCTGCCGACCCGATCGGCCTTCGCCTTCCGGTTCGACTGGTCTCCGCCGGGCAGCCTGTTCCGAGCCTGCCACTGCATCGACCTACCCTTCGTGTTCGGCCGTCTCGAGGCCTGGCGCACGGCGCCGATGCTGGCCGGCGCGGACCCGGCCGACCTGCGGCGACTGACCATGAAGGTGCAGCAGGCCTGCGCTGCGTTCGTGCACACCGGTGATCCCGGCTGGGCCGGGTTCCCGCACATCGAGCACTTCGTCTAGGTCCGTGTCCCGAGCCGAGGCCACCGAAGCCTCACTCGCCGCCGATCGCGACGACGTACTTGCCGGAACCTCGTCCAGCGGCAAGCAGATCGTGTATTTCAGCGACCCGGTCCAGCGAGTCGACCACCGTCACCGGCAGTTCCAGTCCGCCGTCACCGACCTTGTCCAGACCGTCGGCGAGGGCCGCGGCGACTCTGTGCGGCACCGTGTCCCGCAGCCGGCTGATGCTGAACCCGATCAGGGCGACGTTGCCGCCGATGAGCCGGGCCAACGGCGGCAACGGCGTCGGCGTGCCACCGGTCGCGTTGCCGAACAGCACGATTCGCGCACCGGGCGCGGCCAGTTCCAGGTCGAGCTCGAGATTCGCGGTACCGGTCGGATCGAGGATGACGTCCACCCCGCCCGGGGCCGCGGCCCGCACCGCGGCGACGACATCCTCGCCGCGCGCGGTGACGACATCCCACCCCGCCGCGAGCCCGTCCGCGATCTTGTCCGGCCTGCCCACCGTGCCCAACCGCGGGCCCGCGCCCTCGGCGGCCGCCAGTCGCGCGACCGCGTGGCCGACTCCCCCGCTGGCCGAGTGCATGAGCACCGAGTCGCCGGGCCGCAGCCGGGCGGCGTCGCGCAGCAACAACGTGGCGGTCGACAGCACCAGCGGCGCGGCGGCCGCGACCGGTAGCGGTACGGCGGCGGGTACCGCGGTGACCACGTCGGCGGAAGCGAGTGCGACCTCGGCCAGCCCGCCCGCGCGGGTCAACGCGGCGACGCGGTCTCCGACGGCGAAACGGTCGACCCCCGCGCCGAGCGCGCGCACCCGGCCCGCCACCTCCAGCCCGGGCGTGTACGGCCAGCCGGAGGCATATCCCGCGTCGCCGCGTCGCGCCATGACATCCATGAAGTTGATGCCTGCGTAGGCGACCTCGATCGCCAGCTCGCCCGGACCCGGGCGCGGCTCGTCGGTCGTGACGACCCGCGTCGTGGTGGCATCCGGCGCCGGACCGGTCAGCTGCACTGCCCGCATGAGGACCTCTTATTCTATGTTCGATGTTCGTCGAACATAGAATAAGCACGGTAGCCTGGTTTCACCAAGGGGGAAGGAGTTCGCACATGGCCCGATCGCAACGGAACACGGCACCACCGCGGCACCCCGACGTCGCCGAGTTGGACCTCCTCGACATCCTGCACGCGCTGTCCGACCGGACCAGGATGACGATCGTGCGGACACTGTGGACCGGGCCGGAGCGGGTTTGCGGCACCTTTCCCGTGGATGTCGCGCCCTCGACGCTCAGCCATCACTTCCGCGTCCTACGCGAAGCCGGCCTGATCCACCAGCGAGACGAAGGCACCAAGCGCTGGACATCACTGCGCCGCAACGATATCGAGGCCCGGTTCCCCGGCCTCGTCGGCCACATAGTCGACGCCTTCGAACGCGCGTGAATCACACCGCGGTGCGCAGCCGCCATGACCCGAAAAGTGCGGCGACCACGGCGTTCGGCGCGGACCGCAGTCGCCGAGCCCGCGTGCCCGCCACCGGCAGCGGGCACGCCACCGGACCCGGCGGCTAGATCGTCGCGGTCGACGAGGCGATGTCGTCGGCCAGCGGGGCGATGGCGCCCAGGATCTGGGCGACCAGATCGGCGGGCACGCCCGCCGCGGTGAGCGACGCCTCCAGATGCCCCGCCACCAAGCCGAAGTGATGCATGGTGATACCCCGGCCCTGGTGCACCTGCTTCATCGGAGCACCGGTGTACGGGATGGGACCGCCGAGGGCCGCGATTACTCGCTCCTCACCGCCACGCGGGCATCGCTGAGATAGTTTTGCAACACGTACGGAAGGCCTTCATCCGCACACCGCTTCCATCGCTGCCGCCAATAGCCGGATGCCGTGGTCGATCTCGTCGTCGGCGATCGTCAGGGGCGGCATCAATTTGATCACCTCGTCCATCGAACCGGACGTCTCCACGAGCAAGCCACGATCGAAAGCGGCCCGGCCGACCTTTTCCGCGAGAGACGTGTCCTCGAACACGACGCCGTGCACCAAACCCCGCCCCCGCGTCGAGACTCCGGGGAAGGTCGAGACGAATTCGCTCAGGGCTCGGGCGATCCGCTCCCCCTTGGCGACGGTCGCGAGTTCCAGTGCGGAATCCGACCAATAGTGCTCGAGCGCGACACGCCCCGTCACGAACGCCGCGTTGTTGCCCCGGAAGGTGCCATTGTGCTCACCGGGCGCCCACTGATCGAGCTCCGGCCGGAACAACACCAACGCCATCGGCAGACCGTAGCCGCCGATCGACTTCGACAACGTCACGATATCGGGCGTGATCCCGGCGACCTCGAAAGAGAAGAACGGCCCGGTACGGCCGCAACCCATCTGCACGTCGTCGACGATCAACAGAATGCCGCGGGCCGAACACAATTCGGCCAGTCCACGCAACCACGACGCCCGGGCCACATTGATGCCGCCTTCGCCCTGCACCGTCTCCACGATCACCGCCGCAGGCTTGTCCAACCCCGATGACGGATCATCCAGCGCCTTACGCATCCACAGCAGATCGTCGGCGACACCGAGATACCCGTCGTATGGCATCGGCATCGCGTGCCCGAGCGACACCCCTGCACCCGACCGCTTCGCGGCGTTCCCGGTCACCGCCAGCGCGCCCAGCGACATCCCGTGGAAAGCGTTGGTGAAGCTCAGCACGGTCTGCCGCCCGGTCACCTTGCGCGCGAGCTTCAACGCGGCCTCGACCGCGTTGGCTCCGGTCGGCCCGGGGAACTGGACTTTCCAATCCAGCCCGCGCGGGGCGAGGACGTTGTCGCGCAGCACTTCCAGCAACCGCCGCTTGGCGACGGTGGACATGTCCAGCCCGTGGGTGATGCCGTCTCCGGCGATGTAGTCGAGCAGCGCCCGCTTGAGTACGGGGTTGTTGTGGCCGTAGTTGAGCGAGCCCGCGCCCGCGAAGAAATCCAAGTACTCCTTGCCGTTCTCGTCGCGCAACCACGCTCCGCTGGCGGTGTCGAAGACGGCGGGCCAGCAGCGACAGTACCCGCGCACGTTCGATTCGAGTGCCTCGAAAACAGTCATCTCGGCGACGGTCATCGGCGTTCCTTACTCGTCGTGCGCGAGCGCTCCACAATCTGAAGTGAGAGTGTTTCTAACATCGACGCAGCCCGGATGTGGCCTTTTCTTCAAAACGCGCCGAAGCCTTTCCCGCTCCACGCCGCGGCCAGTAGAGTCAACTCCTTGTGCGCGGCAGACCGGAGGGGGGCGGACAGCGTGCCGTCAGGGAACGATTTCGCAGCGCCGTCGCCCTCTACACATCCCTCGTGGGCGCCGGATTCCGCAGACAGTGGCAATACAAAATGGCCATGTTCGCGGGGCTGTTCACCAACTGCGTGTTCGGGTTCGTCCGCGCGGCCGTCCTCGCCGCGGCGGTGGACGCCGCGGGCGACTTCGGCGGGTACGACCGGGGCAGCGTCGGCGCCTACGTGTGGCTCTCCCAGGGGCTGCTCGGCGCGGTGCAGTTCATGGGACCGCTGGGACCGCTGGACGATCGGGTCAAGAACGGCGATATCGCCATCGATTTCCTGCGCCCGGTCGACATCCAATGCGGTTATCTCGCCGACGATCTCGGGCGCGCGGCGTGCACTTTCCTGCCGCGCGGAGTGCCGAGCGTGCTGGTGGGCACGCTCACCTTCGGGCTGGCGATGCCGGTCACGCCCGGTCCCTACCTGCTCGGAGCGGTGAGTGTCCTGCTGGCGGTGGTCATCTCGTTCCTGTGCCGGTTCCTCGTGGTGCTGATCGGATTCTGGGTCGTGGAAACCCGCGGCATCCGGGTGCTGTACTACGCCGCGGGCACGTTCCTGGCCGGACTGTTCGTGCCGGTGCACATGTTCCCATCGTGGCTGGGCGCCATCGCGGCGGCCACGCCTTTCCCGTCGATTCTGCAATCTCCGATCGACGTGCTCTCGGGACGGATCACCGGCGCGGAAGCACTCTCGGTCGTCGGGATCCAAGTGTTCTGGGTGGTGGTCACCGCGATCGCCGGACGCGTGCTGCTCGTCGCGGGCCGACGCAGGCTGGAGGTGCAGGGTGGGTGACATCGTTGCCCCGCGCACCGAGTCGTGGTCGACGCCCTACGTGGCCGTGTTGCGCTCCAGGATCCGGGCGCAACGCAGCTACCGGTTGTCGTTCGCCAGTGAGCTTCTGAGCGCATTTCTGGTGGGCCTGGTCGAATTGGCCGAGGTGTGGCTCATCTTCCGCACCGCACGCGTCCTCGGCGGCCTCGACCTGGACGGCGCTCTGCTTCTGTTCGGGTTGAGCAACACGAGTTTCGCGCTGGCCCAGGTGCTTTTCGGCCACCTCGACACGCTGCCGGTGCTGATCCGGATGGGCCAGCTCGACGCCTACCACCTGCGGCCGCAACCACTGCTGCTGCAATTGATCACCAGCGACATCTCCCTGCGCCGGTTCGCTCGCGCCTCGGTCTCGATCGTCGCGCTGGTGACCGGTGCGGCACGCAACGACATCGCCTGGAGTTCGACCACGGCCGCGCTGCTCGCACTCACGCTGGTCGGCGGTATCGCGCTGTTCGGCGGGGTGTTCGTCTGCGCCGCCGGATTGCAGTTCTATCTGATCGACGGCTCCGAGCTCACCAACAGTTTCACTTACGGCGGCTCGTTCGCGGCGACGCAACCGGCGTCGGTGTTCCCCACCCCCATGCGGCTGCTGTTCGGGTTCGCGATTCCGGTCTCGTTCACGGCCTATCTGCCCACCCTCGCGCTGCTCGGCCTGCCCGGCCCTCCGCTGCTGCCCGCCTGGCTGGCCTGGCTCACCCCGGTGGCGGCGCTGTGGGTCTGGCTGCTGGCGCTGGGTTTGTGGCGATCGGGCACTCGGCATTACCAGGGAGGCGGCGGATGAGCACGGGCAGCCCGGAGGCGATCATCGACATGGAGAGCCTCACCAGGCAGTTCATCCTGTATCGCAAAAACGGCCGCCGCTGGCGCAGGCGCCGCGAGACGCTCACCGCCGTCGACGGGATGACCGTCCGGATCGACCGGGGCGCCGCCGTCGGCTATATCGGCGCCAACGGCGCGGGCAAATCCACCACGATCAAAATGCTCACCGGCATCCTGGTCCCCACCGCGGGCACCGTACGCACCTGCGGGCTGGATCCCGTGCGGCAGCGGCGCGAACTGGCCGGGCGGATCGGCGTGGTGTTCGGCCAGCGCTCGCAACTGTGGTGGGATCTGCCCCTGCGCGAGTCGTTCTCGATCCTCGCCGCGATCCACCGGTTGGAGCCGGGCGCCGCGCGCAAGCGCGCGCACGAGCTGATCGAGCAGCTGGAAATGGCCGACACGCTCGACACACCGGTGCGCCAGCTCTCGCTGGGCCAGCGCATGCGCGCTGAAGTAGCCGCGGCACTGCTGCATTCGCCCGAACTGGTGATCCTGGACGAGCCGACCATCGGCCTCGACGTGCTGTCCAAGCAGCGGCTGCGCGAGTTCCTCCGAGCCGAGCGCGCCGAGCGCGGCACGACCCTGCTGCTCACCACCCACGACATGGGCGACATCGAAAGGCTTTGCGAGCGTGTGCTCGTCGTCGACCACGGCCGCTTGGTGTACGACGGATCGCTCACCGGATTGGCGGCCACCGTCGGCGCGCGCCGGGTACTGGTGGTCGACTTGGCCGAACCGACGCCCGACCTCGACGATCTACGCTGCGCCCAGCTGCTCGGCACCGAAGGCGACGGTATGCGGCAGCGGCTGGCCTTCGATCCCGAGCAGATCACGGCCGCGCAATTGCTCGCCGCGGTATCGGAGCGCGCCGAAGTGCGGGACCTGTCGATCGAGGAGCCCGAGATCGAGGACGTCGTCCGGCGGATATACGAATCCGCCCGCTGAACAGGCGGGCGGATTCGGTACCGGTTCAGTCGGATTCGCGGGCGCCCTGGTCGAGCCGGAAGGGCGGGTACTCGTCCCGCATCAAACCGGCATAGGCCTGCACGCGGATGATCCAGCGATTGACGCCCATCACGAAGTCGTAGATGCCTTGCGGGTAGCGCGCCGTGAACAGCAACCCGATCAACGCGACGATCAGCAGGATGCTCAGCAAAGAGATCGAGCCGCCGCCCCAGTCGTCACCGTCGCTCCCCGCGATCGCGATGCCGCCACTGAGCACCGCGCCGACGATCAGATAGTGCGGAATGGCGAGCAGCCACCACTTCACCAGCACCAGGCCGCGGTGCAAGGTCTCCGGATAGTCGATCTCCAGGTCGGCCGGGTAGTCCGCGTTCGGTTGCAGGCTGAACGGCGGGTACTTGTCGGTGCCCAGTACCGAGAGCGCGTAGAAAGTCACCCGCCATCCCCAGCGCATGACGCCGACGTTGAAGTCGAACAGTCCTCGCGGGTACTTGCCGGTGATCAAAATGGCGAAGAAGGCCACCACCGTGAGCACGGCGTACGCGATGTGTAGGAAGAACAGCACGACGTAGTGCGGAATCGCCAGTAGCCACTTGACCAGCCACAGCCACCGGGACAGTGCGGGGTCCAGATCGCCTCGTACCCGAATCGGGCTGGGCGGCGCGGCCGGCTTCTCGAGTTCCATGAGCAACGCTCCTTACGGTTGCTGTGATCCATGCCACAACCAGTAGGTGTCCTGATTGTCGCGTATCCGGCCACCCGTGAACGGCACCATTCGATACCGACACGCCAACGAATCGGGGTGCACGGTCGCATTCCGCGAACGAGGAGCGTTGCGCCGCAGCCGAAGTCACCCGGAGCGCGCACCCATACCGATTCCCACCCGCGAATCGTCGTGCGAACGGGCTTGTACCATCGGAAAGCGTGACGTTCGGCGCGCAGCGGTTACCGGTGATCCGGGTGATCGTGGCTCTCGCGTACACCGTCTGGGTGGTCGCCATGGCGGTGCCCCAGTGCCACGTCTTCGACCACGCCGTCGCGGCACACGCCCACATCGAGGCGTCCGGCCCCGTCGTGGCCTCCATCGTCTCCCCGGCGATCCTCGCCGACCGGCATCAGCACGCCGCCGAACCGGACCGGCACGTGCCCGCCGACGGGGTGCTCGCCGCCCTGCCGCGCGCAGTCACGCTGCTGCTGTTGCTACTGCTCGCGTCCGTGTCGGTGCTGCTTGCGGCGCCCGCGTCCGCCCGCGCGGGCGGCGTGCGCGCACCCCCGGTCGCGACCCTGCCGGTGTATCCGGGCAGAGACAGACTCACTCGATTCGGCATCGATCGGAACTGATCGGTCAGCGTCAGGCCGGAGCCTGCCGGGGCCCGGCCGGTGTTCGTGCGAAGTCCGCACTCACACCGTCGCTGCCACAGCGACCGCACAGAATCGACGATTCCTCATGACTTCTGCGCTGCAGAACCCGGCTGTGCCCGATCCGGCTCCCCGCGAACCGGAGCCTGCCCTCGCGAGCCCGGCGAGTCTGCTCACGGCGGCCCAGCGCTGTCCGCGTCCGGCGACCATGGTGGGCAACACGCCCGTGCTCTGGATCACCGAACCGCTCGACGGCACAACGAAACCGGACGGCCGCGGCTTCTGGGCCAAACTCGAGGGCGCCAATCCGGGCGGCATGAAGGACCGGCCCGCGCTGCACATGGTCGAGCGCGCCATCGCGCGCGGTGCGGTCGCACCTGGCGCTCCGATCATCGAATCCACCAGCGGCACGCTCGGTCTGGGCCTGGCGCTGGCGGGAATGGTGTATCGCCACCCGGTCACGCTGGTCACCGACCCCGACTTGGAACCGCTCATGCGCCGCATGCTCGCGGCCTACGGCGCGCGGGTGGAACTGGTCACCGAGCCGCACCCCACCGGCGGCTGGCAGCAGGCGCGGCGCGACCGCGTCGCCGAACTGCTGGCGCGCGATCCGCGGGCTTGGTGCCCGGACCAGTACCGCAACCCCGACAACCAGGACGCCTACGAGACCCTGGCGCTCGAGTTGGTCGCCCAGCTGGGCAGGATCGACGTCCTGGTCTGCTCGGTCGGCACCGGCGGCCATTCCGCGGGCATCACGCGCACGCTGCGCCGGTACTTTCCGCACCTGCGTCTGGTCGGCGTCGACACCGTGGCGTCCACGATCTTCGGACAGCCCGCGGGGCCACGGCTGATGCGCGGGCTGGGTTCGAGTATCCATCCGGACAACGTCGACTATTCGGCGTTCGAGGAGGTGCACTGGGTCGCGCCCGCGGAGGCGGTCTGGGCGTGCCGTCGACTCGCCGCGACACATCACGCCAGCGGCGGCTGGAGCGTCGGCGCGGTCGCCCTGGTCGCGGGCTGGCTCGCCCGCACCGGCGATCCGGCCACGCGGATCGCCGCGGTCTTTCCCGACGGACCGCTGCGCTACTTCGACACGGTGTACAACGACGACTATTGCCGCGAGCACGGCTTGCTCGACATCGCACCACCCACCGCACCGCTGCGCATCGCGCATCCGGCCGACGCCGTCGCGCTCTCGTGGACCCGGTGCACGACGGTCGTCGATCCCCGTGACGCCAGGAAGGAGCGGACGCGATGACCGACCTGATCGCCACCTTCCGCGGCTTCAACCGCCCCAGCCGCATGCTGATGGTCAATCAGTTCGCCATCAACACCGGCTTCTACATGCTGATGCCCTACCTGGCCGGTTACCTGGCCGGTCCGCTCGGGCTGGCCGCGTGGGCGGTCGGGCTCGTCCTCGGTATCCGCAACTTCTCCCAGCAGGGCATGTTCCTCGTCGGCGGCACGCTGGCCGATCGACTCGGCTACAAGCCGCTCATCGTGACCGGATGCCTGCTGCGCACCGGCGGTTTCGCGCTGCTCGCGGTCGCGGACACGCTGCCCGCGCTGCTGGTGGCCTCGGCCGCGACCGGCTTCGCGGGCGCGTTGTTCAACCCGGCGGTCCGCGCGTATCTGGCGGTCGACTCGGGCGAGCGCCGGGTGGAGGCGTTCGCCGTGTTCAACGTCTTCTACCAGGCGGGCATACTGTTCGGCCCGATCGCCGGGCTCGCGCTGATGGCCGTCGACTTCCGCGCGACCGCCACGGGCGCCGCGGTGGTGTTCGGCGTGCTGACGCTGGCCCAGTTACGCGCGCTGCCGCAGCACCGCGCCGAGCCGAAAACCACTTCGGTGCTGGACGATTGGCGTGTGGCGCTGGCCAACCGCCCGTTCCTGCTGTTCGCCGCGGCGATGATCAGTTCCTCGGTCCTGGCCTTCCAGGTCTACCTGGCGTTGCCGGTGCACGCCGCACGGATCGCGGGTGACTCGGCCACCGTGCTGATGACGGCGGTGTTCGTGCTGTCCGGGTTGATCGCTATCGCCGGGCAACTGCGCATCACCCGCTGGTTCGGGCAGCGGTGGGGCCGCGCGCACAGCCTGGCATTCGGCATGGCGATACTCGCGTCGGCGTTCGTGCCGCTGGTGGCGATCCCTGGCACCGGCTTCGGTGTGTGGCCCGCGATCGGCGCACTGCTGTTGACCGCGGTCGCGCTGGGAATCGGTGCGGCAGCGGTCTTTCCGTTCGAAATGGACACCGTGGTCGCGTTGTCGGGCAACCGCCTGGTGGCGACGCACTACGGCCTCTACAACACCATCGTCGGTATCGGCATCCTGCTCGGGAATCTGGGCATCGGAACGCTGCTGGACCGCACGCGCGAGGCCGGGATGAGCGCACTGGCGTGGGCCGCGCTCGTCGCCGTGGGAGCAGCCGCGGCGGCGGGGCTGTTGGCGCTCGCCCGCTCCGGACGGCTCGACGCACCGCTACCGGTTGGGTGATCGATCGGACCGTCCTGGATGTGCGCCTCCGGGACGGTCCGCCTCAGGCCGGTCCGCTCGACTGCGCCGAATACAGGCTGACCTCGCCACCCTCACTGAGAAAAGCGTTGACCAGCATGGTGCGGGTGGTGCGCAGCTCCTCCTCGTCCGGCGCGGCGGTGGTGATCGAGATCTGCGGGATGACCGCCCAGTTGACCACGTAGCGCTCCGGCGGGCCGTCGTCGTCGGACAGCCGGGCGAGACGGAAGACCGACACGGTCTTGCGGACGATCAGATCACGCACGACCTCCGCGATTCGCTCAGGGTCTTCCAGCGCGAACATGAAGCCGAATGTCAGCTCCGGCGATGACACGTAGGCGGGCACGAATACCGAGGCTAGCCCATGCGGCGGCGGCGCGCAGCGCACGCACCGAATCGGTTGCTGCTCATACGCTCGACAATTTCGAGAACGCACCGCCGAGCGCCGGTCCGGGTGACCGATCCGTAACGGAATATAACGATTTCCCGGCAGCTTTCGGATTCACGGACCAGAGTATTGCGCGGCTTCGGTTACCGCGCTTTCCTGAAAGTGTCCTGATTTCTCGGACCGTCTTCTCCCGCATCGTCGCGGATTTCCCGGTTTCTCTGCCGTGCTGGTGGAACTCGGGATGGCATCCGGGTGCGGGACTGCGCCGGAGCCGAGGGGCGCCCCTCCCCGAAATCCCCCTCGGCCCTGGCGCATCCAGGATTCGTCGTGTCGCAGAGGTATGTCATGCCCACCGAATACGCTCAGCGCAGTTTCGGAGCCCAAGAGCTGCCGCCGCCCGCCGCACTGCTTCGCGCGATTCGCGAACCCGGCGAGAACCAGCACCGGCACAGCGTGCTGCACGCCGCGCGGAAGCTCGTCGACTGCCACGAGCGACGGCAGCGGACACTCGAGCGATCACACGCCCCGGAGGCATCCAGCACCCGCGTCGCCGCCTGCACCCAGCAAGTGGAGGACATCGACGGCTGCCGCGCGGAATGGATCGGGCGGATCGACGCATGGGTGGCGGAGAACGTGCAGCACCGAGAGGGCGCCTCGCTGCATACCGAGACACTCGGCGCGGTCATCGACCGAATCGCGGCCAAATGGGTTTCGGCCCGACACTCTTTGGACGACGAGATCACGACCGGGCCGCACCCGGGGCAGGCGGGCGGTGAGGCCCACCTGCAGTGGTCCAGGCTGGCCGAGCTGGTCGACGGCTATCAGGATCTGATCACCGACGTCATCGAGCATCGGCGCAGGCTGCCGGTCTGGTGATCAGCGCGGCTCGTCGACGCCCGGCTCGACGACCTCGGCGTCGAGGAACGCCTCCGTCGCGTCCGCCCGCGGTTTCGTGACCGTGACCTCGGTCTCGGTGTCGAGGTCACGATCGAGATCCCGCTGTGCCTCCGCGTCCCGGCGCGCCGCGGCCGCCGCCTCGTTCATCTCGATGGCGTCGGTGATCCACTCGCCGATCTCCCTGGTGACCTCGGCCACCGTCCCCGTGATGATGTTGGCGATATTGCCGACGTGCCTGGCACCGGAAGACGTCAATTCCTGAATGAGATCCTTGTTGCTCTCGAATTTCCCGATCATTCACACGCCCGCTTCGCTCGCCTTTCGCTGACGCATCACGATAACACCGGGGGACGGTTCGCTCTCGACCCAGCGCGGCGGAAGTGCCAGCTTGAAAATCTTCTTCCACACCGAGCCGATCTGCTTACCGAGCGAGCCGGTGTTGTACGGCAAACCGTACTTTTCACACAATGCGCGGACCGTAGGCGCCATCTCCGGATAACGGCTCGCGGGCAGATCGGGAAACAGATGGTGTTCGATCTGATGCGACAAATTCCCGGACATGATGTGGAACAGCTTGCTGCCGGTGATGTTGGCCGAGCCGAGCATCTGCCGGATGTACCACTCGCCGCGGGTCTCGTCCGCGGTCTCCTCCTCGGTGAACGTCTGTACGCCGGCCGGGAAGTGACCGCAGAAGATGATGGCGAAGGCCCACACGTTGCGCACCAGGTTGGCGGTGGCGTTACCCGCCAGCGTGTGGAAGAACAGCGGTCCGGTCAGCGCGGGGAACACCAGGTAGTCCTTGAGCACCTGCTTGCCCGCCTTGCGCCACTGACCGAGGATCAGGTTCTTGACCTCCGGCCACTTCTTCTTACCCGCCAGGATGTTCTCGACCTCGAGGTCGTGGCCCATCACACCCCACTCGAACAGCATCATGAGCACGAAGGCGTACAGCGGCTGGCCGAGCCGGAGCACGTTCCACTCCTGCGCCTCGTCCATGCGCAGGATGGAGTAGCCGATGTCGCGGTCCTTGTTGTGAATGTTGGTGTAGGTGTGGTGCAGGTAGTTGTGCGAGTGCTTCCACTGGTCGGCCGGGCAGACCGTGTCCCATTCGAACACGCGGGAATTCAGGCCGGGCTCGCGCATCCAGTCGTACTGGCCGTGCATGACGTTGTGGCCGATCTCCATGTTGTCCAGGATCTTCGACACACTCAGCGCCGCCACGGCGGCCAGCCAGAAGGGCGGAAGGAAGCCGAGATACATCAGGCCGCGCCCGGCGATCTCGAATCCCCGCTGCGCCTTGATGATCGAGTACAGGTATTCCCGGTCGCGCTCGCCGAGGTCGGCGACGATGGCCGCGCGCAGCTCGTCGAGTTCACGGCCGAGTTCCTCGATCTGGTCCGGGCTCAGGACCAGCGGTCCGTTCTCGGTTTCGGTCAGGATGGTCATGGTTGTCTCCCCTTCGTGAATCAGATGTCGATGTCGACGTCGCCGACCGGCGCGCTGATGCACAGCTGGATCGGCTGGTCGGGGTCGGTGTCGGTCTCGCCGGTGCGCAGATTGCGCGTGCAGCCGGAGCGGCGCACCGCTGTGCAGGAGAAGCAGATCCCCATGCGGCAGCCGTACTCGGGCGTGAGACCGGCGGATTCGGCTTGCTCGAGCAACGTGGCGCCGGTGTTGTCGGCGCTCACGCCGCTGGCCGAGAAACTGACGGTGCCGTGTGCGTCGGCGGCGTCCACCGGCGCGACCGACAGCGTGAACTCCTCGGAGTGCAGCCGGTCCTCGAGTTGCTCGGCCTGATAGATCGTGCGCACCGCGTCCATCAGCGACGGCGGACCGCAGACGAAGGTCTGCGCGTCGGCGAACCAAGGCGCGACGCGCTCCAGCTCGTCGTAGTCGAAGTACCCGCTGCCCTTCGGCCGGGCGAGATCCACCCACGGCGCACCGGAATCCGCCCGCGGCGCCAGATCCGGCATGCGATGCGGATAGCGCAGCTCGATGCGGAAGTTCGGATGCCGTGCAGCGATCGCGTCCAGTTCCGCTCGGTGCGGCAGCACAGCGGGCGACTTGGCGTAGTGCAGGAAGACGACCTCGCCCGAATGGTCCTCCGCGGCGAGCGTGCGCAGCATGGACAGCACCGGCGTGATGCCGCTGCCACCGCTGATCAGCAGGACGCGCCGCGGCCGCGACTCGGGCAGCCGGAACACGCCGTCGGCGGGCGCCAGGTCGACCACCATACCGGGGGCGGCGTGACGGTACAGGTACTGCGACACCAAACCGTCCGGATGCGCTTTCACGGTCAGCTCGATATGACGATCCCGACCGCCTTCCGGGTTCACCGGCGAGTAGCACCGCGTGTGCCGCACGCCATCGATCACCACGCCGATCTGGACGTACTGTCCGGCAACATGGCCCTGCCAGTGCCGGGTGGGGCGCAGCGTGAGCGTCACCGAGCCGGGCGCCGAGCGGCGCACGTGAGTGATCTCGGCCCGCATGTCCCGCACCGTGAGGGTGGGGCGGACCAGCTCGAGGTACCGATCCAGCGGGTGCGGCGAGGTCAGGGTCTGCACCAAGTTGATGAGATCCACCATTTGTTCTCCGTACCTCTTGTCGGACTGACGACGTGCGGCTGGAATTTCAGTGCACGTCTGTACACTCAACTAGTGTGACCGATGACCGGGGCTAGGTGTCAACCGGCGAAACATGTGACTCGAACTACATCTGGGGATAGGTCGAATGGTGAACGGATGTATGCTCACCGAGATGAGTGAGCAGGCGGCTACCCGAGGCGAACGCAAGGAGCGGACCAGGCAGGCGCTCCTGGACGGCACGCTCGCGCTGGCCGCCGAACGCGGATTCGCCGCGCTCAGCCTGCGGGAGATCGCCCGGTCGGCCGGCATCGTGCCGACGGCGTTCTACCGGCACTTCGCGTCGCTGGAGGACCTCGGCGCGACGCTGGTCGACGACGGCGTCACCGCGCTGCGGCTGGCGCTGCGCGAAGTCCGCCGCAATGCCGACGCGGGCCTGTCGGACACGGTGCGCTTCGTGTTCGCGCAAGTGGGCCCCAAACGTGAGCTGTTCGGCTTCCTCACCAGGGAGCGCCACGGCGGGTCCGCCGCCTTGCGCACGGCCATCGCCCGGGAGATCCAACTGATCGTCCGAGAGCTCGTCGCCGACCTCTCCCGCATCCGGGCCCTGGACTCCTGGACGCCACGAGACCTGGAGATCGCCGCCGACCTGATGGTCAGCACGGTGACCGACGGGATCGCCGCCTACGTGTCGGCCGCGCCGCGCGACGAGCAGGCGATCATCGACCGCACCGTCCAGCAGATGCGTTTGATCGCACTCGGCATGGGCGGCTGGCGGCCACCGAAGCGGCGCTGATCCGCCGCCGAACTCACTCGGCGGGCCGGGGCTCCTCGACGCCGCCGCCCGCCGCGACCGAATCCGCCGAACTCACTCGGCGGGCCGGGGCTCCTCGACGCCGCCGCGCGCCGCGACCGAATCCGCCGAACTCACTCGGCGGGCCGGGGCTCCTCGACATCGCCGCGCGCCGTGACCGGATCCGGTGATCGCACCGGCAGTAGCACCGCGAGCCCGGCCGCGAGCACGACCAACAGGCCCGCGATCCCCGCCCGGTCCGAACCGAACAGCCAGACGAACAAGCCGAACAGGCTCGGGGCGAGGAAGGACACCGCGCGCCCGGTGGTCGTATACAAGCCGAAGAGCTGACCCTCCCGGCCCGGCGGCGCGAGGCGGGTCAGGAACGAGCGCGCCGCCGCCTGTGCCGGGCCGACGAAGACGGTGAGCAGCAAGCCGAAGATCCAGAACATCAGTGGGCCGGACACCACCAGCAGCGCCAGCCCGCACACCAGCATCGCGGCCAGGGACACCACGATGACGATCTTCGGCCCGGCCCGGTCGTCGAAGCGCCCCGCGACGATCGCACCCAGCGCCGCAACGACATTGGCCGCGATGCCGAACAGCAGCACATCCGAGTCGGCGATCCCGTAGACCCGCACGGCGAGCACAGCACCGAAGGTGAACACCCCGGCGAGGCCGTCCCGGAAGACGGCGCTGGCCACCAGGAAGCCGACCGTGCGCCGGTCGACGCGCCACAGCTCACGCAGGTCACGCCACAACACCCGGTACGAGCCGAGGAACCCCGCGCTCGCGGCGCCGGGATCGGCGTTCGTCCGTGGCAGTTCGGGGACCGCGAACAGCACCGGCAGCGCGAAGGCGGCGAACCAGACGGCGGCCAGCACGGCGACCAGCCGGATGTTGAGTCCCTGATCGGTGGGCACGCCGAGCAGCCCGCGGTTGTCTCCCTCGCCGGATATGAAGCCGAAATAGCAGATCAGCAGCAGCAAGATGCCGCCGAAATAACCCATCGCCCAACCGAATCCGGAGACCCGGCCGACGGTCTGCGGCGTGGAGACCTGCCGCAGCATCGCGTTGTACGGCACGCCCGCCAGTTCGAAGCAGGCCGACGCGAACGCCAGCAGCGCCAGGCCGAACCACAGGTCGTGGTAGTCGTCGTGCACGAAGAACATCAGCGTCATCGCCGCGACGGTCAGCGCGGTCAGCGCACCGAGCGAGCCCTTGCGTTTCGCGGACGCGTCGAAGCGCTGTCCGCTGACCGGCGCGGTCAACGCCACGATCAGGCCCGCGATGCCAAGCGCCCACCCCAGCCACGCGCTGGCGGAGACACCGCCGGGCAGATCGTCGCCGACCTTGTCGGTGAGATACACCGAGAAGACGAAGGTGAGGATCACGGCGTTGAATGCCGAAGATCCCCAATCCCACAGCCCCCACGCCACCACTTGCCCGCGCCCGGCGGCCTGCCCGACTGTCGCCTGGGCGTTCACCTCGGTCATGCCGCGCAGCTTAATGCGCGAGACGGTTACGAGGCGGGCCGAAATCGGGTCCGGCCGCGACGACCACGAAGGATTCTTATGCACCTAGTTGCATAGTACCGAGTGTCACGGCTATCCTCACCGCATGGCACTCGAGCACGCGTTGCTGGTATCGCTGACCGAGCGCGCCGGCTCGGGGTACGAGCTGGCGCGCCGCTTCGACAAGTCCATCGGCTACTTCTGGAGCGCGACCCACCAGCAGATCTATCGCGTCCTCAAGCGCATGGAGGAGTCAGGCTGGGTCGACGGCGAGACGGTGATCCAGGAGGGCAGGCCGGACAAGAAGGTCTACTCGGTGAGCGAGACCGGACGCGCCGAACTCGCGCGCTGGATCGCCGAACCGAGCGATTCCGCCACTCCGCGCAACGAACTCGCCGTGAAGATCCGCGCCGCCGCGTACGGCGACATCACCGCGTTGCGCACCGGGGTGGCCCGCCACCGCGACCAGCACGCCCAGCGGCTCGAGCTGTACCGGCACATCGAGAAACACGACTTCCCCGCTCCCGAGCGGCTCGCCGGGACAGCCCTGCACCAGTACCTCGTCCTGCGCGCGGGCATCCGCGTGGAGGCCGGATTCGTCGAATGGTGCGACGAAGTTCTGCAAGCACTACACCCGCGCGCGACAGCCCCGCACGCGGACGGAGAAAGGCGACCTGCCCCATGAGCTCCTTCCCCCATTTGTTCGAGCCGCTCGATCTCGGCTTCACCACCCTGCGCAATCGCGTGGTGATGGGTTCGATGCACACCGGGCTGGAGGACCGCGCCTGGGACACCAACAAACTGGCCGCCTACTTCGCCGAACGAGCACGCGGCGGCGCGGGCCTGATCATCACCGGCGGCTACGCGCCGAATCGCGCGGGCTGGCTGCTGCCTTTCGGCGCCAAGCTGACCAACAAAACCGAAGCGTACCGGCACCGCGCGATCACCAAAGCGGTGCACGAGCACGGCGGCAAGATCGCCATCCAGATCCTGCACGCGGGTCGCTACTCCTACATGCCGGGCAGTGTGTCGGCGTCGTCCATCAAGGCGCCCATCAACCCGTTCCGACCGCGCGCGCTGTCGGCCAAAGGCATCGAGCGCACCATCGACGACTACGCCCGCTGCGCGAAGCTGGCCCAGTTCGCGGGCTACGACGGCTGCGAGATCATGGGCGGTGAAGGATATTTCATCAACCAGTTCCTCGCGCCGCGCACCAACAAGCGCACGGACGCGTGGGGCGGCTCCCCGGAGAACCGGCGCCGGATCGCGGTGGAGATCGTGCGCCGCACCCGCGCCGCGGTCGGTCCGGACTTCATCATCGTGTTCCGGCTGTCCATGGCCGAGCTGGTGGAGAAGGGACAGAGCTTCGACGAGATCGTCGCGCTGGCCGTGGAACTCGAAGCCGCCGGGGTGAACGTCCTCAACACCGACATCGGCTGGCACGAAGCGCGGGTGCCCACCATCGTCACCTCGGTACCCCGCGCCGCCTTCGTCGAATTCACCGCGAAGATCACCGCGCGGGTGACCATCCCGGTGTGCGCGTCGAACCGGATCAACATGCCCGAGGTGGCCGAGGAGATCTTGACCCGCGGTGACGCACAGCTGATTTCGCTGGCCCGTCCCTTCCTCACCGATCCGGAGTGGGTGAACAAGGCCGCCCAGGATCGCGTCGACGAGATCAACACCTGCATCGCGTGCAACCAGGCGTGCCTCGATCACGCCTTCCAGCACAAGACCGTGTCCTGCCTGCTCAATCCGCGCGCCGGGCACGAGACCGAGCTGAAGCTGCTGCCGACCCGCCGCAGCAAGCGCGTCGCCGTGGTCGGCGCGGGCCCGGCCGGGCTCTCGGCGGCGGTGAGCCTCGCCGAACGCGGCCATCGCGTCGACCTGTTCGAGGCCGACGACAAGATCGGCGGCCAGTTCGACATCGCCCGCCGCATCCCGGGCAAGGAAGAATTCAGTGAGTCGATCCGGTACTACACCCGGATGCTCGAGCTCACCGGCGTCACGGTGCACCTGAACAAGCGGGTCGGCGCCGCCGAACTCATCGCGGGCGGCTACGACGAGGTCGTGCTCGCCACCGGTGTACAGCCGCGGATCCCGGACATCCCCGGTATCGACCACCCCATGGTGCTGTCCTACGCCGAGCTGGTGCGGGAGGAGAAGCCGGTCGGCAAGCGCGTCGCCGTGATCGGCGCGGGCGGCATCGGCTACGACGTCAGCGAATTCCTCACCGTGGAAGGGCATCCCGCTCTCAAGCTGGAGGAGTGGAAGGAGGAGTGGGGCGTCACCTCCGACGACGAGCAGGTCCCCGGACAGCTCGCCACGCCCAGGCCGGCTCCGGCGGCGCGCGAAGTCGTTCTGTTGCAACGCAAGACCACTCCGTTCGGGAAGGACCTGGGCAAGACCTCCGGGTGGGTGCATCGGGCCGCGCTGAAGGCCAAGGGCGTCGAGCAGATCGGCGGTGTGAACTATGAGCGCATCGACGACAACGGCCTGCACATCAGCTTCGGAGATAAGCGACAACGGCCCCAATTGATCCCGGTCGACAACGTCATCGTCTGCGCGGGCCAGGAATCCGTGCGCGACCTGGAGGCCCCGCTGCGCGCCGCCGGGATGAGCCCGCACCTCATCGGCGGCGCAGAACTGGCCGCCGAGCTGGACGCCAAACGAGCCATCGACCAGGGCACCCGGCTGGCCGCACGGCTGTGAGCGGGCGGCGGCCGGGCCCGGACGCCCGGCCGCCGTGACCGCGGCACGGAACCGCGCCGGGGATCGTGCGGCGGACCACCGGGTCACGTCGCCTAGGCTGCATCGGGTGAGCCTGCCCTCCCCCACTTCCGAGAACCGCGCGGTCGTCACCGGCGCCTCCTCCGGCATCGGCACCGCGCTCGCCGCCGAACTCGCCGCCCGCGGCTACTCGCTGATCCTGGTCGCCCGCCGCGAGGAGCTGCTCACCGAGCTCGCGCAGCGACTGACCCTGGCCCACGGCATCACCGCCGAGGTGCGCGCGGTCGACCTGGCCGACCGCGAGCAGCGCGCTGTACTGGTGAAAGAACTGGCGACCCGCGAGATCGCCGTCTTGTGCAACAACGCGGGCATCGCGACCTTCGGCGCGATCGCCGAACTCGACCCGGCCTACGAGCGCGCGCAGATGGAACTCAACGCCGTCGCCGTGCACGACCTGACGCTGGCCGTGTTGCCCGGCATGCTCGCCCGCGGCAGCGGCGGCATCCTGATCAGCGGCTCGGCCGCGGGCAACATGCCGATCCCGAACAACGCCACCTACGCCGCGAGCAAGGCGTTCGCCAACACCTTCTCCGAATCGCTGCGCGGCGAGCTGAAAGGCTCCGGGGTGCACGTCACCCTGCTCGCGCCCGGCCCGGTCCGCACCGAGACCCCGGATCCCGCCGACGCCTCCATCGTCGACCGGATGGTGCCCGACTTCATGTGGGTCTCCTCGGAATCCACCGCGAAGATGTCCATCGACGCGCTCGCCCGCAACAAGATGCGCGTGGTCCCCGGCCTGATCAGCAAGGGAATGAGTGTGGCGGGACAGTACGGCCCGCGCGCGGTCACCGCTCCCATCGCCGGCGCGTTCTACAAGAAACTCGGCAGCTGAGCCAGCCGCGTCAGCGAGCTGTCAAGAAGCGACGCCCGGTGGTCAAGGATCCGCAAATGACCGGCCCACCGGCCCCGCACCCGGCGTAGTCCTGGCATCGGCCCCGCAATTCGAGAAAGCGGGGGCGACCCAGGAGAACATCGTGACGCTGCTCGACATCCTCCCGTCATTGCGGTCGGGATCACCTTCGCGCCTGGATGCCGCGGTCTGGCCGCGGGACACGCACTACGACGGCGACGGCGGGATCACCCTCGGCGGCGTCGCCCTCGCCGACGTCGCCGATCAGTACGGGACGCCCACCTACGTCCTGGACGAGCAGGAGGTACGGTCCCGCTGCCGGGCCTATCGCAAAGCTTTTCCCGAGGCCGAGATCATCTACGCGGGCAAGGCCCTGATGAGCCGGTCGGTGCTGGATTGGGTCACCCAAGAAGGCCTTTCGGTCGACGTGTGCTCGGCGGGCGAACTGGCCGTCGCGCTGGCGGCCGGTGTGGACCCCGCGCGCATCGTCCTGCACGGCAACGGAAAGTCGTTCGACGAACTGGCCACCGCCGTGCGCAGCGGGGTCGGCCGGATCGTGATCGACTCGCACACCGAGATCACGCTGCTGTCCGCCCTGGCCACGAAGCCACAGCAGGTGCTGCTGCGCCTGTCCCCCGGCATCGATGTCCACGGTCATCCCGCGGTGCGCACCGGTGTGCACGACCAGAAGTTCGGCTTCCCCCTCGGCAGCGATTCGGCCGCCGAGGCGGTCGACCGTGTGCTGCGCCAACCGAACCTCACCCTGGTCGGCTTCCACTGCCATCTGGGCTCGCAGATCTACAACCCGGATCACTACGGCGAGGCGGTACGGCGCTTGGTCGCCGCGATGGCGCAGGTGCGGCAAGACCACGGCGTCGTGCTGACCCAACTGGATCTCGGCGGCGGTCACGCGGTGGCCTATCGCGCCGGTGACGCCGAAATGAATCTCGCCGAACTCGCCGACATCCTCGAAGACGCCCTCGACGCCGCCTGCGCCCGCCACCACTTCCCACGCCCGGTCCTCGCGCTGGAACCCGGCCGCGCCGTCGTCGCCAGGGCCGGGGTGACGCTGTACCGAGTGCTCTCGATCAAGCACGTCGAAGGCGGGCACACCTACGTCACCGTGGACGGCGGGATGAGCGACAACCCGCGCGTCGCGCTCTACGGCGCGCGCTACGAGGTCGTGGTCGCCAGCCGCCACCCGTGCGGTCCGCAGATGACCGCGACGGTCGCCGGTCGCTTCTGCGAGGCGGGCGACATCCTCGCCGCCGACGTCCGGCTGCCTGCCGACCTGCGCCCCGGCGAGGTGCTCGCGATGCCGTGCACCGGCGCCTACCATCACAGCCTTGCCTCGTCCTACAACACTGTCGGGCGGCCGCCGGTCATCGCCGTTCGACACGGCCGCGCCCGCGAACTGATCCGCAGGGAGACGACGGCGGACCTGCTCGCCCGCGAGGTCGGATGACCGGCGCGCTCAGCGGCGCCGGGTGCCGAACAGGCTGCGGGTGATCTCGCGTCCCGCCGCGGTGGCGGCCGAGCGCAGGAAGCCGCGGACCGCGGGATTCCGCATGATCCGCTCGGCGGCGGACTCCTCTTCCACGCGGTTCACGTTACGGCCGGGGACGGGTGCCGGTTCCGGCTCCCGCGCCGCGTCGGCCACCTTGGCGGCCAGCAGTTCGTAGGCCGATTCCCGGTCGATGGTCCGGGCGTACTTCGAGGCCAGCGAGCTGGACAGCGCCCGCGACCGGATCGCGTCCACGCCGATGGTGTCCATCAGCGACCGGGGCGGCCGCATCCTGGTCCAGGCCACCGGCGTCGGCGCGCCCTGCTCGGAGAGCACCGTCACGATCGCCTCGCCGGTGCCGAGGGAGGTCAGCGCCTGCTCCAGGTCGTATACCCCGGTCCTGGGGTAGGTGCGGACGGTCTTGGCCAACGCCTTCTGGTCGTCCGGGGTGAACGCGCGCAGCGCGTGCTGGATGCGCGCGCCGAGCTGGGACAACACCGGATTCGGGATATCGGTGGGCAGCTGTGTGCAGAAGAACACGCCCACTCCCTTGGACCTGATGAGTTTGACGGTCTGCTCCACCTGATCCGAGAACGCCTTCGAGGCGTCGGAGAACAGGAGGTGCGCCTCGTCGAGGATGAACACCAGCTCGGGCCGCTCCACGTCGCCGACCTCCGGCAGGGTCTGGAACAGGTCGGCCAGCACCCACATCAGGAATGTGGAGAACATCACCGGCCGCGCCGCCTCGGCACCCAGCTCGAAGAGTGTGATCACCCCTTTTCCGTCCACCACCCGCACCAGGTCGGCCGGGTCGAGTTCCGGCTCGCCGAAGAATGTGTCGCCGCCGTCGGCCTCCAGATTCGCCAAGGCGCGCAGGATCACGCCCGCGGTGGCCGCGGAGACACCGCCGATGCCTTTCAGGTCATCCTTTCCCTCGGAGCTGGTCAGATGAGTGATCACGGCGCGCAGGTCCTTCAGGTCCAGCAGCGCGAGGCCGTTGCGGTCGGCCCAGTGGAAGATCAGTCCGAGGGTGGATTCCTGCGTCTCGTTCAGCCCGAGCACCTTGCTCAGCAGAACCGGGCCGAACGAACTGATCGTGGCGCGGATCGGAAGCCCTGCCCCGGTGGTGCCCAGCGACACGAACTCGGTGGGGAAGCCGGTCGCCGCCCAGTCCGCGGCGCCGGTCTCCGCGATCCGCGTGGCGAGTCTTTCGCTCGATCGGCCCGGCTCGGCCAAACCCGACAGATCGCCTTTGATATCGGCCAGCACCACCGGAACCCCGGCGCTCGACAGTTGCTCCGCGATGCCTTGGAGGGTCTTCGTCTTCCCCGTGCCGGTCGCCCCCGCGACCAGACCGTGCCGGTTCATCATCCGCATCGGGATACGGACGCGCGCGCCGGAATCCACCCTCCCGTCGACCACCACGGCGCCCAGGTCCAGCGCAGCGCCCTCGAACGCGTAGCCCGCGGCGATCTCTTGTGCGGCGGTCGAGCCCGGGGACGGTTCGTCTCTTCCTTCGGCAGCGCCGGCTCCACCCGCCGTCCGCTCGGCCAGTTCACGTTCCGCGGCCTCCGCGGCGGCGGACGCCTCCGCCGCGATCCGCGCCGCCTCGTCGGCCGCTTTGCGCGCCGCGGCCGCCTTCTCCTGCGGGGTGGTCATCGCACGTCTCCGTCCTGGCTCGACCGGGCTGCTTCACTCAATGTTTGCTGCCGCACCGAAAACGCCGGGTGACGATCTGGAAGAAACTGTATCGCCACCGGTGGGATTCCTGTCCGCATCGGCGGCTTCGGGGTTGCCGAGCCGTATCGCGGGCACCGGACCTTCGCCCGGCTAATGTTGCACGGGTGTCCGACAAATACATGGTGTGGATGGATTGCGAGATGACCGGCTTGCGCTTGGACAGCGACAAGCTGATCGAGGTGGCCGCACTCGTGACCGACAGCGATCTCAACATCCTCGGCGAGGGCGTGGACATCGTCATCCACGCCGACGACGACGCGCTGGCCGCGATGCCTGCCGTGGTCGCCGAGATGCACGCGCGCTCCGGGCTGACCGACGAGGTCCGCCGCTCCACCGTCACCCTCGAAGAGGCCGAGCAGCGCGTGCTCGACTACATCCGCCAGTACATCCCCACCCCGCGCACCGTGCCGCTGGCCGGCAACTCGATCGCCACCGACCGCGGTTTCATCGCCAGGGACATGCCGCTGCTGGATGCCCACCTGCACTACCGGATGGTCGACGTGAGTTCGATCAAGGAGCTGTGCCGCCGCTGGTACCCGCGCATCTACTTCGGCCAGCCGGAGAAGGGCCTGAGCCATCGCGCACTGGCCGACATCCAGGAGTCCATCCGGGAACTGGAGTACTACCGGCGGACCGCGTTCGTCGCGCCGCCCGGTCCCTCCACCACCGAAATCGCCGCCGTCGCCGCCGAGATCTCCGAAACCGCCGAACAGCGGACCGAATCGGCGCAGGTCAACGGCTCGCCAGATAACGATTAGGGAGTGGGCGGGTAGACACGCTAATATCTAGCCCGCTGGTTCTTCACCGGCGATGGTGAGCGTAGTTCAGTTGGTAGAGCACCAGGTTGTGATCCTGGCTGTCGCGGGTTCGAGTCCCGTCGCTCACCCCAGGTGTCGCGGTGTGCGAACCGTCCTCTGAGGCGGTTCGCACACTACGGCCGGCGCCTTCTCTACTCTGTTCATTCCCCGCATAGGCGACGCGACGTGAAATAGCCGTCCGTATCTCTCCGAGGCGGCGATCATCTCCCAAGGCCCCAAGCCGTCGGCAAGCGCCTGCACTCGAATGGGTCCACATGCGAAATACGTCACGATGCGGCGTGCCGTTTCATGCCTGAGCGCGCCCTCATGCCACGGCCGACCACCGAAGGTCTCGGCGCCTATGGAAATCATCTTCCGCAGAGGCCGAGCGCCCGCCTCGCCGCACCGGCCGGGTCCTGACGCGTTCGTCGCGGGCATCGCTTCGCGCCGCCGATCGAGGAAACCGGCCCACGTCCCCCACCGAGAAGAGCTGAGTCGGCCCGATCGGGCGCGGCTGACACTCAGCCACGGGCTTTTTCGCTGCGCCCCAGACCTTTTGCCGCCGGCGCTCGCCGCGATGTGAAACGAAACCACTCCAGAATCCGCCACGCGTCCGTAGACTGCGGTGCACGTGGGACGGTGTCGCTGGGGCGCCTTCCCGGTTCGACCAGAAAGACACACCTCGTGATGCGTTCCGCGGTTATCGCAGCCTTCGTCGGTGCTACTCTCCTCACCGGATCCAGCGGAACCGCGGTCGCGGGAATCGGACTTCCTCCGCTGCCCGACTCCGGCTCGGCGTCGAGCGGATCGGCGGGCGGCCTGGCCACCACCGGCTCCTCCGGCACCGGATCGGCGGGCAGCAAGCTGCTGTGCGCCGCCACCGGCAGCGCCATCGCGATCCTGGGCGACGCCCAGTTGGGTTGCAACATGCTGCCGTGACCCCCTGAACGCCGAACGGGCCACCGGATTCGCTCCGGTGGCCCGTTCGGCGTTCCGCTTCGGCTCAGCGATTGTCTTCGGCGTTGCCCGCTTTCCAGACCGACCACGGGATGTTCCAGTCACCCAAGCCGTCCACACCGGACAGGGTGCCGCCCACGGTGTTCTTCACGATCGTGATGTCACCGCGCTTGGCGTTCTGGAAGACCCACTGCGCGTTCGCCGGACTGAGGTTCAGGCAGCCGTGACTGGTGTTGCTGTACCCCTGCGCACCGACCGACCAGGGCGCCGAGTGGAAGAAGATGCCGCTGTAGGACAGTCGCGTCGCGAAGTCGACCGGCGTCTTGTACCCGTCGGGCGCGTTGACCGCCACGCCGTAGGTCGAGGAGTCCATGATGATCTTCTCGTGGCGGTCGGCCACGATGTAGACCCCGTTGTCGGTGGGGGTGCTGTCCTTGCCCATCGAGGTCGGCATGGTGCGGATCACCTGGCCGTTCAACTCGACGGTGACCTGCTTGGTGTTGTCGTCGGCGGTGAAGACCATCGCGTCGCCGATGGTGAAGAAAGAGTGGATGTTGTCCTGCCCGTACAGGCCGTTGCCGAGATTACGTCCGTAGACGTTCACATCGACGGTGATCTTCGATCCCGGCGCCCAGAAATGCTCCGGCCGCCAGCGCACCTCGCGGTTGTTCACCCAGTAGAACGCGCCCTCCACCGGCGGCTCCGTGGTGATCTTGATCGCATCCTGCGCGGCCTTCCGGTCGGGGATGTTCTCGTCGAACTGGACGGCCACCGGCTGTCCGATACCGACGACCTCCGCCTCGCCGGGCACCAGGTAGGGCTTGGTCTGATTACCGGGCGAACTCGTGGTGAAACTCAGCGTCGCGGAGTTCGCCCCGCCGAGCCCGATCGCGTCGGCCTTCAGTCGGTAGGTCTTGCCGTAGCCGAGCACCTCGGTGGTCTCCCACGAACGCCCGTCCCCGGCCAGCTTGCCCTCCACCGGCTTGCCCTGCGGGCTGACCAAACTCACGTTGGTGAACTTGCCGTCTTCCACCTTGAACGCCAGCGGGACGCCCGGCGAAACCCCTACCTCGCCATCCTTCACCGGCGACAACAGCTTCGGCTTGATCAGTTCCGTGATGGGGTTGCGGTCGATGGCCACCTGAGCCGCGTCCTTGGCGTCGGATGCCGAACATCCGGTCAATGCCAGCGCGGCGACCGCGACAACTATCACCGGTCCCGCGAACGTGCGTAGCGACCGCCTCGTAGTCGGCTTGCGCACGTGCCGACCTCGACCAAAACTCATTTCAACCCCGTTTCAAAGTCTCGGCGCTCCAGGACACACCGAGGGCTTCGGATACCGACCGCCACGCCGCTCACCCCGCCGTGTACGCGGGCGGTCGAAACCACAATCGGACATTCTGCCAGTGCGTCACGTCCTGGCCAATGTGAACACCTAGTCCGTCACTGCAGCGTTACCACCACTAGATCACCGCGGCGAACCCCCGCGTTACGGCGGCGGAGAGCATCACATCCGCGCCGGTCAGGACACGATTTCACTTCTGCGGCCCCGGCCTGTTAAGGTTTGTCCCGCACCGGAACACGGAGCAAGCGCCATTAGCTCAATTGGCAGAGCAGCTGACTCTTAATCAGCGGGTTCGGGGTTCGAGTCCCTGATGGCGCACAACACGCAAACCGTGCCCTTGCCAGTCATCGGCTGGCAAGGGCACGGTTTTTTTCGTCTTCACGATGGCCCGATTTCCGTGACATCACCGTGACCTGGACTTTTTCCCAGTTGCACCAGTGGTCTCAATTCGGACAGCTATACGCCCGCGATCGCCGCGAAATCCACCTGTACGCCCAAAAATTTCTGTGACCTGCGGCACAAGAGGTTTAACGGCAAACTCCCAGCTTGGATAACGATTCGGCAACCGCGTCCTGGCCTTTCCAAGATCGCCAGCGCCTGCCGTTCATGATCAGTTCACCGTCTGTTAACCATGCGTGACCATTCTGCAATCAGGTCACAAAGCGACCTGAAGTTTGGTCAGCCCGAGGAGTTGTAGACACCGATTCGGTAACGATCACACCGCAGGCACCCTGCCCGCCACGTGATCGGCGGAGCGGAATCCGGCAACGGACCCGCAATCCCATACTTCCGCCCGTCTCACCGCATCGAGGATGCGGAGTCTCGCGCGACAAGCGGCCGAGCCCACCGAGGGCGATCCGGTGCCGCACGCAGAAGCGTCGCGTTCCGGGGACATCAGCGTCCCCCACAACAAAACCACACAAAAGCACATGGCCGTTTCGGCGAACGCACACGAGCGTACGCCGCAGGATCCGTGCTGCCCAACTGCGGCCGGATCGAGTAAGTCCCCGATCAAGGAACCGATTCGCAATGCCTGACAGACGCCTTTCCACCCTTCGCCGCCCCTCGCTCCGCGAAACCGTCACCGTCGCCTTCGCCGCCGCGGGTGTCGTCGCCGTGGCCGCCTGCTCCGCGGCGTCCGTTGCCGACAACAGCGTCCCGTCTCGCATCGCCATGGTGGCCGAGCAGCAGCCCGAGGCCGCCGCCGCTCCGGTCGCCGCACCGGCGGCCGAGGCGATCCCCGCGCCGATGCCCGCACCCGCGCCCGCCCCCGCCCCCGCGCCCGCTCCGGAGGCGGCCCCGGTCCCGGCCCCGATGCCCGCCCCGGCCCCGCCGGTCTACGCGGACAACCTGGACGGCTGGATCCGCCAGGCGCTCGACATCATGTCGGCGAACGGCATCCCCGGCACCTACAACGGCATCTACCGCAACATCATGCGCGAGTCGACGGGCAACCCCCAGGCCATCAACCTGTGGGACTCCAACGCCGCCATGGGCATCCCGTCCAAGGGCCTGCTCCAGGTGATCGACCCCACCTTCGCCGCCTACCACGTCGCAGGCACGCCCTTCGACATCTGGGACCCGGTCGCCAACATCGCCGCCGCCTGCAACTACGCGGCGCACCGCTACGGCTCGATGGACAACGTCAACAGCGCGTACTGATCCACACCGTCACGCAGCCTCCCCATCCATCGGATGGGGAGGCTGCGCGCTTTCCGGCCGTGTCCGCGCGGTCGGGCAGGCGGATCTGCGGCTCCGGCAATAATGGTCCACATACCCGCGATCCCCTGGACCTTGCCGTGACCGACTACGCACACAACGACGCGGCGGCCAAGAGCCGCGCCGAGAAAGCACGCCGGCTGGCGAGTTACCTCTGGCCCCGTGGCATCACCGGCTCCGAGGTGCTCGCGATGCCCGCGCCGGTACGGCGCAAACTGGCCAGGGCCGCCGGAACGAATCCGCCGAGCACCGACGAGACCTGGACCGCAGTGGCACGGCTGCTGACGGAGAAGGACGACTGGGCCGCCCGACATCCGCGGCATCCCGCTGCCCGGCGCGAACACACCGACGAGAAACTGCTCTGGGTGAAGCCGCCGATCACGCCGTGGTCCTGAGTTACGCGAAAGTCTTTGCGCTTCAACGTTTTCTGTTTCTACTACAGACTTCCGTAGACTAGCGTCATGCACCCGCCGACTCAGCCGTCACGATGACCGAGCGCAAGCCGCCGAAGCAGACCTTCGAATCGTGGATCGACAAGCAGATCCGCGAGGCGGCCGAGCGCGGCGAATTCGACAACCTGCCCGGTACCGGCAAACCGATTCCCGGAGTGGGCACGGCTCCCGACGAGGACTGGTGGCTGCGCGCATATCTGCGTCGCGAAGGAGTCAGCGGTGACGCGCTGCTGCCCCCGTCGCTGTTGCTGCGACGCGATATCGAGCACTTCCCCGAGACCGTGCGTGATGCGACCGGCGAACGGGAGGTGCGAGCGGCCGTGAGTGAACTCAACAAACGCATCGTGGAGTGGCTGCGGATGCCGGAAGGACCGTTCGTGCCGATCGCTCCGGTGAACGCGGACGAGATCGTCGAGCAATGGAGGCGGGCACGCGAGGTCGCGAGGCCGAAACGCGCGCAACCCAGCCTCGAAGCCACCGGCCCCACCCGAGCGCAGACAGGCCGCATCGCGCCGCGTCCACGCCGCCAGTGGTGGCGTCGATGGCGGCGGCACGACACCGAAGCCGGATAGCGGCGGGAACGGCGATCAGGCGCCGAGTTCGGTCACCTGCTCGACCTCGGTGACCACCTTGTCCGCCAGCGCGCGCAGCGCACGCGCCTCACCCGGCGTCATCAGCTCGACGAAGACGCGACGGACCAGATCGACGTGGTTGGGCGCGGCCCGCTCCAGCGCCACCCGCCCTTGCGGCGTGAGCTGCACGATGATGCCGCGGGCATCCTCCTCCGCGGGGCGCCGCTCGACCAGTCCGCGCGCGTCCATCCTGGCCAGATGCTTGGACAGCCGGCTCTTCTCCCAGCACACCTCGGTAGCCAGCTCTTTGGCGCGCAGACACCCGTTGGCGGCTGCCGACAACGCCACCATCAGTTCGTAGTCCGCCAGGGACAGGCCGTCCTCGGCCAGCCCGGCGGAAATCGCCCCGTCCAAACGCTGGCGCAGCCGCACGTAGGCCTGCCACGTCGCCTGCTCGTCGTCACTCAACCACCGGACCATGGGAATGAAGTGTAGTCACCGTTGGTTGACATGGACACCAACTCCCGAGGAGGTCCCCATGCCCGCCGTCACCGTTCCCGACATCATGGTCCTGCCACGCCTCCCCCGCTTGGACGCGACCCTGCGCCAACGGCCGGTCCGGAGCGTGGTCACCGCGCACAAACAGCGCGAAGGCGCGGGATTCGAGGTGCGCAGGCCGTTCCCCAGCATGGATCTGCGCACGGCCGATCCCTTCATCCTGCTCGACCAGATGGGTCCGGTCGCCTACGAACCGCACGAGGCGAAGGGTGCCCCGTGGCATCCGCACCGCGGCTTCGAGACGGTCACCTACATGCTCGACGGCACCATGGTGCACCACGACTCGCAGGGCGGCGGCGGCATCATCGGCGAAGGCGACACCCAGTGGATGACCGCGGGCTCCGGCATCCTGCACGACGAGGTCCCGCCGGAGGAGATGGTCGCCTCCGGCGGCTGGTTCCACGGCATCCAGCTGTGGGTGAACCTGCCGCGCGCGCTCAAGTTCGCCACGCCGCGCTACCAGGACCTGCGCGCTCGCGAACTGACGCTGGTGAGTTCGCACGACGGCGGCGCGCTGGTGCGGCTCATCGCCGGAGAGGTCGGCGGATTCACCGGCCCCGGTTCGACATACACCCCGATCGCCTACGCCCACGCGTCGATCACGCCCGGCGGGATCCTCGAAACGCCTTGGCCGCAAGAGTTCACGGCGATGGCGTACGTGCTGTCCGGCAGCGGCACGGTGGGCGCGGAGCGCAGGCCGCTGCACGAGGGGCAGCTCGCGGTCTTCGGCCGCGGAGACGCGATCAGCGTGACAGCCGATGCGCGCCAAGACAATCGGACCGGAGCGCTCGAAGTCCTACTGCTCGGCGGACAGCCGATCCGCGAACCGGTGGTGCAGTACGGGCCGTTCGTGATGAACACTCGCGCGGAGATCATCGAAGCGATGGAGGACTACCAGGCCGGACGCATGGGAAACATCCCAGCGGAACACATCCGCGGCACCGGGACGACCTCCTGAGCCACGGCACTGGGTGCGATCCCCTAATCCCCTAGTTCCGTCCCCGCGAGGTTGACAAGAGAGCGGCCCGTCACAACAGTGGATGCGGCGTCCGGTCGGACGCCCATCCACCGCAGCAACCACATACATAGAGGAATACATGAACGTTCGCCGGCTCTCCGTCAGCGCGGCCATCGCGGGATTGACCTTTCTCGCGGCTCCTGCCGCCCTAGCCGCCCCTCCGTCCGGATCCGCCGGAACGGGCTCCTCGGCCGTCGACACCGGCTCCGCCGCGACCGGCTCGGCCGGTCTGTCGCAGACCGGTTCGGCCGGTGGCGCCTACGCCAACTGCGACGACGCCCGCGCCGCGGGACACGCGCCGCTGTTCCGCGGCGAACCGGGCTACGGCCCGCACCTGGATCCCGACGGCGACGGCTTCGCCTGCCCGACGGTCTGAACCGACCGCGAAACGACGACACCCGGTGGGCATCGCCACACCGGGTGTCGTCGTTTTTCCAGCTCAGCGGAAGATCTTGAGCAGCACCAGCCCGACGACGACCGCGGCGGCGCCGATCAGGCTGTATTTCACCTTCGGCTCGTTCAGCTTCGAGACCACGATCTGCTTGGTGTCGTCCGCGATCCGATGCGGGTCCGCGCGTACCGCGAGTTCGTCGAGCGTGCTCGCCAGCCGAGTGCGGGCGGCCTCGATTTCGTGCTCGATCCGCTCGGTATCCCTTGCCACGTTCCACCCTCCTGTTGTCGATTGCCGCACCCGGTGCACGAATCGCACCGCACGCTCGGACGTTCGCGGAGCACCCGGGGCTCGCGGACGAGTCTATCCGCCGCCACGCGCCGCTATCCGGCCGCGCGCGGATCTCCGGTCGGAACCTTCGGATACCGTGCAGAAGGTGACCACCAACCAACGACTCTCCCCGGGCGACACCGCCCCCGACTTCACGCTTCCCGACGCCGACGGCAAGGACGTCTCGCTGTCGGACTACCGAGGTCGCAAGGTGATCGTGTACTTCTACCCCGCCGCGAGCACGCCCGGCTGCACCAAGCAAGCCTGCGACTTCCGTGACAACCTGGCCGAACTGGACGGCGCGGGCATCGACGTCGTCGGCATCTCACCGGACAAGCCCGCCAAGCTGGCCAAATTCCGCGACGCGGAACGGCTGACCTTCCCGCTGCTGTCGGATCCCGATCGCGCCGTGCTCACCGCGTGGGGCGCGTACGGAGAGAAGACCATGTACGGCAAGACGGTCGTCGGCGTCATCCGCTCGACCTTCCTGGTGGACGAAGCGGGCAAGATCGCCGTCGCGCAGTACAACGTCCGCGCCACCGGCCACGTCGCCAAGTTGCGCCGCGATCTGTCGGTGTAGCGCGGGCAACGAAAAGCCCGGCGCCGCAGGGGCGCCGGGCCGAAGTCGGGTGGATCGGATCAGACCTGCCACACCTGCTGGGCTGCCCACTGCGCCATCAGGCGAAGGTGCTCGTCCCACCAGTCCGCGGCTTCCGGGGTGAACACGGCGGGTGGTGGGGCCTCACCGGGGAACAGCAACGCGGCGTCGGGTGCGCCCACCTTGCGATCGGTCGGGACCCCGGTCCCCGGCAGGAGCGGCTCCGGGGTTTCCGTCTCCGGCCCGGTTGTCGCGTCTGCGGCGACCAACGGCAACGGACGATGCCGCGGGGCGAGCCCCCCGCGCTGGTCCGGAAGCCACACTCCGGTCGTGGTGGCGTCGCCGCCCCGCGGCCCGTCGAACGACTCGTCCGCCTCGGTGTCCGCGGGACGGACCGGCTCTACCGAATGCGTCGCGCCTGCGCCCTCGATCCGGGCGTCCGCCACGACGGTCGGCGTCGGCTGCGCGGAATCGTTCAGCAGATAGCTCCCGCCGACGACCATTCCGCTGGCCAGCACACCAGCCGCGGCGAACACCGCGACGCCGCCGCGCGCCCGACTCGACTCGCTCACCGGCCCGACGTAGCTGTCCTGCTCCAGCCGGGCGCTCAACGCCGCGCCCGCGGCGGACGCGAAAGCGCCTACGGTGCAGGGGATCACCGGAGCCCCGAATTTCTCGACCGCCGCCAGCACCGCCGAGCCCGCGCCCGCCGAGCCGATCAGCGCCACCGCGTCCGGCCGCGCGCCGGCCGCGTCCAGCTGATCCCACGCCGCCGTGACGCCGATGCCCAGCGACCGGGGCGTCGCCCGGCCCGCCTGCCCCACGGCGGCGAGCACCCGGCGGCGGCCCCGGTCGACCAGGGTGAACGCGTGGTACCCGGGCACCACCTCGCACACCAGCAAGTTGTCGTAGGCGTCGAGCCACGTCATCATGCTCGCCACGCTCAGGTGGGCCGATTTCACCGAGACCATCGAGGCGCTGTGCCACGGGCCTGCCGCCAGCCGGGTCACGATGGCGCGCCGCTCCGCGGCGTCCCGATAGGCGACGGCCACGCCACCGACTTCCCGCTCCGAGCCCAGCCCGGCGGCCAGGGCGTCCAGCGCGGTCTCGACCGCCTCGGCCACGTCCGCCTTGCTGTCGCCGTCCGTTCGCTCGATCCGGCGCAGCAGCACCCGATCGGCCAGCTTCCTGCCGTCGGCGAGCGCTACCGCGTGCACGGCACCGCGTTCGGTCGAAACGCCGAGAGTCACCACAGATTCAGCTACCACTGATCACGCCTTCCCCTCTGTGCATTGACCGAGCTCACGGGCTTGCCGAAAGCCATGAGCCCCATGGATTCCCCTGCTCGGAACACACGTCGCGATGCACGCGCGCTCGGTATATGTTCGATGCCGCATCGGTTACGGATGGGTAGCCGAAATCAAGTCAGCTGGACGCGAACGGCGGATGCGCGTATCGCACGCTTGTCCCTACCGTTAGCCTGGATGCGTGGAAGTACGCGCGGAGGCCAGGGTGAAGCACCGTCTGGACCCTGCGTTGGAGCTGCAGGACGACCCACAGGAGCTCATGCCGCGACGCCGGCCGACGCAGGAACGCAGCAAACGAAAGTTCGACGCCTTACTCCAGGCGTCCAGGGAGCTGCTCGTCGAGGTCGGGTTCGAGTCGTTCACCTGCGAGGAGGTGGCGGCCAGGGCGGAGGTGCCGATCGGCACGCTGTACCAGTTCTTCGCCAACAAGTACGTCATCGTCTGTGAGCTGAATCGCCAAGATCTGGTTGCCGTTTCCCAGGAGCTGGCCGACTTCCACGGCGAGATTCCCTCGCTGGACTGGTTGCGGCACATGAATCAGTTCGTCGACCACCTGGCCAACCTCTGGATGACCGACCCGTCCCGGCGGGAGGTGTGGCTGGCTATGCAGTCCACGCCGTCCACCCGGGCCACCGGGGCGATCCACGAGAAGCAGTTCGCCGAGGTCGTGTCGCAGATGCTGCGGCCACTCACGCCGCGCACCCCGCGGGCACGGCGCACCATGATGGCCGAAGTGCTGGTGCACGTGGTCTATTCGATGCTCAACTTCTCCGTGCAGGACGAGCAGAGCAGCGCCGAAGCGGTCGCCGAACTCAAGCGGCTGATGGTCGCCTACCTGCTGGTCGCGGAAAAGGAATCGCGGACCGGCGGCCAAAAATAAGTGGTGGTCCCGGCCGGAACCGGGACCAACCGCGCGACTCAACCGGCGCTGTCGCGGCCTTCGATGAGGTCGGCCAGCTCGCCCGGGTCCTCCAGCACCACCATCGCGGCGGCGGTGTCGCCGTCGTGGGTCAGCGACAGGTGAACCCTTACCCGGGGCAGGAATTCGGCGGCCAGGCCGTGCAGCTTGATGCTCGGCCTGCCCCACGCGTCGTTGACCACCTCGATCAGCGGATAGGGGTTGTCCCCGATCTGCGGGCGGCGGGCGAACCGCGACGACGCCCATGCTTTGAGCACCGCCTCTTTCGCCGCCCACCGCGCCGCGTAGCTGCGCGCCGGATCGGTCCCTTTGCTCTGGCAGTAGCGTCGCTCACCCGCGGTGAAACTTTCCCGGAGCATCGTCGTTCCGGCGCGTTCGAGCTGTTCGGCGAACTCGGAGATGGTCACCAAGTCCAAGCCGATACCGAGGATCGTCATAGGCGGCCAGCCTACGACGTCCTCGGCGAGCCCGCGCACGGACCCGGCGCGGCGAGTTGCCCCGCCGCGCTTCCGGTTACGCGCATCCGATGCCCTTCGCGCGGTAGGCGCCGTCCTGATCCAGGCGCGCCTCCGGCGAGAGCAGCACGTCGGCCTCCAGCTGACGCGCCCGCTGGGACGGGGTGCCCTCCCCGCCGAGCCTGCGATCCGCGGGACGTTCGTACAGCGGCGCGCCGCCGCACATCGCCTCCACGAACCGCTGGCGGCCGGTCAGCTGACGCTCCTGCGCCGTGCGCTGGTACTCCTCGCGCCGTCCCGGCTCGATGGCCTGGATGAACGCCTCCGGGTGCACGATCGCCAGCAGACCGTTCACGTGGCCGAAGCCGAGCGAGGTGACCAGACCCGCCTTCAGCGGAAGGCGCCCGCCCAGCCGCAGCGGTTCGCGCAGCCACACCAGGTGCGGGAAGGCCAGCATCTTCTCGTCGACGCAGTCGAGGCTGCGGTTCGGCGGGATGACGCCCTGCTCCAGCACCTGGCACAGGCCGATGAGCTGGAATGCGGCCGCCCCGCCCTTCGCGTGCCCGGTGAGGGTCTTCTGCGAGACGACGAACAGCGGAGCGCCGTCCGAGCGCCCGATGGCCGTCGCGAGCCGCTCGTGCAGTTCCGACTCGTTCGGGTCGTTGGCGGCCGTCGAGGTGTCGTGCTTGGACACCACCGCGATCTCGTCCGGGGTGACGCCGAGCTTGCGCAGTTCGGTCGCCAGCCGGGATTCCGTCCCGCCACGACCGGCGCCCAGCGCGCCCAGACCCGGAGCCGGGATGGACGTGTGCACGCCGTCGGCGAAGGACTGCGCGTAGGCCACCACGCCCAGCACCGGCAGGCCCATCTCCAGCGCGACGCTGCCGCGCGCCAGCAGGACCGTGCCGCCGCCCTGCGATTCGATGAACCCGCCGCGTCGGCGATCGTTGGCGCGGGAGAAGTACCGGTCGCTGATGCCCTTGGCGCTCATGGCCGCGGAATCCGCGGTGGCCGACATGTCACCGAAGCCGACGATGCCCTCGATACCGAGATCGTCGTAGCCGCCTGCCACGACCAGATCGGCCTTGCCGAGCCGGATCTTGTCGACGCCCTCCTCGACCGACACCGCGGCGGTAGCGCAGGCCGCCACCGGGTGCACCATCGCGCCGTAGCTGCCGACGTAGGACTGCACCACGTGCGCCAGCGCCACGTTCGGCAGCGCCTCCTGCAGGATGTCGTTCGGGCGCGACTCACCGAGCAGGTTGTCGATGTACAGCGAGCGCATCGAGGACATGCCGCCCATGCCGGTGCCCTGCGTGTTGGCGACCAGCGAGGGGTGCACCCAGCTCATCAGCTCAGCGGGGCTGAACCCGGAGCCGATGAACGCGTCGACCGTGCAGACGATGTTCCACAGCGCGACCCGGTCCACCGAAGCGGCCATATCGGGCGAGATGCCCCAGATGGTCGGGTCCCAGCCGGTCGGGATCTGGCCGCCGACGGTGCGCGAGAGCTTGGCCCGGCGCGGCACGCGGATCTCCGTGCCCGCTCGGCGCGTCACCGTCCAGTCGCCGGAGTCCGCGACCGGTGTGATCACCGTGTGCTCCGGATCGGCGGCGTGGAAGGCACGCGCCTCGGCCTCGCCGCCCACCGTGAACGACAGGTCCTGGTCGAGGAAGACCGAGGTCATCAGCGGGGCCGAGTTGTCGGTCATGGCGCCGTCGTCCTCGTAGCGGCGCACACCGCAACGGGCGACCACGGCGTCGTGGTAACGCTCGGCCAGCTCGTGCTCGGGGACGTAGTCACCGGACGCGGCGTCGTACCAGCCCGGCTTCGGGTCGTTCTCCCAGGTGACCATGCCGGTGGTCCAAGCCAGTTCCAGCACGCCCGCCGCCGACAGCTCGTCGGAGACCTCCATCTCGAAGCGGGTGCGCGCCGAGCCGTACGGGCCCAGCTCGCCCGCGCCGACGATGACGACCATGTCGGCCGGATCCACCGTCACCTCGCCCCACTCGGGCACCGGCAGCGCGGAGGTCACGGTCGGCGGCGCCGGCAGCGCGGCGATCGTGCGACCCGCGTCCGCCTGGGTCTCCGCCTCCGCCTGCTCCGCGGCCTGCTTGGCCAGCGCGGGCAGGTCCAGCTTGGCCCTGGCCAACCCACCGGTCAGGTCGATCTGCTGCGGGCCGGTCGCGGTCACCTGGCGGGCCCGCGAGGTGCACCACTTGAGCAACTCGTCGGCCATCTCCGCGGTGGACCAGGTCTGCACACCCGCCTTCTCGACCGCCTCGACCATCGGGTCGTTGTGGCCCATCAGGCCGGTGCCGCGCACCCAGCCGATCAGCGCGTGCACCAGGGTGACCCGGGTCGACCACGACTTCTCGGCCCGCCACTTGGCGACCACCGCGTCCAGCGCCGCCTTCGACTCGCCGTAGGCGCCGTCGCCGCCGAACATGCCGCGGTTGGGCGAACCCGGCAGCACCACGTGCAGTTTCGCGTCCACGTCGTGATCGGCGCCCAGCTTGGACAGCCCGCCGATCAGCCGTTCGACCGACCAGAGCAGCACGCGCATCTCCATTTCGGCGCGCGCGCCCGCGTCCGCGAGGTCACCGGCTACCCGCGGCGCCGCGAACGGCAGCAGCAGCGTGGGCGTCATCGCGTCCTTGACCTTGATCTTCGCGCCGCCCGCGCTGTCGACCTGCTCGGTGCCGATCCAGTCGATCAGGGCGTCGACGTCCTGGTAGGACGCCATGTTGGCGGGCACCACCCACAGAGCCGCGCCGTGACAGGCGTTGTCGCGGTAGAGCTTCCGGTAGAAGGCGAGGCGTTCGTCGTTCAGCGACGAGGTGGTGACCACGACCGTGGCGCCACCGCTGAGCAGCCTGCCGGTCGTCGCCGCGGCGATGGATCCCTTGCTGGCGCCGGTGATCACCGCGATGTCGGAGGACCACAGCCCGGGCTCCTCCGTGCTCAGCGCCGCCTCGGCGATGCGCTCGTACAGGCCGGCCAGCACCGAGCGCGCTTCGTGCATCGCCCGCTGCCGCCACCAGTTCGCCTGCGCCGCAACGGCTTCTCCCGCACCGATGAACCCGGTGACCGGTCCGTTCGCGCTGCCGGCGTCGTCGGCGAGCCACAGCCGGGCCAAGTCCTCGCGCGCCGTGGCCCACCGGTCGTCCAGCAGCACCGCCTTGCGGGCGTCGAACGCGGGCGCCACCAGACGCGGCCAGTCCGAACCCAGTTCGGCCGACACCAGATCGACCAGGGAGTTGTCGGTCGCTTCCGGCGCGGAGACGCGCTCGGACAGTCCGAGCTGTTCCAGCACGACGCGCGCAGCCGTGGCGAGCACGCCGTCGCGTCCGGTGATCTGCTCGGTGAACTCGCCCAGCGCGGCGGCGTCGACGGTCGCACCGCCACCGCCGCCCGCCGAGGGCAGCGACACCGCGACACCGCGACGGGCCGCGACGGCCTGCACGGCGGCATCGATGGCCGCGTCGACCGAGGCGGCGTCGCCCAGCGCGCCGGCGACCAGGCCGCCCAGGTCGCCACCACGCACGCTGGTGCCTTCCCTGGTGCCGAGCGACACCTCGGCGGTCACGTGGCTGGCCCACCCGTCACCGAGTTCCCAGACCTTCTTGACCCGGTCCGCGATGGCGGCCGGACGCTTGCCGGACGGCCCGAACACCTTGCGCAGATGGTCGCCGATGGCGTCGGTGAGCACCGTGCCGAACGGACGGTAGGTACGGGCGAGCCGCTCCACCGTCGCGGACAGCGCACCCATGTCGGCGTCGGCCGCGCCGTCGATCGCGCCGAGTGAGAGCTCGGAGCCGAGGTCGACCAGCAGCTGGTTACGCCGGGAGGAAACGCCGTCGCACAGGCCCTCGATGGTGTCCACCGGGCCGATCTGGTCCAGCCGCAACTTGGTCCACAGCGCGATCAGCACGCGCGTGGCGTCGGCGGCGGTGAACGCGATGTCGTCCGGACGCGGGCCGCCCGAACTCGGGGCGGGCGCGGCCACGGGGGCGGCGGCGACGGCCGCTGCCGGAGCCGCTGCGGCGGCAGACTCCTCCACCGGCTCGTCGACCGGGGCGGGATCGGTGTCGGTCGCGTAGACGATCGCCGCCTCGCGCTCGATGTTGAGCACTTCCACCTTGGCTCCGCCGAACGCGGGCAGCTTCAACGTCTGGCTGGCCAGGTTGGCCACCGTCGGCGTCGCGCCGAGACCGATCTCGATGAACCGCTCGATACCGAGGCCGCCCTGTGCGGGGTCGGTGAACAGCAGGTCCTGGGTCTCGATCCAGCGCACCGGGCTGGCGAACTGCCACGCGAGCAACTCGATCAGCACCACGCGGCACAACTCGGTCGGCCGGGCGGCCCAGCTGTCGAAGTCGGCCAGCACCTCCGCGAGCGGTTCGGACGGCACCAGGTCCGCGATCTCCTGCACGAACGCCCGCTCGAGTGTGAACAGCCTCGGCACCAGGTTCGGGATGTAGCGGCCGATCAAGGTCTCCGGGCGCAGATCCACCGGCAGCAGCTGCTCGAGCTTCTGCCGGAACTCCGGAACGCCCTTGCGCAGCACCGTCGAGTGGAACGGCACGTCGATGCCGGGGACCAGGATGAACGCCCGCTTGCCGCCGAATTCGGCGCGACGACGGTCGATCTCCTGCTCCAGCGCGTCCAGCCCGGCGACCGTGCCCGCGATCGCGTACTGCGAACCGCGCAGGTTCAGGTTGACCACCTCGAGGAATTCCCCGACCCGATCGCCGACTTCCTTGACGAAGCCGACGACCTCCGCGTCGGGCAATCCGATCTGTGAGGGCCGGATCGCAGCCATCCGATAGTCGCTGCGTCCCTGCGCATCCCGCGGCACCAGCTCGTGCATCGCGGAACCGCGCTGGAACACGACCTCGAGCACCGCCTCCAGCGGCAGCACTCCGGCGACGGCTGCGAGCGCGTTGTACTCGCCCACCGAGTGGCCCGCGAGCAGCGCGCCCTCGACGAACGCACCGGACTCGCGCAGTTCCGCCACCTGGGCGACGCCGAGGGTCGCCATGGCGACCTGGGTGAACTGGGTCAGGTGCAGCACGCCGTCCGGGTGGCGGTGTTCGACGCCGCGCGCCTTCAGGTAGGTCGGATTGTCGCGCACCACGGCGAGAATCGAGAAGCCGAGCGCCGCACGGGTGTGCTTGTCCGCGCGGTCCCAGATCTCCTTGGCCGCCTTCGACCGCGAGCGGGCGTCCAGCCCCATCCCCTTGCGCTGGATGCCCTGTCCGGGGAAGGCGTAGACGGTCTTCGGTGCCACGGTGCGACCGGTCGCGGTCATCACCAGCTCGCCTTCGGTGCGGCAGGAGACCTCGACGACCTCGCTGCCCGCGTCGAGCGCTACCCGCTCGACGCGCACATCGATCTGCGCCCCGGGACGGACCATGCCGAGGAACCGGGTGGTCCACGCGGTCACCGTCCGCGCGGGTACCGAACTCGTGGGATCGACCGCCGACACGACGTGCTGCGCGGCCGCCGACAGCCACATGCCGTGCACGATCGGGCTGCCGAGCCCGGCGAGCTTCGCCGCGGCATCGCTGGTGTGGATCGGGTTGTGGTCGCCGGAGACGGCGGCGAAGGCGTGCATGGTGCGCGGAGCCACGATCGTGACGTCGCGGCGACGCCTGCGCGGGGTGTCGGTGGCCGCGTCGGACACCGTGCCAGCCGCGCGCGGCGGATCGGCCAGTTCGCCCGCGCCGTTGCGCCCGCGGATCGCGAACCGCTCGGTGAGGGTGGCCAGCACCGGCATCGACATCCCGGTCTCGGGCTTGTCCAGCATGGCGGTGATCCGCACGTGCACCTCGACGACCCGGCCCAGGTCGGTGTCGACGGTCTCACCGGCCTCCGCGCGCACCGCCAGCACACTGGTCTCGGCGGGCAGCGCACCGGCGAGGTGCACTTGGTGGTCCAGGTGCACCAGGTCGAGCATGCCCTCGATGACGCTCTCGCCCTTCGCGGTGCGGGTCGCGCCGAGCACCGCGAACACGGCGGGCCAGCACGCGCCGACCAGCACGTCCGGCACGGTACGGCCGAGCGTGCTCAGCGTGGCGGGCAGGCCGGAGCCGGTGACCCCGGCGTGATCGGCGATGAGATCCGGCGTCCAGGCCAGATTCACGTGGGCGACCTTGCCCTTGACCTCGGGCAGATCCTGGCCCGCAGCGACCGCGAGCAGCGCGGCCATGGCCTCGTCGGCGTCGGCCTCGGTGACGACCGGGGCGCCGCCGTTGTAGACCGAGGTCGGCACGGTGATCCGGATGCGCACCGCGTTGCCCGCCAGCAGCGGGACGGTCAGCTCCACGTAGGCGTGCTCCGGCTCTGCGCCTGGGGTCTCGACCAGCGTCGCGCCGGTGGGCGGATGCACCGCACCCTTGCCGTCGACGACCCACTCGGACAGGTCACCGAGCCGGTGCACCGGGCTGATCGCGGTGCGTCCGGCCCACTGCACGTCCGGGGCGGCCAGCACGGCGTCGATCGGGCCGCTCGTGACGCCCGCCGTGCGACGCGCGTCCACCGGGGTTGGCGCCACGCCCGCGCGCACCAGGGAGTACGCCGTGTCCTGTTCGAAGCGGTCGAGCAGTTCGCCGACCGGCTCGTCGACCCGGGTGATGCCCGCGACCGCGACCGTGCCGGGGATGACGCACACCTGATCGGCCGAGTAGCGCGGATCGTGCGCCTGCCACAGCGAATCCGAGCGCCACCAGCGACGCACGTCGCCGTCCACGACGGGCACGAAGTTCACCGGCTTGCCCGGGGTCTTGCACAACGCGATGAAGAACGGGACGTCGGCCGGGTGCAGCAGCGTCTGCGCCGTGGCGGGGTAGGCGTCCTTCAAGGCGCACAGCGCCGCGACCGGGTTCTCGAAGTCGTCGTCACTCGCGAACAGCGTGGGGATCTCGCCGCGGTCGGCCGGGTGCAGCCGGGATTCGGTGCGGCGCACCATCTCCGCGAACCGGTCCCGCCAGGTGATGTCCAGCCACACCGAACGCGTCGCCTCGGCGATCGCGTCGCCCAGGTCGCTGCCGCAGTCGAAGTCCTTGCGCCGGTCCAACCCGACCGCGAGCTCGACGTAGCGCTCCAGCCAGTCCTGGTAGGTCATGGTGGCCAGGTCGCCGAAGTACGGCTTGGCGGTGGCGTTCAGCGCCGCGATGATCTCGTCGCGACGCGCCGCGACCGCCTCCGCGTCGCCCGCGACCTCGTCCAGCAGTCGGCCGGTGCGCGAAGCGGCGTTGTCGATCTCGTGGATGTCGGCGCCCAGCTGGCTGCGGCCCGAGGCCATGCCGCCGGACGCGGTGCCCGCACCGACCCAGTCGGGCGTGCCGGGAGTGTCCACGAGCAGTTGCTTGACCTCCGGCGCGGTGGTGGCCTCCAGCGTGGCCATGGCCGCCGTGCCGACCAGCACGCCGTCCAGCGGCATCACCGGGTAGCCGTGCCGGACCGCCCACTGGCCGGTGAGGTACTCCGTCGCGCGCTCGGGGGTTCCGATGCCACCGCCGACGCACACCACGACGTTGGCGCGGTTGCGCAGCTCGGAGTAGGTGTCCAGCAGCAGATCGTCCAGGTCCTCCCAGGAATGGTGACCACCGGCCTTGCCGCCCTCGATGTGCATGATCACCGGGTAGTCCGGGACCTCGTCGGCGATGCGCAGCACGGCCCGGATCTGGGCGACCGTGCCCGGCTTGAACGCGACGTGGCTGATCCCGACCTCGGTGAGTTCCTGGATCAGCGCGACAGCTTCCTCCAGCTCGGGAATGCCCGCCGTCACGATGACGCCGTCGAACGGGGCGCCTGCCGTGCGGGCCCGCTGCACCAGTCGCTTACCGCCCAGCTGCAGCTTCCACAGGTAGGGGTCGAGGAACAAGGAGTTGAACTGCACCGAGCGCCCCGGGTGCAGCAGCGTCCGCAGCTCGGCCACCCGGTCGGCGAAGATCTGCTCGGTCACCTGCCCGCCGCCGGCCAGCTCCGCCCAGTGGCCCGCGTTCGCCGCGGCCGCGACGATCTTCGCGTCGACCGTGGTCGGAGTCATGCCCGCGAGCAGGATCGGCGAGCGCCCGGTCAGCTTGGTGAAGGCCGTCTCGACCACGATGCGCCCGTTGGGCAGCCGCACCGGCCGCGGCGCGAACGCCGACCACGGGGCCGCGGGCTCCGGCGCGGCACCGGGGGTGAGCAGGCTGCGCTGTCCGGCGCGGGTAGCGGCCGCGATGATGCCGAGGCCGGTGCCCTTCAGCGTGCCCCCCGTGACGCGGGAGAGCAGGTCGCCCGGGCCCAGGTCCAGGATCCACTCCGCGCCCGCGGAGATCACGCCCTCGACGACGGCCACCCAGTCGATCGGATCGACCAGGATCTGCCGCGCCAGCTCGCCCGCCAGCTCCTTGTCCAGGCCGCACTGGTCGGCCCAGCTGCTCACCAGGTCGACGGTGTCGGCCAGCGCCGGGTGGTGGAACGCCACGTCGACGGCCACGTCCTCGAAGACCGGAGCGAACACCGAGCCGCCGCGCACCTTCGCGTCGCGCTCGCGCGCCTGCTCGTCGTGGATCTGCGCGCACCGCTGCCGCACCCGCTCCAGCTGCGCGGGCGGCCCGGACAGCACCGCGCGCCGACGTCCGTTGCGGATCGAGACCACCACGGCCGCAGCGGGATCGGATCCGTCACACACCTCGGCCACCACGGCGCCGAGCTGCTCGGGATCGACATTGGACACCGCGACCATCGGCGAGCGCTCGCCCACCGGCATCAGCCCGCGCCGCCGCGCGACCAAACCCGCTGCGGCGCCGACCATCTGGGCTACCGCCAGCAGCTCCGCGTCGCGGGCGCCACCGGCTTCGACCGCGGCGGCGGCGAGCAGACCCTGCGAATGCCCGACGATCGCGACCGGCGCGTGCTCGGCCGGATCCAAGCCTTGCAGCCGCAGCGCCCGCACGGCCGCCACCTGGGTCAGCAGCACACCGGGCATGGACACCGCCGCCGAGCGCAGTACGGCGTCGGACGGGGCCGCGGAGATCTCGCCCTCGTCACCGTCGGCGAGTTCGTTCTCCAGCATCCAGCCGATCGGGTCGAAGCCGACCGGACGAACCACCAGCAACTGCGCCGCGACCGGCTCCAACAGCGCCGCCGCCTCGTTGACCAGCGCGGTCAGCTCCGGCTCCAGCGCACTGTCGCGCGCGATCTCCTCCAACTCGCTCAGCCACTGCGCACCCTGCCCACCGAAGGCGAGCGCGTACGGCACGCCGCCGAGCAGACGATCCAACAGCGGCGACCGCGCCCCGCCCGACGCGGCCTTCCCGGCGGCGGCAGCCACCTTCGTGCTCTGTCCGGCTTCGGTCTTGGTGCTCTCGTTGATCGTCAAGACGCTTCGACTTCCTTCTCCATGCGACATGCCTCGGCGACACGCCGGTCCCTACCGGTTCACGAGTGATCGCGGTTGATCGGCCTGATACGGGCGAGGATGACACAGAATCATGAGGAAATCCTCACGTTTGCCCCTGGGCGCGCCCACTACTAGAGAGTATTTAAGTACGTACGTACCAGAATAGTGATAAACATGACTCCGCCTCATGTTTGAACACGCTGGTCCATCGGGTTACCAACACGTACGAAACATGAGTGCCCCTCACATTGAGGTTTGCCAAATCGTTATAATCCCAGGTGAGGTTACTGACGAGTACGCCACGCCAACCCAATGCTTCGCGATGACCGATTGGCCCGGTAGAGTTTGGACGGTCGTACCATCAAGCGCGAGTGGCGAAATTGGCAGACGCGCCAGATTTAGGTTCTGGTGTCCACGGACGTAGGGGTTCAAGTCCCCTCTCGCGCACAGATTCCCGTCAGTCGTGACAGCTTCCCGAGCCGCGTGTGGGAGCGCAGGCGCACACACGGAGTCGACCAGCTGAACACGCTCTGACCTGCCGCGATCCATGCCACATGTGCCGGATCGCGACACGTTTGCCTTCTGCGAAAAGTTTGCTGGCGGTGGTGGTCAGCCGTGATCGCGCCGGTCATCCCGCCACAGTCGCCGTTGCAGGAACGTGTTCACCGACCGCAGGTCACGAACCGCGTGGTTCGTACCGCCGACGGCGATGTCGTCCACGGAATCTGCACACCCGGAGACCGAGGCCGCATCCTCGACAAGCACCCCGTCGCTGCTCTCGACCGGCAGCCGAGCATTCGCCTGGAACCGACTCGGCTCGATGCCGGAAGGCTGCTGCCCCTCACCGCATTCGATGAGTTGTGCGTGGCCGCCGGCGACTGCTCGAGGAGGTGCGCCGATGACTCCGTTGCCGGGCTGCCTCACATCAACACGGGCACCGAAGTTGCGGACAGTACTGCGTTGCAGCGCTGCATGTTCCAATTTGCATGCCCGCGGAGGGATCGGCGTCAAGCCGAAGTCGGCTCACGACGTGCAGGCTGTGGGCGCGGCGGCGGTGATCCAGTTGCCGAATTCCACCGCCAGGTGCCATCGGTGCTCGCGGATGAACCGGGCGGGCAGACTCGCCGGGAACTGCACGGTCAGCAGCGCTTCCATCGTTCCGCGGCGGTCGAGGAATTGGTGTCGTACACCGCCGATCACGAGGCCGTCATCGAGCAGGGCCCGGCCCGCGATCTGCTGGGGATAGCGGGGGTCGGCGGGGATGGTGAGCGCTTCGGTTCTGCCGTAGTCGACGAGAAATCGGGTGGCAAGGATTGACCCGCCGGTGGTTTCGACGACTTCCTGGCGGCCGTCGGGGAGGCCGCGCAGGAGGTAGTGGTCGGGGCAGGCGTCGACCATATCGGTCTCGGCGTTGGTGGCGGTGAGGTCGGAGAACCAGGCGGCGAATCGTTCGGCGCTGTAACCGGGAACCTCGAGGCGGGTGACGGCGTGCTCGGGGCGGCCCCGGCTGAGCGCGACGCCGGTGCGCGTCATCCGCTCGGAGATCTCGAGGTCACGCCTGAGGGCGGCGTACACGCCCGCGTGACCCAGGCGGGTCTTCATCGAGGTCAACGCGGATCGTTGCGCGTCGAGCGGAGCGCCGAGCAGGTCGTCCAAACGCTTTCCCGGCGCGAGTTCGGCGAAGGCTCGCGCTCCCAGACGACGGGCGAGCTTGGTCAACACCACCGCGGCCCGGCGGGCTTCCCATGCTCGTACTTGTTCCCGCGAGACTTGCTCGCCGCCGATATACGTCCGAATCGCGATGGACTCGCCCATGAGCCTCGCCTTCCTCTCCGTTTCCGTCCCGACCACTTCCCGTCGGCGGGGGATGAACCAACGTCCGCCCGCTCGGGAAGCACGGTGGCTAACGCCGAGCAGACCAGCGTCAACGTAATCCCACCCCCTCGCAAACGCAAGTTTTCCTAGCTTTAATGTCCCGGAACTGTTGACAGAGTGACCCGAGTCACCCATGCTACCTTAACGCAAGTCCACCTTGCATTAACATTTCATCCCCGTGCGAGCACGTCGTCGACGCGCGCGAACAGGGCGGCAGGCGAGAGGAATCGGTCAATGCTGACCAGGCGAAACTTCATGAACCGGACCGCAGGAGCGGCCGCGACCGCGGCGACCGCGATGTACCTGGCCTGCGGCGCAGCGGGGGCGAATCCAGGGTCCCCGGCCTTCGGAACCGGGCTGCGGACCTTCATCGGCGGTGCGCCGGTCGAGCCGTCCGGGGTCGTGGAATGGGAGCGTCGACGACTGTCGGTGGCGGCGGCTCGACTGTCGACCGACTTCGCCGGACTGTTGCGGGGTGAGCTCGATTCCCTGCTCGGTCGGTTCGCCGTCGCCGTGGACGACATCGCCGCCGCGCGATCGGCGCTGTCGAAGGCGCGCGCCCTGATCGGCTCGGACGGACTGCGGGAACTGCTCGCCGCCGAACTCGCCGCCTCCGAGGCGGCCACGCGGACCGCGCTCGCCGCCTCGGGCGGGCAATGGGCGATCTCGACCTCCGAGATCGTCAGCGACCGGGGCAGCGCCGCGGGTTTCGTCCAATGGTTCGGCCTCGCGCGCACGACCGACGCGCGCGCGATCTGGACCGACGCGTGCCCTGACCACTACATCATCGCCACCCTGGCGGACGGACGTCAGGAAGTCGTCGAGGTGACCGGTGGAGCGGTCCTGGCCAGCCGCTTCTTCGTCGACTACGCCGACTCGACCGGAGTTCCCGTTTCCGCTGACCCGGCCTATCCGCTCGCCGTCGCCGGAACCGCCGCACTCGCCGATGGCACTGTCGTCGGGGGCGTGCGGCACCAGTTCCGCGACGAGCCCGGCGGCGGCTTCCGCAGCCGTCTCGCGGTGGCCTTTCCGGCGGCCGTTCCGGGCCCGTACATCGCCGAACACGAGTGGCATCTGGCCTGCGAGTTCGGCAACTGGATCACCGCCTACCTGCGCTGACCGAGCCGTTCGCGGCCCGGTCCGCCCATCGCAGGGTGCGCATCGAGTAGAACAGGGGCATGGATCAGCGCGGACGCGACGCGAGCATCGACGAATCGTCACCGCCCCCGGCCCCGCGTAAGCGGACCGGGGGACGGTCGGCGCGCGTGCGCGACGCGGTACTGACGGCCACCCTGGAGCAGGTAGCCGAACACGGGATCGAGGGGTTGACCATCGGCGATGTCGCCGCCAGGGCAGGAGTCGCGGAAACGACGATCTACCGGCGATGGGGCACGCGCACGACCCTGATCGCCGAGACCGTCACCGAATTGGCGGCGGCGGGCAACCCCGCACCCGATACCGGGACGTTGCGCGGCGATCTCCGGCAACTCGCCGAACAGATCTCCCACCTGATTTCGCGACCCGGCATCGCGCGGCTGCTCGGCACGACCATCGCGCTGTCGGCCGATCCCGAGGTCGCCGAGGCGCGCCGACGCTTCTGGGTCGACCGCTTCGACCGAACCGCGCACGTCATCGGCAGGGCCGTCGACCGCGGCGAGCTGCCGTCGGACGTCGATCCCCGCGAAGTACTCGAAACCCTCTCAGCCCCCATATATTTCCGTCTTCTGGTGGTCGATGGTGCGCTCGACGACGAATTCATCGCGCGCTGCATCGAGCACACGCTCATCCTGCACGGGGTGTCCCGCTGACGGTCCGGCAATTCGGCGACTGCGCTCAACCCGAACGGGGAGGCCCCGCGATCGGGGCGGATCGCCCCGCTGGCCGCAGGCCGCGGTGTCATCGTGCCCGGTCAACAGGTGGATCGACGCTGCGGATCGGGTTTGCAGGCCGTGCTCGACGTGCGCGTGCAGACGCGCTTCGGTGACAGCGACCCCATCTTGGCTGGCGGCGTGGAATCTATGAGCCGCAGCGAGTTCTACGCCACCGACATCCGATGGGGCGTCCGAGGCGAAGGCGCGGCTCTGCACGACCACCTCGCCCGCGATCGAATCACCATGGGCGGCAAGAACTCCGCGGCGGTGGCAATTCCGCCCGCCACCATGGGCATCGGACCGATCCCCGCCACCGAGAAGGCCTTGCCTGCTCGGATTCGCCTGAGCGAGGGTTGCTCAGGCGTCCCCGTGCTGCGCGACCCCCGTGTCGCGTTCGCCGGGCGGCGCGCCCACCGCTCCGAGCAGGCTCAGCACGTCGACGGCGTTGGTGACCCGCGGGGACGCCTGCGCTCCGGCCTCGCCGAGTTGTTCGGCGACCCAAGTCCGCGATGGACCAGGATTGTGGCGACCGGAGACGAACCACATTCCCGTAGCCGGTTCGGCCCCCTGATTGACATACATGTGCGGCCTGGTGGAGTCGAAGCACAGCGAGTCGCCTGCGGCGATACGATGCCGGTCGAAGTCGAGCAGCAGCGTCAACTCACCCGCGAGCAGGTAGGCGTACTCGGTTCCCTGGTGGCGCATCATCGTCCGGTCGACGGAACTGGCCGCACCCGGCTGATAGGTCACCAGCAGTGCGTCGACGTCGGCGCGCGGATCGACCGCCAGCCGCTCCCACCGGACCCCGTTTGCCATCTCCAACACCGGATTGTCGGCGGCCCGCTGCACGACCCCCGTGGATTGGCGGCGGGGTTCTGCGGCGCGGTCGGCGTCCGGGCGCGTCTGTCCGATCCCCAGCAACTCGTCGAGTGAGACGCCGAGGTGGGTGACCAGGGCGTAGACGCTGTCGATCAGCATGCTGCCAGACGGTCCCTCCACCTTCACCGTGGTGAGCGAAGTGCTGCGCGCCGCGCGGCCCGGTCACCTGCACATCGTGATGGGCACCATCGGCCCCGAAGCCGTGCGCGCACTCGGCGAACTGCCCCACCTCCAACTCATCGACGCGCCGGTCTCGGGCAGCGTCTCCATGGCCGAGACCGCGTCCATCACCACGATGGTCGGCGCGTCGGCCGAACAGTTCGAGCGCGCCCGTCCGGTACTGGCCGCGATGACCGCGGTCCAGTTCCACGCGGGCCCGGTCGGTGCGGGCTCGGCGGCCAAACTCGCCGTCAACGCGGTGCTGGCCGGGCTCAACCAGGCTGTCGCCGAAGGCCTGCTGATCGCCGAGGCCGCCGATCTCGACCTCAGTGTCTTCTACGACATCCTGAGCGGCAGCGCCGCCGGAGCCCCGTACGTCGGCTACAAACGCCAGACGTATCTCACACCGGAGTCCACCGCCGTCGCGGCCCCGGTCTCCCTCATCCGCAAAGACCTCGGTCTGGCACTGGACCTCGCCCACCGACACGGGCTCGACCTGCCCGGCTCTGAAGCGGCGCTGTCCGTCCTCGACAAGGCCGTGGACGCCGGTCTCGCCGAGGCCGACATGGCCCGAGTACTCACCGCCCTGCGCGATCGCGCGGAGAAACCGAACCACACGACCGCTTCCGAACTCGAACAGACAGGAGCGCGCCCATGACCGGCGGCGCAACCATGACCGCTGCCAGCATCGCGACCGCCATCCGGGAGCTCGAGGATCGGCGCTACGCCGCGGTCCTCACCGGCGAGTTCGACCGTTTCGCCGCGCTGGCCCACCCCGACCTCGTCTACACCCATTCCAACGCCGAGGTCGACACCCGCGACAGCTACCTCGAGAAACTCCGCACCGGTCACTACCGCTACCACCGCATCGACCACCCGGTGACACGGGTCGTCGTCGCCGCGGACACCGCGATCGTCGTCGGTGAGATGCACGCCGAGATCACCGCCGCCGGCGTCCGCAAGACGCTGGCCAACCGAGTACTCGCGGTCTGGGTGTACGAGAACGACGAATGGCTGTTACTCGCATTCCAGCCCACCGTCATCCCGGCGGGTGAACGCCGATGACGAGTTTCACCTACGACGGGTTGCCCGGCCGCGTCGTCTTCGGTGCGGGCGCAGCGCGCACCCAGCTGCTCGGCGAGATCGACCGTATCGGCGCCGAACGGATCCTGCTCATCGGCACCGGCCAGGAAGGTGTGATCGGGGCGCGGTTGTGCGCGCCGTTCGCCGACAGGGTGATCGCGACATTCACCGACGTGCGTCCGCACGTGCCCACCGAGGTCGCCGAACGCGCCCGCGCCGCCGCCGAACATGCCGATCTCGTGCTGTCGGTCGGCGGCGGGTCGACCACCGGAACCGCCAAGGCCGTCGCCCTGACCACCGGGCTGCCGATCCTCGCGGTGCCAACCACCTACGCGGGCTCGGAAGTCACGCCGGTGTGGGGGCTGACCGATCGAGGCCGCAAGACCACCGGCACCGATCAACGGGTCCTGCCCCGCACGGTGATCTACGACCCCGAACTGACTGTTTCGCTCCCGGTGGACCTCTCGGTCGCCAGCGGTCTCAACGCGATGGCCCACTGCGTCGAAGCGTTCTGGGCGCCGCAGCGCAACCCGATCTCGAGTGCTGTCGCCGAAGCCGGTATTCGCCATCTGATCAACGGATTACCCACCATCCACGCCGCGCCCTCGGATCTCGCGGCACGCGGTGAACTGCTGCTCGGCGCCTACCTCGCAGGATCGGCGTTCGCCGTCGCCGGATCCGGTCTGCACCACAAGATCTGCCACGTCCTGGGTGGCGCGTTCGATCTGCCCCACGCGCAGACACACGCCATCGTCCTGCCGTACGTGCTGGCCTACAACCTGCCCAACGCGCCGCAGGCCGGAGACCGGATCGCCAACGCGCTCGCCCGCCCCGACGCGGTGACCGCGTTGCGCGAACTCAGCGAGAAGCTCGAAATTCCCAAAGGATTATGCGAACTCGGCGTCACCGAACTCGACATTGCCGCGGTCGGCGACGACATCCTCGCGATCGCACCCGCCGACAACCCCACTCCCGTCACTCCTGCCGGCCTCCGTGCCCTGCTGCACGCCGCATGGTCGGGATCCGACCCTTCGAGGCACACCACATGAGCATCGACCGAACCCTGACCACCGACCGAGAGGAAGCCGTCACCGAGGAGGTGCTGGCCAGCTTCGACGCCACCCCCGATCCCCGCCTGCGCGAGATCATGCACAGCCTTGTGGAGCACCTGCACGCCTTCGCCCGCGACGTGCGGCTCAGCGAACGCGAGTGGGAAGTCGCCATCGGCTTCCTCACCCGCGCCGGGCGCATCACCGACCAGCGCCGCCAGGAGTTCATCTTGCTCTCCGACGTGCTCGGCCTGTCGATGCTGACCATCGCCATCAACGAACCGCGCGAACCCGGAGCCACCGAATCCACAGTCTTCGGCCCGTTCTTCGTCGACACAGCCCCTGAAGTGCCGCTCGGCGGTGACATCGCCCGCGGTGCGGCCGGAATCCCCTGCTATGTGTCCGGCCAGGTGCGCTCGGTCACCGGCGTCCCCATCGAGGGTGCGCGCATCGAGGTGTGGGAGGCCGACGAAGACGGCTTCTACGACGTCCAGTATCCCGACGGCCGCTCGGCGGGTCGCGGTTGGCTGCGGTCCGGCCACGACGGCGAATACCGTTTCCGCTCGATTCTCCCCGCGCCCTATCCGATCCCGCACGACGGCCCGGTCGGCGACCTGCTCGCGGCCACTGCCCGCGGCCCCATGCGGCCCGCCCACCTGCACTTCATGGTCACCGCACCCGGATACCGGACCCTGATCACCCACATCTTCGTCGCCGGCGACCCGTACCTGGACAGTGACGCGGTGTTCGGGGTGAAGCAGAACCTGGTGGTCGACGTCGTGAGCCACGACGCCGTCGACCCCACGCCCGATGGCACCCGTTCCGAACGCGGCTGGACGAGCATCGACTTCGACCTCGTCCTGGCCGCCCACGACGGCTCCTAGCCGGCTATCGCGGGCCGCACACCGCGCCGTCCGCGCACGCGGATCCCGGATCTGCCCGGCAGGGCGGGCTTCATTCCCTGCGAACACGATTTTCTCTGCCGCGCAGTCATGTCCGCGGCAGGCCACTTTGGAGGTGTCGCGATGCGACGTAGTCGTTGGATCGTGCTCGGCGGGTGTTTTCTCGCCTACCTGTTCGACGCGCTCGAGATAGTGCTGCTGTCCATGGCCCTGCCAACCATCCGCAAGGACATGGGGCTATCGGTCACCCAGGGCGGACTGCTGGCCACCGCCACCTTGATAGGCATCGGCGTCAGCAGCGTCCTGGGCGGTTACGTCGCCGACAACTTCGGACGTAAGAAGGCACTGATCGCGTCGCTGGTCACCTTCGGTGTCTTCACCGCCGTGATCGCCGTCGCCCCGAACTTCGAGACCGTCCTGCTGCTGCGGTTCCTCGCCGGCATCGGCCTGGGCGCGGTGTGGAGCGTGGTCTCGGCCTACGTCGTGGAGACCTGGCCCGAACACAGCAGAGGCCGCGCCGCCGCCTTCGTCATCAGCGCCTTCCCTGCCGGTGGCGCGATGGCCGCCACCATCTCCGGCTGGTTCCTGCCGGACTGGCGACTGATGTTCCTCGTGGCGGGCGCCGCGGTCGCACTCCCCGTCGTCGTGGTCCTGATCTTCTTCACCGAATCCGCGGGTTGGGCGGTGCACAAGGCCGCCAACACCGGCGAGGTCGTCTCCGTGCGCGATGTCCTCGGACCCGACCTGCGCCGCACGACCCTGCTCGGCACCCTGATGGCGGCCCTCGCGCTGTTCGGCTACTGGGGCGCGACGACTTGGCTGCCCACCTACCTCACGACCGAACGCGACCTGCCCTCGAGTTCGGTCGCGGTCTTCGTGACCATCCTGAACCTGGGAATGTTCGCCGGTTACAACGGATTCGGGTTCCTCGCAGACCACATCGGCCGCCACCGGACCATCATCCTGACCCTGGCCGGGGTCTCGCTGACACTGCCGATCTACGCGGTGACCACCCACCAAACCAGTCTGCTGTGGCTGGGACCGCTGTTCGGCGCGTTCACCGCCTTCTTCGGCCTGTTCGGCTCCTACCTCGGTGAACTGTTCCCCACCCGAGCCCGCGCCACCGGAGCCGGATTCTGCTTCAACGTCGGCCGCGGCATCTCCGCGCTCGCGCCGTTCGCCTTGGCCGGACTGGCCGCCGACATCGGTTTCAGCGGCGGACTCATCCTGTGTGCCTGCTTCTTCGGACTCGCCGCCGTCGTCGCCCTGCTGCTGCCCCGTTCCGGCGCCACCGACGACACGGTCGTCATCCGACCGATGACCGACCCTCGCGACGACGCACCCGTCACCGTATGAAACGCCGTCGGGCCGCTCGTCATACGACCGGCCCGACGGCGCTGTCCGGCAACACCCCCCGACCTCGAGGACCTTCTGTGCCATCGACGATGCAAGCCGCCGTCTACCACGGCGCCCGCGATATCCGTCTGCGACACGTCGCCATCCCCACCCCGGGTGCGACCGAAGCGCTGGTGCGTGTGCTGCGCTCGGGCATCTGCGGAACCGACGCCGCCGAGTGGACAGCCGGGCCGAAGATCTTTCCCGTCCACCACCGTCACCCCCACAGCCGCCACCTCGGCCCGATCATCCCCGGGCACGAATTCGTCGGCGAGATCGTGGAAGTCGACACCGGAACAGACCTCGCCTCCGGCACACTCGTGGCCAGCGGAGCCGGGATCTGGTGCGGCACCTGCCGACGCTGCCACGAAGGCCGCACCAACCGGTGCGCGCGATACCAGACCCTCGGGCTCGACCTCGACGGCGGCATGGCCGAATACGTCGCCGTTCCGGTGCGAACATTGCGCCGACTGCCGCCCGGCCTCCCCCTCGACCACGCCGCACTCGCGCAGCCCTTGGCCGTCGGCATCCACGCCGCCCGCCGAGCCGGGGTACGCGACGGCGACCATGTCGTGGTCATCGGCGCCGGAGCGATCGGCTCGTTCGTCCTGGCCGGCCTGAAACATCTCGGCGACTACGACATCACCGTCATCGACTTCCCCGGCACCCGCCTCGAACGCGCCAGACGGCTCGGCGCCGCCCGAACCCTGCCGCCCTCCTCAGCGCTGAGCGCCGACGTCCGCGACGCGCTCGGCGGCCGCAAGCCCGATGTGGTGATCGAAGCCAGTGGCGCGCCGGGCCAACTGGCCGCCGCCCTCGACATGGTCGCCGACGGCGGTCGAGTCCAAGCCGTCGGCATCCCGAAACAACATCCCACACTCGACCTGCACTCGATGATCTTCCGCGAGATCACCCTCGACACGACCTTGGCCCACATCTGCGACACCGACCTTCCGGCGGCATTGGACATCCTCACCGCCACCCCGGAACTGGGCAACGAATTCGTCCGACCCCCGATAGCGCTCGCCGAGCTGGGCGACGCACTGGACCAGCTGGCCGCCGGCCGGATCGAAGGCAAGATCCTCATCGATCCCGGCCACCGAATACACCGGCCTTACTGACGATTCCATCCCCTCCCCAGGGCACGCGGGCATCCTCGGATCAGGCAGCGGTAGGGAATGCGGCGAGCATTATAAATTGGGCAACACGGAAACTTCTACAATTCCGCTAAAACGCGTACAATTCGGGCAGGTCGGGACTGTCCCTGGAGCCCTATCATGTTCGACAGAAAGAATTCACATACAAAGTTCGCCCGGTTAGCGGCCGCCGCCGGTATAGCCGCAGTTGCCGCAGTTCCGGTCGTCGCAGCCGCGGCGCAAGCGCCTACCGCCCGCGCAACGACGCCCACGTCTGCGACCCAGCTCGTCGACAGCCCTGGTTGGGGTCACGGCGGCGGCTGGGGTTGGGGCGGCGGCGGCTGGGGCCGCGGCGGCTGGGGGTGGGGCGGCGGCGGCTGGGGCCGCGGCGGTTGGGGTTGGGGTTGGGGCGGCGGCTGGGGTAACGGTGGCTGGGGGTGGTGGAACCCCGGCTGGGGTGGCTGGGGCAGCTTCTAGCGCCGGTGACCGGGCCCGGACACGTACAGCGTGCCGGGCTCGGTCGCATCGAGCAGGGCTCATGTGAAGCCGAGTTCGACCGACCGGGCTGGAGCTGGTGACGAGATGAAGATCGTGTGCGTCGGTGGCGGGCCGGCCGGACTGTACTTCGCGATTTCGATGAAGCGGCGCGACCCGGCTCATGACATCACGGTGATCGACCGCGATCCCGCTGGGTCCACCTATGGCTGGGGCGTCGTGTATTGGGACGACCTGCTCGACATTCTGTATCGGAATGACCCCGACAGCGCCCAGGCGGTGCGGGCCGGATCGGTCCTATGGCGTGAGCAGGAAATTCATGTGCGTGACGACCGAGCCGCGTATTTCGGGGGCTACGGGTTCAGCATGGGGCGCGCGGCATTGCTCGACGTACTTTCCCGGCGGGCGAGCGACCTGGGCGTCGATGTCCAGCATGGGCGAGAGGTGCACGATCTGTCCGGCTTCGGCGACACCGATCTCATCGTCGCCTCCGATGGCGCGAACAGCCGGGTACGGCGGCTGGTTGACGATCGTTTCGGCACGTCCGTCACACTCGGCGAGAATCGATATGTCTGGCTCGGTACGGACAAGGTCTTCACCCGATTCACCTTCGCCTTCGAACACACCTCGGCCGGATGGATCTGGTTCCATGCCTACCCGTCGATTGCCGGGAAAATCAGCACCTGCATCGTCGAGTGCCAACCGCAGACTTGGCGTGGACTGGGATTCGATTCCCAGGACAATCTGGAGAACTTGCGCGTTTTGGAGAACATATTCACGCGCACTCTCGACGATCACTCCTTGCTCAGCACCACACGAGGCGAAGCGGCGAGGTGGAGCCGCTTTCCCGAGGTGACCAACAAGATCTGGTATCACGACAACGTGGTGCTGCTCGGCGACGCAGCGCACACGACGCACTTCACCATCGGTTCCGGCACCCGGTTGGCAATTGTCGACGCCGTCGTGCTCGCACAGAACCTGTACGAGCATGCCGAGCTCACCGACGCGCTGGAGAACTACGACGCGCAGCGCCGCGCTGCGCTACGCCCGATCCAGGCGGCCGCCCGCACCAGCATGATCTGGTTCGAACACGCTGACCGGTATCTCGACCGCAGCCCCGTGCGACTCGCCTATGCGATGGCGGCTCGGCACGGGCCACAAATGCCGTGGCGATATCAGCAACACCTGCTCACACAGATACCCACTATGCGCAAGATCCGGCGTGCCATCGACTCCGGACGGCGGTGGTGGCGCGCTGCCCGACGAGGGGAACTCGCGATGGCAAGAGTGGTCTCAACTCACCGGCCGCGTTTCCTCAGCCCAGCTCGCCAGTAACCGCAAGGCGGTTTGCGAGGCCGACCCGTCTTCGACGGTGTGCGCGATCAGCGCTTGGTCCGGATCGTCCGGGAAGCGCAGGGTTTCGAAGCCGAGGTCCAGTTCGCCGACCACCGGGTGCCGGTAGACGTACCGGCCGTGGGTCTTGTCCTTGATCTGGTGCTCTGCCCACACTTTCCGGAATTCCGGGCTGCTCGCGGAAAGCTCGTCGAGCAACGCCGCCGTTTCCGGGTCGTCGGGGTGACGCCCGGCGTCGAGTCGGAGGTAGGCGGCCACGTCGCGGGTCTTCTGCGGCCAGTCGGCGTAGAGGCTGCGCATGCCTTCGTCCAGGAAGACGAGGCGGGCCAGGTTCCGCTGGGCGGGTGGCAGTGCGCCGAAGTCCGTGATCAGCGCGGCGGCGAGTCGGTTCCAGGCCAGGACGTCGGTGTTGCGGCCGACGATGTACGCGGGCACGTCGGCGGCCGAGTCCAGCAGCCGCCGCAACCCCGGCCGGACCCGCTGCGGCGCATCCGCGCGGTCGCCTTCCGACCAAGGTCGTGCGAGCCGGTAGAGGTGTTGCCGCTCGACATCGTTCAGGCGCAGCGCCCGGGCGACCGCATCCAGTACCGCTTCGGAAAAGTGCAGAGTGCGCCCCTGTTCCAGCCGCACGTAGTGGTCGACGCTCACTCCGGCGAGCTGCGCGAGTTCCTCCCGGCGCAGCCCGGGAACGCGGCGGCGACCGCCGTAGTCCGGCAGGCCGAGTTCCTCGGGCCGCAAGCGGGCCCGCCGAGAGCGCAGGAATTCGCCTAGTTCCGCCCGTCTGTCCAATGGCATGCGGCCAGTATCCCCGCGCCTGCCGGACGCGAGCCTGGTCATGCGGTGCCCAGGCTCCAGCTGGCACTGGGTAGCCCGGGACGCGGCCGCCAAGGTTGGAGGCACCGAAAACGAACGCCGACAAGAAAAGAGCACTGCGCAATGACCACCCTGACCGCCGTCCCCCTCGGCACCACCGGTATGGACATCACCCGGCTCGGCTTCGGTTCGTGGGCCGTTTCAGGATCGGGCTGGACCTTCAGCTGGGGCGCCACGGACGACACCGAATCGGTCGCCGCGATCCGCCACGCGCTCGACGCGGGCGTCAACTGGATCGATACCGCCGCCGTGTACGGCCTGGGCCATTCGGAGGAACTGGTCGGCAAGGCCATCTCCGGCCTGCCGCAGGCCGACCGCCCGTACATCTTCACCAAGGTCGGCCTGGTCTGGGACCCGGAGAACCCGTCGGCCGCGCCTCGGCGGATCATGAAACCCGCGAGCGTGCGCCGCGAGGTCGAAGACTCCCTGCGGCGGCTGGGGGTCGACCACATCGACCTGTACCAGGTGCACTATCCCGACACCGGCGAATCGCTGGAGTACGCCGGCGGCGGCTTCGGGGCGGTGTCGCCCAACGCCACCCCCTTGGAGGAGTACTGGCAGGTCATGGCCGACCTGAAGGCCGAGGGCAAGGTTCGGGCGATCGGATTGTCCAACCACACGCCAGACCTGCTCGAGGCCGCCGAGCGGATCGCTCACGTCGACGTCATCCAGCCGCCGTTCTCGGCGATCAACCGGTCGTCCGCCGCCGAGATCGCTTGGGCACACGCACACGAAACCGGCGTGATCGTCTACTCGCCGTTGCAGTCCGGCCTGCTGACCGGGGCCTTTTCCGCCGAGCGTGTGGCCGGTCTGCCCGCAGAGGACTGGCGGACCGCCCACCACGACTTCACAACCGGTCTGACCGCCAACCTCCAGTTGGCGGACGCGCTGCGCCCCATCGCCGCACGACACGGCGTGACCGTCGCCGAGGTGGCCATCGCCTGGGTGCTGGCCTGGCCCGGTATCACCGGAGCCATCGTCGGTGCGCGCAAGTCCGACCAGGTCGACGGCTGGATCGGCGCGGACTCGGTGGCGTTGACGCCGTCGGACCTGGCCGAGATCGCCGCGGCGATCACCGCCTCCGGCGCGGGCGCCGGTCCCACTCGGCCGTGAGAACCCCTACCGCACAGGAGATCACATGTCGCTCACCGTCATCGCCGAGTGCCTGGCCGCGCCAGGACAGGAGGATCGGCTTCGCACCGCGCTGGAAGCGATGATCGAGCCTTCGCTGGAGGAGCCCGGCTGCCTGGCCTACCGGCCCTACCTCGACCCGAACCACGTCGGCCGGATGGTGATCGTCGAGGAGTGGACCAGCGCTCAGTCTCTCGCCGACCACTTCACGACAGCGCACTTCCGACATGTGAAGCAGGTGCTCGAACTCGTGCTCGCCGAGCCGATGACCCTCCGCACACTCGTCGCCGCCCCTCTCGGGTGAACTGTCGAGAGCCCGCGACGGAACCCCGACCGCGATTCCATGCGCGAGTTCGGGGTTCCTGACCGGGAGGAACTACCGCGGCCGCTTGCCTCTCCGAGGACCCGCATTCGTGGGAGCGGACGCTGCGGCCCGGTGCGACTGCACGAGGCAGTGCGACGATATCCACAGCGTCAGCGCGGATACCGTCGCGGCATCGAGCACGACGGATGCTCAACGGCCGGCGGGAACTGAGCAAGCGCGGGATACCGCTGCGGAAAGGTGCTCTGAATGGTCGAACACCCTCGTGAGGTTCGTATCTCGGTTCTGGACACGGCTCCTGTCACGCAGGGATCGAACGCGAGGATGGCGCTGCGCAATAGCGTTGAGCTGGCACAGCTCGTCGACGATCTCGGCTACTACCGGTACTGGGTGCCCGAGCACCACGGGATGGCGGGTGTGGCCTGCGCGGCACCGGCAGTCGTTGTCGAACGCGTGGCCTCGGTGACGCGGCGGATTCGGGTCGGCGCCGGCGGGGTGATGTTGCCGAATCACGCTCCGATCGTGGTCGCCGAACAGTTCGGCACCTTGGAGGCTTTTCACCCGGGGCGAATCGATCTCGGACTCGGACGAGCGCTCGGCGGACCTCGCGAGATCACCGACCGCGTGCGCAGCGAGCACGACCGCACGGCCGAATCGTTCGAAGATCAGGTTCGAGCGCTGCTCGCGCTGTTCGAGGTGGATAGAGCCGGTGGCCGCGTGGCGGCTGTGCCTGCCGTGGGCAATAGGCCGGAAATCTGGATGCTCGGCAGCGGCGACCATACCGCCCGGATCGCTGGGAGCCTCGCGCTCCCGTTCGCCGCCGCCCACCATCTGAAACCCTCGAGCACGATTGATGCGGTCCGAAGCTACTTGCAAACGTTCCAGCCGTCATCGCTGTGCCCGGCTCCGCGCATCGTCATCAGTGTGGCGGTTATCGTCGCCGACAGCGACGAGCAAGCCCAGTGGCTGGCCGGATCGCTGAGAATGAAGGTCGCCCGGCGACGGCAGGGCCGACCGATACAACTGCCCAGCCCGCAAACCGCTGAAGCACACGGGTATATGAATAGTCGGAACACCGATGACAAGCTGACCGGTGTGTTCGTCGGGTGCGCCGCCACGGTGCTACCGCAGTTGCAAGCGCTGGTCGATGCCACCGGTGCCGACGAGTTGTTGATCAAGACCGACCTGTACGACCCGAGCGACCGCCGCAGATCTTATGAACTGTTGATGGAGTCGCACTCCCTTCGGCACGCCTCGGAGAGGTGATCGGCGAAGGCGTCCACCACAGGCTGCGGACCACTCCTCGGTATCGAGTCCTGAATCTCCGTAAGCACGCCTCGAATGTGGCCGAATCTCATAGTCGGGTGTAGTCGGCCTGGTCCTGCTCGAACGCTGTCAGGATTTCCGGTGTCAGCGTCAGGCGAGTGTTGGCGACGGCGGCCAGATAGTCCTCGAGGTCGGCGGGTTCGCTCGTTTCCTCGCGGACCGCGCGTTCGAACGCCGACTGCGCACCGGCACGCGCGGCGAACTCGATGTCCGCGGGAGTGAAGTGGACTGTCGCGCGGACCAGGCGTGCGAGATCGATGGTCTCGGCTGCCGGACCCAGGTAGCGCCGCCAGATCGCCTTGCGGGCAGGCTCGTCGGGCGGGCCGACCGGTATCACGTAGTCGAAGCGGCCCGGCCGCAGGAAGGCCGAATCCAGAGACCGGACCGAGTTGGTCGCGCAGATCAGCAACCGGCTGTAGTCCTCCCGGAAAACCGGGATCAGCTTCAGCAACTCGTTCGTCACCCCGTGCGCCGGGCTGGTCGCCGTCCCCTCGCGCGCGCCGGCGATCTCCTCGACCTCATCGATGAACAACAGCAGTTCATCGAGGTCGCTCAAATCCGCGAACACCTCACGCAGCGAGGCCGCGAGACCACCGCTGGCCGTCGCGGCCAGCCGAGACGGGAACAACTCCACGAACGGCCAACCCAGTCGTGAAGCGACCGCTTTCGCGAAACTGGTCTTCCCGGTACCCGGCGGTCCGAACAAGATCACGCTCTTGGGTGGCCTGACCCGATAACGTTCCGCGACATCCGGGCGCGCCAACGGCAACACGATCCGCCGCTCGATGACCTCTTTCTCTCGGTCCATGCCCGCCATGGACTCCCACAACCCCGGTGGCAACAGCCGACCGCCCAGCTCGCTCAGCAGACTGGACTGCGCGGGCGCCAACGGTTCGACCAGCTCGTAGAAGACCAAACCCGTCCTGCGCAGATAGCCGGAATTCTCGAACGCGACCGACCCGGTGGCGCCCTCGGGAACGAGCGTGCAGATCCGCCGCACCCCGTCCGCCCGCAGCCGCCTCTCCAGTTCGGTCAGCAACGCACTGCCGATACCGCGCCGCCGCCACTGCGCACCGAGCGCCACCAGCAACACCCACGCCCGCTCACCTTGGACCTGCGCGACGGCCATACCCACCATCTCTTCGCCGACCTCGGCCACCACCGCCGGCTGCCCCGCCCGCGCGGACGCAAGCACCTCCGCCAACGCGAACACCGGCTCACCCGCGGTGTCCATACGGCTCTGCTCCCAGATCTGGATCGCCTGATCCAGATCAGCGTCACGAAACTCGCGAATCCGCCATACCGGCATACTCACCTCGAACCGCCATCGAAGGGTGGACGAACCGAACCGCTCCCCCAGTAAACACCCATGGCGTACGTGAGCAAGCCGATCCCTGCGCCCCGCCGCAGCTGGCGACCAAGCGCACCTCGCGCCCTCGACGGCCGCCTCGGGATTAAGCGGCTGATCACCGCGGCCGCCAGGTAGCTGTGGCACGTCCGCCGGACGGTCTCGGGCGGGATCTCTGGCCGCCGGAACCGACCGGTCAGGAATCGAGAAGCGTCGCTCGCCGCGCGCCGCCTAGCGTTGGTGCCATGAACCTCACCACTGATCAGGCCGCAATCGATTCCGTCGTGCTCGAGGTGCCCGATCCGGGCGCCGCCGAGGCTTTCTACGCCGCCGCGTTCGGACTCGGCGGCAAGTTGCGCTTCCGCGCCTCCGACGCTCCGACCAGCGGTTTCCGCGGCTATGTGCTGTCGCTGGTGGTGTCTCAGCCGAGCACCGTCGACAGCCTCGTCGGTACCGCTGTCGACGCCGGTGCGACGACGCTCAAGCCCGTCAAGAAGAGCTTCTGGGGCTACGGCGGTGTCGTCCAGGCGCCGGACGGTGCGCTCTGGAAGGTGGCGACGTCATCGAAGAAGGACACCGGCCCGGCCACCCGGGAAGTCGATGATTTCGTCGTGCTCCTCGGGGTCGACGACGTCAAGGCGACCAAGCAGTTCTACATCGACCACGGCCTGGCTGTGGCGAAGAGCTTCGGCAGCAAGTACGTGGAGTTCGCCACCCCGGCCGCGTCGGTCAAACTGGCGCTCTACGGGCGCCGTGCCGCTGCCAAGGACGCCGGCATCGCACCGGAAGGCACCGGGTCGCACCGGATCGCCATCCGCGGCAATATCGGCCCTTTCGTGGACCCGGACGGGTTCGCCTGGGAGACGGCGGTCTGAGCCGGTCGGTCGGCCGGTGCTCGCCAGACATGCTCACTGACCGCATGGGTGTGCCCATCGAGCGAGGGTCCAGGTCGCTCGATGGGCACTTCGCCGCGGTGTTTACAGCGAGCCTCCCCCGCCCAGCAGCCACGGGTTGAACGTGCACTCCAGATTCGGGTGACCCACCGGGTCCAATGCCCGCAGCGCGATCGACAACGCTCGCGGCGAATACATCATCGTCAGATGATCCGACACATCCTGCTCACACCCGTCCTGCAACGTGATGTTCTGCACCGACACCCCCGGCGCCGCCTTCAGGAACGTCAGGTCATACGGATTGGTGATCTCGTCATACCGGGTACCGACCACGGTGTAGTCCACCCCCGCGATCGTGTCACCGTGCTCGTTCAGCTTGTTGACGAAGTCGGAACCGATCGTCTGCTGAATTCCCGCATGCCCCACGAAAATCTCGATGAAACCCAGCACATCGATTCCGAAGTTGTTGATCGCCCGCCCCAGCGCGCCGATCCCGTCGAGACTCGTCCCGTGATGCGTCGCACCGAAAGTGACCAAGTTCTTCACCTTCGCCGCGCCGCCTTCGAACTTCGTGTACCAGTTCGACATCGACCCACCCTGGGAATGCGCCACGAGATCCACCTCCGAGGCCCCCGTCGCCGCCAGCACGCGATCCACGAAGACCGCCAACTGCTTGGCCGAATCCTGGATGTAACCGGTGCCCATCACCCCCGGCAACACCGACCCCAGACCGCCGCCCTCCACCAGATTCGACCGTCCATAGTTGAACGTGAACGTGCAGAACCCCGCGTCCTTGATCGGCTGCCCCATGAACGCGAATCCGTTGTAGGCGTTCATCCACGTCCCGTGCACCAACACCACCGGACGCGGATGCTCCGCCGTCGGCTTGCAGTTCCAGTCGTTCGCTCCCGGCGGCGCGACATCCGGATGAGTCAATCCGTATCCGAACGCCGCCACCCACGACGTCATCGGCGGACCGAATCCCACGGTGTCACTGGCATAGCCACCCGACGACCCGGAACTACTGCCCGAACCCCCGTAGCAGTCACCGGATCCATTCCCGGAACCCGCACCACTCCCCGACGTACACGCCGACCCCGACCCCGCGCTCCCCGAATCCGCCACCGGCGCTGCCTTACGGCCCGCCGCGATGTAATCGGCCAACTGCTGCTCCGTCGGACCCGTCTCCGGGGCCGCGTGCACGGTCAGCACGCTCAACCCCATCGTCATGGTCGCGGCTACGGTGAATACGGCGGTGCGCAATATTCGCCGACTGACGCTTGATCTCATCGAATGCCTTTCCGTATTTCGGCATGGTTGTCCTTGCCGGCAGGCGCGCCTCGCAATGTCGAACGGCAGCAACGATAAGACGGAATTCGGCGAAAGATGCTGGTCAGCAACGGATTCTGGGCGGCTCACTGCGAAGTTGCGGCTACCTATATGAGCGGCCACAGAACGAGGAAAACCGAGATCGACCACATGGCATGGGCCGCCGACGAGATACCGCGGTCACGCAGTCCCATTTCCGGACCGAAATCCGAAACGCAAGGCGTCGGAGTCGGTTACCGGATTCAGCGCATCAGTGGATTGCGGGGTCCGGAAACCCGAACGGCGTCACAAGCCGGCCCGCCATTTCGAGATGGCCTGCCCGATCTCGGTGACGGGGTCCTCGTGATAGAGCCACTCACGCGCGAGCCGATGCCAATTGTTGGTGGCCCGCAACTGACCGAGCACGGCGAAGGTGAACAGATCCGCGCGTCGCGAGAACACGTGCTCGGGCGGAAGCAACTGCTGCCGCATGCCTTTGAACTGGGCGGCACGAGGGTCGACAGCCAGAATCACCGTACCGGTCGCGACCTCGGGGGTGATCGTTATTCGCTCGTCGAGCAAATGCCATCCCGTCGCGGCCCATACGTATTCCAAGCATTCCTCCGCAGTGACCCCCACATCCGGGTCGATGATGCCGCGCCCGACCCATGCCTCGTAGAGGTCTCGGGCGCGATGCTCCCCGGCCGCACGCAGACACGCGCGTTCGAAGTCGACATGCAGAGGGTCCATCCGGTCGTAGAGTCCGAAATCGACGAACGCGAGCCTGCCGTCGGCTGCCAATAGTATATTTCCCGGATGCGGATCACCGCAGAATTCGTTGTCGCAGAACAGCGAACTGATATAGAAGCGGTAGATCAACTCACCGAGCCGGTCACGCTCGGTGTCGGGCAGCGTCCGGATCTGCTGAAAAGTGCCGCCTTCGACGAACTCGGTTACGAGAACTCTGCGCGCGCAGTACTCTTCGATACTGTCGGGCACCGTGATGAACGGATGCCCCCGATAACGCATCGCGACCCGATGCTGGGTCCTGGCTTCCCGCGGATAGTCGAGTTCGTTACCGATATTGCGCGAGATCTCGTCCAGCACGGCATTGTCGGCGGCGCTGGGCAACATCGACTTCCACAGCTTGCTGAGCATCTCGAGATTGCGCATGTCCGCCTGGACGGCTCGATCGACACCGGGATATTGAACCTTGACCGCGACGGTGCGCCCGTCGTGCAGTCGTGCCCGATAGACCTGGCCGATCGATGCCGCGGCGATCGGTGTCTCGTCGAAGTCGGCGAATACGCGCGCAGGCGGCCCGAGATCGTCCTCGATGACTTTCAGCATCTCCCCGAACGGCACGGCCGGCGCCTGATCGCGGAGTTCGGCCAGCTTGGTCCGAAAGAGCTCGCGATGCGATTCCGGAACGAGGTCGACATCGAGGACCGACAGCATCTGGCCCAGCTTCATCGCCGCGCCTTTCATGCTGCCGAGCACCGTGACAACCTGCTGCGCGGTCGCGAGTGTGGAACGTTCGGCGAGTACGCGCCGGGCCTCTTCGGTCCGGCCGATCATCGACAACCGGGCTCCGACCCCACGCACGGCTTGGCCTGCGGCCAGTCTGCCCAACCGACCGCTCCTGACCAGACGTCCTCCGGGCACTCGATCGGCCACGGCACGCACCTCCATGAGCATCCGCGCGTGCGTCGCGCGTCCGGATATTCTTCGCACCTCCATCGCGGATTGTCGAGGGGGCGAGGCGGCCTGCGGACTACCGCGAGTCGGCCATTCGCCTGGCATCGGCGGGGAGCCGCCGGGTGCCGTCGTCGGTCCAGACGATCAGCGCTGAACGCAGGTACCACAGTCCCCTGGCGTCGGCGGGATCGAGTCCGGTGAGCTGCGCGATTCGGCGCAGCCGGTAATCGACGGTGTTCGGATGCACATGGAGTTGCCGAGCTGTGCGCTGGCGGTTGAGGTCGTTGTCGATGTGGATCCGCAGCGTCTCCAACAGGTCCGGATGTTCCATCAGCGGCGCGACTCGGGTGCCGAGCACATCGCGGCCGATGCCGGGCCGGGTGAGCTGATATTGCAGCGCCAGTTCGGTGAATCTGTACAACCCGGGTTCGCGTCCGAGTTGCTCTACGGTGTCGAGCAACTCATGGGCTTGGGCAGCGGCGACGGAGACCTGCCGGGGACCGGCGGTCACGACGGTGGCGGTGACCGGCACGCGCGCCGCCGCGGACAGCTTGTCGACCACGCCGTCGAGATCGAGGGCGCTGAGCTGGGTGGTGGGAATGAGGATCGTTCCTCCGTCGACCGACAGCAGCGACAGCGCCCGGCCGTCGAACAGGTCGGCGAGGCCGGACTGCAGGCGGCGCAGCTTACGCCGGGCGACGACTCGGCTGTCGAGCTGGGGAAGGCTTTCGTCGGGATGCGCGGGCACCGCGACCGCGAGCACGAAATACTCGTCGGCGACCGGTATTCCGCATTCGCGAGCCATCATCGAGGACGCGTGCCCGCCGAGCAGCGCCGAAGTCAAGGTGTGCGTCGCGGCGTGGTCCTCGGCCGCCACGGCTTTGCACTCTCGCACATACGCTTTACTGACCGTCGCGGTGATCAGGTTCAAGAGCTCGAGCGTGACGGCGGCGCCCGCGATGAGGTCGGCGCGGCCGTCTTCGTCGGCGAACAGCATGCCCAATCCGAATTTGAACCCGGCGTGGATCGCATGGAGGATGCCGTCGATCGGGATCCCCTTCCTGGCCCATCCCGCCGCCGCTGTCTGCAGAATGTCGGTTCGTCCGGTCGATTCCTGCCCGTTCAATCGCTGGACGGCCCACTCCAAGCACATCCGAACCACGGCAGCGGCTTCCGCCTCGGCCGTGCCGCCGGGCAACGCGGCGGAATCGATGAGGTGCGCGACGACCTTCGCGGCGGCCCGGTGGGTTTTCGGTGTCTGCGGCGTGACGCGCCGCGCCTTGTTGGATTCGACGTGGGCGATGCTCTCGATCGTCACTGGTGACCTCCTTGTCGCCGTGGAACCGAGGGAGCGTCGGGTTCGCGCTCGATCGGCGACCGTGACTACCTCGCGGTGTCCGCGGCACTATCTGCCGTTCGGTCCGTGGAAAAACGGTAAACCGCAGGCCGACTCAGCTGCTACTCCGCTTCGGGCGGCTGGGGAAGTAACGGAAAAATAAGCTCTGACCAGCGAAGATCATGAAGGAAAGCCCGATTTGGGAAGCTCATGCGCACCACATACATGGTCAGGTGCTCACTTTTTTGCGCAGAGCGCCACAGCTGCTCAGACGGCGGCGCGCGCCGCCGCCTCGGCTTCGGCCCAGGCGCCGATCATCCGCGCTGTCATGTCGATCGCCTCCGCGCGCGCGGGGTCGTCGACCTCCAGGGCGGACGCGCGCAAGACAGCCGCGAAACCGGTATTGATCACGACGAAGGTCATCACGTCGTACTCGTGATCGTCGCCCGGACCGAGCACTTGGATCAGCATCACTTTCACCAGTAGCCGCAGCCGCGGTTCGAACTCGGGAATGCCACTGCTGTAGAACTGCACGCCTGCGACGAGCGCGCGCACCAACTTCGCATTGGCCACCAGCTCTTCGGTGATCACGCCCAGGATGTCGGCGGCGACCTGATGCATCGTTTTTCCCGACAAGTCGAAGACACGCTGGGTGAAACGCCGCTCCACCGTTTCGAGCAACCGCTCGAGCAGTTCTTCGACCAGGACACCGCGATCGGCGAAGTACCGGTAGACCGTGCCGATGCTCACGCCCGCTTCCGCCGCGATCTTGTTCGTGGAGGTATTGGCGATACCGCGCTCGCCGAACAGCCGCGCCGCTGTGTCCAGGATGTGCTCCCTGGTCGCTTTGGCCCGCGCCTGCGAGGGGCGACGACGTTGACCGACAGCCTTCGGCGGCATGACTTCCTCCCGCCCGTCTACGGAAAATGAGCGTCGCTCATCTTAACCACAGCGACCGGCGTCGTGCTCGAACTCGGGTTCGATGACCCGATCGACGGTCGATGCTGGAACCCTGTCCCTTAGCATGCTAGTTTGCTAGCATAGCCTCGTGGCCGAGGAAGTGAAGCAGTTCAACGTCTACCTGCCGATCGAGCTGATCAAGCAGGTCAAGTATCGGGCGATCGAGTCGGAGATGTCGTTGTCGGCGCTGGTCACCGCCGCGCTGCGCGCCTACCTCGACGACGAAGGAGAGGATCGACAATGACCACCGATGGCATCGAGGCCGTGTTCCTGGAGACCCACAACTGGGGCCGGATGGCGAAATTCCTGCAAGGGCTCGGCTTCACGGTCGACTTCGAGACCGATCACAACTCCGGCCAGTTCCGCAACGGCGAGGGAGCTTACGTCTTCGTGGCCGAGGTGCCGCCGACACAGCAGACGAGCACCCGGTTGGTGCTGAAGGTGGCGAGCCCAGAGGTACGTCCGGGTGACGGTGTCGAGGTCCGCACCGACTTCGAGCCGACCCATTACGGGACGAGGGAGATGACCGTCCACGACCCGGACGGGCGGGTATGGAGCCTGCAGGCCCCGGGAGAGGAGTGAGCCGATGACACCCGAGACGATCGCGCCGGACAGCACCGCGGTCCGGGTCGCGCTGTGGCGAGCCGTGCACGCGCTGCACGACCAGGCGCCGCACGTGTTCGACGACCGCGTCGGCCTACGCCTGGCCGCGCCCGAGGACGGCTGGCGGGACCGCCCGGACATGGATCCGCGGTCCACCGCGCCGATGCGCGCGGGCATCGTGTCCCGGGCGCGTTTCGTAGAGGATCTGCTGGCCGAGCAGGCCGAGCGCGGCGTGGATCAGTACGTGGTACTCGGCGCGGGACTGGACACCTTCGCCCAGCGCAGACCGGAGCTGGCCGCACGGTTCACCGTCTTCGAGGTCGATCAACCCGGACCGCAGGCATGGAAACGGCAGCGCCTCAGCGAACTCGGCTTCGACATCCCGCCGTGGTTGCGGCTGGTTCCGGTCGATTTCGAAGTGGACGCGTGGTGGCAGCGGCTCCTCGAGGCCGGTTTCGACCCCGCCCGTCCGGCGCTCGTCGCCTCCACCGGTGTGTCGATGTACCTGACCCGCGAGGCGAATATCGCTACTCTGCAGCAACTTTCGGCGCTCGCGCCGGGCTCCGCTCTGGTCACGACCTTCCTGCTGCCGCTCGAACTCGTCGACGCCGATGAACAGGTTATGCGCGGATTCGCCGAGGAGGGCGCCCGCCGATCCGGCACGCCGTTCATCAGTTTCTTCCGTCCCGAGGAAATGGTGCGGCTGGCCGAAGACGCGGGATTCGCCGCCACCCGGCACGTCTCCGCCGCGGAGCTGACCGGCCGCTACTTCGCCGACCGGACCGACGGGCTGCGACCGGCCGAATCGGAACAGATTCTGATCGCGACGACCTGAACGCATCGGCCCGCCGGGCCGTCTCGCTCCCCATGCCACAGCTCGGCTATGGCCTCGATGCGGGACGACCCGGTCAGCATCTCCGGGTCGGCCGGACAACGCACCGAACCCCGGCTACGCCGCGACGTCGAAAAGAGTCAGTTCTCGGGTAGATTGGGCGCGCAGCTCCGCGCGTTCACGGATCGCACAGGTCGGGCCGATTCCTTGTGCGACCGATTGTGGCGACAGCAGCCAACCGTGACAGCGACGGCAATGCGCGACCAGTCGCACCACGGGGCGGTCATCAATGTCGGCCAATTCGTTCTCCTCTGGCCAGGTGACTACACCGCCAGTGTGGCATGAGGCACCGACATCTCCAGTCCATTACCGGTGTTTCCATCCGTGATCGGCCACTGGGGCGCCTTCGTCTGTGCGGTGACCACGCGCGATCCCCGGGCGTAGCCATCGGTTTACCGCAGCCGCATGAGATCTCGCACACGCGCTGAGGAAAGATGGTGCCCATGACCGCTTCTCGACTGATTCGTTCGTTGGTGGGTACCGTGCCCGCGGTGCTCGCCGTCGTCAGCTTCACCGCGGCCGGAGGGGCAGCGACCGCCCAGGCCGCGCCCGGTATTCCTTCGGTTCCCGGCGTCGTGCAACGCCTGCAGATCGCTCCCGGCCAGAACAGCGCCGAGATCAGCGGCAACGTCGGGCAGGGCAAGGCCGACAGCTACTCCATCGCCACCGCGCCGGGGCAGCGCCTGAGCTTCGACGTCGCGGGCAATGCCCGCGTCTCGGTGGCCCCGCTGATCGGGCCGCAGGTCGCCAACGAGGCACCGCACGCCGATCTCGTCGCCGACGGCAACGACTACCAGATCCTCGTCACCTCCGCCGACGGCTCGGCGGCCGGTTACACCCTCAAGATCACCCTCGTCTGACCCACCGCCGTGCTGCCCGTCGGCCTGATGTGTCGTGCCACGACCTTCGGGCCGGCGGGAGCAGTCTCGCGTCCCGCAGGCTGCGCGGCGGCGGGCATCATCGCGCTCACCGCGCGGGCGCAGTGCCGTTGGGCACACCGAAGGCAAACACGGGCGTGCGGCTGGGGGCGTCGCACTATGGTGAGGCGGTGCTGCTAGAACCAGGTGACCAGTTCGCGGGCTTCGTCGTGCGGGCCCCGCTGGGACACGGTGGCAGCAGCCACGTGTACCTGGCCGAGGATCCGGAGTGGTCACGCCCGGTGTCCTTGAAGATCTTGGGGCCCGAGGACAGTCGGTCACCCGAGGCGCGCGCCCGATTCGTGCACGAGTTCGACATCTTGTCGGCGTTGCGACACCCCGACATCGTGCGGATGTACACGCACGGGGAAACCGACGGCAGGCTGTGGTCGGCACACGAGTACGTGGCAGGCGCGACGGGTTCGACATTGGTGCGTTCACCGCATCGGTACCCGGACCTGCGGCGGGTGCTCCACGTACTGACGCACGTCGCGGCGGGATTGGATTTCGCGCACGCCAACGGAGTGGTCCATCTCGACGTGAAACCGGCGAACGTGCTGGTCGGGACGGACGAGTCGACGGTGAAGATCTCGGATTTCGATTCGGCGCGGTGGCTGGATCGGCCGGAACCGCCTTTGGCCACCAACGGGTTCGTCGTCGTATCGGTGCCGTATGCCGCGCCGGAACTGCTGCGGGCGGAGACGGTGTCACCGGCCACCGACCAGTACGCGTTGGCCTGTTCCGCCGTCGAGCTGCTCACCGGCCACACGCCGTTCTCTCGCGAGAACCTCATGGCCACCGCCGAAGCGCAGCTGCGCGAGCCTCCCCCGGCGCTCTCCGCACAGCACCGCTGGATCCCGCCCGAGGTCGACGCGATCCTCCACCGGGCACTCGCGAAAGCCCCCGGTGACCGCTACGACTCCTGCGCCGAACTCGTCCGCCTGCTCACCGAGGCGCTTCGCGACGTCGACCCCCGCCCCATCGCCCCCATTCTGAACCGCCTCAAAGTGACGGTCACCCGCTCGCCACTGATGAATGCCGCATTCGGACGATTCGGCGGCAAAGCGTTCGGCAACCGCTGATCCCCTGATCACATCCGTCGCGGGAGCACGCTGACCGGGGACTCCGGGCCGTGCCGCGGCAGCTCGAGCGCGTGCAACGGCAGCGTCCGGTCACTGTCGACGCGCGTGGAGATGTGTTCCAGGACGACCCCTTCTCGCAAGGCCCACGGGCTCACTTCCAGGCAGTCGATGTCCAGTGCCACCATGGTCGCGTCCGCCACCATCGCTCCGGCCAGGATTTGACTCGCGCGTGCCGGTGAGACCCCGCGCAGGGCCGCCCGCTTCTCGGCAGGCATGGCGGCCAGCTTGCGGACGCTGCCATGCACTTGGCCCCGCCGCAAGGTGCGCGCGACGAAGGGCCCGTGGCGTTGCGGTGCGGCTCCCGAGAGGCGAGCGAGCTGTTTGAACGTCTTCGAGCTGCCGATCACGTGTCGTGGGGTGCCTTCCCACAGCAAGCGGTCGCGCACCTGTCCGAGGCAGTCGCGGATGTGCCTGCGCATCAGCTCGAGCTCCGACCGGCGCGGGGGGTCCTGGGCGAAGAACGCCCGTGTGAGCCTGCCCGCGCCGAGCGGCAGCGACAGCGCGAGGCTCGGCTCGGCGTCGCGGCCGAGTGCGATCTCCATGGAGCCGCCGCCGATGTCGAGCATGAGCAGCGTGCCAGCACACCAGCCGAACCAGTGGCGAACGGCCAGATACGTCAGTCGCGCCTCCTGCACGCCGCTGAGGAACTGGGGCCGGATGCCGCTGGCGGCCTCGATCTTGTCCAGCACCGCCTGCTGGTTCGGCGCGTCGCGGATCGCCGCGGTGACGAACGCGTAGAAGCTGTCGACGTCGTAGCGCGTGGCCTCGGACAGCACCCGCTCGACGGCGTCGGCGACCCGCTGCGCCCCGTCCGCGGTGATCACCCCGGCCGCGTCGATGTCTTCGCCGAGCAGCACCGGCTCCTTCAACGCGCGCAGTGGCAACGGAGGCGCCCCGCGAGAGGCGTCCACCACCAGAAACTGCGCGGAATTCGAACCGATGTCCAGCACACCCAGTCGCACACCTGCCGCCTACCCCGCGCGGCGGCTTTCATACCCGACTCCGGCGCGGTTTCGGCGGCCGGCTGCGCCTACGCCTTCGGGTCCGCCCCGGTGTAGCGCTGATTTGCTGGTTTCCTTGCGATGAGCCGGTGCTGCGGCCACGCTGAAAGGTATGCGGACCCGCGATATCGAGGTCGGGTGCACCTATATGGTGTTGGTCCCGCAGCGCTTGCCACGCAGTCGCTACCCCGACTGCGACCAGCCGGGTTCGCTCACGTGGGCGTGGTCGTGGCTGCGCGGCGGCCGGTTCCGGCTCACCGTCACCGGCATCGACCACACCAGCGAGCCGACCACCGTCGAAGGGCTGCGGATCACCGCGAACTCCCGCATCGCGGTGGTCCTGACCAGCGAGCAAGCCGACGCGCTCGGACTGCCGATGGGTGTGTTCCGGGTGCGCGGGACCTTGTTCGACGGCGAGGATCGGCCCGTGCGCCTGCCCGAGGTCGAACCGCTGCGAGTCCCCGCCCGCTGGCTGCGGCCCGTCGAGCAGCCCTGCCTGACGCACCGCGATATCGATTGCTTCCCCTACCTGTGAGGTGACTCGCGGAGATACGCTCGGTGATCCGGAGCGGTTCGACCTACCCGGCTCCGAAGACCTGCGTCGAGTTCTCTCCGATCACCCGGCCGGTCCTGCCGATCAGGAGGGAAAGTTGCGCCGGCTCAGGCCGCATAAGGCGCGATGAGCCGCTCGACAGCGTCCCAGAGTTCGGCTTCGCGCGGCGGATCGTACGACTCCTCCGACGAGCGGGCGACCCGGTCGCGGTCGACGTAGGAGCCGGTCGGCGCGGCGGTGGCGCCGAGGACGACGTCCGCGAGATGGCGCCCGGCGGCAGCGCGGCTGGTCGCGAACGGCGTGCGGGTCAATACCGGCAGGACGCGGCGCATCGCGAACCGGGAGACCCGACCCGCGTTGCGAGCGAGGTCGGTGCCGGGAACGAAGCCCGGGTTGAAGCCGATGGCATCGATGCCGTCCGGCAGGCGGCGGGCGTACTCGTGCAGGAGGTGGATGGCGGCGAGTTTGCTCGTCGAGTACGCGGTGCGCCCGGCGGCGGTGGCGCCCGGCTCGGAGAACGCGCCGGGGCGGGCGAGGACGTCCGCGGACCGCCAGACCGGGCCGGGAACCATGCCCAAGTTGTGCCGGAAGTCGCCGAAGTGAGTGTCGCTCACGGTGATCACGATGCGCGACGGAGTGCGGAAGCGATCCTCGAGCAGGCGGATGAACAGGTGGTTGGCGAGCACGTTGACGGTGAAGGTGGACTCGAATCCGTCCGGCCCTTCGGTGAGCGCGTTCGTGTACTGGATTCCCGCATTGCCCACGAAACCGTGCAGCGGCGGCAGCTCGCCCAGGTCGAGCCTGCTGCGGATCTCGTCCGCGGCCGATCGCACGCTGTCCAGCGAATCGAGGTCCACCGGGACGTGCGAGACCCGGTGCCCGCCCGCGCCGAGTTCGGCCGCGAGTCGCGCACCGGTGGACCCGCGTGCGGCGACGACGAGATGCGCCTGCGACGCCGCGTGCACGATGCGCTCCGCGGCGACGCGGCCGATCCCGCGACTCGCCCCGGTCATCACGATGGTCGAGGGCATAGCGGCTCCTTCACTGGATGACAGCCCGTCGGTCGCCTCGATGGTCGCCGCCGCGGCCCTCGGCAGCCAGTGCCGCGCCCGTCACCAGGACTGACAGTACCCAGGCTGATGCGGCGCGCGGCGGCGAGAATGAGCGCATGGCTTCCGCTCGCTCCGATTTCGGCGCGCTCCTGCACACCTGGCGGGATCGTCTCGCGCCCGCCGACGCCGGGTTCCCGGTGACCGGCGGCCGTCGTGCTCCGGGATTGCGCCGTGAGGAGCTCGCGCAGCTGGCCGGACTCTCGGTCGACTACGTCTTGCGCTTGGAGCAGGGTCGCGCGCGTAACCCCTCCGCGCAGGTGGTCGGCGCCCTCGCGCGGGCCCTGCAACTGTCCAGGACCGAGCGCGACGAGCTGTATCGCGCAGCCGGATTGCTGCCCCCGCGGGACGGGACGATCGGCACGCATGTCCCGCCGGGCATCCAACGGCTCACCGCCCGCCTCGGCGACGTCCCGATCGGCGTGTTCGGCGCCGACTGGACGCTGCTGTGGTGGAACGGCATGTGGAGCGGGCTGCATGGTGACCCCGCGCTGGTCCCGGTCGGCGAGCGCAACCTCGCCCGTGCGGTTTTCGGCACCGGCGCGGCGCGCGCCTCGATGCGTCCGTTCCGGTCCGACCGCGGGCACGGCGCCTTCGCGGCGTCGATCGTGGCCGATCTCAAGGACGCGGTGTCCCGCTATCCCGCCGACGCGGGACTCGATCGTCTCGTGCGGGAATTGCGCGACACCTCCGCCGCCTTCGCCCAGCTGTGGACGACGGCGACAGCGTCGCAGCACACCAGCGACCGGAAGACGGTCCGGCATCCCGAGCTCGGCGACATCACCCTCGACTGCGACGTCCTCGTCGTCCCGGGCGCCGACCTCCGCATGGTCACCTACACGGCGGCAGGCGGCAGCGAGGACGCGGGGAAGCTCGACCTCCTGCGCGTCACCAACGGGCGCGCGGCGGGCACACTGCCCTGAACGCACGGCCATCGACGTCCCGGGTCAGTGCACGAGCTGATCGGCCCATTCCCGCGGTAAGGCCGCGCTCGACACATCGGCGATCTCGTGCAGCCGCTGTGCGGGAAATCCCTGACGACTGAGCTGGATCAGGCCCTGGGCGACCACCACGACAGCGGCGCTGACCGCCGAGAGCGTGGCTTCGTCGTCGTCTCCCGCGTCGTGCATCGCGGGCCGCAGCCGGTCGGCGACGCCCCGCTCCATCTCGGTGGTGGTGCGGCTGCCGATGGTCGCGACTTCGGGAATCCGGGTGCCGAGCTGCGCGATGCTGTTGATCATCAGGCAACCGCGCCGATCCGGTTGCGCCGCGCAGTCTTCGATGATCGCTTGATACAGCGCGCGCACCGCGGAGCGCGCCGAACCGCCCGCCGTACCGATGGCATCGCGCACCAGACGCGCACGGCCCTCGCAATAGCGTTCGAACGCGGCCAGGAACAGTCCGCGCTTGCTGCCGTAGGCGGCGTAGATGCTCCCGTTCCCGACGCCGGTCGCGAGCGAGACGTCTTCCACCGAAGTGCTGTCGAAACCCTTCGACCAGAACAACTCGGTCGCGGCGTCGAGCAGGTTCGACTCGTCGAATCGTCGCGGCCGTCCCATGTGCTCACCGTACCAATCGGCGTGCGAACTGCGGCACATCGCTTGTTCTGGAGCCGTGCCTCCACAATAATGGTGACATGTCCAACAAATTCGCCGCCTCGCCCAGCAAACGGGTGGGCATCCTGGTCTTCGACGGCGTGAAGATGCTCGACTTCGTCGGGCCCGCCGAGGTGTTCGTCGAGGCCAATCAGTCGGTGGCGGGGTACGAGGTGGTGCTGGTCTCGGCCGACGGCAAGGACGCGCAGACCTCGATCGGCGCGCGGGTGGAGGTGAGCTGCGCGGCGGCCGACGCGGGTCGTTTCGACACCGTGGTGATTCCGGGCAGCGAGCTGCCACCAGGGAAGTTCATGACACCGGAGGTCTTGGCGGCCGCGCGGCATCTTTCCTGCAACACCCGCAGGCTGGCGTCCATTTGCAGCGGTGCGTTCGTCCTGGCCGATCTGGGCCTGTTCGACGGGCGCCGCGCGACGACGCACTGGAAATTCGCGACCGAGCTCGCGCGACGCTATCCGTCGATCGAGGTGGACCCGGACGCGATCTTCGTGCGGGACGGCAATCTGTACAGCTCGGCCGGGGTCGCCGCGGGCGTCGATCTCGCGCTGGCGCTGGTCGAAGAGGACCACGGCGCCGACGTCGCGCGGCGCGTCGCGCAGGCGCTGGTGGTCTACATGCAGCGCGCGGGCGGTCAGTCACAGTTCTCCGCGTCGCTCACCGGACCTGCGCCGCGCAGCCCGCTGGTGCGCGGGGTGGTGGATCTGATCTGCGCGGACCCCGCTTATCCGCATACGGTGCAGACGCTGGCCGCCCACGCGCGGGTCAGCGTCCGGCATCTGACCCGGCTGTTCCGCGCGGAACTGGAACGCTCGCCCGCGGAATACGTCGCGTTCATCCGCTTCGGCACGGCCAGGGACATGCTGCACGCCGGATACAGCGTGACGGAGACCGCCATGGCCGCGGGGTACGGCACCAGCGAGGCGTTGCGCAGGGCCTTCGTGGCACGCGTTGGCATTTCCCCGCGCAAGTACCAGCAGCGTTTCCGGTCGACCGCCCGGATCGATCCGGCGCTGGAGCAGGCCGTGTCCTGAACGGAGGCTTTTGTGGCCCGTGGGGAGGGGCGCGCGGCGGGGCCTACGGCCGAGACTGAGTCGGCCACAGCGCCGCTCACCGAGCGCTGGAGAAAGGAAACCGATGTCCGCCCCGGCAAGTCCGACCATCGTTCTGGTGCACGGCGCCTTCGCCGACGCCTCGAGCTGGTCCCCCGTCACCGCACGGCTGCTCGACCAGGGCTATCGCGTCGTGGTTCCCCCGGTGTTCAACCGCAGCCTGTCGGCGGACGCGGCCTACATCAAGTCGTTCGTGGAACGGATCGACGGCCCGGTCCTGCTGGCCGGCCACTCCTACGGCGGCGCCGTCATCACCGTGGCAGGCGTCGCCGACAACGTGGTGGGCTTGGTCTACGTGTCCGGTTACGCCCTGGAAGAAGGCGAGAGCCTCGGGCAATTACAGGGCGGATTCCCGGATTCCGATCTGGCGGCCAACCTCGTCTACGCGCCGTACCCGAGCGAGGGTGACGAGCCCGGCACAGAGGTCTCGGTCGCCATCGATGCCTTCCCCGACGTCTTCGCCGCGGGCCTGGACCCGGCGAAGGCCGCGGTCCTCGCGGTCTCGCAGCGGCCGCTGTCGGCGTTCGCGTTCACCGAGCCCGCCTCGGCGGCCGCGTGGAAGACGAAACCGGCCTGGGGCATCGTGTCCGGCGCCGACCGCACCATCAATCCCGACGTCGAACGATTCGGCTACCAGCGAGCCGGAATGCGCGCGGTGGTCGAGATCGACGGACCACACCTGGTGATGCAGACCCACCCCGACGAAGTCGTGGCCGTCATCACCGACGCGATCGATCAATCCGCCTGAATCACCGCAGTTCCACCACTTCTACGAGAGGCACGATCATGTCAGGTAACCCGCTGGGCATCTCGCTCGAACCGGCGGCGCAGGAGTTCGTCGACGCGACCTCGCAGCCGCCGTTCCTCTACCAGCTCCCGCCCGAAGAGGGGCGCAAGGCGGTGGACTCCGTGCAGGACGCGCCGATCTTCAAGCCCGAGGTCGACGAGGAGTGGATCACGGTCGAGGGCGGGCCGACGGGCTCGGTGCGGGTTCGGATCGTCAAGCCGCAGGGCATCACCGAAACGCTGCCGGTGATCATCTACACCCACGGCGCGGGGTGGGTTTTCGGCGACGCGCACACCCACGACCGCCTGGTTCGCGACCTGGCCGTCGGCACGCACGCCGCCGTGGTCTTCCCCGAATACGACCGGTCGCCCGATGTGCGGTATCCCGTGGCCAACGAGCAGTCCTACCGGGTGGCGCAGTGGGTTACCGCGGAGGGCGCGGCGAAGGGCCTCGACTCGTCCCGGATCGCGATCGCGGGTGACTCGGTCGGTGGCAACATGGCCATCGCGCTGACCCTGATGGCCAAGGAGCGCGGCGACGTCTCCTTCATTCAGCAGGTGCTGTTCTACCCGGTCACCGACGCCAACTTCGACACCGGCTCCTACCAGCAGTTCGCCGAGGGCTACTTCCTCACCCGCGAGGGCATGAAGTGGTTCTGGGATCAGTACACCACCAGCGCCGACGAGCGCGCGCAGATCACCGTCTCACCGCTGCGGGCGACCACCGAGCAACTGGCCGGGCTGCCGCCCGCGCTGGTCATCACCGCCGAAGCCGACGTGCTGCGCGACGAGGGCGAGGCCTTCGCGGGCAAGTTGCGCGCCGCGGGCGTGCCGGTCACCCAGGTGCGCTACGGCGGGATCGTCCACGACTTCGTGATGGTCAACTCGCTGCACGACACCCATGCCGCCAAAGCCGCGGTGGCGCAGGCCGTCGCGACGTTGCGGTCCGCGCTGTACACCGACTGACCGGTCCCCGACCACCCGATTCGAAGGAACCACACTTGTGAGCACCGAGCCCGTCAGTCCTTCCACGCCGACCATCGTGCTGGTCCACGGCGCGTTCGCCGACTCGTCCAGCTGGAACGGGGTCGTCGAACGGCTGCGCGCACAAGGACATCCCGTGATCGCGGCCGCTAATCCACTGCGCGGTCTGGACAGTGACGCGGCCTATGTCGCGTCGGTACTCGATTCCGTGGAAGGGCCGAGCGTCCTGGTCGGCCATTCCTACGGCGGAAGCGTCATCACGGTCGCCGCCGCCGGACGGAGCGACGTCGAAGCGCTCGTCTATATCGCCGCGTTCATTCCGGATGTAGGCGAGAGCGCACTGCAATTGACCGACAAGTTCCCCGGATCGACGCTCGGGCCCACTACCCGGGCCGCGTCCTATCCGCTTCCCGAGGGGGGAACCGGTACCGAGCTCTACATCCGGCAGGCGGAATTCCACCGGCAGTTCGCCGCCGACGTGCCCGCCGCCACGGCCGAGCTGATGGCCGCGACCCAGCGACCGGTCGCCCTCGACGCGTTGCAACAGCCCGCGACCGCCACCGCTTGGCGGGATATCCGGTCGTTCGCGCTGGTCACCGGCGAGGACAAGAACATTCCGGTGGAAGCGCAGCGGTTCATGGCCGAACGCGCGAGCGCCGAAATCGTCGAGGTCTCGGCCTCGCACGCGGTCTCGGTGTCCGCTCCCGACGTGGTCGGTGAGCTGATCGCCCGAGCCGCCGCCGGTTAGGGATCCGCGCGGTCACGCAAAGCGGCCCGCGCGGTGGGAGATTCCCCCGCGCGGGCCCGACCCATCCCCTCGTCCGTAGCTCGACTGGCGGCGAGCCGTCGAGCCGTACAACCAGTTCACAGAGCAAGGCACTGTCGCAGTACTGGACCGGATGCCTTGCGCTGCACCGAATTCCTCAGCCGCACAGCCCTGATCGGCCCGGGCCACCAGCTCCGCGTACTTCGATACGACATTGCGATGCAATCGGCGGCAACGGTTCTCAGCCTGCGCGGCCTCGATACTCGGCCCTGTCGTGCGCGGCATCGAGCATCCGTCAGCCGCAGACGGCACCGATCGACGCCGAGCCCACCAGCTTCGTGTACTTGGCCAGGACGCCGCGGGTGTAGCGGGGCGGCAACGGTTCCCAGCCGGCGCGGCGGCGGGTGAGTTCGTCGGCATCGACCAGCAGGTCGAGCGTGCCCTCGGCGACATCGAGCCGAATGGGGTCGCCGTCACGCACGAAGGCGATCGGGCCGCCGTCGACGGCTTCCGGTGCGACGTGCCCGACGCACAGGCCCGTGGTGCCGCCGGAGAACCGTCCGTCGGTGAGCAGCAACACGTCCTTGCCCAGGCCCGCGCCTTTGATGGCCGCGGTGATGGCCAGCATCTCGCGCATCCCGGGACCGCCCTTCGGCCCCTCGTACCGGATGACGACCACGTCGCCGGCCGCGATCGTGCCGTCTTCGAGGGCGTCCATCGCGGCCCGTTCCCGATCGAAAACCCGTGCCGTGCCGGTGAACACGTCGGAGTCGAAACCCGCCGACTTGACCACGGCGCCATCCGGCGCGAGAGAACCGGAGAGGATGGTGATGCCACCGGTCGGATGGATCGGCGCGGCCATCGCGCGGATCACCTTGCCGTCGGGGTCCGGCGGGGTGATGTCGGCCAGGTTCTCCGCCACCGTCCGTCCCGTCACGGTCAGGCAGTCGCCGTGCAGCAACCCGGCATCGAGCAAGGCTTTCATCATGACCGGCACGCCACCGATCCGGTCCACATCGGTCATCACGTGGTTGCCGAAGGGCTTGACGTCCGCCAGGTGCGGCACACGCCGACCGATGCGCGCGAAGTCGTCCAGCGACAAGTCGACATTCGCCTCGTGCGCGATGGCCAACAGGTGCAGCACGGCATTGGTGGAGCCGCCGAACGCCATGACGACCGCGATCGCGTTCTCGAAAGCGGGTTTGGTGAGAATGTCCGACGGGGTGATGCCCTGGCGGATCAACTCGACCACGGCCTCGCCGCTGCGGCGGGCGTAACCGTCGCGGCGCCGGTCGGTCGCGGGCGGCGCCGCGCTGCCGGGCAGCGACATGCCCAGCGCCTCGGCCGCGCTGGCCATGGTGTTGGCGGTGTACATGCCGCCGCATGCGCCTTCGCCGGGACAGATCGCCCGCTCGATCGCGGCGACGTCGTCACGGCTCATCAACCCTCGGGCGCAGGCGCCGACCGCTTCGAATGCGTCGATGATCGTCACTTCGCGCTCGCTGCCGTCGGAGAGCTTCGCGATGCCGGGCAGGATCGACCCCGCGTACAGGAACACGCTCGCCAGGTTCAGCCGGGCCGCGGCCATCAGCATCCCGGGCAGCGATTTGTCACAGCCGGCCAGCAGCACCGAACCGTCGAGCCGCTCGGCCTGCATCACCGTCTCGACGGAGTCGGCGATCACCTCACGTGAGACCAGGGAGAAGTGCATCCCCTCGTGTCCCATGGAGATGCCGTCGGACACCGAGATGGTGCCGAACTGCATGGGGAAGCCGCCGCCGGAGAAGACGCCGTCCTTGCAGCCCCGGGCGAGTCGCTCCAGAGACAGATTGCAGGGCGTGATCTCGTTCCACGAGGAGGCCACGCCGATCTGCGGCTTCTCCCAGTCGTCGTCGCCCATGCCGACCGCGCGCAACATCCCGCGAGCGGCGGTCTTCTCCAGCCCGTCGGTGACGTCACGGCTGCGCGGTTTCAGATCGGGGACTTTCGAGTTCTCGGGCACGGTTTCCCATCATGCTCGCCTCCGCGCCGATTACCGCGACGACCACGCCGAATTCGCGAAGACCCGCCGCTCGTCCGCCCTGAGCGTAATGCCGGGCACTCCGGCGGCCCGGAACCGTACGCTCTGCTCATGAGCGAGCACCCGAGACTGCACTCGATTCCCGGTGGACGCGATGACCGCACCCCTCAACCGGACTCGCGAACGCCGCCGGAACCCTTGTGGCGCGAGGTGCTCGGCGAACAGTTGCGCACCCTGCGGCAGGACCGCGGCGAGACGCTGGTCGAGACGGCCCGGCGGGCGGGCATCTCCCCGCAGTATCTGTCGGAGGTCGAGCGGGGACGCAAGGAGCCGTCGAGCGAGATGATCGCCGCCCTGGCCGGATCGCTCGCCACCACGCTGGGTGAGCTCACCGGCCAGGTGGCGGACGAACTACGCGCGCGCCGCCGCATCGCCCTCCTGCCGCGGTCGGCGCCGCGTTCCGGCACCGGGCCCACGCTCATGGCGCTGGCGGCCTGATCAGTCGCGCCGTCCCAGGACCTGGTCGACCAGGCCGTACTCGATCGCGGCCGACGCGGTGAAGACCCGGTCGCGGTCGGTGTCGTGCCGTAGTCGCTCCACCGACTGCCCGGTGTGCCGGGACAGGATCGACTCGATCTCGGCCCGCAGCCGCACCAGCTCGTCGGCCTGCAGGATCAGGTCGGGAATCGCGCCCTGTCCACGTGCGGCGGGTTGGTGCAGCACCACCCTGGCGTGCGGGAGCATGGCGCGACGGCCCGGCTCGCCGCCCGCCAGCAGCACCGCGCCGACCGCGATCGCCTGGCCGACGCAGGTGGTCTGGATGGGCGAACGAACGTGCTGCATGGTGTCGTACACGGCGAGCATGGAGGACAGATCGCCGCCCTCGCAGTTGATGTAGAGGTTGATCTCCTGCTCCGGGCTCTCCGATTCCAGGTGCAGCAGCTGAGCGATGAGCGCGTTGGCGACCCCGGAGTCGATCGGCGTGCCGAGGTAGACGATGCGCTCGGCGAGCAGGTGGGAGTAGATGTCGGTGATCCGCTCCCCGCCACGCGGATGCTGCGCGATCACATTCGGGATGGTGTAGGTGCTCACGCTGTGTCCTTTCCGGCATGATCGGGCCCCTCCGTGGTCACGCTGCGCTGCCGCCTCCGGGGCTGACCGATCATGCTGTGCCCGCTTCCGGCATGATCGGGCCCCTCCGTGGTCACGCTGCGCTGCCGCCTCCGGGGCTGACCGATCATGCCGAGATCCCGATTCGCTGGCGTTGCGGGACGATCTGCCCGAACGAGTCGACGATGTGGTCTATGAAGCCGTACTCCTTGGCCTGCGCGGCCGTGAACCACCGGTCGTGCAGCGAATCCTCGTAGATCCGATCGAACGGCTGGCCGGTGTCCTCGGCGATGATCCCGAGCACGGTGTCCACGGTGTAGCGCAGATCGTCGGCCTGGACCTCGACGTCGACGGCCGTGCCGCCGATGCCCGCCGATCCCTGGTGCATCAGCACCCGGGCGTGCGGCAGCGCGAAACGTTTACCCTTGGTGCCCGACGACAAGAGAAATTGTCCTGCGCTGCAAGCCAATCCGAGCGCGAGCGTGGCGACTTCGCACGGCACCAGCCGCATGACGTCGCGGATGGCGAGCATCGAGGGGACCGATCCGCCCGGCGAATGGATCCACAGTGAGATACCCGCCTCGGGATCCTCGGCGGCGAGCGTGAGCAGCTGGGTCATCAGCAGCGTCCCGTTGTCGTCGTCGAGCGCGCCGTCGAGCACGACGATGCGGCGACTGAGCAGTTGCTCGCGTGCCCGCCAGCTGAACATCGGAGTCTTGTCATCGTGAGCCATGGCTCCACGGTGCCGCACGCGTGGCGCCGGACCGTTCCCCCGCTGCCCTCGGCAGATCCGCTCTCAGCAGTCGAGCGAGGGATCCCGAACCGGGGCGGCGAACGGGCCACGCAGCCGTTCGGTCACCTCCCACAGCCGCAGCGCGGTATCCCGGTCGTAGGACGCGTCCGAGCTGCGCGTCTCGGTGAAGCGGTTGTAATAGGCCCCGTTCACCACATCCCGCGTCGTCGCCAGGTGGACGACCGGCGCGGCGCCTTGCCGCGCGGACAACGCCGTCAGGTGCAGCATCGCCACCCGCGCCCGTGGGAATTCCCGGCCGAGGTCGGTGCGCACGAAGCCGGGATGCAGTGCGGCCACAGTCAATTGCGGGTACCTGCGACGCAGTTCGTAGGTGAACAACAGGTTGGCCAACTTGGTACGGCTGTAGGTCACGAACGGGTCGAAGTTCCGCTCGCTGGGCAAGTCGTCGAAGTCGATGCGCACCGGGCCCGCGCGGAACATCGACTGCCGGTGGCCTTCGGAATTGACGTTGACCACCCGGCCGCCGCCGCGACACAACAACGGCAGCAGTCGTCCGGTCAAGGAGAACGGCGCGAGATGATGGACGGCGAGATTCAGCTCGATTCCCTCGCCGGTCACGCGACGTTCGGGCGTCATGACACCGGCGTTGTTGATCAAGATGTCCACGCCGTCGAACCGCTCGGCGACCTGCTCCGCGACGTGGTCGATACCCGTCGAGACCGCCAGATCCGCGCGCACGAACCGGCCACCGGTCTCGCGAGCCAGCCGCGCGCCTTTTTCCGCGTCGCGGCCGACCAGCACGAGGTCGTGGCCGTCCTTAGCCAGCCGCAGTGCCGCTTGCCGTCCCAGCCCGGACGTGGCTCCGGCGAACACGATCCGGCTCATCGCGCCGCTCCGGCCGCCACGTCGGATTTGCCCAAGCCCAATGCACCGGCGATCACCCGATCGCGCAGGCGGAAAGGCAGATACGCGAGCATCCGCAGCATGCGTGCGTCCGAACTCGCGACGTAGCAGTCTTTGGGCCGCCTGGCCTCGGCTGCCCGCACGATCGCGTCGACCACCGTGCCGACCGGCCGTGTCTTCTGTTCCGCCAGCGCCTTTTCGACGGCGGCCAATTGTGCGCGGTAGAGCTCGACACGGTCGGCGTCGGCCAGCAAGAGTGCTTCGCGCGCAGCCGATTCGGCCTTGGCGAAAATCGTCGTCTCGAGCGCGCCCGGCTCCACCACCGAGACCGGGATGGCCCAGGGCGCGAGCTCGACGCGTGCCGCGTGGGACAACGATTCGAGCGCGGCCTTGCTCGCCGAGATCGGTCCCAGGTACGGCATCGCGGTGCGAGCGCTCGCCGCGCTGATGTTGATCACCCGGCCGCCGCCAGCCCGCAACAGCGGAAGTGCGGCCACCAGGACCCGGTGCGGGCCGTAGACGTTGATGTCGAACTGCCGGTGCAGTTCCGCGTCGGGGACCAGCTCCAGCGGCCCCTGCACGATGACGCCCGCGTTGTTCACCAGCACCTGTAACCCGGCTGGGCCACGGTCGGCCGCGACCGCGTCGAGCGCATGGCGAACGCCCGCGCTGTCGGTCACATCGAGTTCCACCGGCACGACGTTCGCGTGCCCGAACCGGGGGGCGTTTCGCAGCGTCCGCACTCCGGCGTAGACGCGGTAGCCCCGCGCGGCGAATGCCTCGACGGTGGCCGAACCGATTCCGCCGCCCGCACCGGTGATCAGCACCGCCTTCGAACCCTGAGTCGTCATATCAGCCTCCATAAGTAAGCAACCACATGTTCCATGCAACATGTATAAAGCTACATGTCGGAACAGTCAAGACGGTGAACTACGGCAGAACGACAGAGGTACGCTCCAGCCGGGCCACCGATCACGGAATAGGGAGCGTCGATGTCACTGCGTCACGGGTTACTCGGACTTCTCGCCGACCAGCCCGGCAGCGGCTACGACCTGACGCGCCGATTCGAGGAGATGCTCGGCGCGATCTGGCCCGCCAAGCATCCCCAGATCTACGGGGAGCTGACCAGGCTCGCGGAAGAAGGACTGGTCGAGGCGGCGGCGGAGGGCCCGCGCCGGCGCAAGGAGTACCGCATCACCGACGACGGCGTCGCCGAGTTGCGCCGCTGGCTGGTGCACGTCGATGTGGACCACACCATCCGTCTGGAACCGGTCCTGCGCTCGTTGTTCTTCTGGCTGTTGAACTCCGACGAACTGGAGGCGCACCTCACCAGGGAAGCCCGGTTCTACCGGGAGAAGGCGGAAATCTACCGCGAGTACGCGAACGCCAAAGACCGCGGGGACTTCGGCGACTCCCCGCAGACCCGCTCGATGCGTGTCACGGTCGAAGCCGCGGTCCGACTGTACGACGCACTCGCAGAGTGGGCGGAGTGGGCGAAGACAGCGCCTTTGTCCGAGCCGGAATCCTAACGATCCCAGCGCATTCCGACCGGAAGACGCCGATGCCCGCCGGGCGCGTGATGCGCCGGCGGGCATCCTTACCGGAGGGCGTAATCGCTAGGACTCGCGACCCGCGGTGGAGGCGGAACGCTGCCTGCTGGTGCGGGCGCGGCGGCGTTCGGCCTGCAGTTCGGCGAGTTCCTGCTCGAGGATGTCGGCGACGCGGAACGAACCGGTGTCGTAGATGTCCGGCGGGCGAGCCGTCGGCGCTTGCGCGACATCGGGCGCGGGGCTGTCCTTGCCGTTCTTCGGTTCCGGCGTCGAGCTGTCGCTCTTGCTGTCCGCCAGCGGTTGCCGGGTGACGGCCGGGATCTCGGCCGTCGAGACCTCCGCCTCGGCCACCGGCGTACGCGGCTTGGCCGGCGGCGTCTGCCGGACGACCACCTTCGCCGCGGCGGAGTCTTCGGCGGGCACGCGCGCGGCCGGCCGGGACTCGGCCTTCGCGGCCGATACCGGTGCGGGCTCGTTCGCAGCGAGCTTCTTCCCGTTGGCGGCGGGCGCACCGCCATTGGTGACGATGACGTCGGTGTCCTTGACCTGCACCGGCGACGTGGGGCGCGCGTCGAAAGCCGCCATCGCGTCGAGATCTTCGATGGACTCGGGCAGCACGGGCTTGCGCGGCGCCTCGACCGGAGGCCGCTTCTTCTCGGCCTTCACCGTGGCCACGAGCTCCTCGTCGGAGACCTCCGGCAGGAACTGGATTTCGGCGACCTCGACCACGTCCTGCTCGACGACCTCCTCCGGGGGCGCCGCGACAACAGGAGGCGGTTCGTAGTGCCTCTGTTCGGGTGGAGCGCTCGGCGCCTCGGGCGCGACCGGCGCGCGGTATCTGGGCAGCGTGAGCCGGATCTGCTCGGCCGGGTCGGGCAGGTCACGGACCTGCTCGGTGGCCCTGGCGATGGCGAGGCCGTAGCGAGCGCTCGCGGCGTCGTGGATGAGCAGCGCGACACCGATCATCACCGGCGCGATGGCGTGCACGGCCGCGTCGTACCAGGCGCCCGCGCGCAAGTAGGGATAGGTGTTGAGGCTGACGGTCAGCGCCAGCAGGGCGACTTCGGCCGTCGCGACCTGGCGGCGGTTGTCGATCACACCCCATTCGGCGACCTTGTTCGTGCCGATCATGATGATGATCAGGCAGACGCTGATCATGCCTTCGAGCAGGTAGCTGAACCAGTAGAGCGGATCGGTCGCGCCGCCGGGAGCGATGTTGTGCTGGACGTTGACCGCCGACCACAACATGCCCGCCGCGACGACACCCGCCAGCGCGCGCAGCGACCAGGACCGATGCCGATACAGCGAGGCCAGCTTCGCGTGCGGGCTGGATTCGCGTCGCTGCGCGGCAATCGCCTTGCGGGCGAGCAGGAGATCTCGCATGTCGGCCTTCTCGATCGCTTCGGTGGTCTGCCTGGCGCGGTCGGATGCCGCGGCGGCAGCCTGCGCCTCTTTCCAGCGCTGTCCGCGCTCCTGGGTGCGGATCCGTTCGGCGAGCTCACGTTCGGCATACAGTTCGTCCTCCGACAGCGCCTCGGTGAGCGCGGGATCGAACTGGTAGGCGAGCCGTCCACGGGCCTTCTCGACCCGCCTCGCCAGCTGTGTAACCTCGTCCTCGATGGGATGTTCGATGACCATCAGCGCTCCCCGCACGGGAGACGCGATGGCAGACAAGTGATCACGTATGGCAACGGCACGTTTCATTCATAGTCGATCCACCGCTACCGGCGAAACTGTTCATTTGCCATCTCGCAAAACTATTCGGCGTGCCGCGGACGACACACGCTGTGCGACGTGATTTCCCGGCGGTCGCAGGCACTTCCTTCCCCGCGCGCCAGACCATTGATCGCTCTATGCTGAACTGGCGCGCTTTCCCTTCGCGGCGGCGCGTGCGCTCCCGCAGCGCGTTCGGATACGCCGGTGCCGTCGAGATTCGCCCCTCGGCGGCACCGGGCCGACCGCGTTCCGCCATTTACGTGCACCGAGTATTTCGCGCGGCCATTCCGGCCCGCCGAATCGCGGAGACCTTCTCGCACCGGGCGGCTCACTCCGCGGGCGGATCCGCCCGGCATTCGGCGTCCACCGAGTCGAGCACCCGCGACAACGTGTCGAACAGCAACGAGTCCAGCCGGTCCTGGTCGACGTCGTCGCGGGACAACCACTGCACCGTCAGGTCCTCGGCCATCGCCCACCACGAACGCACCACCAGGCGCTCGGCGGTCGACCGCGCGGGCCTGCCGAGCGCGGCGAACACCCGATCGGTCAGTTCGTCGTGCATCCGCTCCATGATCGATTCGAGGACCGGGTCCTGCCCGGCGGCGCGCAGCAGCCCCACCAGCGGTCCGCTGCGCTTGCGCATGTAGCTCACGAAGTTCGCGATCATCGACGCGAGCGGGTCCGCGGCGTCGGGGTCCGGGCCGGTGGCGCGCAGGAATCGCTGCGACGCGGCGCGGACGAGTTGCGCGTAATAGTCCTGCTTGGTCGGGAAGTAATGGAACAGCAGCCCGCGCGAGATGCCCGCCTGCTGCGCGACCGCGTCGACGGTGATCCGGTGCCAGGGCCGGTCGATCAGCATGCCCAGGCCGATTCCGATCAGCTGCCTGCGCCGGTCGTCCGCCGAGCGCCGGCCGCCCGGCTCCACGGCGACCTCGGTCATCCACCCTCCTCTATTGAGCAATGCTCAACAATATGCTACCAATGACCTGACCGGAAGTTGAGCAATGCTCAGCAGACCTCGAGGATGGGTATGGACTTCACGCATTCCGATCGAGCCGTCCGCCTCACCGATCAGGTGCGGCAGTTCGTGCGCGACGAGATCGAGCCGCGCGACGAGGAGCACGCCGCCGCCCTGCGGGAATCGCCATGGGCGGTTCCGCCGGTGGTCGAGGAGCTCAAGAAGAAGGCGCGGGATGCGGGTCTGTGGAACCTCTTCCTGCCCGATCCGGAACTCGGCGCGGGCCTGAGCAACGTCGACTACGCCCCGATGGCGGAGGCGATGGGCAGTTCCGGGTGGGCGCCGGAAGTGTTCAACTGCAACGCACCCGACACCGGCAACGCCGAGGTCCTGCTGCACTACGGCAGCATCGAGCAGCGGCAGCAGTGGCTGCGACCGCTGCTGGACGGCACGATCCGCTCGGCGTTCTGCATGACCGAACCCGAGGTGGCCTCCTCCGACGCGACCAATATGGCCGCGACCGCCGTGGTGGACGGTGAGGAGATCGTGCTCAACGGCCGCAAATGGTGGAGCACCGGCATCGGCCACCCGAACTGCAAGTTCGTCATCTTCATGGGCCTCACCGACCCGGAGGCGCACCCCTACCAGCGGCATTCGATGGTGCTGGTTCCGCTGGACACCCCGGGCGTGCGGGTCGAACGGATGCTCACCACCTTCGGCTACCTGGACGAGCCCTTCGGCCACGGCGAGGTCACTTTCACCGACGTGCGGCTGCCGCTGGACGCCGTGATCGCCGGGCCAGGACGTGGCTTCGAGATCGCGCAGGGCCGTCTCGGTCCCGGCCGCATCCACCACTGCATGCGCGCCATCGGCCTAGCCGAGCGCGCGCTCGAACTGGGCTGCCGCCGCGCCCTGTCGCGCACCGCGTTCGGCAAGCCGCTGGCCAACCTCGGCGGGAACCGCGAGCGCATCGCCAACGCGCGCGTCGCGATCGATCAGGCGCGGTTGCTGGTCCTGCACACCGCCTGGCTGCTGGACACCAAGGGCTTGGCCGGCGCGCGCAGCGAGGTCTCCCAGATCAAAGCGGTCGTGCCGAGGATGACCCAAGAGGTGCTGGACATGGCGATCCAATTGCACGGCGGGGCGGGACTTTCCGATGACTTCCCGCTGGCGCGCGCGTTCGCCGGCATTCGTTCGCTGCGCTTCGCCGACGGCCCCGACGAGGTGCACCTCGGCGTGATCGCCCGGCAGGAGCTGCGTAAATACGGGACCGACCGGTGAGCGCTCCGGAGGCCACCGCCGTCCGCGCGGAGGACGCCTTCGACGTCGCCGCCCTGCACACCTGGCTCGCCGAGCGGGTTCCCGGTCTGAGCGAGCCGCCCGAGGTGCGCCAATTCTCCGGCGGCGCGTCCAATCTGACGTATCTGCTGCGCTACCCGGATCGTGACCTGATCCTGCGCCGTCCGCCGAGCGGAACGAAGGCGGCTTCCGCGCACGACATGGGCCGTGAGTTCCTGGTGCAGGAGCGGCTGCGTCCGCACTATCGCTACGTGCCGCGGATGGTGGCCCGGTGCGCCGATCCGGACGTGATCGGCAGCGATTTCTACGTGATGGAGCGGGTGGCGGGGACGATTCTGCGCGGCGATCTGCCGGAGGGCACCAGCCTGTCCCCCGATCAGGCGAAGCGGTTGTCCACCACGGCTTTCGACTGCCTGATCGAATTGCACCAGGTCGACCCCGAGGCGGCCGGTCTCACCGGAATCGGCAAAGGCGCGGGCTATGTCGGCCGCCAAGTCGCGGGGTGGTCGCGGCGCTTCGTGAACGCGCGCACCGACAATGTCAGCGATTTCGCCGCGGTGATGGCCTGGCTCGATGCCAACCAGCCCGCGGACGTCGCCACCACCGTCATCCACAACGACTTCCGGCTCGACAATCTGGTGCTGGATCCGTCGGGCTCCGGCGCGATCGTCGGTGTGCTCGATTGGGAAATGGCGACGCTGGGCGACCCGCTGATGGATCTCGGTGGCGCGCTGGCCTATTGGGTGCAGGCGGACGACGACGAGGTCATGCGGGCCTCCCGCCGCCAGCCGAGTCACCTGCCCGGCATGCTGACCCGCGCGCAGATCGTCGAACACTATTGCGCGCGCACCGGCCGTTCCGCCGAGAACTGGCCGTTCTACGAGGTCTTCGGGCTGTTCCGCCTGGCCGTCATCGCCCAGCAGATCTACTACCGCTACCACCACGGCCAGACCACGAACCCGGCGTTCAAGGATTTCTGGAAGATGATCAACTACCTGGATTTCCGCTGCCGGAAGGTCGCGGGCCTCGAGTAACGCGTCACGCGAACTCCGTCATCGACCGAGCGCGATGGACCCCATATCCGTGACGGCGCAGCCGTTGGCGACCGGTATCCCGGCGAATCGGTCGCGCAGCCAAGCGACCACGCTCTGCTCGGCAAGGGTGTTGAGGGTCAGATGTTCGCTCGCGTGGTCACGGATGTAGGTGACGCGAGCGGCGGGGTCGCGGCAGTAGGCGGCGGCGAGTGCGTCGGCGGGACCGATCGGGACGAGCCAGTCCGCGGTCGCGTGGTAGAGGAAGACCGGTGCGTCGGGCACCGACTTGCCCATTCTGGTGCGGTCGAAGACCGCGCGCAGCACCGGCGTGTGCAGTAGACCGCCCTGGACCAGGCTGTCGATGTCGAGGAACGGTTCCGTCGCGGCCTGATACAGCACGCAGCCGCTGTCCTTCGCGTCGAGCAAGAGCCGTCCCGGCGGCGTCGCGTTCGCCCGCAGGTAGGCGTCCAATTCCGGTTCCTCGCGCGCCAGGCCGATGATGGCGGCCGCGACCAGGCCCGCGCCCGGGCCCTTGTTCGCCGCCAGCGACAACGCCTCGAGGTCGACGTCGGTACCGCCGGAGACGACGCCGACCAGGTTCACCTCCGGCGCGTAGGAGCTGCGCGACTCGGCGCCGTGCAACGTGGGGACCGAACCTCCGGAATAGCCCCACATCGCCACCTCGGTATCCGGTCCAGGCAGTCCCAGCGGACCGAACCGCTCCGCGGCGCGGATGCCGTCCAGGGCGATCCGCGCGGCCAGCGGGCCGTGGGCGAACGCCGAGTTCGGCCCTTGATGATCCGGCACCACGACCGTCCACCCCTGCGCCAACAGCGCCGCAGCGCTGCGCAACGGGTCGATCTGCCCGTCCAGCAGACCGGCCCCCATCGACCGGCGCACGGTATAGGACGGCGCGCAGAACAGTCCGGTGGAATCCTCGGCGGCGTGCAGCGACACCAGCTTCCCGTTCGCCGCGGGCGGTTTCAGCAGCGTCGCGACGGCGGCGATGGGCTGGTCGGCGCTGTTGTTCGACCGGTAGGAGATCTGCCATGCCTCGGCATCCAGCGCCCCGGGCGCCTGGTTCGCGATGGTGACCGGTCGCGCGGCGAGGATTCCGCCGGGCCGCTGGGCGCCGACCAGCTCGGCGGTCGGCCGATAGAAGGGGTCCTGCTCCGGCGGCGCCGGATCCGCCACCGCCGGGAGTTGCGGCTCCGCCTGCGACGGCGGGCCCGGTATCGCCAGCAGCACCGAAAGAGCGGTTCCGACAACCGCGCACCACCGTGCGAACACCACCGACGACCTCCCCTCGGAATCGATCGCTTATGCACCGCATTTCGCGCCGATCGACCGCCCCGGCAGTGGCATCGTAACGAAAGTCCCCGCGCTCGAACGGGAGATCGGACTCAGTTCGGTGCGGTGATCTTGGCGATGGTGGATCCGCCGTCGGCGGTGACCACGGTGACGAACTGCCGGTAGGTGCGGCTCGTGGCGTCGGGGCGCAACTCGGTGATGACCACGTCGTAGCGTCCGTCGAGCATGGGGGTGATCATGACGCAGTGCTGCGTTCCGGTGGGGACGGAGGCGATGCCCGCATCGATCACGGCGACCGGCGGCACCACGGCGTCGGGCGCCGTCAACGATCGCGCTACCGCTCCGGACCGGGTCGCGTAGTAGGCGTGCTGGAAGGCGAGGATCACGTCCGGTCCCGAGGCCGTGGAGCCGGTCCCGTTGCCGCGCACCAACTGTGCGCCTCGGGTCGGCTCACAGCCGGGACCGCCGCCGAGCACCGGGTCCGCTACCGTGGCCGATTGCCGGGGAGCCGACGCCGCGTCGGTGTAGACCAGGACCAGCGCGGCCGCGGCGAGCGAGGCGGCCAGCCCGGCACCGCCGACCAGCCACGCGCGCCGAGCGCCGCGCCGGGCACGGCGTCGATCGCGGTGGGTCCGATGCCGGTCGCGTTCCCGGCGCGGCGGCTCGTTGGCGGAGATCATCCCGGGCCACGTGGGCACGCGTTCGGCCCCGACCTGGCCCGGGCGGGCGCGTCGGCCGCCGGGCTCGGACGTGTTCGACGACATGATCTCGCCGCACCCCCTTTTACCGATGCCTATTCGGCCACCGTGGGTTCCCTCTCAATGCCGTTGCGCAATAACAACATTGCATATCTCTTCGGATTCTGTCGGTCGAATGCTCAACAGGCAAGGACGAACTCCGCCACGACAGCCCCGGAACACGCGAAACCGGCCGATCGGGACCGGGCGGTCGGTGCGATTCCGGGCCTCCGGGCGATCTCGCCGCGGACGGAAGCGACGCGGCCGCCCTGCCGCCGTAGCATCCCGCACATGAGCCAGCCGATGCCGCCGCCCTATCCGCAACATCCCGCGCACCAGCCGCCGCAGCCGTATCCTCCGCCCCCGCCGCCGGGACCGCAGTTCCCCATCCTGGTCTCGACCATGAACGACGTTCCCGGACAGGAGATCGCCCGGGTGTTCGGCGAGGTCGCCGGGCTGACCGTGCGCAGCCGCAGCTTCGGCTCGAACTTCAGCGCCGGTTTCCGCTCGCTGGGCGGCGGGGAGATCCCCGAGTACACCCAGCTGCTCTACCAGTCGCGGCACGAGGCGATCATGCGGATGTGTCAGCACGCCATGTCGTTCGGCGCGAACGCGGTCATCGCCATGCGCTTCGACTGCAACGAGATCGCCGGGACGATGAGCGAGGTGGCGGCGTACGGCACCGCCGTGCTGCTCAAACCCTCCGCGTGATCGAGCTAACCCCAGGTCAGCGGGTCCAGATGGAGGAAGAAGCGCTGACGATCGGCGTCCAGCTCGATGCCGTAGCGGGCGGCGAATGTCCGGTCGGCCTGTTCGGCGCGCCGCTCGTCTTGCCATGACTCCCGGGAATTGGCGAGCAGCAGGGCGATATCGGCGTAGGGGTCGGCGATGCCGAGACGCCCGAGGTCGACGAAACCGGCCACCGTGTGCGTTTCCGGATCGAGGATGATGTTGGGCAGGCACAGATCGCCGTGGCACACCACGGCTTCGGCGAACTCCTGGGTCATCCTCGGCTCCAGCTCACCGGCCAGCCTGGTGAGCAGGACGGTGGGCGGAGTGCCCTGTTGTTCCACGGGGAGGAACTCGGTGTGCACCGCACCCCGGACCACCACGTCCTGGGCCATCGCGAACATCCGCGCCAGGCCACGATCGAACGGGCACTGCTCGGTGGGCACCTCGTGCAGGCGCCGCACCGTGTCCGCGATGGATTCCCAAGCGCGGCCGAGCGTCTCGCCGGACACCGCGTCCGCGGGCACGCCCGGCACCGCGCTGGTCACCAAGCAGGCGCCATCGTCGCCGGCCCGCCAGTCCAGCACTCGAGGGCCGGGGATATCGTGGCCGTCGAGCCAGACGATCTTGTCCCGCTCCAGCGCGAGGTCCGCGACCCCACCGGGATCGACCCACTTGGCGTAGCGGGAGCCGTCGGCGGACCGGAACACCTCGGCGCCGGACTCCCCGCTGCCGACCGGCGCCCATCGGCAATCGGACGGCAAGGCGGCACGGAAGCGGACAAGCGACTCGGACACGCCATCGACGGTAGCAACGGAACCGGCGCGTGACCCACCTCGCAGACCTCCGGCAACCCGGATGTATAGTTGCTTAAAGCAACTAGTTGTGGTTGCCAATCAATGTGCTGGTGGGGAACATCGAGGTGAGTGTCATGTCCGCAACCGCTCGCGAGCGCCGGATCACGGCGGCCGAACTCGCGGCCGCCGACGAACTCGGTCAGCGGCTGGTCCGGTTCATGCGCGCGGTCAACCGGGCGAAATGGCAGCCAGTCCGGCCGGGTCCGGACGGACTGGAGCGACTCGCCTACGCCGTGCTGTTCTCCCTCGTGCACGAGGGACCGCAGCGCGCGGGCAGGCTCGCCGAAGTGCTGCACGCCGAGCCATCCACCATCAGCAGACAGAGCAGACAACTCGTGGCACACGGCCTGGTCGAGCGCCGGGCCGACCCGGTCGACGGCCGGGCGTGCGTGCTGGCGGCCACCGCGGAAGGCGTTCGCGTCTTCGAGGAGAATCGCGCCCAGCGCAACCGGTGGCTGGCCGACATCCTGGCCGACTGGCCCGCACCGGACCGCGACACCTTGACCGCGCTGCTCGACCGGCTCACCGCAGGAATAGAGACCACCACCCGACACCCAGCCGATCCGAAATAGGGCTCATTCATGACGACTTCCACCACCCGGGCTCCGCGGAACCCGGCCGCAGGCGCGGACACGTCACTGTCGCACCGGCAGATCCTGACCATCCTGTCCGGGCTGCTGCTCGGCATGTTCCTGGCCGCGCTCGACCAGAACATCGTCAGCGTCGCGATCGTCAAGATCGCCAACAGCCTGCACGGTTTCGACGAACAGGCCTGGGCGACCACCGCTTACCTGATCACCGCCACGATCACCACGCCGCTGTACGGCAAATTGGCCGACATCTACGGCCGTAAGCCGTTCTACCTCACGGCGATCAGCCTGTTCGTCATCGGTTCGGTGGCGTGCACCTTCGCCACCTCGATGTACCAGCTCGCCGCGTTCCGCGCGTTCCAGGGCCTGGGCGCGGGCGGCCTGATGTCGCTGGCGTTCACCATCATCGGCGACATCGTCCCGGCGCGCGAACGAGTGCGTTACCAGGGCTATTTCATGATGGTCTTCGGCACGGCCACGGTGCTGGGCCCGGTGCTCGGCGGCTTCTTCTCCGACTACGAACAGCTCGGCGGCATCGAGGGCTGGCGGTGGGTGTTCCTGGTGAACGTCCCGGTCGGCGTGCTCGCCCTGCTCGTGGTCGCCAAGGTGCTCAACGTGCCGCACCAGCGCCAGCATCACCGGATCGACTGGTTCGGCGCGCTGACGCTGACCATCTGCGTGGTGCCGCTGCTGATCGTCGCCGAACAAGGCAGGCACTGGGGATGGTCCTCGCACCGCTCGCTGCTCTGCTACGGCATCGGCGCGGCGGGTCTGGTGCTGTTCCTCCTGGTCGAGTTCTTCATGAAGGACTCCGCGCTGATCCCGTTGCGGCTGTTCAAGAATTCGACCTTCAGCGTCACCATCGCGGGCGGATTCATCGTCGGCGTCGCGATGTTCGGCGCGATCACCATGGTTCCGCAGTACTTCCAGGTCGTGCGCGGCTACTCGCCGACCAAGGCCGGTCTGCTGATGCTGCCCTTGGTGCTCGGCATCATGATCGGCTCGCAGACCGCGGGACGGATCACCAAGAGCACGGGCCGCTACAAGATCCTGCCGGTGACGGGCACGTTCATCGTCGCGGTCGGCGCGGTCCTGTACGCGCAGGTGCACTACGACAGCCCGCTGTGGCAGCCGCTGGCCATCGGCGGACTGATCGGGCTCGGGCTCGGCTGTTGTATGCAGACGCTGATCATCGCCGCGCAGAACGCCGGTCCGCGCTCCGACATGGGTGTTTCCACCGCGTCGGCCACCTTCTTCCGGCAGATGGGCGGCACGCTCGGCGTCGCGGTGTTCCTGACCATTCTGTTCAATCTGCTGCCGCACCGGATCACCGACGCGTTCGGCGGCGCGCTGCCACCCGGGTTCGGGACCGAGCAGCTCAGCGGCATGCAGTCCAATACCAGCGGCATCGCGGCGCTGCCCGACGCGCTGAAGGTGCCGATCCTCACCGGCTTCACCAACTCCATGCACGGGGTGTTCTACGCGGCGGGCGCGGTCGCGCTGCTGGCCTGCGTGGTGCTGATGTTCATGAAAGAGATCCCGCTCCAGGACACTCCGGCGCCCGCCGCGCAGACGCCGGTCGAGCAGACCGAGGCCGCCGAGTCGCACTGGGACGCGGATCAGGTCTGGGAGGGCGCCGCGCAGGCGCTGTCGGAGCCGGAACCGGTGCTCGCCGCGGCCGCGGGCGGCTACGCCTCGGGCGAACCGGCGGCCAACGGCGCGTACCTGCGCGAGCCGAGGGCGAATTTCGACGGCGCCGAGCACGAAGGCCGTTCGCTCAACGGCTACGTCCATCGCGAGGACGGCAGGCCGGTGCCCGCCGCCGCACTCACGCTGATCGACCATCAGGGGCGGCAGGCCGCGCGGACGAACGGCGGCGCGGACGGCAGTTACCTCGTCGGCGTGCCCGACGCGGGCAACTACGTGCTGATCGTGTCGGCCGCGGGACATCAGCCCGCCGCGGTCAACGTGACCGTCGCAGACCGGCCGCAGCAATTCGACATCACCTTGCTCGGCTCCGGCGAGGTGTCCGGCGTGGTCCGGTCCAGCACCCTGGGCGAGCCGCTGCCGGGCGCGACCATCACGCTGACCGATCTGGACGGCGAGGTCGTCGGATCCGCGACCGCCGAGGGCGACGGCGGCTACGTTTGCCACGGCGTGGTGCCCGGCACGTACACCGTCGTGGCGGTCGCCGAGCACATGCGTCCCAGCGCGACCGCGCTGACCGTGCCGGACAGCGGATTGCTGCACCACGACATCGTTCTCACGCCGATGGCGGTGCTGGCCGGGTCGGCGTGGGCGGACGGCGGCCGGGCGGTCGCGGACGTGCAGATCAGCGTGCTCGACGCGGCGGGCGTGCTGACCGCGACGACGCGCACCGACGAGAACGGCCGCTATGTCGTCGCGGATCTCGCCGAAGGCGACTACACGGTCGTCGCCCGGGGCTATCCCGCGGTGACCAGCCGGATCACGGTGAGCGGCGGCGAGGTCGCCCACGACGTGCGGCTGGGCTACGACCTCGAGGACGAGGCGACCGGGAAGGTCCCGCCCGTCCGCTGACGGATTTTCCGGCGTACGGAGGAGGGGCGGTGGTCACCGGACCACCGCCCCTCGCCGTTCGCGCCGGTGGATTCGGCCGATTCTCACTCGGCTCAGAAGCGAATCATCCCTCCGGCCGGTCGCGTTTGTGGTCGCCGAACGGTTCGTCGCGTTCCCGGACCGCCGTGCGGAAACCGGCGGTGGCAGCGCGGGTTTGGAAGGCGTAACCCTCCGTGGTGTGCCGGGAGATCCCGTCGAAGACGGTGCTGATCATGCCGGAGTTCGCCACACCCTGGGCGTACAGCGCCGAGTTCAGCGCCAGTTTGGCCATCATCAGTTGGTTGATCGGCATGCGCGCGATCCGCGCGACGAATTCCTCGGTGCGCGCGTCGAGTTCGTCGGCCGGCCAGGATTCGATCGCCAGACCCCATTCGACCGCTTGCCTGCCCGTAAGGCAGTCGCCGGTGAACAGCAGACGCTTGGCGCGCTGGTCGCCGAGGCGATGCGCCCACATGCCCGCCGCCGGGACACCCCAGACCCGGGTGGGCGGGTAGCCGATCTTGGTGTCGTCGGCGCAGATGATCTGATCGGCGAACAGGGCGATGTCGCTGCCGCCCGCCACGGCGAAGCCGTGCAGTTTGGCCACGGTCGGCTTGTTCGCGTGCATCAGGCTGGCGAAACCGCGGTTGAACCGACTCATCATCGCGTAGTCGATCATCGGGTCCCAGGTCCGCGCCGGATCGTGATTGCGGCCCTGCACCACCGGGTCGACGACCGTCCCCGCCGCGTCGCCGGGACCGCCTGCCACCGCGAAACTCTGCTCGGCGAACATGCTCAGGTCGTATCCGCCGCAGAATCCCTTGCCGCGCCCGGACAACAGGATCACGTGCACCCGCGGGTCCAGATCCGCGCGTTCCACCGCGTGCGCCAGGTCGTTCGGTGTGTCGGGCGTGATCGCGTTGCCCTTCTCCGGCCGGTTGAAGGTGATGCGCGCGATGCGGCCGTCCCGCTCGTAAGTCAGCGTCCGGTACTCGCCTGCGTCGTCCGGGCCCGGGCGTCCGGCCCACGGTGAGTCCGGCTGCTCGGTCCACCCGCGATACCACGCGCCCGAGTCGCCATCGGCCCTGATGTCACTGTCGGTCATCGCTTTCCCTTCGACGCTGGTCCCGAACCCGTCTCCGCAGTCTGGCGCAAACGCCGATTGACAGTCAACATTGACTGTGAAAATGTCGCGCCGACGGAGGGAGCCGGAATGGCCGGACTACGCGAGGAGCGGAAACGGGCGACCCGCGCCCGCATCCTCGACGCCGCCGCCGACCTGCTGGCCGAACAGGGCTACCGGGCACTGTCCACCCTCTCCGTTCAGCGTGCCGCGCAGGTCAGCCGCGGAGCGCTGCTGCATCACTTCCCGACCCTCGGCGCGTTGATCACCGACCTGGTCGGCCATCTGGTCGCGCGCAACGAAGCGGCGGTCCGAGAGATCGCGGCCGGACTCGGCGACGGAGCCGATCCCGTGCTGCGCGCCTTGACCGCCCTCTACGAATCGATGGCGCGACCGGCGGCGCAAGCCGAGTTCGAACTGTGGACGGCCGCGCGGACCGATCCGGCGCTTGCCGAGGCGTTGCGCGTGGCCGAACGAGAAGCCGGGCGCGACTTGCGGCGCGTGGTGGACGCGCTGTTCGGCCCGAGCCTCGTCGCCCACCCCGGCTATCCGGCCGTCCGCGATCTCACCATCGCGATCCTGCGCGGCACCGCGATGTCCCGTCCGCTGCGCACTTCGGAGCGCGCCGCCACGGCAACCATCGACCGATGGGCACAGGCCATCGCAGTTCTGCTCGCACCGGGCATTTAGCAATCAGAGAGCGTCGAGGCGACCGAACTCGCTGTGATACGCGTCACTTGCGCTCCGGATTGTGCCGTCTCACACACTCTCGCTATCCTGGCTGCACTTTGAGACCACCGAGTCTCAATGCAGCCTTCGACGGGGCCGGGTTCGACCACCGCGCGGCGCCCGGCGAAGGCCTTTCCTGCCGGGGAGCGCCTGCGGCGCCTGTACTACCAGGAGCAAACGCCATGCGATCGAAGTGGATCTCGGCGGCCATCGGTTTCACGGCGATGGCGCTGTCGTGCGTAGGGCCGGGCAGCGGGCCCGCCGTCGCCGAGCCCGAGTGCCCGAGCATGTACGTGGTGGCCATCCCGGGCACCTGGGAAACCACCACCGATGGCGAGCGCCCCGGCCCCGGGATGCTGGCCGGAGTCACCAACGGCCTGCCGTCCTCGGTGCGGGTCGACTACGTCAGCTACGCCGCGACCGCCTTCCCTTGGGAGACCGAGGTTTACGGCGCGTCCAAACGCGAGGCCGTCGACAACGCGCGCAGCATGATCGGAGCGATGGCCAGGGCGTGCGGCGCGACCAAGATCGCATTGCTCGGCTACAGCCAGGGCGCGGACGCCGCGGGCGATCTGGCCGCCGAGATCGGCACCGGGATCGGCGTCGTGCCGCCGTACCGGATCGCGGCGGTCGGACTCATCTCCGATCCGCGCCGCTCCCCCACCGACGCGCTGGTCGGTCCGCCGGTGGGCGGCGCGGGCGCGGGCGGTCCCCGCATCGGCGGCTTCGGCTTCGTCAGCCCGCAGACCCGCACCATCTGCGCGGTCGGCGATCTCTACTGCACCACGGCGTCGGACGATTTCGTGACCCGGTTCGCCGGCTTCCTGGCCCAGACCTCCCATCCCGACCCGGCCAATCTCTGGCGCTACCAGATGGAAATGGGCGCCATCGTCGGCGATCTGATGTCCAACGGCGGAATCCCGTTGCTGCAGAGCCAGTTGTCGGAGTCGGCGAACCAGGAACGGGCCCGGTTGCTGGACCAGTTCTACCGCTCCGAGGCGCACACCGCCTACGGCAGCTACCGCGTCGGCGGCGGCGCGACCGCGCTGTCGTGGATGCACGACTGGCTGGCGTCGCTGGCCTGAGTCAGGGCGCGAGCCGCCGCGCGACCTCGCCCAGGCCCTCCGCGACGGCGCTCTGCTGAGCGGCGCTGAGCACGTCGACGAGGACGCGGCGGACGGTCGCGACATGGTCCGGCGCGATCTGCGCCAGCCGTTCCCGGCCCGCGCCGGTGAGCACGGCGATGACCCCGCGCACGTCGGTCGGGCAGGCCTCGCGCACCAGCAGTCCGGCCTTCTCCAATTGCGTCACCTGGTAGGTCAGCCCGCTTTTGGAGGTGTAGAGCGCGTCCGCGAGTTCGGTCATCCGCAGGCGGCCCTCCGGCGCGTCCGCGAGCCGCACGAGCACCTCGTACTGTGTGTGCGACAGCCCTTCCCGCTTGAGCTGCCGTTCCACCTCACGGCCCACCAGCGCGCCCGCCGCGAGGAAGCTGTGCCACACCTGCATCTCGCGCGCGTTCAGCCACCTGGTCTCCACAGCTCCACCCTAACCGTATTGTTCAAATTTGAACAATCAGCTAGAGTTGAGTTCGAATTCGAACTACCTGCGGCCGAGCGAGGAGGAGCGCCATGACCAGCGTGAACACCGGAAGAATGCCGGTGCTCTATCTCTCCCACGGCGCTCCGCCACTGGCCGATCACGCGAGCTGGCCCACCGAGCTGGCGGCGTGGTCGGGCGCATTGCCGCGCCCTCGGGCGATCCTGATCGTCTCCGCGCACTGGGAGGCCGCGCCGATCGCGCTCGGCGCCACCGAGACGGTGCCGCTGGTCTACGACTTCTGGGGCTTCCCCGAGCGGTACTACCAGGTGCGCTATCCCGCGCCGGGCGCGCCGGAGCTGGCCGAGAAGGTGCGAAACCTGTTGCGCGGACCCGGCGTCGCCGTGGCCGACGTCCCGGAGCGCGGGCTCGACCACGGCGCCTACGTGCCGCTGAAGGAGATGTACCCGGACGCCGACGTCCCGGTGTTGCAACTGTCCATGCCGACGCTGGACCCTGGGGCGCTGCTGGACATCGGACGGAAGCTGGCGCCCCTGCGCGACGACGGCGTGCTGATCGTCGGCAGCGGTTTCTTCACCCACAACCTGCGTGCCCTGACGGCCGACGACGAACACGTGCACTCCTTCACCGCCGAATTCGACGAGTGGGGCCGCGACGCGCTGGCCGCACACGACCTGGACGCACTGCTCGATTTCGAGCGGAAAGCTCCCGCCGCGCGCCTGGCCCACCCCCGCGCCGAGCACTTCGCACCGCTGTTCGTCGCACTCGGCGCGGGCGAAGACGACCTCGGCGCGCTGCGCACCGTCATCGACGGCTACTGGTTCGGCATGGCGCGCCGATCCGTCCAGCTCGGCTGACGCACCACGTCATCGGATGCGCAGCGCCGTCAGCCGCCAGCCCGCCGAGCGCGTCCGGACGATCCTCGCCGCCACGGCGAAACGTCGACCGCCGCGGGCATATGCGGCGAAGACCTCGGCGGTCCTGGCATCCACCAGCGCCACGCTCACCCGAATCGGCATCGCGACGCCGAGTGCGTGACCGGGCACCAGACCGGCGTCGAGCAATGTGCGCACCGCGGCGACGACCGTGGCGTCGGCGACGGCGGCCAGTTGCGGTACGGGTCTCCTACGGTCGAGTACCTCGAGGACGATGCGCACCGCCGACTCGGCGAACCGGCGTGCCGCCGAGCGGGTTTCGTCCCCCGCCTGCGCGGCGGACGCATGACTGCGCCGCACCGCGCTACGGATCCCGGCACTCGACCGGCCGGACACGGCGCGCGGCCGCGTGCGGCACGGTAGCACCCGAGCGGGCGCAGGATCGCGAACTTCGGCGTGCCCGCGGCTGTCCAAGGGCGGCTCCGGATTCGGAGCAGGCGCCAACCAATCGTGATAACCAGCCATGCAAATCCCTTCGAAACCCCGATGTCGAAACCCTGTGGCGACCGATTCTGCGGACGAGACACGGGAAAACGCGCGTAGTCGGCTACCCGATTCCGCCCCGACTCACCAGCACCCGCATCCGGCACGCACGAAGACCGACCTAGGTTGGAGGGCAGCCCCGACCCGGAAACGGAGACCTTGGATGACAGACGAGCCAGGAGCGGATGTGACCGTGCCCGGAGAATCCGCGACCCCGCGTCGCCTGGCCCGCCTCGCGCTGCTGGTATCCGCCGGAGTCCTCGCCGTGTATCTCGCGCTCGGCCAATTGATCGCGATCCTGCCGGTTTCCTGGATGATGCCGCTGCTGGGCAACGCGATCGTGCAGTCGGCGGTGCTCTTGCTCGGCTCGGTCCGTGACGCGCTCGGCTCGTGGAACATGGTGCTGGCGGTGGCCGCGACCGGGCTCGCGCTCACCGCGCTTCGCTCCGGCGACCGGGGACGGCGCCCGGCGGCCGCGGTGACCGGCGTGGCCGTCGTCGGCCTGGTGCTGTCCGTCGTCACGAGCGCGACGCTGGTGTTCGCGGCGCACGACGCGGCGGGCGTCTGGGTTCCGTTCGCCCCGGCCGTCCCGTTCAGCACGGTCGGTGACGCGCCGGACGAGACCGTCACCTACGCGACCGTCGACGGGCAGCCGATCCAGGCGGATCTGTATCTGCCCGCCCCGGGACCGGCCCCGGCCCCACTGGTGGTGAGCATCCACGGCGGCGCGTTCGTCGCGGGCAGCCGCGGCACCGACGCCTACACGACCTGGCTGGCCGACAACGGATACGCCGTCCTCGACGTCGACTACCGCCTCTCCGGCGCGACCGAGCACCGCTGGGACACCGCGGACGCCGACGTCGCCTGCGCGCTGACCTGGGCCGCCGCGAACGCGCAGCGGTACAACTGGGACCTGCGGCGGATCGCCACGTTCGGTGAGTCCGCGGGCGGCAATCTGGCCGTCAACGTCGCGAACAAGATCAACGCGAACGCCTTGCGGCCCAGCTGTGGCAGCGCGGAGGAGCTGCCCGAGGTGCGCGCCGCGGTCGCGCTGTACCCGGCGGTCGATCTCACCGCTTCCGGCACCGAGACCGCGCTCGGCGTCGACGCGGCCCGGCAGTATCTCGGCGGTACGCCCGAGCAGTATCCCGAGCGCTACACCGCGACGAGCTCCGCTCCGCACGTCAGCGCAGCCTCCCCACCCACCCTGTTGATCCAGGGGTCCAGCGATCACCTGGTGCGCGCCGAGCACACCGCGGCCTACGCCGCCGCGCTCGAGACCGCGGGCGTCCCGCAGCGCTACGTCGAGCTGCCCTACGTGGAACACGCCTTCGGCACCACCGAACTCGACACGGGCGCGCGGGTCACCCGCGAACTCACCAGGACCTGGCTGGCGGAATACCTGCCGTAACCGGCGTCACACCGCCGCGCGGGGAATACTCGGGCACCCCACCCGGTTCCTTTGGTTGCCATATCCACCAAATTGAGTCAGACTGAGAACGAAGGAGGCGTCGTGCAGTTCGGAATCTTCACGGTCGGTGATGTAACGACCGACCCCACGACCGGCCGGACGCCGAGTGAGCACGAACGCATCACCGCCATGGTGACGATCGCGCGCAAGGCCGAGGAGGTCGGTCTGGACGTGTTCGCCACCGGCGAGCACCACAACCGGCCGTTCGTGCCGTCGTCGCCGACGACGATGCTCGGCTACATCGCGGCGCGGACCGAGCGGCTCCAGCTCTCCACCGCGACGACCCTGATCACCACGAACGATCCGGTGAAGATCGCCGAGGACTTCGCGATGTTGCAGCACTTGGCCGAGGGGCGCGTCGACCTCATGCTCGGCCGCGGCAACACCGGCCCGGTCTACCCGTGGTTCGGCAAGGACATCCGCGACGGCATCCCGCTGGCCATCGAGAACTACCACCTGCTGCATCGGCTCTGGCGCGAAGACGTGGTCGACTGGGAAGGCAAATTCCGGACGCCGTTGCAGTCGTTCACCTCCACACCGCGCCCGCTGGACGACGTTCCGCCGTTCGTCTGGCACGGCTCGATCCGCAGCCCCGAGATCGCCGAGCAGGCGGCCTACTACGGCGACGGCTTCTTCGCCAACAACATCTTCTGGCCGAAGGAGCACTTCCAGCGACTGATCCGGCTGTACCGGCAGCGCTACGAGCACTACGGCCACGGCTCCGCCGACCAGGCGATCGTCGGCCTGGGCGGACAGGTGTTCATGCGCAAGAACTCCCAGGACGCGGTGCGCGAGTTCCGCCCCTACTTCGACAACGCGCCGGTGTACGGACACGGCCCGTCGCTGGAGGAATTCACCGAGCAGACCCCGCTCACCGTGGGCAGCCCGCAGCAGGTCATCGACAAGACGCTCACCTTCCGCGAAACGTTCGGCGACTACCAGCGCCAACTGTTCCTGATGGACCACGCGGGCCTTCCGCTGAAGACCGTGCTCGAGCAGCTGGACCTGCTCGGCGAGGAAGTGGTGCCGGTGCTGCGCAAAGAGTTCGCGGCCCTGCGCCCGGCGCACGTGCCGGACGCCCCGACGCACGCGAGCCTGGTCGCCGCCCGCGACGCTGCCGTTGAGGCGACCCGATGACCCGCATCGCCGTCGTCTCCGCGGGCCTGTCGCAGCCCTCGTCGACCCGGCTGCTCGCCGACCGGCTCACCGCGGCCACCGCGGCGGCGCTGTCCGCGTCCGGCGCGGATGCGACCGTCGACGTGGTCGAGGTGCGCGAGCACGCGCGGGATCTGGCCGACAACCTGCTGACCGGATTCGCGCCGACCGGGTTGCGCGCGACGCTCGACACCGTGGCAGGCGCCGACGGCCTGATCGCCGTCACGCCGATCTTCAACGCCTCCTACAGCGGCCTGTTCAAGACGTTCTTCGACGTACTGGAACCGGACGCGCTGGCAGGGATGCCGGTGCTGCTCGGCGCGACCGGCGGCTCGGCGCGCCACTCCCTCGCGTTGGAACACGCGCTGCGACCGATGTTCAGCTACCTGCACGCGGTGGTCGCGCCCACCGCGGTGTACGCGGCGTCGGAAGACTGGGCGTCCGCGGCGACCGAGGGGTTGAGCTCTCGGATCGACCGCGCCGCAGCGGAATTCGCCGCCGCGCTGACCAACACGCCGCGAGCGCGTGCCGCCGATCCGTACGACGACCCGGTACCGTTCGCACAGCTGCTCGGCACTCACTGATCTTCCCCCGACCGATCCCACCCCAATTCACAGCCAACTAGTTCAAATCTCAACTATCAAGGAGAACGCCATGTCGACCGGAACCACCAACGCTCTCACCGCGGGCACCTGGGCCATCGACCCCGCCCACTCCACGCTCGGCTTCTCGGTGCGCCACCTGATGGTCAGCAAGGTGCGCGGCCGCTTCACCGACTTCTCCGGCAAGCTGGTGATCGGCGAGGACGGCAGCGCCTCGGCCGAGGCCGAGATCCGGGTCGACTCGGTCACCACCGACAACGAACAGCGCGACGCCCACCTGCGCACCGCGGACTTCTTCCAGGCCGAGCAGTTCCCGGTGGCCACGTTCAAGTCCACCGGTTTCCGGGTGAAGGGTGACGATTTCGTGGTGGACGGCGAATTCAGCATTCGCGGCGTCACCAAGCCGGTATCGCTCGAGGTGGAGTTCCTCGGCGTCAACCCCGGCATGGGTCAGGGTCCGGTCGCGGGCTTCGAGGCCAAGACCGTGATCAACCGCCGCGACTTCGGCATCACCATCGACATGCCGCTGCCCGACGGCGGCGCGGTGATCGGCGACAAGATCACGCTCACCCTGGAGGTCGAGGTCGGCCTGCAGGCCTGAGCCGCGCGGTCCCGCGGCTCGATGCCGCGGGAGGCGTTTTCCGTCAGAACAGCGTCATGGGCTCGGCGGCGGCGGGCTCGGGCAGCGGCTCGAGCTCGGGCAGCCGGGCCCTGACCGCGTCATGGAAACGGCGGGCCAGCTCCAGCGAACCCGCATTGTCCGGCGTGTGCAGGAACACGGTGGGCGAGCGGCCTTCACGCAGCCATTCGGCGACCGTGCCGACCCACGGCCGCCAGCCGTCGACGGTGCGCTGGACGTCGTCGCGGCCGTGATAGCGCACGATCGGGTATTCGGTCAGCGCGCGCATCCTGCGCCGCACCCGCGGCTTCTTCGCGGCCGCCTCCTGTTCCGCCGCGCTGACGGGCGGACCGTCGAAAAGCACGGTGGTGTCGAACGGCACCCATTCGGCGCCGACCCTGGACAGTACGTATTCCAGCCTGCGCGCCGCCTGCTCGTCCTCGAAGAACGCGGGGTGACGCACCTCGACGGCGACCCGGTACGAGCGCGGGAAGTCGCGCAGGAAACCGGCCAGCACACCGAGATCGGTGGGTCCGAACGAACCCGGCAGCTGGATCCACAGGGCGTGGACGCGTTCGCCGAGCGGCTCCATCGCGGTGCGGAAGGACCGCAGCTCCTGCTCGACGCCGGTCAGCCTGCGTTCGTGGGTGATCGACCTGGGCAACTTGAGCACGAAGCGGAACGCGGGATCGCATTGCGCCGCCCATGATTCGACTGTGCGCAGCGACGGCGTCGCGTAGAACGTCGTATTGCCTTCGACCGCGTTGCACCACGTGGCGTACCAGCGCAACCGCTCCCCCGGGGAGAGCTGACGTTCCTGCCAGGCCGCGTGCGTCCACATCGCACATCCCACGTGAAGCCGCATGCTCTCGACGCTAACCCACGCTCCCGACACGAGCGCCGGGCCCCGGACTCACCGCCGCGCCCGCTTCTTCGACCGCACCCAGCCGAAGGTCAACTCGACCGCGCGTTTCCAGTTCTCGTACTCGTCCTCCCGCAGCTCCGCGTCCATGCGCGGAACCCATTGGGCGGCAAGGCGCCAATTGTTGCGCAATCCCTCGAGGTCGGGCCAATACCCCACGGCGAGGCCCGCGGCGTACGCCGCGCCCAGTGAGACCGTCTCGGCGACGAACGGACGCAGCACCGGAACATCCAGCACATCGGACACGATCTGCATGAGCAGGTTGTTCGAGGTCATCCCGCCGTCCACGCGCAGTGCCGCGGCTTGCAGGCCGGAGTCGGCGTTCATCGCCTCCACCACGTCCCGGGTCTGCCAAGCGGTCGCCTCCAGCACGGCGCGCGCGATGTGGCCCTTGGTGATGTAGGAGGTCAGCCCGGCGATGAGACCGCGCGCGTCGCTGCGCCAATGCGGCGCGTACAGCCCGGAGAACGCGGGCACGACGTAGCAGCCGCCGTTGTCTTCGACGGTGCGCGCGAGGGTTTCGATCTCCGGCGCACTGGTGACCAGTCCGATGTTGTCGCGCACCCATTGCACGAGCGATCCCGTGACCGCGATCGGCCCCTCCAGCGCGTAGACCGGCTCGGGGCCGATCTGGTAGCCGATCGTGGTGAGCAGACCGTGCTCGGAACGCACCAGGTCGCGTCCGGTGTTCATCATGAGGAAGCCGCCGGTGCCGTAGGTGCACTTGGTCTCCCCACGCGCGAAACAGGTTTGGCCGAACAACGCGGCATGCTGGTCGCCGAGGGCGGCGGCGATCGGGATGCCGGGCACGACCCGGCGCGTGTTGCCGTAGGACGCGATCGAGGGCTGGATGCGCGGCAGCATGCGGGCGGGGATGCCGAAGAACTCCAGCAGTTCGTCGTCCCAGGCGAGGGTGCGCAGGTTCATCAGAAGGGTGCGGCTGGCGTTGGTGACGTCGGTGCAATGCAGCCCGCCGTCGGGGCCTCCGGTGAGGTTCCAGATCAGCCAGGTCTCCATGGTGCCGAACAGCACCTCGCCCCGTTCCGCGCGCTCGCGCAGACCTGGCACCGAGTCCAGCATCCAGCGCAGCCGCGGCGCGGCGAAGTAGCTGGCCAGTGGCAGGCCGCACAGCTCGCGGATCCGGTCGGCGCCCGGCTTGTCCCCGAGCTCGCGGACCAGTTCCTCGGTGCGCACGTCCTGCCAGACGATGGCGCGTCCGATTGGCGTGCCGGTGCGGCGGTCCCACACCACGGTGGTCTCGCGCTGGTTGGCGATGCCCAGCGCGGCGATCTGGTCGGCCGTCACACCGGAATCCCGCAGGGCCTGCGGCACGATCCGCTCGACATTGCGCCAGATCTCCAGCGCGTCCTGCTCCGCCCAGCCCGGCCGCGGATAGTGCTGCCGGTGCGGGCGCTGCGCGACGCCGACGAGCCGGGCACGCTGGTCGAACAGGATGCACCGCGTGGAGGTGGTGCCCTGGTCGATGGCCAGCACGTAACGCTGCTTCATGCTCGGCTGCTCCTGATCGACATCGGACGGTCACCGCGGGGACGAAAGTCAGTGACTCGTACCGAGATCGCGCGACACCGCCCGTGCGGCGTCGAGCACCTGACCGACCAGCGCGGGCCGGTGCCGCAACTGGGCGTCACAGAGCCGGTCCACCGCGCCGGTGATGCCGATGGCGCCGACCACGAGGCCACCGGGCGCCCGGATCGGCGCCGCGATACCCGCCTCGCCCGTCCGGAATTCCTCGGTGTCGCCCGCCCATCCGGCCTGCCGGACGCCGCCCAGCGCCCTGGCGAGCGCGGTGCGGTCGACCAGGGTGCGGTGTGTGAGCGGGGCCAGCTCGGCGCGGCGCGTCGTGGCGGCCAGCTCGGCGTCGTAGGCGAGCAGGACCTTGCCCAGCGCGGTGGCGTGCGGCGGCAGCAGTTCGCCGAGTTCGAGCGCCTGCTGGGTATTGTCCGGCCGGAACACGTGATGCACCACGACCACCGCGCCGTCCATCGGCGCGCCGATCCGCACCGATTCGCCGGTGCGCGCCGCCAGCGCGTCGGCCCAGTTGATCGCGCGGGAGCGCAACTCGTTCGCGTCGAGGTAGCTGGTGCCCAGGTGCAGCAGCGCCGCGCCGAGTTGGTACTTGCCGGTGGCCGGATCCTGTTCGACGAAGCCGACGCCTTGCAGCGTGCGGAGGATGCCGTGCGCGGTCGGCTTGGGCAGGTCGAGCGCGCCCGCGATGTCGCCGACGCCGAGCCGCCCTGAGCCGCGGGCCAGCAGCCGCAGAACGGCCGCCGCCCGCTCGATCGATTGGATAGCACCTGGCATATCGGGGAACCTACCCGTGTCGTGATTCGACAATGTCGAACGGCTGGTGATACCTGAGCAACATCATTGAAACCCAGTGTGAGCTGCGCCATACATCCTCCTCGCGCGTCGGACGGTAGCGTCGCCGCCTTCCGGCAACCAGTCGAGGCGTTCGACATTGTCGAACGGCAGCTGTATCCGGGTTCCGCATCCCGCCGTAGTTTCCGTTTCACGCACGGTCGCGCCCGCGACCTGCGGGGCGAAACGGAGGCTCAACGATGAACTTCGGCTCGATCTTCCTCAGTGAAGCACTCGGCACAGGCGTGCTGGTGCTGCTCGGGGTCGGTGTGGTCGCGAACGTACTGCTGGCGAAGTCCAAGGGATTGGACGGCGGCTGGCTGTTGATCAACATGGGATGGGGGTTCGCGGTCCTGGCGGGCGTCTACGTCGCCTACAAGACCGGCGGCCATCTCAACCCCGCGGTCACCGTCGGCATCCTGTTCAGCGGGGCCGACGAGTTCGCCCCCGGCATCGCGATCTCCGGCTCGACGACACTCGCGTACCTGAGCGGCCAATTCGCCGGCGCGTTCCTCGGCGCGACCGTGGCCTACGTCGCCTACAAGCGCCACTTCGACGCCGAGACCGACGAGGAGAAGAAGCTCGCGGTGTTCGCCACCGGCCCCGCGATTCGCGCCCTGCGCTGGAACTTCGTCACCGAAGTGATCGGCACCTTCATCCTCGTCCTGGTGATCCTCACCTTCGGCCACACCCCGAGCGGGCTCGGCCCGGCCGCCGCCGCGCTCCTGGTCGTCGGCATCGGCGCCTCCCTGGGCGGGCCGACCGGATACGCCATCAACCCCGCTCGCGATCTCGGTCCGCGCATCGCGCACGCGCTGCTGCCGGTGAGCAAGCCCGCCCCCGCCGACGCGGTCCTGGTCCCCGTGGGCGCGGGTGCGCCCGCTCCGGCCGAATCGCCCGACGCCGCACCGCACGGCAAGGACTCCGACTGGGGTTACGCCTGGGTGCCGGTGCTCGGCCCGCTGCTCGGCGGCGCGCTGGCCGGACTCGCCGCGCAGTTCCTGTTCTGAATCCCGCTCTTTCCCAGTAATTTCCCGAAAGGACCGCGATGAGCCAGTACGTCGGCGCCATCGACCAGGGCACCACGAGCACCCGCTTCATGGTGTTCGATCACGGTGGCAACGAGGTCGCCCGCCACCAGCTCGAGCACGAGCAGATCCTGCCGCGCCCGGGCTGGGTGGAGCACAATCCGACCGAGATCTGGGAGCGCACCCGCGCGGTCATCCAGACCACCTTGACCAAGGCCGATCTGGTCGCGAGCGACCTGGCCGCGGTCGGCGTCACCAACCAGCGCGAGACCACGGTGGTGTGGAACCGCAAGACCGGGCGGCCGTACTGCAACGCGATCGTCTGGCAGGACACCCGCACCGACCGGATCGCCGCCGAACTGGAACGAGCCGGGCACGGCGACATCATCCGGCGCAAGGCGGGCCTGCCGCCCGCCACCTACTTCTCCGGCGGCAAGCTGCGCTGGATCCTGGACAACGTCCCCGGGGTGGCTGAGGACGCCGAACGCGGCGACGCGCTGTTCGGCACCACCGACACCTGGCTGCTGTGGCAGCTGACCGGCGGCGTCGACGGCGGCGTGCACGTCACCGACCCGACCAACGCCAGCCGCACCATGCTGATGAATCTGGAGACCCTGGACTGGGACGACGAACTGCTGTCCCTGTTCGGGGTGCCGCGCGCGATGCTGCCCCGGATCGCTCCCTCGGCCAACCCGGAACTGTTCGGCGCCACCCGCGCCGACGGACCGTTCGGCGGCGCGGTGCCGCTGGCGGGCGTGCTCGGCGATCAGCAGGCCGCCACCGTCGGACAGGTCTGCTTCCGTCCCGGCGAGGCGAAGAACACCTACGGCACCGGCAACTTCCTGCTGCTCAACACCGGAACCGAGATCGTGCGCTCACAGCACGGCCTGCTGACCACGGTGGCCTACCAGTTGGGCGGGGAGAAGCCGGTGTACGCGCTGGAAGGTTCCATCGCGGTGACCGGCTCGGCGGTGCAGTGGCTGCGCGACCAGCTGGGCATCATCTCCGGCGCGGCGCAGAGCGAATCGCTCGCCCGGCAGGCCGAGGACAACGGCGGGGTGTATTTCGTGCCCGCGTTCTCCGGACTGTTCGCGCCGTACTGGCGCTCGGACGCGCGCGGCGCGATCGTCGGTCTGTCCCGCTACAGCACCAACGCCCATCTCGCGCGGGCGACGCTGGAATCGATCTGCTACCAGACCCGCGACGTGGTCGAGGCGATGCAGGCCGACTCCGGAGTGCGGCTGGACGTGCTACGGGTGGACGGCGGCGTCACCGCAAACGAGCTGTGCATGCAGCTGCAGGCCGACTTCCTCGGTGTGCCGGTGTCGCGTCCGGTGGTCGCCGAGACCACCGCGCTCGGCGCGGCCTACGCGGCGGGGCTCGCGGTCGGCTTCTGGAACGACACCGACGAGCTGGAACAGAACTGGAACGAAGCCAAGCGCTGGCATCCGACCTGGTCGGAGGAACAGCGCGAGCGTGGCTACGCGCGCTGGAAGAAGGCCGTCGCCCGCACCCTCGACTGGATCGACGTCGACGAATGAGGGGCGACGCCGTCCTACCCGAATAACCCCGAAACAAGGAGAGATACCGCTGTGTCCGCACGATTGGACGCCCAGTACCGCGCCCGCGCGGTGAACGCACTCGGCGACACCGAGATCGATGTACTCGTCATCGGCGGCGGCGTGGTCGGCGCGGGCGCCGCCCTCGACGCCGCCGCCCGCGGCCTCACCGTGACCCTGGTGGAGGCCAGGGACTTCGCGGCAGGCACCTCGAGCCGCTCCAGCAAGCTCATCCACGGCGGGCTGCGCTACCTGGAGCAGCTGGACTTCTGGCTGGTGCGGGAGGCGCTGAAGGAACGCGGCCTGCTGTTGCGCCGGCTGGCCCCGCACCTGGTGCGGCCGGTGTCGTTTTTGCTGCCGCTACGCCATCGCGTCTGGGAACGCGCCTACATCGGCGCGGGCGTCGCCCTGTACGACACGATCGGCGGTGCTCGCGCCTTGCCGATGCATCGGCACCTGTCGCACACCCGCGCGCTGGAGCTGGCGCCCGCGCTGCGCGAGGACGCGCTGACCGGAGCGATCCGGTACTTCGACGCGCAGGTCGACGACGCCAGGCACACGATGATGATCGCGCGCACCGCCGCCCAGCACGGCGCAACCGTGCTCACCCGCACCAAGGTGACGGCGCTGCTGCGCGACGGTGAGCGCGTCGTCGGCGCGGAGGTCACCGACCTGGAAACCGGCCGGGTGCACACGGTGCGCGCGCGCCGGGTGATCAGCGCCACCGGCGTGTGGACCGACGAGATGAACCGGATGACCGGCGTCGAGTTCCCGTTCCACGTCCGCATGTCGAAAGGCGTGCACATCCTGGTGCCGCGTCATCGCCTGCATCTGGACACCGGCCTGATCATGCGCACCGAGAAGAGCGTGCTTTTCGTCATCCCGTGGCACGGCCACTGGATCATCGGCACCACCGACACGGACTGGTCGCTGAGCAAGGACCATCCGGCCGCCAGCGACGCCGACGTGCAATACCTGCTCGACCACGTCAACCAGGTGCTGCGCGAGCCGCTCACCCGCGACGACATCGTCGGCACGTACGCGGGGCTGCGCCCGCTGCTGTCCGGCGCGTCGGCCGACACCGCGACGCTCTCGCGGGAGCACGCGGTCGCCGAACCGGCTCCCGGTCTGTTCGTGATCGCGGGCGGCAAGTACACCACCTACCGGGTGATGGCCGCCGACGTCGTGGACGCGGCGGTGGCGGGACTGGGCCGCGCGGTCGCGCCGTCGGTGACCGAGCACCTGCCGATCCTCGGCGCGGTGGGTTACCAGGAACTCGCGGCCGACCTCGACAGCCTGGCGCAACGCGCGGGCCTGCCGCGGGCGACGGTCGAGCGCCTGCTCGGCCGCTACGGCTCGGCGATCACCGACCTGTTCGACCTGATCGCCCGCGAACCGGACCTGGGCCGTCCAATCACCGGCGCGCCGGAGTACCTCGGTGCGGAGGCGGTGTACGCGGTGACGCACGAAGGCGCGCTGCACCTGGACGACGTGCTCACCCGCCGCACCCGCGTCTCCATCGAGGCCGCCGACCGCGGTCTGGCCGCCGCGCCCGAGGTGGCCTGGCTGATCGGCGGGCACCTCGGCTGGGACGCCGCCGCCACCGAGCGGGAGATCACCCGGTACCGCGAGCGGGTGCGCGCCGAACTGGCCGCCAATCAGGCGGCCGACGACGAGTCCGCCAACGCGGCTCGGATGGTCGCCATCGCTTGAGCGCGGGCGCGTGGCACGGTTTCCGCGTGGAACCGTGCCACGCCGTGCTCACCGATCCATTCCGCCGTGGCCGCGCGGGGTCGACTCATCGGTCTCGAGCTGCTCACCGGCCGGGTGCTCGTCGGCGTGCGTCGGTTTGGTGTGCTCCTCGGCGAAATCCGCGTCCTGCTGCATCGACTCCGCCGTTTCGGGATCGATATTCGGTGTGCTCATACCCGGCGCGTACCCGCGACCATCGCGTCGACGCAGCGTACGTGGTCCGGACCTCGCACAATCCCGGCCGCGTCGGGTTGACCTCAACGGTGGTTGAGGATGAAGCATGGTGGCATGACTCGTCCAGCTGATTTCTGGAACACCGTCTATGACAACGACACCGCACCCTGGGTGATCGGCGAGCCGCAACCGGCAATCGTCGCGCTCGAGCAGGACGGCGGCATCACCGGACGCGTGCTCGACCCGGGCTCCGGCGCGGGTGAGCACACGATCCTGCTGACCCGCCTCGGATACGACGTGCGGGGCGTCGACATGTCGCCGAGCGCGGTGGCGTACGCGCGCGCCAACGCGGCCGAACAGGGTGTGCCGTCGGCCGTGTTCGAGGTGGCCGACGCGCTGGCCCTCGGCGACCGGCCGGACTTCTCCGGTGACCCGCCCGGCTCCGCGCCCGCGTTCGACACCGTCGTCGACAGCGCGCTGTTCCACGTCTTCGGGACCGAGGACGAGGCGCGCGCCGCGTACGTCCGCAGCCTGCACGCCGTCTGCAAGCCGGGCGGAACGCTCTACGTTCTCGCGCTCTCGGATGTCGAGCCGGGGTTCGGGCCGCGGATCAGCGACACGTTGATCCGGGAGTCGTTCCGCGACGGCTGGTCGGTGGAGGACCTACGAGCGACCCAGTACCGCGGACGGGTCACCGATTTGGTCGCGCAAGAAGCGACGGACCTGGAGATCTCCGAGTCCGGCCAGGTCGACGCCGCCGCGTGGCTGGCCCGGATCCGCCGCCTCTGACCCGGCTCACACGCCCTTCGGCGCTTTGCTGCCCATGAAGCCGAACAGGTAGCCCGCGACGCGGCGCATCTGGATCTCCTCGGCGCCCTCGGTGATCCGGTAGCGCCGGTGGTGGCGGTAGATGTGCTCGAACGGCTTGTGCCGGGAGTAGCCGAGGCCGCCGTGCACCTGCATCGCGCGGTCGGCGGCCTCGCAGCACAACCGGTTGGCCCAGTAGTTGCACATCGAGACCTGCTCGGAGACGGCGAACGTGCCGTAGGTGTCCATCGACCACGCGGTCTTGTGAATGAGGGCGCGCAACATCTCGCACTGGGTGTGCAGTTCCACCAAGGGGAACTGGATCGCCTGGTTGGTGGCCAGCGGCTTGCCGAAGGGCTTGCGCTGTTTGGCGTAGGCCACCGACTGGTCGATGCAGTACTGCGCCGCGCCCAGACTGGACGCGGCCTGGCGGATGCGGTTCTCGTTGAAGAAGTGCTGGACCACCGCCAAGCCGCGTCCCTCGCCACCGAAGACGGCGGAGCCCGGGACCCGGACGCCGTCCAGCGCGACCCGGGCGTGGTCGGTGGGCATGTTGAAGGTCCAGAGGTACTCCTCGACGACGAACCCGGGTGCGTCGGTGGGCACCAGGAACGCCGTGATGCCCGTCGCGTCGCCGGGGTCGCCCGAGGTGCGCGCGAAGATCAAGTCGGCGTCGGCGATGTGCACACCGGTGTTCCAAGTCTTGCGCCCGGTGATCACCCAGTCGTCGCCGTCGCGGACCGCCGAGGTCTCCATGTGCGTCGCGTCCGAGCCGTGCTCGGGCTCGGTGATGCCGAAGGCGAAGAACTTCGTTCCCGAGGCCAGTCCGTCCACCCACTCCGCCTGCTGCTCGGGCGTGCCGTACTCGAGCATGAGCAACAGGCCGACATTGTTGGCCACGATGGCGTGCTCGTTCTGCAGATCGCAGTGCAATCCGAGGCCACGCCGGGCCAGGTGCTCGCGGATCACCGCCATGCCGAGGTTCGTGCCGTCCCGCCCGCCGTAGTGCGCTGGGAACGCGTAGCGCAGGTGACCGGCGGCGTCGGCGCGTCTGCGGACCTCGGCCAGCAGTTCCTCCCACTCCCCATTCGGCAGGCCGCCGCGCTCCCAGTCGGTGCGGGCGTCCTCACGGCGGTGGTCGAAGAAGCGGATGTTGTCGTCGGCCTGCTCGAGCGGGGTGATCTCCCGATCGATGAACGCGTCGAGTTCGGCGAGGTAATCGACCAGTTCCGCAGGTAGCTCGAAATCCATCGGGCATTCAGCCTTTCGCAGTGGGTCGGATCTGCATCAGCAGGTCCCATTCGATTTCCGACACGCGGCGTCCGCTGGCCGCCATCACGATGTCGCGCACACTGCCGTCCAGATGGGCCGCGGCCTGCCCGGCCAGTCCGACGCCCCAGCCGAGCGTGCACAGCACCTTCCACCAGCGGAACCGGTCTTCGTCGAAGCTCCCGCCACCGCGGTGGTAGCCGCGCACGAACGCCTCGCGGCCCGCCAGGCCGCCGAATTCGCGGTCGTCCGCGCGGAAGCGCCACATGCGCAGCGCGGGCCAAGCCACGTCGCGCATCGGATCACCCTGACGCTGCGCGCCTTCCCAGTCGAGCACGGCGCGCAGGCCGTCGGGACCGACGACGATGTTGCCGTTGCGCAGGTCGGTGTGCAGCAGCGCGGTGCGTGGCGGCGCGGGCGGGCAGTGGCGTTCCAGCCAGCGCAGCGCGAGGGCGAACACCGGGCGGTCCGGCAGGAGTGCGCGCACCTGCTCGTCGGCCTCGATCAGCTGGCGCTCGGGATCGGCCGCCGCGACGGGCAGCCGTGCGGGCGCGTCCGCCGGGTCGATCGCGTGCAGACGCCCCATGGCCTCGCCCAATTGCTCGGCGACCCGTTCGCCGATATCCGACGCCTCGACCAGCCGTAACACCTTGCGCGGCACGGTTTCTCCATCGACGCGCTCGGAGATCACGAACGGGCCCCCGACATAGGCGGCGTCGGTGCAGATCGCCACCACGGGCGGCGCCGGAACACCGTGCGTGCGCGCCAGTTCCCGGACGGCGGCCTCCACGTCCACCGGAACCAGCTCGATCGAGCTCGGCACGATGGTCGCGACCAGGCGACGCGTCCCGCCGCCCAGATCGGCCTCGAAGGCGACGTTGCGGCGGCGAGCGCCCGCGGAGAGGTATTCGAGGTTCGACACCGTCACCTCGCGGGTTCCCGACCCGAGGAATTCGGCCAAGCCGCGCGCCGGATCGGCGCTCACTCGGCCGCCCACGCGTCGTAGCCCGGCTTGGCGATCGCCAGATCCGCCCGCACGACGGAGACCAGGGCCGCCCAGAGTCGCTCGTCATCGCCCTCGGCCACCGCGGCGAGCAGCTCGCGCTCCCGCTCGGCGGCCCCGGGGCCCGATTCGATCTCCCTGCGCACGATCCTGGCGAGGTTGGCCCCCACCCGCGCCTTGTGCTGCAACCCCGCGGGCAGGGCGGGTAGCAGCGTCTCCTCGAGCAGCTCGGCGAGCGAGTCCAGCAACTCCGCTGCCGATGGGCGATTCTGCATTCGTTCCCCTCGGTCGACTCCGGCCCTCAGCATGGCACGCACCGGCGCGGTCCCGATCGGTACTTTCGGCCGTCAGCCGTGGCCGCGCAGTCGCAGAAGTCCGGCTGTCGTGGCGCGGAAACCGCAGGCATCGAAGTAGAACGGCGCGAGGCGATCCTCGAAATCGACGTGCAACCAGGTGCAGCCCGCCGCCCCGGCGCCGTGCGCGGCCCTGGCGACGAGTTCGGTGCCGATGCCTCGGTGCTGCCATTCGGACCGCACTTTCGGGTCGAGCAGGAACGCGTGGTCGCCGCCGTCCCACGCCACGTTGACGAAACCGGCGAGCGCGTCAGCGCCGGTCCGGGCGGTGACCCAGCCGAGGCTGTGCCGCGCCGCGCGGTCCCACCATCCCGGGTCCGCGTCGCCGCCGTGCGATCGCGTCAAGTCGGCCAGTTCGCTGTCGCTCAGAGCGCCTCGCCATCGGTAGTCGATCTCCATACCCCGCGACGGTAGAAAGGTCGACCGCCCGGGAGCCAGCGGTTTTCCGCCGAGGCCCTTCCTGTGTAGTGGCTGGGAGTCTGCCGTGGGCCCGCTCCGCACGGGTTCGCGCGCGAAACGGGTCGGTAAACTGCGAGGGGGATAGACAGGCGCGGGTGCGCCATTCGTTGCGCTGGGCGGATACAGGAGATTTCATGGCGACCAGTCGCGTCCGATCCGGAATCGTCGCGGGGTTCGCCCTGATCATGGCGGTGCTCGTGGCGGCGTGCTCGTCCTCGTCGGGGCCGGGGAAGACACCGGGTGCGGCGGGCCCAGCGCCCGCGCCGATCACGATCACGCCCTCCTCGGGCGCGGGCAATGTCGATCCGCTGGCGCCGGTGCAGGTGAGCACGGCCGACGGCCAGCTGACCCGGGTCACCATGACCAACGAGCAGGGCAAGACGGTCGACGGGATCATGACGCCGGACAAGACGGCGTGGAAACCCACCGAGCCGCTCGGCTACGGCCGCACCTACACCGTGACCGCGGAGGGTTTGAGCATCACCGGCAGAACCGGCCCGACCACCTCGACCTTCTCCACGCTGACCCCCAACAACCAGACGAAGGTGTCACTGACCACCACGGGCGGCACGCCACTGTCCGACGGCGGCACGTTCGGCGTGGGCACCGTGGTGGTGGCGCACTTCGACGAGAACATTCCCGACCACGCCGCGGCGGAGAAGCACCTCGCGGTCACCACCGATCCGCCGGTGGAGGGCTCCTGGTACTGGCTGGACGACCGCAACGCGCACTGGCGTCCGAGGGAGTACTACTCGCCGGGCACCAAGGTCAGCGTGGCGGCGAACGTCTACGGCCAGGAACTCGGCCGCGGGCTCTACGGCCAAGAGGACACCAAGACCACGTTCACCATCGGCGCGGCGCACGTCTCGATCGCCGATGACAACACCAAACAGGTCCAGGTCTTCGAGAACGGCAGGCTGATCCGCACCATGCCGACCTCGATGGGCAGGGGCGGCAGCGAGGTCGTCGGAGGCAAGACGATCACGTTCTGGACCCAGCCCGGGATCTACACGGTGATGGACAAGGCCAATCCGGTGATCATGGACTCCTCCACCTACGGCCTGCCGATCAACTCCCGGCTCGGCTACAAGGAGGCCATCGGCTGGGCCACCCGGATCAGCACCGACGGCATCTATTTGCACCAGCTCGACTCCACCGTCTGGGCCCAGGGCAACACCGACGTCTCGCACGGCTGCCTCAACCTCAGCGGCGAGAACGCCCAGTGGTTCTTCAATTTCGCCGTCCCCGGTGACGTGGTGGAGATCCGCAATACGGGCGGAGCCCCGCTGGAGGTCTGGCAGAACGGTGACTGGGGTGTGCCCTGGGAGCAGTGGGTGCAGGGCAGCGCGCTCCACTAGAGCCGACACGCTGCCCGGTGTTGCCGATGGTGGGAAGCTGCACTACATTCCTGCACTCGCGAGACCACCCGGTCTCCCATCCCTGCGCGACGTTCCCGCGACGGCACCGCGTGGGACCCGCGTTGACGATCGGAGCCGGCTCGATGGCGATGCTGCTGTACTACCTACTCCTACCGCTGTACTTGGCCGAGGCGTTCGTCAACCAGCTGGATTGAGCGCGGGCCAGTCCGGGTTCACACATCCCTCAACCTGCTTGTTCGGCCCCGGGTGGCTGGTGGAAGCCGGGCCCGGCCTTGGGTTCCACATCGCGCGGATCGATCGGTTCGCGGCAGTGGTCGCAGACCAGCATGGGCGAGGTCTCGTGTCCGCAGGTGCGATGTTCCAGGACGATCGGCCTGCCCTCCGGCCCGGTCAGGTGGTTGTCGCCCCACACCATCATCGCGGTGACGATCGGATACAGTTCGCGGCCCGCTGCGGTGAGGTGATAGTCGACCCGGCCGCCGCCGTGGTCGGTGCGGGTGAAGATTCCCGCGTCGATCAGCATGCGCAGGCGGCTGGTGAGCAGGTTGCGGTTGGTGATGCCGATATTGCGCGCGAAATCGCTGAAGCGGTGCACCCCGAAGAACGCCTCGGCGATGAGCAGGATGGTCCACCGGTCGCCGAGTAGTTCGACGACGCGGGTGACCGAATCGTCGACCGGGCGCCGCAGTGTCATGGCGACATTTTCGCATCCCGCATCGGTATTGCTTTCCTACCGACGGTATCGGAATAATACCGAGCAAGACCGGTGCCCGCTCCGGGCCGGACAGCTGGGAGTGTCGATGACGACCACGAACCACCCGACCGACGACTACGTGCGCCTGCTCGACCCCGCCGTGCGGCCGGACCCGTACCCCGTCTTCGCGCGGCTGCGTGACTCCGGCGCGTTCCGGATCGGCACGGCTCCGGTCGTCGTGCTCACCCGCTACGCCGACTGCGCCGCCGTGCTGCGCGATCCGCGCGCGAGCGTCGACCGGTCGCTGGCCCGGTTGCAGCTGGGCTCGATGCCGATCCACGACGGCACGCGGGAAGACGGTGCGGCCCAAGCGAAACCCTCGTTCTTGTTCCTGGATCCGCCCGATCACACTCGCCTGCGCCGCCTGGTGTCCAAGGCGTTCACCCCACGCGTCGTCCGGCAACTGGAGCCTCGGATCATCGAGATCGTCGACGACCTGCTCGACCAGCGCGCCCGCGCGGGAGGCTTCGACGCCGTTGATCACTTCGCCTATCCCCTGCCGGTGACCGTGATCTGCGAACTACTCGGCGTCCCGCTGGCGGACGAAGCCAAGCTCAGCGCCTGGTCCGCCCTGCTGTCCCGCACGCTCGACCCGACTTCTCGCGCGGCCGCCCAATTCCGCGCCGACCCGGCGGAGATCCAGCGCGCCGGGACCGAGTTGTACGCCTACTTCGAAGAACTCACCGACCGCCGCCGCCACACTCCCGGCCCCGATCTGCTGTCCGAACTCATCGCCGCCGAAGACGCCGGAGACGTGCTCACCCATGCGGAACTGATCTCGACCTGCGCGCTGCTGCTGGTCGCCGGGCACGAGACGACGGTCAACCTGATCGCCAACGCGACCCTCGCCCTGCTGCGCAGGCCGGACGAACTCGCCGCCCTCCGCGCGGAACCGGACCGCGCGGCCGGCGTCGTCGAGGAGACGCTGCGCTTCGACCCGCCGGTCCAGTTGATCCCGCGCATCGCCGCCGACGATCTGACCATCGGAGGCGCGGACATTCAGCGCGGCGATCTGGTGGTGCTGCTGATCGCCGCCGCGCACCGCGACCCCGCGATGTTCGGCGACCCCGACGGATTCGACCCCGCGCGCGAAAACCGCCATCTGGCCTTCGGCCTCGGGGCTCACTTCTGCGTCGGCGCTCCCCTGGCGCGCCTGGAGGCGCGGGTGGCGTTGACCCGGTTCGCGCAACGAGTCGAGTCACCGAGGCTGACGGTCGACCCGCCACCGTATCGGGAGCACGTCAATCTGCGCGGGCCCGCGCACCTGCCCATCCAGTTCACGGCGATCCGGCCCAGGTAGGTCAGCCGTCGTAGGAGACGTGTGGCGTCCATCCCTCGGCGGGGCGGGTGGCCGCCGCGTAGAGCGCCCCGGCGACCCGGTCCCTGGTGAACGCTCCCTCGCCGAGAACGCCGTTGATCTGCACCGCGACCGCTCGGATGCCCTCGGGCGCGAGGGTGGCGTCCACACTGGTCACCAGGTTGCGCACCGCCGCCTTCTGGACACCGAGCGAAGCGGCCCGATGCCAGGGCTTGTCCGCTGCCGCGCTGCCGGTGACCAGCACGCGGGCGCCCTCGGACAGGAAGGGACGCGCCGCTTGCACGGCGGGCAGCAGCGCCCCGGCGCCCACGGTGAGGTCCTCTAGCAACTCGGCGACCGACAGCCGCAACGGATCGGCCTCGCGGAAGACGCTGGGATTGAAGTGCAGCACGTCGATGCGGCCGTGCCGCTCACCCGCCCCCGCGACGACTCGGGCCACGTCGGCGGGATCACGCAGATCCACGCCGACGCCCTCCGCGTCGACCCCTTGCTCCCGCAACTGTTCGGCCAGAGGCTCGGCCTCTTCGGGCAACCGGCAGGCCAGCACGGCGGTGAAGCCGTCGGCGGCGAACAGGCGGGCGACCGACAGCCCGACACCGGGACCGGCGCCGAGCACGAAGAGCACGGGAGCGGTCATGCTTTCCCGCCTCGGGTCTCGTGCGTCCCGATCATTCGACGACGGCCTTGATCCGGTTGAGGGTCTCGCGCATTCCCTCGACGTTCGTCTTGCCGCGCGCCCACCCGGCCAGCAACCAATACAGCCGCAGCACCGGATTGCTGTGCAGCTGAAACGACTCGGTGACCTCGGTGCCGCCGTCCACCGGCCGGAAAACATAGCGCCACGTGTTGATCGGCATGCCCTGTGGTCCGAGCACGGTGAAGGCGAACTCGCGACCCGGCTCGCAGGCGACGATGCGGCACACCGTCGCGTATTTCAGTCCCCAGCCGTTGCGGTTGACATGGCCGCGGAACTTCACGCCGACCGCGGGCCCTGTCGCGCCGCCGAGCCACTCGGCGGCGAACGTCTCCGGACTGAATCGCCCGGTGTTCTCGATGTCGCTGACCAGTTCCCAGATCTTGTCGGCCGGGGCGGCCATCCGGACCGTGACGCTGTCGTGCATGCGCCGAACGCTAGCAGGCGGTCCGGACGCCGCTCCCGGCTCCGACCGGGCCGCGGCCAAGCGGGCCGCCCAGCCGTCCACGTCCGCCAGCCGCTGGCCCGGCCGCAGTACCCAGCAGGCGGCGAGCAGGTCATGACCGAAGTGCGCCAGGGCCGTGTGCTCCGGCCAGTATTCGCGGGTCCACTCCGGATCGTCGGTCGCCGAGTCGATGCCGCTGCGCACCACGCCGACCAACTCGAATTGCAGATGCTGGACCAGCACCCACGCTTCGGCGTCCATCGGCTTACGGCGCAGCCGGTCGAGCAGGGCGCGCGCGGTGGTGCGCACCCGGTTTTCCAGCCGGCGAAAGGTGCGCCGGTGCCCGTGGGGCGCGACGCCGTGCAGCGCGAGCACGGCGACGGCGACACCGAGCAGTGTCTCCCACAACCGATCACGGATCACGGGTCCGATCGGCCCGCCCGTCGTGGCGACTCCACCCGCGATCAGGGCGACCGGCGTGATGAAGACGACGGCCAGCGCGTAATTGCGCGGCACGAACAGTTCGATGCAGAACTGCAGCGCGGCGACCAGCGCGATCAGCGCGTAACCGGTCGGCCCCAGCTGGTAGATGAGCGCGAACAGACCGAGGCCCGCGATGGTGCCGACGAACCTGTGGATGGCCCGCACCTGTCCGCGCACTCGATCCGGTCCGGTCTGCAGAACGATCAGGGCGCTGAGCACCGCCCAGTGCGGCCGCTCCAGACCGAGCAGCGCGCTCAGCGCACCCGCGCCAAGGCAGCCCACGGCGACGCGCATCGCGCTGATCGCCGCGTGCGAGGAGAACGACAGGGAACGCTCCAGCCGGAAACCGATGCCCGGGCGGGCGAACGAGACCAACGGATCGACCAGCAGATCGTCGGTGTCGTCGTCGGGGGCGTGCCCGGCGAGGTTGCGCCGCGCCTCCTGCAAGGTCGCCAGCAGCTCGGCTTCCCCTGGGTCCGAGGGCAGGCCCGCGTCGTAGACCGCGGCCCACGCGTCCGCCATCGCGGCTCCCGCCCGGTGGCGCAGGTCGATAGCGGGCGTTCCCGCCTCCCGCGCCGCGACATAGGCGTCGACCGCCCGGACCGCAGCGCCGACCGCCACCCGTTCGGGCTTGCGGCGATCTCGCAGCACCCCGGCCATCGAGACGATAATCGACGCGACGACACCGCAGGCCGTGCAGAACAACAGCGTCAATACTGAGGTCCCGACCTCGGCGGCTCTCATCGCGCCCGCGCAGACGAGCGCGAAGAACAGCGCACCGGGCGGACCGAGCCGCAGCGCGTCGATGACGAACACGGCCACGACCGCGATCGCCGACACCACGACGACCATGAGCAGCGATGACCCGAACCCGGTGTCCAGCAGACTGCCGACCACCGCGCCGACCCCGCAGGCGGCCAGCAGCGCCGAGCCCGCGGCGAGGACCACCCGGCCGCGCACCCGGAACGGCCGCCCCTCGCCGTAGAGCACGGCGAAGGCGCCGAACATGACGAACACCGCCGCCTCCGGATGGCCGAGACCGGTGATGATCGTGGCGGGAGCGGCGAACGCGAGCGCGGCACGCAACGCCACGCTCCACCGCCGGCCCGCGGGCGGCAAAGCGAACAACAGCGAGCCGACTCGGCCCTTCGGTGGCACCGGATCCGGGTATGTCGCGGCCACCTGCTGTCCTTTCTGTTCTGGACGATCTACCTGCTGGACACATTAGATTCGGGTCATGACCGCCGACGCTCATCTTCCGCTACCCTCGCGCGTCCACGCCTTCGCCGACGACGCACTCGGTGATCACGACGCCGTCGCTCTGGCCACGCTGGTACGCGACGGTGCGGTGTCGCCGCGCGAACTCGCCGCCGCCGCGGTGGCGCGCGCCGAGCGGGTGGAACAGCTGGCGGCCGTCGCCTACCGGAGCTACGCGGAGCCGCTGCTGCCCGCCGAGCGGACCGGCGCCTTCTACGGCGTGCCCAGTTTCGTCAAGGACAACACGGACGTCGCGGGCATGCCGACCAATCAGGGCACGGCCGCGTTCCGCGCGCGGCCGGCCCGCGCGCACAGCGGCTACACCCGGCAGTTCCTCAGCACCGGCCTCACCGTGCTCGGCAAGAGCGCCATGCCCGAATTCGGCTTCAACGCCAGCAGCGAGACCCCGCATCTCGCGCCAACGCGCAACCCGTGGCACACCGGCCATTCCGTGGGCGGCTCGTCGGGCGGTGCGGCCGCGCTGGTGGCGGCGGGTGTCGTCCCGATCGCGCACGGCAACGACGGCGGCGGTTCGATCCGTATTCCGGCGGCGTGCGCGGGCCTGGTCGGCTTGAAGCCGACGCGGGGGCGGCACGTGGTGTCCGGGCTGGCCCGCACGCTGCCGGTCGACATCGTCAGCGAAGGTGTGCTGACCAGGACGGTGCGCGATACGGCCGCGTACGCCGCTGCGGCCGAACAGTATTGGCGCAATCCCGCGCTCCGGCCGATCGGCCGCGTCGACGGTCCCCCGACCCGGCGCATGCGGGTAGCGCTGGTGCTCGACAATCTCGCGGGGCCGCTGGCCGCCGGGCCCACCCGGGCGGCCGTCGAAAATGTCGCGCGCACACTCGAATCAGCCGGCCATTCGGTCGAGCCGGTGCCGCTGCCGTTCGACGCCGCGATCGAGAGCGCCTTCCTGCACTATTGGGGCCTGCTCGCGGCCGCGATCACCACGACGGGCCGGTTCCTCGACCGCCGGTTCGACGCGCGCCGCGTGGACGACCTGACCGTGGGCCTGCGCGCCTTGTTCCTGCGCCGGGCACTGCACGCCCCGCTCACGCTCTACCGGCTCCGCGCGGCGGCGGCCACCTACGAGCGGGCGCTCGGACCCTACGACGCGGTGCTGCTCCCCACGCTCGGTCACACCACGCCGGAGCTCGGCTATCTCAGCCCGACCGTGCCTTTCGACGAACTCATCGAGCGGTTGCGCGCCTACGTCTGCTTCACGCCGATCAACAACATCACGGGAACGCCGGCGATCACGGTTCCGGCGGGCCTGACCGACGCGGGACTGCCGATCGGCGTACAGTTCGCCGCCACCCGCGGCAACGAGCGCACCCTGCTGGAGCTGGCCTACCTGATCGAGGCCGAACGACCGTTCCCCCGCCTGGATCGCTGAGCCATCCGATGTTCGCGTCGCCCGTGGGCGTGGCGGTCGGTGGGTCAGACGACATTCGCCGCGGACGACGGACGGTCGCGGTGCACCGGGCCGTGGGCGTCGTCGCAGTGGTCCTCCAGCACCGGCAGCAGGCGCTGCGCGTCCACCGCGGGCGAGGAGGCGACGGCATGGGAGTGGTCGACCTGCAACGTGGTGTGGGTGATGCCGTAGTCGTGGTCGAGCAGGTGCTCGATCCGCTGGCGCAGGCCGTGGCAGTCGGCGCCCGGCCGGACCAGCACATGCGCCGACAGCGCGATGTCACCGGAGGTGATCTGCCAGACGTGCAGATCGTGCACCTCGTCGACGCCATCGATGCCCACCAGCCCGCGCCCCAACGCGTCCGGATCGACGCCCGCGGGAGCGGCCTCCAGGAAGATCCGGCCGGATTCGCGTACCAGCCCGAGCCCCGCCTTGACCATCAGCGCGACGACGATGAGCGTGGCGATAGCGTCCGCCCTGGCGAAGCCGGTGGTCAGCACGACGAGGCCGGCCACGGCGGTGGCGATGAACCCGTACAGGTCGTTGAGCACATGCTGGAAGGCGCCTTCCACGTTGAGGCTGGCGCGGTTGGCCTTGCTGATCGCCCAGGTGGCCGCGATGTTGACCACCACACCGGCCAGCGCGGTCGCCAGCACGAGCCCGCCGGTCACCTCGGGCGGCTCCAGCAGGCGGCGCACGGCCTCGTAGGTGAGCCAGCCCGCCAGCACGAGCAGCGTGACGCCGTTGGCCTGCGCCGAGAGGATCTCGGCGCGTTTGTAGCCATAGGTGTACTTGCCGTTCGCCGGACGCGCCGCGAGCCGGATCGCGACGAGCGCGAGGACAATGGAAGCGGCGTCGGTGAGCATGTGCGCCGCGTCGGACAGCAGGGCCAGCGAGTTGGCCAGCAGACCGATCACGACCTCGACCGACATGAAGCCGACGATGAGGGCGAGCGCGATGGTCAGCCACCGGCGATCGGCCTGACCGGAGAGCGCGTGCCCGTGCGCGTGACCGTGTTCGTGTCCCATCGACCCAGCCCTTCCCGCATCTGATGTATGCGCATATCTGCATCTGTTCCGTCAGCTTAACCCACCACCAGCGGCGGGCGACAGAGCAGCCTAGTGAGCTGGATCACGTCGCAGAGGTAATCGACGGAACGCCTCACCCGAACAGGGCGTGCACCAACGCATAAGTCGACACAGTGGCGATCAACCCCGCGGAGACACTGACGACCACGTTCATCGCCGCGTAGAAATACGCGGCCCGCTCGGCCAGTCGCACGGTTTCGTAGCTGAACGTGCTGTACGTGGTCAGCGCTCCGCAGAACCCGGTGCCGAGCAGCAGGAAAAGCGGCGAGGACAGCGCCGATCCCGCTCCGCTGAGGGCGCCGAGGACGAGACACCCGATCAGGTTGACCACGAAGGTGCCCCACGGGAACAGGCTGTCGCGGCGATCCTGCACCACGCGATCGATGAGATACCGCAGCGGTGCGCCGATCGCGCCGCCCACCAGGACCAGCAACACCGTCATCGAGCCGCCTTTCGCGCGCGTCGCAGACGTTCGTATCCCGCCCTGGTGAGCCACATGGCGGCGAGGGTCGCCGACAGGGCGCAGATCAGCGTGCCCGCGAGGTAACCGGCCGCGACGACGATCGTGCCGGGCCGCAGTAGGGCGCGGATCTCGTTGACATAGGTGGAGAAGGTGGTGAACCCGCCCAGCACACCCACTCCGAGAAAGGGACGCAGCAACCGATGAGCAGCCCAGATCTCGGTTACCGCGACCATGAGCACTCCGATCGCGAAACAGCCCGCGACATTCGTGATGAAGGTGGCCAGCGGAAAGTGCCCGGGGCGAGCGGGCAACCCCTGCGCCAGGCCGTAGCGGGCGAGCGCGCCGAGCGCCCCGCCGAAGGCGACGACGACCGATACCGGGCCGTGGGTACGCCAGAATTCCCACCGGCGAGCGCGGCCGGCCGCGCGATCGGCGATGCCGGTCGGTTCCTCGGTCAGTTCACCCGCCACGCAGATCTTCTACCCGACCGTCCGCGGCGGCGCCACCGCCGGGCACCACTGCCGCCGCGCTCACCGGCGCTCGGCCCCTGCGTCGCCGTCGTGCGCGACGAGAACCGAGCAACCGACGTGCCGGGCGGCCTTCTCCGCGGTGCTGCCCATGAACCGTCCCCAGATGCCCGAGTGCCCGGTGCGCCCCAGCACCAGCAGGTCGGCATCGTGATCGGCGGCGGCCGTGGCCAGTTCGCGCGCGGCCTGACCCGCCCGCACCTCGGCCCGCACCGCTATGCCGTGCTGTTCGGCGGTCTCGGCCGCCGTGGTGAGCCAGCGGCGGCAGGTGACCTCGCCGATCGAGCGTTCGTCCTCGATCTCGCCGACCACCGGTCCGTAGTGCGGCAGGTACTCCTCGACCGCGACGACCGTGAGCGTGGCGTGGTGCACCGTCGCCAACTCGAGCGCCATCGTCAAGGCGGCCCTGGCGCCGGGTGAATCGTCGTAGCCCACCACGATCCGCTGGAACACCTCTCCATTGTGAGCCCTCGGCTGGGTCAGAGCCAGCGTTCCAGCAACACCGCGGCAATCACGCCGTGGCCGTGGAGCGATCGGACGCGAGCACTTCGGCGGCCGCGCGCTCGCCCGAGCGGATCGCTCCCTCGATGTAGCCCGACCACTCCGTCGCGGTTTCGCTTCCGGCCCAGTGGATCGCACCGACCGGGTCGCGCAGCGCGGAGCCCGCGGTGGTCAGGACGCCCGGGGGGAAGAAGGCCCCGTAGCCGCCGCGCGTGTACGGATCGTCCGCCCATACCTTCTCGTGCCACTCGATCGGCTCGCGGGCGGCGTGCCCGAAGGCTCGGACGAGCGAACCGATGATCATGGCGCGACGCTCGGCCGGGGGCAGGGCGGCGAGCCGCTGAGCGGCCCGGCCGGGCACCAGCGCGCCGAGTACGCCCGGACCGCCGGGCCGGGTCGCGTCGAAGGTGACCGGCACCGGATCGTGCAGGTTCAGCGATTGGCCGGTGAGCAGGTCGTCCCGCCAGAACGGCCGCTCGTAGACCGCGAACGCTTTCAGCACCGAGCCCATCGGCATGCGCTGGGTCAATTGGTCGCGCGCGGCGGGCAGCGGCGGATCGTAGGCGATACGTCCGGCGAGGGTGGGCGGCACCGCCACGATCACGTGCTCGGCGTGCACGTCACCGGAGTCGGCACTCACCACAACGCCATCCGCTCGCCTGCGGATACGCGTCACCGGCACACCGAGACGCACCGCGTCCCCCAGTTCGGCGGCGACGGCCAGCGCGGGCCCGTCGGCGCCGTCGACGAACAGGCGGTTCACCGTCTCGGCGGCGACTCCGGCCTCGACGCCGCCCGCCGAACGGATCGTGGTGAGCAGACCGAGCATCGAGATGCTGCCGACGTCAACGCACAACTCCTCGCCGATCATCACCTCGGCCAGGTTCCGCGCCCGCCGCTCCGGCAGATTCCGGCGCAACCAGGTGGCCGCCGTCATCGCGTCCAGCCGATCGGCGCCCGGCGCGGCCCATGGCCGCGTGAGATCCACCCGTGCGGCCATCCGTTCCAGCCGCCACATCGCCTGGGCGAGCACGACGAGGACGAACGTCGGAAGCGGTGGGCGGGCTCCGGTGAAGCGCCGCCGGACCACGCCCTCGACCAGCAGGTCGACTCCTTCCGGCGGTGGGTACGTCGCGGCCCCGTACTCTTCGGCCAGCGCGGCGAATCGCGTGTGCGCGCCCGAGATCCACTGGCCGCCGAGGTCGACGGCCCATCCGGCGCCGACCCGCGCGGTCCGGGTGCGACCGCCGACGCGATCGCTCGCCTCCAGGACGACGACATCCCGGCCTACCGCTCGCAACGCCCGCGCCGCGCACAGCCCGGCATATCCCGCACCGACGACAACGACGTCCGTACGGTCCATGGTGGCCTCCCGTCGCAGCACCGAAACTCGACAACCACTGTTGATCACCCGTCGCCGTTCCGCAACCGATTCGCGGCGCATCGACGGGCCCCGATGCTCCCGACTCCCCGCCGCCCGGCGCGGTCCGACTGCACGCGAGACCGACCGGCGGTTCGGTGTCATCGACGGCTGCACATCTCGGGCTCGCCGAGGCGGGACGCGCCACTCGGCCGAAGCCGTGGCAAACGCGGTGTTCGCCGCATCGCACCCGAACCCGCTGCGCCGGTTGGCCTACGGCGGCCGCCGCCTAGCGAGTCAGCGTGGCGAGGGCGGCGATGGCGGCCTCTTGAAAGATCGCCGTCAGCGTGCGCGGTCGCGCCGTGACACGTCCGCGCACCCATTGCCTGCAGTACTCCTGCGCCGGTCCGGCGCAGATCGCATGGGCCATCGGATAGCCGCCGCCACCCGGTTCCGCGGTTCCGAGCAGCTCTCGATACCGGCGTGCCAGCGCATCGAAGAAGACCCGATTGTGCTGGGCGAGTTCTGGTTCCGCGAAGCCGGTCACCTCGTCCGGCAAGGTGGCGAACAGGAACCGGGCCAGGTCGCGACGGTCTTCCACCCAGCCGAGATGAGCCGCGAGCATCGCGCGGATCGCTTGCTCGGCGCCGACATCCGGCGCATCGAGGCACGCCAGCATCGTCCGCTGGTAGTCGAGCATCCCGGAGACATAGACCGCGGCGGCCAATTCGGCTTTCGAACCGAACGCGTGGAACATGCTGCCGCTGGACAAACCGAGCCGATCCCGCACACCGGCCACCGTGAACGACGCATACCCCTTGGCCAGGAGCTGTTCCGTGGCTTCGGCCAGAATGCGCTCGCGGGTGCGCACGGCGAGCTACCCGCCGAACTCGGCATCGATGCCGGAACGGACCGCGGCGAGCACCTGAGCGCGCACACGCAGCTTCGTACCCGTGTGCGCCGCGAAGTCGATTCCGGTCAACCGGTGCGCTTCGGCCGTCGCGCGCGTGCGCAGGTCATCGGCATCGGTGGTGAGCACGTCGAGAAAGCCCAGTTCTCTGGCTTCTTCGGGCGAGACCAGGATCCCGGTGTTCGCCGCCCGGTCGAAGCCAGGCGCGGTGAGCCGGTGCCGCGCCAGCTCCACACCGTAGTGCGGAATGGTCAGCCCGATCGCGACCTCGTTGAGACCCAGCTTGAAATCCCCCGCTACGCCGAACCGTACGTCCGTGGCCAGCAGCGTGAACGCGCCTTGGGCGATGGCATGCCCAGGGCATGCCGCCACGACGGGATACGGGAAGCCGAGCAGCCGGTGCACCAGGTTGCCGCCGGCACGCAAGGTGCGGCGGATGTCGTCGGCGGATCGGGAGAACGTCGCCAGGTCGTAGCCGGCGGAGAAAACGCGCGCGCGGCCGGTCAACAGGACGACCGCCCGGTCCGCCTCGGCCCGGTCCAGGGCGGCGGCGATGGCGCCGAGCATGTTCTCGGACATCACATTCGCCTTGCCGTCGTCCAGCGTGATCGTGGCGACGCCGCCGTCCAGCCGGTAGGTGACGAGTTCGGTCATGGCAGCCTCCTCTAGAGCAGGACTCTAGAGTATCACTCTAGGGGCCGCTGGCTAACCGCGAGCTGCGGGGTCGGACGACCGGACCCGAACAAGGTGTCGTTGTGACAACGACGCGAAACAGCGGCCAACGGCCGCCCGATACAGGAAACACACGATGCTGCCGAAAAAGCCTGGCGCGTCCGGGCTTCGGGCTAGCCTCTGGACAGGCTCAGGTGAAGGAAGCGACATGACCGCAGCAACCGTCATCCGCCCGCTGGCGCCGAGCGAGGCGATCTTCGCCAACAGCGAAGTACTCGTCGGCTACTCGATTCGGGTCGCGGGTCGGTTGGATCTCGCCGCGCTGTCGGCGGCGTTCGAAGCCGTGGTTCGCTCCCGTCCCATCCTCGGCGCCCACCTCGAGCCGGACGGCCGCGGCGGCCACCTGCTGCTCGAATCCCACGGCGCCACACCGGAGCTGACGGTCGCCGCGGGCGATCCCGAGCGGTTGCTCACCGGAGCCAGGCTGGACCAGCGCAGAGCGCTCTCCTCGCTGTGCGTGGTGCGGGACGGCGATACCGCCGGAATCACGTTGGTGACCCACCACAGCGTCGCGGATGCCTATCATTCGCTGGCCGTGTTCGGCGAGCTGTGGTCGTGCTACACCGACCGCACCGAGAGGCGATCCGCCGAACTGCCGCCGCACGGCTTCCCGCGGTCGGTGGAGGACCTGCTGCGCGAGCGCGGCGTGCGGAAGATCGACACACCGGTCATGCCGCACCGCCCGGTGGGCGTCGCTCGGAGCTACTCCGGCCCGGACGATCCCGATTACCTCGTCCCGCGCACCGCGCGCTGCAGACTGACCCGGCAGCAGACCACCGCGCTGATCGAACTCGGGCACCGGGAGCACACCACGATCAACGGTCTCGCCTCGGCCGCGATCCTGCTCACCGAGGCCGAGCTGCGCGGATTGCCGCTGACCGAGCTGGCCTACACCTACTCGGTCGACCTGCGTACCCGGGTGTCCCCGCCGATCGGGATGACCGAAGGCACCAACGTGCTCGGCTTCGCGAATTTCATCCCCGCGCCGCGGACCGGCACGACACTGGTCGAACTGGCCCGCGGCATCAGCGACACGCTGCGCGCCGGCCTGGACACCGGCATCGTGCAGCAGACCCCACTGCACATACCCGAGATCGCCGCCGGTCCCCCGCCGCGCGCACCGGGAATCGTGCTGGCCACCAATTGGGGACGAGTGCGCAGGCCTAGGGTGCCGGACGAGTTGCGGATCACCGACTTCCGCTCGATCATGCTCGGCAAGCCCGACAAGACCGGGCACCGGCTCCAGCAGCCGAGCGGCACCATCATCATCAGCACCTTCGACGACCGGCTGAGCATAGAGATCCACCACCCCGAGGAAACCACCGAGGAACAGCGGGTGCGGGTACGACTGCTCACCGCCCACCTGTCGGAGTTCAGCGCGGCGGGCGCCGCCTGAACCCGTCAAGCGCGCGCGGCCTGCTTGCGGGACAAGGTCTGCAACGGATCGGTGAGCACGTCGGTGAAGGCCAGTTCCGCGGCTCCGATCAAGGTCGCGTCGCCCGCCAGCGCGCTGGTGCGCAACCTGACCCGCTCGCGGACGGCTTGCAGGCCGTTCACCGCGACGCGGCTGCGCACCTGGGCCGCCGAGGCCAGATAGATCTCCCGCAGCACGCCACCGAACACCACCATCGACGGATTGAAGATGTTCACCAGATTGGCGACGCCGTAGCCGAGCCATTCACCGACCTGGTGCAGCGCGTCGCGGGCCACCGCGTCGCCACGGGCGGCGGACTCGACGATCGCGTCGACCGCCGCCTGTCCCGCCGGATCGGTCCGTCCCGCCGCGGCGATCAACCCGAGTTCACCCGCTTCGGCCTCGAGGCAGCCGCGGGAACCGCAGGCGCACGGCCGCCCACCGGGATTCACGATCATGTGCCCGACTTCCCCGCCGTAACCGCCTTCCCCGCCGAGCAATTCGCCATTCATGATGATGCCGCCGCCGATGCCGACATCACCGTGCAGGTAGATCAGGTTCGCCAAGCCTTCGCCCACACCGCGTTCGCGTTCGGCCAGCGCGCCGAGGTTGGCGTTGTTGCCGACCGCGACGCGGAGGCCGAGTGCGAGTTCCCGCGTCAGCTCGGCGCCGAACGCGACGTCCACCCAGCCGAGATTCGGCCCGTACCGCACGACGCCGTCCGCCTCGCGGACCATGCCGCAGAACGCGACCCCGACGCCGACGCACCGAGCGTCCGGAGCGGCCGCCGCGATCATCTCCCGCGCCATCGCCGCGAGCGCGGCGATCACGTCGTCCGGGTCGAACGCGCCGCCGGGACGGGCGGTCGCGGTGCGCTCGAGCACCGACCCGCCCAGTCCGACGCGTGCGGCGGCGAGCCGGTCCGCGCCGACGTCCAGCGCGACGACGTAGACCCGCTCGGCCTGCGGACGCACCACCAGCGACGGCCTGCCCGCCCGTCCGGTCTGGCCCGGCAATTCCTCGCTGACCAGGCCCGCCGCCGCCAGATCCGTGGTGAGCGCGAGAATCGTGCTGCGATTCAATCCCATTCGCTCGGCGAGCGCGGCACGCGACACCGCCCCGTCACGGTGGACGTGCCGCAGCAGCGCGGCGAGGTTGCGCGTGCGGATCTCATCGGGCGAAGGTGCTGCTCGCATTCACCGGGCTTTCGTCACAGGGCTGGGATTCATCGCCGCGGGAGCGCACGCTTACGGGAGAGGGCGTCCACTCCGGCCGCCAAGAGCAGCACAAATCCTGTCACAACGAATTTCGTGCCCGCGCTGTAGCCCATCAGCCCCATGCCGTTGTTGATCACGGCGACCACCGCGGCGCCGAGCACCGCGTCCAGCATCCGCCCGCGGCCGCCGAAGAGACTGGTGCCGCCGATCACCGCCGCGCCGACCGCGGTGAGCAGCACGTCGCTGCCGCCGGTGTTCGGGTCGACGGAGTTGGCGCGCGAGGCAGCGATCAGTCCGCCCACCGCCGCCATCGTCGAACACAGCACGAAGGCGGTGATCTTCACTCGATCCACCGCGATGCCCGCGCGCCGGGCGGCCTCCGCGTTGCCGCCGACGGCGTAGACGTGCCGCCCGAACGCGGTGCGGTCCAGCACGAACGTCCACAGCAGCAACAGCGCGGCGATCATCGGCACCACGATGGGCATCCCCGTCAGCGAGTGCACCGCGGGATTGCGGCTGCGCTCGCCGTTGAGCACCAGCACCGCCGCGCCGGCCACGAGCGCCAGCAGCACGACTCGCACCACGACCACACGCGCCGTCGTGCCGGTGAGCCCGAGTTTCGTGCGCGCCCGCCACTTCCGGTATTGCACGAGGGCGAAACCCGTGACCAGTGCCGCGTACAGCGCCCAGCCGAGCAAGGGCGGCACGTTCTTGTTCGCGATGGCGACGATCGTCTCGTCGCGGATGGAGATGTTGCGGCCGTTGTCCATGATCTTCAGCGCCACGCCCTGCAACGCGAGGAATGCCGCCAGCGTCACCACGAACGACGGGATCCCGATCTTCACCACGACCGTGCCGATCACCAGTCCGATCACCATCCCGGTGAGCAACGAGACCAGCACCGCCGAATACCACGGCCACCCTTCGTCGGTGAGCAGCACCGCGAGCACGGCGGCGCAGACCCCGCTGGTGAACCCGGCCGACAGGTCGATCTCCCCCAGCAGCAGCACGAAGATCAATCCCATCGCGATCACCGCGATCGCCGCGCCCTGGGTGAACAGATTGGCGAAATTGGCCTCGGACATGAAGACCGGGCGCGCCGCCCAGAAGACGGCCGACAGGACGACGAGCGCGATCACCGAGGGCAACGCCCCCATGTCGCCGCCGCGCACGCGGCCGACGTAGTCGCTCATCAGGTCGGTCACCTGCGCCGCCACCGGTCGCCGCTCGGTGGTCACCGCGGTCATCGGGTCGCTCCGCTCGCCTCGAGGCCGAGCGCGCCGCTACGGCCTGCCGTGATCAATTCGACGACCTGCGCGTGCGTCACGTCGGAGGTTCGTACCTGGGCGGCCATCCGGCCGAGATAGAGTGCGGCGATCCGGTCGGACACCGCGAAGACGTCGTTCATGTTGTGCGAGATCAGCACCACCGCCAGGCCCTGGTCGGCGAGCTTGCGGACCAGTTCGAGCACCTGCTGGGTCTGCGCGACGCCCAGCGCGGCCGTCGGCTCGTCCAGGATCACCACTTTGCTGTTCCACAGCACGGCTTTCGCGATGGCCACCGTCTGGCGCTGGCCGCCGGACAGGCTGGCGACCTGCTGCCGGACCGACTTGACGGTGCGCACCGACAGGCTCGCCAACGTCTTCTCGGCCAGTTCCTCCATCGCGTACTCGTCGAGCACGAGACCGCGCTTGCGCTCCCGGCCGAGGAACATGTTCTGGACGATGTCGAGGTTGTCGCAGAGCGCGAGGTCCTGGTAGACGATCTCGATGCCCAGCGCCGCCGCGTCGCGCGGGCTGTGCACCTGCACCGGCGCGCCATCGAAGAGGAACTCGCCCGCATCGATCGGATGGGTGCCGCCGATGCATTTGACCAGCGTGGACTTGCCCGCGCCGTTGTCGCCGACAAGTGCGGTCACTTCGCCGGGGAAGGCGCTGAAGGTGACCTCGTGCAGGACGTGGACCGGACCGAAACTTTTCTCTAATCCGCGTAATTCGATGACCGGCAGTTCGGACATGGGGTGGCTCCTCCGAAGGATGGAGCCCCTTCCGCAATCCCCTCATCGAACCGCGGAAGGGGCGTGCGATATCAGATCCCGTTGTCCGCGCAGAGTTTCGCGAACTCGCCGGTGCACAGCTCGGTCTTGGTGACATAGCCGTCGGCCACCACGTCCTTGACGTTGCGCGGGTAGATGGCCTTCGGTTCCAGCAGCACCGACGGCACGTCGGCGTTCGACTCCGGATCGCGCACGGTGCCGTTGGTCGTGCCGGGTTCCCCCTTCACCAGGCCCACCGCCAGTTTCGCGGTCGCGTCGGCCTCTTTCTGGATCGCCTTGTAGACGGTCATGCACTGGTCGCCCGCCAGCACATTCTGCAGTCCCTGCACCGTGGCGTCCTGCCCGCTGACCGGCACCTGACCGTTGAGCTTCTGCTTCTTCAGCACCGCGATCGCGGCGTTGGCCAATCCGTCGTTGGCCGCGACGACGCCTCCGATATCCGGCCTGCCGGTGAGCATCTGCTCGAAGATGGTGCCCGCTGTCGTGTTGTCCCACTCGGGGACAGCCTGGTCGGGGCCCTTGACGTACTGGCCCGCGTCGAATCGTGGCTTCAGCACACCGTCGTAGCCGGTCTTCAGCAGGGCGGCGTTGTTGTCGGTCGGTCCGCCGTTCAGGTACGCGACCACCGGGCGCACCGCGTTGTGATCGGTCAGGCACTGCGCGACTCCCGCACCGAGCAGCCTGCCGACCTTCACATTGTCGAAGGAGACGTAATACTGCGCGCCGCCGCCCAAGGTGAGCCGGTCGTAGTCGATCACGGTGACGCCCTGCGACTTCGCCTTCTGGATCACCGCTTTGCCGGTGCCGCTGTCCAGGTTGGTCATCACCAGTACCGAGACGCCGTTGGTGATCATCTGGTCGGCGATGGTCTGGAAGGCGTTCTTGTCGCCCTGGGCGTTCTGGATATCGGCCTTGACGCCAGCGGCTTCGAACGCCTGTTGCAGGTACTTGCGGTCCGCCGTCTCCCAGCGGGCGGAGGTCTTGCTGTCCGGAAGGATCACGCCGATCTGGGTTTTGCCGCCGGAGTCCCCGGAGTCGCCGCACGCGGTGAGCGTGGCGGCCAGGAGCGCGAACGACAGCGCGGCGGCGCTGAAGATGCCCTTACGCATAAGTGGGCCTTTCATCACCGGCCGGGACGATGCCCCGGCCGGTCGGAGTGGATCAAATGTTGTTCACAGCAACATATTGGACTGTGACGCAGCGCACAACAGCTAATTTGTTGTTCCGAATAACAATCTCGACACGCACGCGTTCGCTCAGGTGGACGCCACCGCGGCCGGATCGGCAAGGGGCGCAGGAGGGCTCATGAACAGGGATGTCGGCCGCCGCGCCAGGACGCGCCCGCGGACGCTTCGAGATGGCGCCCGCGCCGCGCGGAGTATCCGACACGCGAAAGAGTGGCCCGTGCGCGAAACCGACCACCGAGGAACAGGCGCATGGCGGGGCTTCGGCACAGTACCCTTGGCGGTGAATCATGGCGCGGTAGCGACAGACTGGGATCCGGGAGGGGAACAGTGGATACGCTCAGGCTCGACCCGGCGGCGGTGGCCGCCTACACCGCGATCGCGGACGCGGTGTCCGAACAATTGGCGTCGGCGGCCACGGTCGCCTCCGGCGCGGTGGATCCGGAACGGCTGGCCGCCGATCTCGGCGTCGTCGGCGCGGAATTCGCGGCGCGCTTCTCCGCGGCCGTGTCCGAACACGCCGAAGCGTTGTCGACGGCCGGACAGCTGGTCAGCGCATACGGCCGGGTGCTGCGCGGTTACAGCGAGAACGCGCAGGATGTCGACGCCGCGACGGCGAGCGCGATCACGCGGTCCGGAGAGGCACCGGCATGAGAAGCCTGATGGGACTGCGCAAACGCGCCCACACCACCCAGCCCGCCGCCGAGACCACCAGGCCGGTGAGCACCGAACCTGGCGTCGATCCGCCGATCGTCGCCGCGCTGGTCAAGCCACTGCTGACGCTGCGATCCGCACTCGGCACCGGTGTCGGCGTGCCGAGCGCGGCCGCGACCGGGGCGCTCTCGGCCGCCTCCGCCCAGGCGGCCGACACCGAAGGCCCGCACCGCGAAGGGCTGCACGCACTGGAATCGACCTGGACCTCCCAGGCCGCCGACAGCGCGGTGCCCGCGATGCGCACCACGCAGACCCAGATCGGCGACATCTCCGACCGAGGTCCGGCCTACCTGTCCGTTCTCGCCGACGCGCACGCCACCTCCGGGCGCGCGGCGCGGCGCGTCGACCAGATCATCGCCGACTTCCGGCGCGACGCGCGGGAGATCCTGGACAACGCGACCTCCGCACCGGAGACCGACGCCGTCATCACCCGCGCCACCCAGGCGCTGCGCGACGCGCTCACCACCGTGACGGCCGCGCGCACCGAAATGGACGACCACACCAGGAAACTCGACGAGATGGGACCGCTCACGGTCACCACGCCGTCCGGTGTCAGCCAGGGGCAAGCCGTCTATCCCGGTAGCACCGGGCAAGTCGTGCCCGGCACCACGACACCCGCCACCACACAGCCCATGGACCCGGCCATGGTCGCGCAACTGCAATTGCAGCAGCAGCTCATCTCCGCGGGGGTGGACCTCGGCACCACGGCCATCAACGCGGGCGTCGACATCGGCACACACATCATCGACAAGATCGCCGAGGTCGGCATCCACGGCATCGACACCGTCGCCGCGGCCGCGGACAAGGCGATCCCGGAACTGATCAACCCGGGCTCCACCACCAACTCCGGCACGACCGGCGACGACTCGAAGAATTCCTCGAAGTTGTTCGACTTCGGCGGATCGCCGGAGCACAAGTCGTCGACCAGCGGCCCGGGTTCGCCGATCCCGCCCGGCAATTCGTCGCCCGCCGCGCGAGCGGATGCGCCGAAGCCGGAGAGCAGGCCCGCGCCCGCGGTCGCGCCGCCCGCCGTCGACTCCGCGCCACCCGCGCCCGCGAGCAGCCCGGACCATCCCGCTCATCCCGGCCCGACCGGCGGCATGGTGGTACCGCCCGCTCCGCCGCCGGGCGGCGAAGACCAGGAGCACAAGCCGCGCGACGGACAACTCGGCGTGACCATCCCGTCCGCCGTGACAGCGGTCGTACCGGTGCTGGGCGAATTCGACGATGACGCCCCCTGACCGGGAGCATCCCAGTCAGGGCGCGAGCCAGGCCAATCCGTTCGACACGGGTCTGCCGATGCTGCGCATTCCGGCAGGCAAGCCGTCCAAACGACGTCGTTCACCCGGCCGGCGCAAGCAGGTTCGTCGTCGTGAGCCGCAGTACGAGGCGCAGGAGCCACCGCGCCCGCCGGAGCGGCAAGACACCCGGCCGCGCCTCGGCGAGTGGGAGCAATGGCTCGAACCCGCGCCCGCCGCTGTGCGACCGCCGCAACCCGTTGCCCCGCAGCAGCGCGGCGCACCCACCGAGCCGGTGCAGGCCGAGCCCGAGGACGGCCACGTCACGGCGCCCGTCATCGTCAACCGATCCGGCATTCATCCCGGCACCCCGGTGCGCCACCCGCGGCGCACCGAACAGCAACGCGGCAACCGCTCGCTGACGGTCTTGATCGTGCTCGCCATCGTGATCGCCACCGTCTCGATCGGCCTGGCCATGATCTATGGCTCCGAGGCGAATTCGCGCACAGCGGCGGCGACATCACCGCCGCGCGCGGCCGGACCCGCGCCGACCACCTCGACGTCCACCTCACGGGTCAGGCCGCCGTGGGCCATCGCCACGCCGGGATGCGAGCAGAAACGCACCGCCGACGTCGTCTCCGGCACCGATCCGGGCGGCACCGGCAACGGCCCCGACGCCATCTTCGCCTTCGAGTACGCCTACTACGCCGAACGATCCGGGTACCGGGCTCGCGCGGTGGTCGCCCCCGACGCGGCGGTATCGCCCGCCGACCAGATCCAGCGCGGCATCAACCAGGTGCCTGCGGGCACCCGATACTGCGTGCAGATTTCCCGGGCCGGGGACGGCCCCGACGGCCAGGCACGGTGGGAGGTCCGCTTGACGCAGCAGTTCCCCGGCGAGGAGGCGAACACCTTCACGCAGTTCATCACGACCCGTACCGGCACGGATCAAACGCTGATCACCGGAATCACGGCAGGCTGACGCTTCGGTTCGGCCACGATCGGGAACGGCGCCGCCCCAGCTCCGCTCAGTGCGGCGTCAGCTTGACGACGGGAATCACCCGGTCGGTCTTCTCCTGGTATTCGGCGAAGCCGGGCATCACCTCGACCATGGCGGCGTAGAGACGGTCGCGCTCCGCGCCTTCGGTGACCGGAGTCGCGGTCGCCGCCAGGGTCTCGGTGCCGATCTCGAGCGTGACCTCCGGGTTCGCCCGGACGTTGTGGAACCAGTCGGGATTGGTCGGAGCGCCCGCTTTGGAGGCGATCACCACGATGTCGTCGCCGTCGCGAACGAACGCGAGCGGATTGGTGCGCGGGCGACCCGACTTCGCGCCGGTGCTGGTCAGCAACAGCAATTCGCGACCGGCGAAGGGGCCGCCGACCTTGCCCTGGTTGGCGCGAAATTCCTCGATGATCTGGGTGTTCCAGTCGCCTGCCATGGCTTGTCTCTCCTGGGAGTCGGGTGCGCCGGTTCGTCCGCGAGCCTACCCAGATCTGCCCGCCGGGGCCGGACTAACGTCCACCCAACAGCGGTAGAGGGCACGATGGCGGGGTGCGGGTACTTGTTGTCGAGGACGAGAGATTGCTGGCCGACGCGATCGCCGACGGGTTGCGCAGGCATGCCATGGCGGTCGACGTGGTGTACGACGGCGCCGCGGCGCTGGAACGTACCGGCGTGCACGACTACGACGTGGTGGTACTCGACCGGGATCTGCCCGGCGTCTCCGGCGACGAGGTGTGCGGCACGCTGGTCGAGTCCGGCGGCTCGGCCCGGATTCTGATGCTGACGGCCGCGAGCGCGGTGGCGGAGCGGGTAGCCGGTCTGGGGCTTGGCGCCGACGACTATCTGACCAAGCCGTTCGCCTTCGCCGAACTGGTCGCCCGAATCCAGGCGCTCGGGCGGCGGGCACGCAGCGCCGCTCCCCCGGTGCTGGAGCGGTCCGGCATCCGGCTCGACCAGCACCGGTTCGCCGTCACCAGGAACGGTGAACCGCTCACCCTGTCGCGCAAAGAATTCGCGGTGCTGGCCGAACTGCTGCGCGCGGACGGCGGCGTCGTCTCGGCCGAGCAGCTGCTGGAGAAGGCATGGGACGAGCACATCGACCCGTTCACCGGCGTGGTGCGGTACACGATCATGAACGTGCGGCGGAAGCTGGGCGACCCGCGGCTGATCGAGACCGAGCCCGGCGTCGGATACCGGATCCGATGAGCGGGCGCACGATCCGGCTGCGGCTCACGCTGCTGTACGCGACGGCGTTCTTCCTGGCCGGCGCGGTACTGATCGCGTTGATGTACTTCTACCTGAATCAGTCGCTGGAGCGACGGCCCGGCGGCGGTGCGCAGCAAGTGGTGCGGGAGTATCTCCTCGAGCGGGCGGAGCGCAACCGTGCTCCGGTGTCCGCGGAACTGTTCAAGGCGCTCGGCGAGCAAGCCCAGCGGAATCGGCGGGACACCTTGCGCGCCATGCTGGTGTGGTCGCTGGTATCTCTGGGCGCGGTGGGGATCGCCGCAGGTGGGTTCGGCTGGTTGCTGGCCGGACGCGCCCTGCATCCCTTGCAGCGGATCACCGCGACCGCGCGGCGCGTGGCCGACACCAGCCTGCACGAGCGCATCGCCCTCGACGGTCCGCAGGACGAGATCAAGGATCTGGCAGACACCTTCGACGCGATGCTGGAGCGCCTGGACCGGGCCTTCGACGGACAGCGCCGATTCGTGGCGAACGCCTCCCACGAACTGCGCACACCGCTGACCATCAACCGGACCCTGATCGAGGTGGCGTTGGAAGACCCCGAGGTTCCCGAGTCCACCCGCAGGCTCGGCGCCACGCTCCTCGAGGTCAACCGCCGTCACGAACGGCTCATCGACGGCCTCCTGGTGCTGGCCACCAGCGAACAGCGGCTGACCGAACACCGCCGCGCCGACCTCGCCGACCTCGCCGCCGACGCGGTCGGGACCAGAGCCGAACGGCCAGGGGCCGAGATCACCGCCGATCTCGAAACCGCGCCCGTGCAGGGAGATCCGCTCTTGCTGGAACGCCTCGTCCACAATCTGCTCGACAACGCGGTGCGCTACAACCTGCCCGAGAACGGCTGGGTGAGCATCCGGACCAGAACGGCAGGCGAGCGCGCGGTGCTCGCCGTGGCGAACAGCGGTCCCCCGGTGCCCGCGTTCGAAGTCGACAGTCTCTTCGAACCGTTCCGCAGACTCGCCACCGCCGAACGCTCGGCCGATTCCGATACCCGCGGCGCCGGGCTCGGCTTGTCGATCGTGCGCTCGGTCGCACAGGCCCACGGCGGCGTCGTTCACGCGACGGCCCGCCAGGAGGGCGGTCTGGCGGTCACCGTCGACCTCCCCCGCGCGCGGGCGTAGCGAGGTGCGGGCGAGTCCGACACCTCGCCCGCAGCGTGCTCAGTAGTTGTGGCAGGTGTCGGCGATGACGCGCAGCTTCTCGCGGTGCTGCTGCGCCTCCGGCGAGTTGCGGCGCTCCTCGAACCTGGCCTTGGCCTCCGGGTGCTTGTCCAGGAATTCCTTGGCGCGCTGCTTGCGCTGCTCGACCGGGAGACTCAGGAGCTCCTGGAGTTTCGCCTTCCGGTCCGGGTGCGCGTCGAGCCGGGCGGCGGCGTCGGGGAACTGGGCATGGACGGCGGCATCGATCTGGGCGAAGCTGCACGTCGTCTCCAGCAGTCCGCCCGGCTGCGGCTGCGCGGAGGCGGTCGCCGGAACCAGCAGCGCGCCCGCGGCGAGCAGACCGCCCAGAGCGAAGGTGGCTCGAACGATTCTCGTCATGTCGGATAACCCTTTCGGTGGGGACGTGGGGCCACCACCTCGTGACCCGGCGTTCAGTCCACCAGAAGGGGTGTTTGGACGGCGCTAGGTCTTGCCGACCCTCATCACCTACCGTTGGTGTCGCTGTCGTGTACGGATCGGCCGGCCCACTCCGCTGGAGGCGTCTTGCGCACCATCGCTCGTGTACTGCTCGTCCTCGTGGCCCTTGTCTGCGCCGCGGTGTCCACACCGACCGTGGCACTCGGCGCTCCGGAGGCCGTGCGCCTCGACGACGTCACCGCGAGAAAGCTCGACGAATTGCTGTCGCTGCGCGCTCAGGCGCCCGCGTCGGCGAGCAAGGCGGAACTGATCGAGCTGCTGTCGCGCCGGTTCCTCGGCACGCCCTACGGCGCGAACATGCTCGTCGGATCGGCGACCCAGCCCGAACAGCTGGTCATCGACTTGCGCCGGGTGGACTGCTTCACCTTCCTCGATTACGTCGAGGCGCTCACCCGCTCCACCGACCGCGAGCAGTTCACGACGAACCTGATCCGCACGCGCTACGCGGGCGGCCACGTGGACTTCCAGCAGCGCAAGCACTTCTTCACCGACTGGTCGAACGTCACCGACGTCGCGGCCACCGACATCACGGCGACGTTGAGCACCGCTGCGGTGACCGTCACCGAACACCTCAACGCGAAAGCCGACGGCGGCACCTATCTTCCGGGGCTGCCCGTGGTCGATCGCGCGATCACCTACATTCCCAGCGCCGCGGTCGGCCAGGACGTCGTGAGCGGGCTGCGCACCGGCGACTACATCGGCGCCTATGCCGACCAACCGGGCCTGGACGTCACCCACGTCGGCATCTTCGTCATGACCGACGCCGGTCCGGTCTTCCGCAACGCGTCCTCGCTCGCGGGCAATGACAAGGTGGTGGACTCGCCCTTCGCGGAGTACGTGCGGTCGACACCGGGCATCGTCGTACTCCGGGCGCGCTGACCCCACTCCTCCGTTACGGGTCAGGCGACGGGCACCGGCCGCCGAACGGCCGATTTCGGCGTCGCGGTGAGCGTCTTGTCCAAGTCGGTGCGCAGCGTGGTCGCCGAGTCGAGCAGGTAGTTCTGGCGCACCTTCCACGGATGACGGCCGCCTTGCCGGGGAAAGTCGCCGATGGAGCGCTGGACGTAACCGGAGGCCAGATCAAGCAGCGGGTGCTCCTCGAGCGTGCCCCGTGGCTCTGGCACCACGGAGGCGTAACCCTTGCGGTCCATGTGGTTGAGCACCTTGCAGACCAGCCGGGAGGTGAGGTCGGCGCGCAACGTCCACGACGCGTTGGTGTACCCGATGCACACGGCGAAGTTGGGGACGCCGGTGAGCATGGCTCCCTGCCAGACGAACTGCTCGGACAAGTCGACCCGCACGCCGTCGACACTGGGCGCGATGCCGCCGAAGGCGAGCAGTCGCAGCCCGGTCGCGGTGATCACGACGTCCGCATCCAGCACCCGGCCGGACTTCAGCCGGATGCCCTCCGGCACGAAGCTGTCGATGTGATCGGTGACGACCTCGGCCTTGCCTTTCTTCATGGCTTTGAAGAAGTCCGCGTCCGGGACCGCGCACAGACGCTGGTCCCAGGGGTTGTAGCTGGGCGTGAAGTGCTCGGCGACGGCCTGTTCGTCCTTCAGGATGCGCGTGGTGAGGCCGGTGAGCAGCTTGCGCGCCGCCTCCGGCCTGCGACGGCAGTACTGGTAGAAGCCGATGCCGAACAGGATGTTCTTGGTTCGGATCAGCCGATGCGCGGGCCGCGGCGGCAGCAGCTCGCGGATCTTGTCGGCCACTTTGTCCCGCCCCGGGACGGCGCTGATCCAGGTCGGCGAGCGTTGCAGCATCGTCACCAGCTCCGCCTGCTCCGCCATCGCCGGGACCAGGGTGACCGCGGTCGCGCCGCTGCCGATCACGACGACGCGCTTGCCGCGATAGTCGAAGTCCTCGGGCCAGAACTGCGGGTGCACCACCTCGCCCGCGAACGACGCGATGCCGGGGAATTCCGGTGCGTGCGGCTGGTCGTAGTTGTAGTACCCGGCGCAGGCGTAGAGGAAGCCGCAGGTCAGCGTGCGCGTCTCGGTGGAGCCGGTCGCGTCGCGCTGCTCGAGCGTCAGCGTCCAGCGCGCGGCGCCGCTGTCCCAATCGGCCGCGAGGACCTTGGTGCGGAAGCGGATGTGCCGGTCGATGCCGTTCTCGGTCGCGGTGTCGGTGATGTAGCGCAGGATCGACGGACCGTCCGCGATCGACTTGGCGTCCCGCCACGGCTTGAACGGGTAGCCGAGGGTGAACATGTCGGAGTCCGAGCGGATGCCCGGGTAGCGGAACAGGTCCCAGGTGCCGCCCAGCGTGTCGCGGGCCTCGAGGATGGCGTAGGTCTTGCCACTGCACTCGGTCTGCAAGCGGTAGGCAGCGCCGATACCGGATAGTCCCGCGCCGACGATCACGACATCGAGGTGTTCCGGTGCTGTGTCGGTCTGCGTCATGTGTCCAGTGTGCGAGCCCCACGGGGTCGCTATCTTGACTTTGCGCGACAACTATTTGATCCTCGACGACATGTCGGTGATTCGATCCGCAGGGCTGCGCGGTTTCCGCGCGACCGTGGCCGAACTCGGTGGCGACGCGGAGGCGCTGGCCACGGCGTGCGGTCTGCCGGTGGCCGCCTTGGACGCCGACGATCTGCTCGTGCCGGACGAGCGCGTCGCGGCCGTCCTGGAACTGGCCGCGCATCAGCTGCGCTGCCCCGATCTGGGTCTGCGGATCTCCCAGCGGCAGGATCTGGACATGCTCGGCCCGCTGGCGCTGGCCATCCGGAATTCCCCGTCGCTGGCCGACGTGCTCGAGTGCACGGCACGGTACCTGTTCCTGCACGCGCGGTCGCTGAGCCTGACGCTGGAACCGGACCCCTACGGGGATCGCGGCGTGATCGCGCTGCGCTACAGCGTGCGGCCGGGACTTCCCACCCCCGTCCAGGGCACCGACCTGGGCTTGGCGTTCGTGCATCGCACCATTCAGCGCTTGGTGGGCGACCGATACGGGTTGCGCTCGGTCGAGCTGCCCTATCGGCCCGAGGCCGCGCTCGCCGGTTACGAGGAATTCTTCAGCGCCCCGGTGCGGGTCGAGCGGCCCTTCGCGGCGCTACGTATGCCGCGCAGCCTGGCGGGCAGGCCGCTCACCGGCGGTGACGAGAACCTGCACCGGCTGGCGATGGCCTTCCTCGCGGAGCAGTCCGGCGACGCGGCGGCGGCGCTCGCCCCGCAGGTGCGCGCCGCCGTCCAGCAGCTCCTGGGTACATCCGCGCCCGAGATAGGCGCGGTGGCACGGCTGCTCACCGTGCACCCGCGCACCTTGCAACGACGCCTCGCCGCCGAACACACCTCGTTCGCCGCGATCCTGGACGAGGTCCGCCGGGACGCGGCCCGGCGCTATCTGACCACGACGGATATGCCGATGAGTCAGGTCGCCTCGCTGATCGGGCTGTCGGAACAAGCGACCTTCACCCGATGCGCCCGAAGATGGTGGGGCACAACGCCGACCACCCTGCGCCGCGTGGAATCCGACGGAAGAACACAGCAGCACAACACTTTCGGGTGACAGGCCGACAACGGTCCGGTGTCCGATCCGCCCGTTTCGATAACGGTTGTCCCGGAAAGCCCTCGGCGCATTCCCTCCTCGACGCGGTGTCTTTACCGTCGAAGACGGGGTAGGTGTGCACCGGAAGGGGGACTCCATGAACGCCTGGCTTTCGCGTGTCACGGACACGCTGACCCGCATTCCCGGCCTGACATCGCACCAGCGCACATTTCTCGCCGAGGCGCTGGCCGAACCGGGCCGATACCTGCTCGTCCATCGCGACCCCGTGGACCTGCCCGCCACGCACGCCCATGCGTTGCTGTTCTGCGGGACAGGACTTTTCGCGTTGCGCTTCGCCGAGGGCGTCCCGGCCGAACTCGACGAGATCCACCGCGACGTCGAGGCGCGATTCGGTCGATTGCAGTTCGGGCGCGAGAAGCTGGTCCCCCATGACGTGCAGCTCGTCCTGCTCGTACCCGCCGGAATCGGGGTGCGCGTGGACGGCCGGTTCGCCGTGGCCGGGCCGGGCGAGCTCGATCGGGTGATCCGCGCACGGCAGCGGCACTTGCGACCCACCCGGGTACAGGCCATCGCGAACACCGTCGCCCACCAGTCGGCCCGCGAATACGACTTGCTGGAGTTCGAGGAAGCGGCGCAGGGCGCACCGGATCCCGCTCTGCTCGATCGGTCGGAGGTGCTCACGCCGCAGCGGAATACGGCGTTGCAGAGGCCGTTCCAGCACTGGATGACCTTCCTGGATCCCGAACAGGAGATCCTGGTCGCGCGCAACTACACCGGCCCCGCCCGGCTGACCGGCCCTGCGGGCACCGGGAAGACCGTCGTGGCGCTGCACCGAATGGCCAGGCAGGCGCGGCGATCCACCGGCCGTCAGCTGTACACGACGTTCGTGAAGACGCTCGCGAACTGTCAGGAGACCTACTTCCGCAGGCTCGCCCCGGGAACCGAGAGCCGCGTCCAGTTCGCCGGTCTGCACGCCTGGGCCCTGGATTTCCTCGCACAGCGGATCGCCGCGCCGAAACTCGACCCGCACGGAGCCGACCGCGTGTTCGGCCGCGTCTGGGAACGGGCGAGGGCCGACTTCGAGGACATCGAGCCGCACGCGAGCTATTGGCGGGAGGAGATCGACCGGGTGATCAAAGGGCGTGAGATCGACGACCTGGACGTCTACCAGCGCGCGGACCGATACGGGCGCAACGCTGTTCGTCTCGGCGACGACCGGCGCGCCGACGTGTGGCACAAGCTGTACGTGCCGTACGTCAGCGAGATGCGCGAGCGGGGCATCTCCGACTACAGCGACGTCATCGCCATCGCGCTGGCCGAGATCCGCAACGAACCGCTCCCGGAACCCTATGACGCGGTCGTCGTCGACGAGGTGCAGGACATCACGCTGGCCGGGCTGCGGCTGGCCCACGCCATCGCGGGCGGCAACGGGTCGAGTCCGCTGCTGCTGCTCGGCGACGGCCAGCAGCAGGTGTACGCCGGAGGCTGGCGCATGGCCGAGGCGGGCATCGATCTGCGCGGCCGTGGCGAGATCCTGCGGGTGAACTACCGCAACCGCCGCCGCGTCTGGGAGAACGCCGCGGGGATCGATGCGGTGAACGAACTCGGCGATTTCGACGACGCGCCCGGCGTGCCGCTGCGCGATGCCGACGTCACCCTGCCCGACGGCGTGGTGCGGATCTGGCGCGGACCGGATCAGTACCTGGAGGCCGCGCTGGTCGACGGTATTCGCGGATGCGGAAAGCCGTTGTCGGATATCGCAGTACTCACCCGGACGCGGCACGAGGCCGGGCGGCTCGCCGGGGCGCTGGAGGCCGTCGGCATCGCGACACTGCCCCTGGAGGACTACGACGGAACACCGCGGGCGGCGGTCAAGGTCGGCACGGTGCATCGCGCCAAGGGACTCGATTTCGCGGCGGTCTTCCATCCGACCTGGCCCGCGGGCGCGGACTCACGCACCGGCGCGGGACGCGAACGAGCCGAACTCGCCGAACGGCAGAAGCTCGTCGCGATCACCAGGGCGCGGGATTACGCCTGGATCGGCATTCGAGACGACCGGCCGGAGATCCAGCGCGGCGGGTAGCGCTCCACGACCGATCCGACTCGCGGCAAGAAGTACCGCGCACGTGCGAGTATCGCGACCTTCGTTCACCCGAGGACCGGGGCGAATCCGAACGCGGTGACCAGATCCGGGTCGCCGAACGCGGTGATCCGGATGATCGAGTCCGTGGTCGTGGTGAGCACCGCGACGCCGAAAGCGCGGTAGACGCAATCCGATTGCCGGTGAAAGGCGACCGCGGCGAGCTGCCCGTTCGCCGCGGCCGGGAACAGCAACCACGCGCCGGGAGCGCCGAGGACGTGCTCGGCCAGGTAGGCGACGCACGTCCGCTTACCCGAGAACCAGGTGGCCGACGGCGGCATCTCCAGCACGGCGTCCCGGTGCAGCAGGCGTTCGATGGCGGCCGGGTCGGCGCGCCGGAAGGCCGTCAGATACTCCTCGAGCAGCGCGCGCTGCCCCGGCTCGCTCGGCGGCACCGCCTGCTCGGCCGCCGCCGATACCTCCGTCAACCGGGCTCGCGCGCGCTGCAATGTGCTCTTCACCGCCGCGGTGCTGGTATCGAGCACTCCGGCGACTTCGGCCGCGGGCATACCGAGCACGTCGCGCAGCAACAGCACCGCACGCTGCCTGCCGTTCAGGTGTTGCAGGCACGCGATCAGCGCCAGGCGCAGGCTGTCGCGAGCCACCGCGACGCCCGCCGGGTCCGCCGACTCCGGCGTCACCAGGGTGTCCGGCAGCGGCTCGAGCCACCGGACGCCCGCCGCGGCCACGGGCCGCGCCAGTGGGTCCGTGCCCGCAGCGCCGAGACCGGACGGCAGCACGCGCCGACCGTGGTGCTCGAGCGCGGTCAGGCACGCGTTCGTGGCGATCCGGTAGAGCCAGGTCCGCACCGAGGAGCGGCCCTCGAAGGCGCCGAACGAACGCCAAGCCCGCAAATAGGTCTCCTGCACCACGTCTTCGGCGTCGTGGATCGAGCCGAGCATGCGATAGCAGTGCGCGAGCAGTTCCCGGCGATACGGCTGAGTACGGCGAGTGAATTCGGCGTCCGGTAGCGCACTGGTCGAGGTCATCCGCGGGTCCTTTCCCGGTTCACGAAGCGTGAGCCGTCGCAGATATGGACCGGACGGGACCCGAAAAAGAATCGCTCTCGGCGATTCCTTCCGATCGCGGCGGAAGTCCGCATTACGGGAATCACCGTGATTCCGCACCGACCGAGGAGACTTCCGATGCAACTCGACGACATCGTGCGCACCCTGATCGACGGCCCGCACGCCGCCGTACTGGCCACCGCGAACGCGGACGGCCGCCCGCAGTCCTCGGTGATCTTCGTCGACCACGACGGCGACACCCTGCTGTTCAGCACGATCGAAGGGCGCCTGAAGACCCGCAACATGCGGCGCGATCCGCGGGTGAGCCTGCTGGTGCTCAGCCGCGCCGACGGCCGCTACGCGGAGGTGCGCGGCCGGGTGGAGCTCACCGACGACCCGGACAAGACCCTGCTCACCGCGATGTACGCCAAGTACATGGGCGGCGCGACGCCGCCGCCGGAACCGGAGGCGCGGCGGGTGATCGTGCGGATGGTGCCGGAGCGCGTCTACGTCTTCCCGCCCGCTTGAATCGTCACTGGGAAGGCGCGATTCGGCCGCTAGACTCTCCGGACGACTGGGAAGGGGGCCGCATGGACGCGGTTATCAAGGAGGTCGCCGAGGAGGGCAAGCGGCTGATCGACCGGGCTTGGCTCGGCGAGCTCAGCCGCGACCAGGCCGTGCACATGTTCGTCCAGGTCGGCGACGGCATGGTGCGCTACGAGACGGCGCTGACCATCATCGACGACGGTGTGCAACGGCTGGCCGCCAACGCCAGGCGGCTGCGGATCCTGCGCTGGTGCGCGGTGCTGGAGTTTCCGGTGTTCGGCGCGTTCGCCGTACTGGCGGTTCTGGTCGGGGATTTCACCACCGCCGGACTCTCGGTGCTGTTCCTGCTGATTCTCCAGATCATCCACCGCACGATGCCGCCGCATCCGTTGGCGGTCCCCCGCCAACCCCGCGCTTAGCGGTTCGAGCTGTCGCGATTCCCGCCCGCGTCGCACGGTGGTGATTAGGGTGCGTTTCATGGATCGCACGACCGACGCCTCCGGCGCACATCCGCACGAACCGCACGGCAACGGCTTCGCGTCCAAACTCAACTGGCTGCGCGCCGGTGTGCTCGGCGCGAACGACGGCATCGTGTCCACCGCGGGTCTGGTCGTCGGCGTCGCGGCGGCCACCACCGATACACCGGCCTTGTTCACCGCGGGCATCGCGGGTCTGACGGCTGGCGCGATCTCCATGGCGGTGGGCGAATACGTCTCGGTCAGCACTCAGCGCGATTCCGAGCGGGCTCTGCTGGCGAAAGAGCGCAGGGAGCTGCGCGACGAGCCGGACTACGAGCTGATCGAGCTCACCGGGATCTACCAGGCAAAAGGGCTGACGCCCGAAACGGCGCGCAAGGTCGCCGAGGAACTCACCGCGCACGACGCCTTCACCGCGCACGCGGAGGCCGAACTGGGCCTCAATCCCGCCGAGCTGACCAACCCCTGGCTGGCGGCGTTCTCCTCGGCGGTGGCCTTCACCCTCGGCGCGCTGCTGCCGTTGCTGGCCATCCTGCTGCCGCCGGTCGACGCGCGTATTCCGGTGACGTTCGCGGCCGTGCTCGCCGCGCTCGCGCTCACCGGGTCGGTCAGCGCCCGGTTGGGGGGAAGTGCCCGTGGCCGGGCGGTGGTCCGGGTGGTGCTCGGCGGCGCGCTGGCGATGGCCGTCACCTACGGCATCGGGCAACTGGCCGGAATCGCCGGAGTCTGACGCGCACGCGCGAATTCGGGCGTTTCCTTCGCGAGAACACGACAATGCCGGGCGGAGGCCATCGGCCTTCGCCCGGCACCGGTCGAGCGGTGCGCGGTCAGCGCTTGAACGCGTCCCGCACCTTGTCCGCGGCGCGTTTCAGATTGCCGCGGGCCTGCTCCCGCCGCCCCTCGGCCTCCAGCCGGGAGTTGCCGGTCGCACGGCCGACGAATTTCTTCACGCTGCCCCTGGTCGCTTGCACTTGATGCGCGAGGCGATCTTCGAACTTCATGCGGAATCCCTAGTAGTACCAGCGGCGGCCACCCACCGGACGGCCCACCGAACCGGCCACCAGCAGCACGAGCCCGATGATCAGCACGATGATGCCCGCCGTGGTGAGCAGCCCGATTCCGAGCAGCCAACCCAAGACCAGGAGGATGAGGCCGAGAATGATCATTGTCGTATTCCTTTTCTTCTCAATTATTTCGCGGTCACGGGTTTCGAGGTCGATACCGTGGCGCCGCGATCGGTGCGGGCAGTACCCGAACCGCCTGTGCGCAACCACCGCCGCCAAGCCGGCTCCTGCGAGGTGCGCTCCACCGGCGCGGTAGTGCCTGCGGCCAGATCGCGCCGCACCGCCGCCATCTCGCGACGGGACTGTGCGAGTTCACGACGCGCGGCCACGCCGCGGCGGGTGACCCGCCAGGCGCCGGATAGGACGAGGGCCAGTCCGAACGCCCCGATCGCACCGAGCGTTACTCCGTAACCGAACAGTGCTCCGGTGGAACCGTGGAAGTGATAGTCGAATACCGCGAAATCGCTCGTCAGTTGCTGAGCGGGGCCGGTGTTGCCCACTACCGCGGCCACTCCGATAATCACGGCCGCGATCAAGGCGATGAGCCCGATGATGATGATCATGGCAATCCCTGTTGCGTCGAGTCGTTTGACAACCCGGCTATTCCCGGGGTCTCCACGATCAAACGGGACGGAAAGGAAAGTTTGAGCGAGCGCGATCGGTCAATGCGAATTACATGACGTACACGGTTACTCTGCACAACGTTACCCGCGAGTCCGCGTCCGCGATCGAATCGTCACTGCGCGGCGTCAACGGTATCGATTCCGTCGACATCGACGTGGCCTCGGAGCGCGCGCTCGTGAATTCGACCACGCTGACCTACGGTGAAGTCCTCGACGCGATCCGGCAGACCGGAGCCGCCGCCTCCTGATCGGGCGCGCCGCGCGCACCGGCAGCCCTCGGCAGCCACCGTCCTCAGGACCCGGTGCGGGATGATGGCCGAGTGACGGATGTGTTCGACTCCGACTTCGCCCGCAACCCGTGGCCCACGCTCGAGCGGCTTCGCATCGAAGGGGGCGTTCACCGCGTACGCACGCCAGATGGGCCACCGGCCTGGCTGGTAACCCGATACCGCGACGTACGGGCCGGGCTGCTGGATGAGCGGCTGTCCACCCGGCTCCGGTATGCCCAGGGAGACGACTACCGGGGCTTCTCGGTGCCGCCACCACTGGACGCTATGCTCAGCGCCGCCCCGGCCGACCACGCACGCCTGCGCAGTCTGGTGACCTCCGAGTTGTCGCCACGCCGACTGGCCGAGTGGACCGACCGCGCGCCCCGCTTGGTGGATTCGCTACTGCACGAGGGTGATTCGGGCGAGACCGTCGATCTCGTCGAACGTCTTGCCGTGCCGCTTCCCGCCGCCGTGCTCGGCGAACTACTCGGCCTCGACGACCACACTGCCGAACGCCTTCGCGGCTGGGCGCATTCGACGCTACTGCCGTCGGCCGCGCCACCGCGCGCCCGCGACACCCTGGCCACCATGCTCACGATCATCGCGGACGCCACCGCGCGGGCACCGCGCTCCGACACCGCGCTGGGGCGCTGGGTAGGCGCACACCGGGCCTGTGGGTCGCCGACCGATGCTGAGCTGACCGGACTGCTGTTCTATCTGCTGTTCGTCTGGTACGAAGTGCTCGCCGATCTGATCGCCGGGTCGGTGCTCACCTTGCTCGGCAGTCCCGGCCTGCGGCAGACGTGGTACGGCTTGGGCGACAAGCAATCAGCCGTGGACGAGCTGCTGCGGCACCTCTCCCCGCAGGTGCTGGCCGGACCGCGCTTCGCCACCACCGACCTGGTCATCGGCGACACGACGATCGCCGCGGGTCAGACGGTACTGCTGTGTCTGGCATCGGCCAACCACGATCCCGAAATCTTCGCGCGTCCAGCGGAACCGGACCTCACCAGGGACCGCGCGGATCAGCTCGCGCTCGGCTACGGCATGCACGCCTGCTTGGGGAACGCGCTGGTACGCACCGTCACCGCGGCCGCTCTCGAGCACGTCCTCACCCGATGGCCGGATGCGGCGCTCGCGGTGGACGAACGAGAGATCGCCTGGCGCTCCGGTTTCCGCCATCGCGGACCACTGGCGCTACCGGTGCGGCTCCGATGAGATGGGGCGAGCGACGATGATCGCCCCACCTGCTACCGCTCTGAGATGCCGGGCCTCTCGTGGTCGGCGCCCCTTCGGGGGCGACCACACCGGCATGTGCTGACGGAGCAGGGACGAGTATGATCTACGCCACAGACCCTGTCAACCACAGGAGACACGCTGATATGGGGGACGGCTTACACCCGTTTACACGGGCTCTCAACACACTCATCAACGGAATGCACCCGCCCGCAGGCAAAGACGGGCGACCGCAGGAGATCACCCACCGGGCGCTCGCCGAAGACATCCACCGCACCACCGGAACGCGCCTGTCCGCCAACTACCTCTGGAAGCTGCGCACCGGGCAGGCGGTGAACCCGTCCTACGAGACGCTGGAGGTGTTGCGCGGCTACTTCGGGCTCGACAGCCTGGATCCGTTCACCGACCCGCGACTGGCGGCATCGCGCGGCAGCGAATTGGCATTGATCAACGCGCTCAAGGGAAATGCCGAACACGAGGTACTCGAACTGGTGCTGCGCGACGGGCTGCAACAGGGTACGGTCCGCGCTGAATCGGTGCTGGCGATGCTGGACATCCTGCGGCGCATCGAGAACGAGCACAACGGGTGAGCGATGCGGATCGCGGCTTGGAGCAAGGACGGAGGTGACCAGCCGGTGCTGGATCGTCGCTGGCTGCGCCGTGAGCTGCGCGCCATGGGACTGCCCGGCCGGTTCACCGTCGGCGAGCTGGCCGAGGCCGTCGCCGAGCGGCGCGCCCGTCCCCTGCGGCTGCGCCCGGAGAGCTTCCCGGTCACCGGCCTGACCGGCGGCCTGCTGGTCACCGATGCGATCGATTTCATCGCCTATCAGCGCAACACCTCCAAGATGCATCAGGATCACATCGTCTGTCACGAACTCGGCCATCTGCTCGCCGGCCACCGCACCGTCGACGTGCGCGGCGCGGAAGCCGTGCGGCTGCTCGCGCCGAACATCGACCCCGCGGTCGTGCGGCGCATGCTCGGGCGCACCAGCTACGCGCAGCCGCAGGAACGCGAGGCCGAACACCTCGCGAATATGCTGATGACGCACCACATCACGCAGTGGACGGCACGGGAGGAGTGGGTCCTGCCCGATTCCGCGCCGGTCGCCGCGCGCCGACTGCTGGACGCGCTGGGGCCGGGGCAGGGCTGAGCATGTGGTTCGCGCTGGTGTACGGCGGCGTGGGCGTCTTCGCCTTCGCGGCGTTCCTGTGGCGAGCCGGTCTGGCCCTGCGCAACCCGGGCAACCCCGCGCGCTGGGCGGTCGCGTTCGCCATCCTCGCGGCGGGCATCGGGTTCGAAGCGGCTGTGCCGCGCACCTATACCTGGATCGATGACGTCTCCCGCGTGCCCAACCTGGCGTCTCTGGTGGTGTACGGGGCCATCGCGGGCGCGGTGCTCGCCCAAGTGGTCTGGACGGGGTTCATGGTGGCGGAGCGGGAACCGGACGCGGGCGCGGCACGGCGCGTGCTCGTCCTGCCGATGCTCGTGCCCGTCGTGCTGGCGGCGCTGTTCGCGGCGGCGCCGGTGCATGACGAGAGTCATCCCACCGACTTCGACGACCACTACGCGAAAGTCCCGCTGGCGGTGGCGTTCCTCGGCGTCTACCTCACCGTCTACTCGGCGGCGCTGATCCGCATCATCGTGTTGTGCCGCCGGTGGATGGGCGTGGTCGATCGAATCTGGTTGCGCCGCGGCCTGCGGCTGCTCGCGCTCGGCAGCGCCGTCGCGCTCGGCTACAGCGTGGGCAAGGTGATCGCGATCGGCGCGGCGTGGTCCGGTATCGATCTGCGCCGCCTCAACACCGATATCGCGCCCGCGTTCGCGAGCCTGGGCGCCACCGTCATGCTGGTCGGCTACCTGTGCCCCTCGTTGGCGCCGTGGCTGCTGCACACCACCGCCCGGCTGCGGGCGCTGCCGCGGCTGCGCCCGTTGTGGCTGGCCCTGCGCGAGGTGGACCCGGAACTGGCGCATCCGCCGGACCGGCGCGGCACGGCGGCCCGAGATCGGGTGTACCGCAGGGTGATCGAGATACGGGACTGGCTGTTGCGGTTGCGACCGCATCTCTCCGCCGAAGCGGAGGCGATCGCCGAGCGCTTGGCGACCGAACTGGCGATCCCGGATCGCAGCAGAGCCGCCGCGATCGAGGCCGCCCGCATCGCCGCGGCGCTACGGGCGCACCGGCTCGGTCTGCCGCCCACCGGCGACGACCAGTCGTTCCGTGAACCGAGTCGACCCACGCTGGCCGCCGAGTCGGCCTGGCTGGTCGAGGTCGCCGTCCAATTCGAGACGGGGCCATTGGTTTCGGCGACCCTGGCCGAGCTGGAGAACACCGGCGATCCGGCGGCCCCGCGCTGAACTCAGTACGGGCGGCTCGGCACGCGCGTCCGCCGGATCGGCACCACCGTCCACCAGGTGACGCAGCGCCACACCCATTCCAGCGGGCCGTACTCGAACAACCGCAACCACACGGCACTGCACACCGCCTGCACCGCGATGATCCCGACCGCCAACCCGAGCACCGCCGCGTAGCTGCCGGAGCCGGACAGGCCGAGACGGGGTGCCGCGAGCAGGATCAGCGCGGTGGCGCCGACATAGTTGGTCAAAGCCAGGCGACCCAGCGGCCGCAACACCTCCGCCAGTACCTGGCCCGGCTCGATGCGCAGCAACAGCAGCAGCCCGGTGACATAGGCCAGCGCGCCCAGTAGACCAGCGACAGCCACGGCGGGAGTGGACCACAGCTCCAGATACGGTGTGCGGTATTCCCACCTGCCCGCCACTATCGCGGCGGGCAGGGCGAGGGCGAAGACCGCGGCGATCTGCCAGCCCCGCTCATCGAGTGTGTCCACGATCCCGGCGCGCGCGGTGGCCAGGCCGAGCAGGAACAACCCCGGCGCCAGGGCCAGCCCGCCGCCGAGGGCCAGCGCCACGCCGAAGGTCCCTACCAGTCCCGCCAGCAGCACCGCCCAGTTCGGCAGCGCCGAGGCGGGCAGCAGGATCGCCAGCCCGGCCAGCGCGTACGGCAGCAGCGCCTCACCCGGTTGGAAATGCTGATGGACCAGGCCGATCACCCCGAGCGCGAGCAAGCGGCGGATCAGGACCAGTCGCGGGCGCTCGCTCCGTTCCTCGGCACTGTCCAGCAGCAGTGCGAAGCCGATTCCGAACAGGAACGAGAAGATCGGGAAGAACCGTCCCTCGAACACCACCGACAGCGTGTGCCGGATCGGGAGCACCACGCCCGATTCGTCCGTCGCCGCGATGTCGGTGATCCGCCAGATGTTCACCACCAGCATGCCGCACAGCGCGAAGCCACGAACTGCGTCGAGTTCCTCGATGCGTAGCGGACCCGCGTCGTGGTGCATGGATTCACGGTATCCAGCGACGGCCCCGAAGCCGGTATCTCGCGGCGAGATGTCGCCCACATTGATTAACGCACTAACTATTCATGCGCTAATTTAGGGGAAGACAAGGAGGACCGATGGAGACCGAGATCGAGGATCCGCTGCGCCTGGACCGGCAGGTGTGCTTCGCGCTGGCCGTGGCCAATCGCGCGGTGCTGGCCGTCTACCGTCCGCTGCTCGAACCGCTCGGGCTCACCCACCCGCAGTATCTGGTGATGCTGGCGCTCTGGGGCGAGGCGCCGATGTCGGTGAAAGCGATCGCCGAGGCCATCCAGCTCGACTCCCCCACACTGTCCCCGCTGCTCAAACGCCTCGAAGCCGCCGAGCTGATCAGTCGCGAACGCGACAGCAGAGACGAGCGCAACCTCGTGGTGAACCTGACCCCGGCCGGAGCCGAACTGCGCGCGAAGGCCGAGCGGATACCGCCCGCCGTCGTCCAACGCCTCGGCGTGACCCTGGCCGACCTCGAGCAGTTGCGCGATGTCCTCACCCGGGTGAACGAGGCGGCCCGCCGGTCGGTGCTCGCCGAGCCCCACGCCCCGTCCCCGAACCCAGGAGCCCGGTCATGACCCGACAGCAACGACGGCCAGGTCCGATCCAGTGGATCGGCTACGCCTTCGGCCGCCGCCTGCCCGATTCGATGCGTGAGTGGGTGCGCGACGACCTGACCGGCAGGTTCGCCGCCACCCGGCACGTGCTGCGCGGAATGGTGCCGTTCACACCGCTGTTCGCGGTGTTCCTGCTCTTCCCCGGCGAGCTGTGGCTGCGCGGCGCGATGGTCCTGCTGGCGCTGCTGCTTGCCCTGTTCTACACGATCGCTTTCATGCCGATGAACCGCGCGCATCGGCTCGCGAAGCACGGCTTGCCCGCGGATCTGGAGAATCCGCAGCGCGCGCAGCGCCGAGCGCTGGAACGAGCCAGGTACGCGGCTCAGCACCCACACTGAGCGCGCGGCTCGCGGCCACCGAAGGCGGGGTGTCGCCTGTCCGGCGTCCTCCCGTGTTCGCACCGCTGGCGCCGGACCAATTCGGCGCTGCCCGCGTCGAGGCGCTCGTCCGAGCCGTCCGCTAAGGGCTGGCGGCGAGGCCGACGAAGGCGGCGAACACCGCCAGGTGGACGCCGCCCTGCAGCAGCGTCGCCCGCCCAGGAACGATCGTCAACCCACCGACCACGACGGTCAGCGCCAGCAGCACCATCTGCGTCGCCCCCAAGCCGAGCACCAAGGGGCCCTCCAGCCAGATGCTGGCCACGGCGATCGCCGGAATGGTGAGGCCGATGCTCGCCATGGCCGAACCCAGCGCCAGATTGAGACCGATCTGCACCTGGTCGCGGCGCGCGGCCCGCACCGCGGCGATCGTCTCGGGCAGCAGCACCAGCAACGCGATCACCACGCCGACCGCCGATTGCGGCAGACCAGCCGACTGGACCGCCGATTCCACGGCGGGCGAGACCACCTTCGCCAACCCCACCACGCAGACCAGGGCGACCAGCAGCAGACCGAGGCTGGTGACGGCGTCGCGCACGGTGGGCGGCTCGACGCGCTCGTCGTCCTCGGCGACGACGCCGTCCGCCTCCACCGGCAGGAAGTCGTCCGGATGACGCACGGTCTGCACCATCACGAACAAGCCGTACAGCGCGAGCGAGGCCACCGCGGCGAAGGCCAGCTGCGCGGGCGAGAACTCCGGGCCGGGTTTGCTCGTGGTGAAGGTCGGCAACACGAGGCTGAGCGTGGCCAGCGTCGCGACGGTGGCCAGCGCCGCGCCGGTGCCTTCGGCGTTGAACACCGCCACGCGCCTGCGCAACGCCCCCACCAGCAGGCAGAGACCGAGGATGCCGTTGCAGGTGATCATCGCCGCGGCGAAGACCGTGTCGCGAGCCAAGGTCGCGGTCTTGTCACCGCCCTGGGTCATCAGCGTGAGAATGAGCGCGACCTCGATCACGGTCACCGCGACGGCCAGCACCAGCGAGCCGAACGGCTCACCGACCCGGCGCGCCACCACCTCCGCGTGATGAACCGCCGAGAGCACCGCCCCGATCAACGCCACCACCACAACTGTCACCGCGACACCGGGCAGACTTCGGCCCCAGGTGACCGCGAGGGCGACAACGGCGAGCGATGGTACGAGCACGGTCCAACGGGCGATGAACAGACGGATCATGCCCACCATGGTCCCAGCAAATCGCCCGCATCCAGATCAGGCGACCAACGCCCCCACCCTGCCGCGGGCTCAGTCGTCCAGATCGATGCGCAGCGTGAGCAGGTCGGTGCCGACCAACCGGACGGCCGCGCTGTTGGCGCGCGGCAGGGCCGCCAACCGGGCACGCGGGTCGTCGTCGGGCAGCAGGTGGGCGGTGCCCGCGTGCCAGCGGCCGTGCAGCCGCAGCCGGACTCGATTGTCCGCCTTGATGTTCCGCACATACTGGGATCGCTCGCCGAACTCGGAGACCAGCCAGAATTCCCGGCCGATCTTTCGTCCGCCGATCGGAGTGATCCGCGGCTGACCGCTCACCCGGCCGGTGGTCTCCAAAAGAGTCTGCCCGGGCAGCGTACTGAGGATCGGATTGCCCAGTCGGCGCTGGAACGTCGTCACCACACGATGCTGGATATCGCGCAAGTTCGGCATGCCGCGACCGTAACACCGGGCGCACCCGTCGGCTGGCTTCGCCGCGTGTGCGATTCGGGCGTTGACCAGGGCACAGACCCGCACGCGGCGGACCGCGGCAGCCACAGGAACCGGGACGCAAACGCCCGCCCATCGCGCCGCGCAGTATCGACCGGCCACGCCGCCGCACGGAGCCGAACAGGGCACGCGGCGAGCAACCACGCGAGTCGCCATGCGCCGCAACTGCGCAATGTGATGCGCGCCATAGATCTCCGATCGGGCAATGCATCTCCTCCGCTGCCCCGGCCGACATGCGTGCGCGAGTGCCGCCCGCCGTCGCGCGCGCCGCTGCGTCCGATCCGCCATAGCGTGTTCCGGCCGCGAAAAGCACTGCCTGAACTGTGTTTTCCCGTTGTCCTGCTGGCGAAGCGATCGCGCGTGGTCCAGCGTTCGCGTCCGCGACGGCATGTCGAGGCGATGTCGTTACCGAAGAACATCCGACAAGGAATCGACCCCGCCCCGGTCGATAGGTGAGAATTTGGCGGTGCGCACCCAGTTCACTGCCGAGCTCATCGCGTTGACCAATGATCTGACGCTGATGTGCACGCTGGCCCACGACGCCGTCGAGCGTGTCACCGACGCGCTCGTCGACGCCGACCTCACCGCGACATACGAGGTCTTCGCGCTCGACGAGCAGTTGCAGAAGATGTACGGCGCATGCGAGGCGCGCACCGTGGTGTTACTGGCGCTACAGGCTCCGGTGGCCCGCGACCTGCGGCACGTGGTGACCGCGATCCAGATCGCCGGTGAGCTGTCCCGCATCGGCTGGCTCGCCAGCCGGGTCGCCGACAAGGTGTACCAGAGTCACCCCGGACACGCAGCCGAGCAACCCATCCTGGACATCCTCGCCGCGATGGGCAAGCTGGCGGCCGAGCGTACGGCTTTGGCCGGGCGAGCGGTCGCCGGTCGGCATCCGCTGCCGGAGGAGGAGACGCCCGCGGACCATTCGATGGAAACGCTGCACCGGCAACTGCATTCCGCGCTGCGCGACCCCGCGTCCCAGCCGTCCACCGAAGTCGCGATCGACAACGCGCTGCTGGGACACCACTTGGAGCGCTGTGCCGACCACACCGCGCGCATCGAGCGGCTCATCCGTTTCCTCGACACCGGGGTACCCCCGACCGCCCAGCCCACCGACGACGAGTGAATCCGCGTCCTACAGTGGAGCCGTGCTGTTCGACCCTTCGGCGGGGGCACTGATCTCGGACGGTGGACTGGCCACCGAGCTGGAGGCGCGCGGCCACGACCTTTCCGACGCGTTGTGGTCGGCCCGTCTGCTCGTGGACGATCCCGCCGCGATCCGGTCCGTGCACGAAGCCTATTTCCGGGCGGGCGCCGACATCGCGACCACCGCCACCTACCAGGCTTCTTTCGATGGCTTCGCCGCGCGCGGGCTGACCAGGGCGCAGACGGTGGAGCTGTGGCGACGCGGCGTGGCGCTGGCCCGCGCGGCGTGCGACGCCGAGGCCGCTGATCGGCGGCGCTGGGTCGCCGCCTCGGTCGGCCCCTACGGCGCCGCGCTGGCGGACGGATCGGAATACCGTGGCCGCTACGGGCGCACCGTGGCCGAACTGCGGGCCTGGCACCGACCGCGCATGGAGGTGCTCGCGGAGGCGGGCGCCGACCTGCTGGCCCTGGAGACCGTTCCCGACGTCGACGAAGCCGAAGCGCTGGTCGACCTGGTGAACGACCTCGGCGTGCCCGCATGGCTGAGCTACACCGTCGACGGCGCGCGCACCAGAGCCGGGCAACCGCTCACCGACGCCTTCGCGGTGGCCGCGGGCTCGGACTCGATCGTCGCGATCGGCGTAAACTGCTGCCCGCCCGCCGATGTCGCCGCCGCGGTCGAACTCGCCGCGGGAACCGGCAAGCCCGTGGTCGCCTACCCGAACAGCGGTGAGGACTGGGATGCGGCGCGCCGCCGTTGGACCGGCCCCACCCGGTTCACCGCAGGGCAAGCCAGGGACTGGTTCGCCCGAGGCGCACGGATCATCGGCGGCTGCTGCCGGGTCGGCCCCGCGCAGATCACACGCCTGGCAACGGAACTACGAGGAACCCCGCCCGGCACCGGTTCACCCGACGCGGAAGCACCGGGCTGATCTCCGACGCGGCGGGTTCACGTCTCCTCGAGCATGGGGAAACGCCCCGAACCGAGCAGCCCCGCGATCGCGTCCATCTTCGCCTGCGGCGCGGCGTAGTCGGGATGCGCGCGCAGCACCGACGCCGCGTCGTGCAGCCGGATCATCTGCCGTTCGGCCTCGGCCGCGGTGCGCCCGCCCGCGCTGACCGGATGGCGCGCGTACACCGGACGGCTCCGGTCGACCCGTCCCAGCGCCAGAGCTTTGTCCACGCGGCGTGAGCAGCGGCAGAACGCCGCCGGGTCGACCAGGCCACAGGTCGAGTTCAGGAAGTTCCCGAGCCGTTTCTTGGCACGCTCCAACCGCTTTCGATAGGCGGCGGGGGTGATGTCGAGGATCCAGGCGGCCTCGGTGGAGTTCAGCTCGAACACGTCGCCGAGCACGAACGCGATCCGTTCGTCCCGGGCCAGGCATTGCAACATGCCTTGACTACAGGTGAGCCGCACCTCGGCAGTTAGAAGCACCGCTTCCGGTCCGCGATAGTCCGCCTCCGACAGACCGTCGGCCAGTCCGTCCCGGTAGGCGTCCAAGCTCAGTTCCGCGGCCTCCTGCGGGGTCTGCCGCCGCAGATTCAGCAGGTGGTTGACGCCGATGCGGTAGGCCCAGGTGAGCAGCTTCGCCTCGCCGCGCCAGGTGTGCAGATGATCGAGGACGCGCACCATGATCTCCTGCGTCGCGTCCTCGGCCTCCGCGGGCCGCCAGACCATGCGCAGCGCCAGCCGGTACAGCGGGTCCTGCAACAGGCGCACCACCTCGGCGACGGCGTCCCGGTCGCCCGCGACCGCGCGGGCGACCATGGCCTTCTCGTCCGCTGCCACCCGCTCGTGCTCCGTGCTCATCCGGCCATCATTCGGCCCGCGCCGCGGTCGGCGCAAGCACTGCCGGGTCACAGCGCGGCCGAGATCACGCGCGAGCGGCGGCACCGACCAAGGCGTGCCGATCGAGCCACTGCGCGACCGCCCGGCCGATCTCGTCCGGCCGATCCTCCGGCGCGTGGTGGCCCGCCGGAGGGATCGCGACGACCTCGGCGCTCGCGAAGGTGCTCGCGGCCCAGTCGATCGCCTCCGCCGATCCCAGCCCGACGCCGTTCTCCAACGCCATCAGCAACTTGGGCACCTCGGGCGTAGCGGCCGCCCAATCGTCGTAGTTCCGCACCAGGGCGACCACGTCGGCGGGCTCGCCGTCCAGCGGGAACTCCCGCGGCCACACCAGCAGCGGCTTGCGCGAGGCCGGGGTCGGATACGGCGCCCGGTACACGTCGTGGTCCTCGGGCGACAGGTCGGCGACGCCCTTCGGCAGGTTGAACTCGATGAAGATGTTCTCCTCCAGGATCATCCGCTCCCCTTCCGCGGAGCGGAACTTCCGGAACAGCTCGGCGCCGAGCGGAGGCAGCTCGTCGAAGCGCATCGGCCGCAGGAACGTTTCGATCAGCGCGATCCCGCGCACGCGGCCGGGATGCCGCGCGGCCCAGTCCATGCCCAGCGCGCCGCCCCAGTCGTGTCCGACCAGCACCACTCGGTCCAGCCCGAGCGCGTCGAACCAGGCGTCGAGGTAGGCGGCGTGATCGGTGAAACGGTAGGCGCTGTCCGGCTTGCCCGACTCCCCCATGCCGATCAGGTCCGGCGCCAGCACCCGGGTCCGGTCGCCCACGTGCGGAATGACGTTGCGCCACAGATGCGAGGAGGTCGGATTGCCGTGCAGGAACACGACGGGGATCTCTCCCGCACCGGTATCGCGGTAGTTGATGAACGAGTCGATGACGTCGACGGTGGGCATGATGTGGTCCTTTCGGGTCCGGCTTTTCGCCTGCACCCGTTTGGACACAGGAATCACACCGCCTGTGACCGGATGTGAAGTGAGCATCGTCACAGCCCGTCGAACCGGTCGTCGCGAGGGCGGCAACTCTCGGATACATCCGTACTCATGCAGTAGATGTGTGGCCGAAACTGAAGATCGGCTGAGAAACTTTTCGAACCGTGCGAACGAACTTGCCAATTCGCGCGGCATCTATCTACTGTCTTGATACGTAGAACAAAGCGTGATCGAGACGGAGCGGATGCGTGCTGCAACCGGAGAGCGGCTTCCCTGGTCACCGGCGCCCGCCGGACATCGATCACCCCTGATCATCACGAGTGAGTCCGGAGCAGGCGCGGCTCGACACCTCGGGACCTCCCCCTCATCAGCCCCGTGGTGTCGTCCCAGTGCGGGCTTCGGAGTGGACAACCATCCGCACAACCGCGCGGCTCCACCGGCCTCCTCGTGATCACCGCCCCCGAATCGGCGCCGGCACGGCGATTCGGGGGCGGCCCCGTTCTCCGGCTCGGCAGCTCTGGCGCACGGCCCGTTACCGGCCAGCTGTGCCGAATCTCATACGCGCCGATCGGTTGCGCGAAGCCGGTCACTGGATACCTTTTCGCCGGTTACAGTTTCAAGTGGATTCGGCGTTAGGAAGTTCGATGAAGTCCACAGTGCAACGGCTGGCTCTGATCGGCATCATGGTGGCGACTTCCATCGGACTGGTCTCCTGCACAACCGTTCCGCCCGGCCAGTCGACCGCGTCGGGCTGCGGTTCCGGCGGACGGGCCTGCGCCGACGCGCCCGCCCCGATTCCCTCGCGCGACGCGCTCGCGCTGTTGAACGCGCTGCGCGTGGCCGACCGTGCGCCCAAGACCGGATACAGCCGTGACGAATTCGGGCCGCCCTGGTCCGACAACGTCTCGGTGCCCGGCGGCAACAACGGCTGCGACACCCGCAACGACATCCTCCAGCGCGACATGACCGACGTGACGTTCAAGTCGGGCAAGTGCATCGTCGCGACCGGAACGCTCGCCGACTTCTACACCGGAAAGACCATCGACTTCAAGCGCGGCACGAAGTCCTCCGACGACGTGCAGATCGACCATGTCGTCGCGCTCTCGGACGCGTGGCAGAAAGGCGCACAGAAGCTTTCCGCCGAACGCCGCCGCGACCTGGCCAACGACCCGCTGAACCTGCAGGCCGTGGACGGTCCGACCAACCAGTCCAAGAGCGACTCCGACGCGGCCGATTGGCTGCCGCCGAACAAGGGTTACCACTGCGCCTACGTGACCAGGCAGATCCAGGTGAAGACGGCCTACCAACTCTGGGTCACCGCGGCCGAAAAGGACGCCATGACGCGGATTCTCACCGCCTGCCCCTGAGTCCTAGGGGAACTCGATCACCACCTTCCCGAAGGGGTCTCCGGTGCGGAAATACCGGTAGGCCGCTTCGGCTTCCTCGAACGCGAACACGCGGTCGATGACGGGACGCATCCCGTGGGCGGTGATCGCTCGGTTCATCGCCTCGAACTGCGTCCGGCTGCCCACCGCGATGCGGCGAATCGACAGATACGACGTCCCGAACGGGTTGCCTACGGGCGCGTCGGTGGCGGGCAACGCGCCGATCATCGTGATCCGCGCGTTGTATCCGCCCGACCGCACGGATTTCGCCAGGGTCGGCATGCCCACCGCGTCGAGGATGTGTTCCACACCGTCGCCTCCGGTGCGGTCCAGCACGGCCAGCTCCCAGTCCGGCGTCCGGCTCCGATCGATCACCTCGTCGGCTCCCAGCGCGCGCAGCCGCTCGGCCTTTCGCGCGCTCGAGGTCACCGAGATGACATAAGCGCCCAGCATTTTCGCGTGCTGCACACCGAAAAGGCCCACCGATCCACTGCCGACGGTCAAGACGGTCTCGCCGGGCAGCACCGGCAGCGGCGTGGTCAGCGCCGCCCACGCCACCACTCCGGCGCAGGTCAGCGTGGCGGCCTCCACGTCGGTGAGATGGTCGGGCACGTGCACCACCGAATCCTCTTCCAGCACCGCGTACGTGGCGAGCATGCCGGGATAGGTGGCGCCGTACTGCTCGACCACGTGCGCTTGGCGCTGTGGCCCGTCGATCCAGCGGACGAAGTAGGAGGCGGTCACCCGGTCGCCCAGCGCGGCGCGCGTCACTTCCTCGCCCACGGCGATCACCGCGCCGACACCGTCGCTGAGCGGGACGACGCCCGGGGTCGCGGGCAGCGGATACGTTCCGTCCAGCAACATGAGATCGCGACGATTCAGTGACGCCGCCAGCATCTGGATCACCACTTGGCGTGGCCCTGGCTCTGGCATCTCTTGCGGCGCGACGGTCAGCGCGTCCGCCCCGCGCGCGGGGTCGAGATGATAGGCGACGGCCCGCATCACGCGACACCGATGTACTGGTGGTCCCAGCGGATCCGGCCCGCGTCGTCGAGCGCGATGACGTCGTATCCGCCGCCGACGACCGCCCCGTCGGTCTTCGTCACCATGTGCCAGGTCAGGCCGATCAGGTTCAGTGACAGACGAACCGCCTGCCCCTGGGGTACGAACACGTGCTCACCAGGGGCGACGAATTCCTCGTAGGCGCGATCCACGCGCCGGTCCAGCGCTTCGTAGCCGCGGATCTCCACGGTCGGGATCGGGAAGGACAGTCGGGCAAGCGCCTCCCGCATCTCCTGCGGCGGATCCACCAGTACCTGGGCGCCGTCCTCGGACCACAGTTCCCGGATCAGTTTGTGCCTGGCCTCCGCGTCGGATTCGTTCCACAGCGCGATGTAGCGATCGGCGAATCGGGACAGTTCCTGTGCATCGAGTTGATTGCTCATGGGACGGAGTCTTGCCGTCGTTCGGAGCCTGTGCGATTCCCCGCAAGGTATGGCGAAGCCGCCGCCCGACGCCCGATACTGCTGCCATGACGACGGCGGCCGAGTCCACCGGGTTCGCCCGGCAGCTCAAGCATTGGCGCACGCTGCGACGGGTCAGCCAGCTGGATCTCGCGATCCGCGCCGACACCACGCAGCGTCATCTCAGCTTCCTGGAACAGGGCCGCTCACGCCCCGGACGCACGATGGTGGTGCGGCTGGCCGAATCACTGGAGCTGTCACTGCGTGAGCGCAACGGACTGCTGCTCGCCGCGGGTTACGCGCCGGTCTTCCCCGAATCGGCGCTCGATACCGCGGAATTGGCGCCGATGCTGGAGGCGTTGCGGGCGATCCTGGACGGCCACCTGCCCTACCCGGCGCTGGTGGTCCGGCCGCACGGCGTCCTGCTCGCCGCCAACTCGGCCTTCGAGGTGCTCACCGAGGGCGCCGCGCCGTGGCTGCTGGAGCCGCCGGTCAACGTGCTGCGGCTCGCGCTACACCCGGACGGCTTGGCCGCCCGCGTGCTCAACCTGCCGGAATGGGGACGGCACGTCACCGAGGCGCTGCGCAACCGGATGGCCCGCAGCCCCGATCCCGCCTTGGACGAGCTGATCGCCGAGCTGGAGACGTATCTGCCCCAGGCCGAGCCGGGACCGGACCATCTCGGTTTCGCGGTGCCGCTGCGCCTGCGCTGCGCCGAAGGGGAATTGCGTTTGATCACCACGCTCACCTCCTTCGCCACCGCGGTGGACGTCACGCTCGCCGAGTTGCAATTGGAGGCGTTCCTGCCCGGCGACGAGCAGACCGCGCGAATTCTGCGCGACCGCGCGGCGCGATACTGAGCGGGCCCGCACTCACCAGTGCAGCGCCGCGGCGGTCAGCCGCTGACGGACCAGCTCGACGTGCGGGCGGACAGCGGGTCCGGGGCGGCGCACCAGGAATGCCGTGTTGATCGGCGGGTCCTCCGGTTCCAACAGCGCGACGAGCGATCCCGAATCCAGTTCGGCGGCACAGAGATATCGCGGCAGCACACTGATCCCCGCGCCCGCCGCGACCGCCGCGGCGACCGCGCGCAGGTCGGCGACGACCACCGCGGCCTCGGCGGCAAGCCGGACGCCGAAGACGTGCCGCCAATACCGGCGCAGGATCGGCAGATCCGGGGCGTAACTGACCAGCGGAACATCGGACAACGCGACCGGGCCCTTGGTCCGCAACAGGTCGCCGTCGACGCGTGCGGCGACCTGCGGCCCGGCGACGAGCACGAACTCCTCGTCACCCAGCGGTTCGGCGACCACCGTCCGGCCTCTGGGCCGGACCGTCGACACCACCAGGTCGAAGTGCCCGGCCCGCAGCCCGCCGAGCAAGTCGTCGGTCAGCCCCGCGTGGACCGCCAGTCGGACCCCTCGCTCGACCAGCGGCGCCAGCGCGGGGAGCCCGTGCACCGCGAGGAACTCGGCGGGTCCGGCGAGACGAACGGCGGGCTGTGGCGCGGGTTCGGCCCGGTGGACCGGACCCGCCACGGTGTCCAGCGCGTCCAGCGGCGCGGCGATGCGCGCCGCCAGCTCGGTCGCCGCCGCGGTCGGCGCGACGCCGCGCGGCAATCGGTCGAACAGTCGCGCGCCGAGCCGCTTTTCCAACGCCTGCAATTGGCCGGTCACGGTCGGCTGGGACAAGCCGACCAGCCGCGCCCCGGCTGTGATCGAACCGGCCCGGTGCACGGCCAGGAAGGTGCGCAACTGGTTCAGATCCAGATTTCCATCGGAATCCCTATCGCTCACCACGCAACTCTATTCTGCCGCCGATAGCCGCACTGGAGGTCCCCCGGGTCGCTCGGACCCGAGGGACCTCCAGCCGACTCAGACCGACGCGAACTCGTGCTCGGCGGGAGCGTCCCAGTCGATCCGGTAGCGCTGCTCCGGTCCCATGGTCTTCTCCGGTTTCATCACGGTCTTGGCCATGACCGGCATGAGCAACTGCATGACCTTGCGTCCCACCGGCCCCGGCGTCTTGCTGTGATTGATCTTCGCCGCGCGCGCCGCGACGCCTTCCACCCGCTCGCGCCGCAAGCGCTCGTACACCGCGAACGCCTCCGGAGCGGGCAGATCACGCAAGCAGCGGGCCAACTGCACGGCGCTCTCGATCGCCAGCGACGCGCCCTGACCGGAACTGTTGGACGGAGCGTGCACCGCATCGCCGACCAGCACCATCCGCCCGCGATACCAGTGCGGCACCGGCGGCATGATGTGCAGCGCGCCGACCACCTCCAACTGCTCCTCGGTGGTGCGCCGAGCGAGCTCGCCGCCAGGGGTGTCGTCGCCGTAGACCTCGCGCAAGATGCGCAACCAGTGCGCGCTCGGCACCGCCCGCGCCGCGGTGAGCGACAGATACTCCTTGTGCGGCAGGTTCGCTCCCCATGCCACCCGCCCGTCCCCGAGCGGCCAGTACAGGTAGTAGGCCCGCTTGCCGAACGCGAAGGTCATGGTGTCCGGGGGGATGTCGGCGTCGCACTCGGTGGTCGCGCCGAAGCCGAGCATGCCGGTGTAGTCGGGGCCGGGCGCCTTCGGGTCGATCAGCGTGCGCACCCGCGAGCGGATGCCGTCCGCGCCGATCAGCACGTCGGCGGTGGCTGTGCTGCCATCGGCGAACTGGGCGGTGATGCCAGACACGTCCTCGCGCACATCGACCAGTCGCTTGTCGTACTCGAACGGAACGCCCGCCGCCACCGCGTGCCGGTGCAGCGTTTGGTGCAGCTCGCTGCGATCGACCAGTTGCAGCGGCGGCATATCGGGGATGCCGGGCATGGCCAGCACCTTCGCGCCGACGGACATGTTCATGTTGCGGACCGGAAGCGCGATGGCGCGGACCGGGTCGCCCGCCCCGATGATGTCGAGCGCGGCGACGCCGTTCGGCGCGAGCGCGAGTCCGCTGCCGATGCCATAGGAAGGGCCGGGATAGGCCTCGTAGACGCGGGCGTCGATGCCCGCTTTGCGCAGGGCCGTCGCGACGACGGGGCCGGCGATGCCGCCACCGATCACCAGGGCGGTACGTGTTGTGGACATGGGTGTCTCCAGGATTCGTGCGATACGGGTTTCGGTTCCCGGACCGACACACGCGCCACCCACCCGGTTATCCTGTGGTTGCCAGCCTTGTAGCCGGGTGCGCGTTCGCGGGCGCGGTTCGAGACTGTTCGATCGGGCCCGGCGGCGGTGTTGCCGCACCTTCGCCGGGTCCGGTTTCTCGGCTAGTCCTCGGCCATCCCCCTCTCCACCATTTCGGCGACCTCCGACGGCAGCGCGCCGCGCTCGTGCCACTCGCGCCATTGCGCCAGTCCGGGGAAGGTGCCCTCGGTCAGTTCCGCGCGCAGCGAGCGCGTCCACGCCGCCTCGGCTTCGAGCATCGCCAGTCCGAACTCGGACTCGACGATGAACAGTCGCGGCAACGCGCCGGCGAGTTCGCCGAGTTCACGACGTACGGTCTCGATGGTTCGATCCAGCGCTTCGAGGCGGGTGGCGAGCAGTTCGACCACCTCGGCGGGCGGAAGCACCGCGAGAATCGACAGCCCCGCGACGAACCGGTGCGGTTCCGGTTCCGGAGTCGACAGCAGTTCCCTGGTCCAATCGGCCATCTCGGCGCGACCCTCGTCGGTGATCCGATAGATGACTCGCTCGGGACGGGCGCCCGCCCGTTCACTGCCGACGACCTCGAGGAACCCGACCTTGGCCATGTTCTGCACGACCGTGTAGAGCGAACCCCATTTGATCGCCATGTCGTGGTCCTTGCCCCGGTCACGCAGGGTCTGGGCGATTTCGTAGCGGTGCATCGGGCGCTCGACGATCACGGACAGCACCGCGAGCGCCAGCAGGTTGTCGACCTTGCGTTTCTTCATCGCGGCACCTCCTCCTTACTCGTCTACGAATATACGTCTACGAGTAATCGACCGCAAGAGCGGTCAGGCGGGTACCGTTTCCTGCTCGCGCGCGTGGTCCTCCAGCAACTTCGTGGCGATGTTCGTCAGCGCCTGATCCAGCAGTGCGCGATCGGCCGGGTCGGCCTCGTTCCAGTCATCGAGCCTGGTGTCGAGCCAGCGCCGCCAGGCCGCCTTGATCCGATCCATCTCGGCCGCACCGGAATCGGTGAGCCGCAAGCGTTTACCCTCTCGCGTCAGATAGCCCTCCGCGCCGACCTGGTCGTAGATCGGCTCGATCACCTCCTGGGGCACGCGGTGCGCCCAGGCGATTCCGGCCAGCGTGGCGTCACCGCGCACCCGGTCGCGCAGATACACCTGGCCGAGCGCCCATGCCTCACCGCGTGTGAGGTGGCTGTCCGCGTCGGCGAGGATGCGCGCGCCGATCGGATCCTCCGCCCCCGCTCGGTGCATGGTGCCCGCGATGGCGCGTTCCAGTTGCACCAGCCGATCGGGCGAGTCGGGCACCGAGAACCCCTCGCCCACATCGCCCGCCCCCGCCCGCGCGCTGTCACGCAGCGGCACCTCGGGCAGGAACCACGCGACCACGAATCCGGCCAGCACGATCGGAACGACCCAGAAGAACACGTAATCGATCGAGTCCGCGTACGCATCGATGATCGGCGCCGACTGTTCGGCGGGCAACGCGCGCAACGCCTGCGGGTCCGCCGCGACCCCGGGTGGCACCACGCGCACCTGAGCCAGCGCGGCGGCGAGGTTGGGGCCGATCTGGTTGCTGTAGAGCGTGCCGAAGATGGCCGTCCCGAAGGCGCTGCCGAGCGTGCGGAAGAACGTGACACCGGAGGTCGCGGTACCCAGCTGGGCGTAGGGCACGGTGTTCTGCACGACGATGGTGAGCACCTGCATCGCCAGTCCGATACCCAGGCCGAGGATCAGCATGTACAGCGACTCCAGCAATGTGCCGGTGGTCCGGCCCATCGTCGACATCAAGTACAGGCCGAGCGCCATGACCAACGTGCCCGCGATCGGGAAGTACCGGTAGCGGCCGGTCTTGCCGACCACCTGCCCGGAAAGGATCGAGGTGGTGAACAGGCCCACCACCAGCGGCAGCGTGCGAACACCCGACATGGTGGCCGAAACACCGTCGACGTATTGCAGATACGCGGGCAGGTAGGTCATCGAGCCGAGCATGGCGAAGCCGACGATGAAACTGAGGATCGAGCACACCGTGAACACCCGGCTGCGGAACAACCCCATCGGCAGCATCGGTTCCGCTGCGCGCAACTCGACCCCGACGAACGTGACGAGCAGGAAAGCCGCCGCGGCGAACAGGCCGATGATCGTCGGCGAGCCCCACGCGTACTGCTGCCCGCCCCATTCCAGGCCGAGGATCAGGCAGGAGACGCCCAGCGCCACCAAGCCGATGCCGAGGTAATCGATGATCGGCCTGGCCGCCGCGCGCACCCGTGGGATGGTGCGGGCCGCCAACGCGATCATCACCACCGCGACCGGCACGTTGACGTAGAAGCACCAGCGCCAGCTGGCGTGGTCGGTGAACAGGCCGCCCAGCGTCGGACCGATCACCGTGGTCACGCCGAATACCGCACCCAGCGCGCCCTGGTACTTACCCCGCTGCCGCAACGGGATGATGTCGGCGATCAGCGCCATCGACGTGACCATCAGTCCGCCCGCGCCGAAGCCCTGGATCCCGCGGGCGAGGACCAGCACCAGCATGCCGTTCGCCAGGCCTGCGACCATCGAGCCGACGATGAAGATCACCGCACTGATCTGGAACACCAGCTTGCGGCCGAACAGATCGCCGAGCTTTCCGGCGAGGGCGGTCGCCACCGCCTCGGCGAGCAGGTACGAGGTGACCACCCACGCCATGTGCCCCGCCCCGCCGAGGTCGGCGACGATGGTGGGCAGCGCGGTGGACACGATGGTCTGGTCCAGCGCCGCCATGAGCATGCCGAGCACGATGGTGCCGAATACGATGTTGGTCTTGGCCCTGCCCATCGGGGCAACAGGGTCCGCGGCGACAGCAACCGAACCGGCCATCAGCCCAGTATGGGCTTTTGCCGCGTCGATGGATATCCAGCGACACGGCAGCGAATCAGCCGGGTTCGCGCTCCGGCGCTTCCTCCGGCCGCTCGATGAGCGACATCGCGATGGGCACGAGCAGATCGACGAGTTCGGCCACCGACGGACGCGGGTCGGCGAGCACCCACTCGTGCGCCAGCCCGTTGATCGCGCCGATCAAGGCGCTCGCCCCCCACCCCGGCGTGCCGCGCACCCGCGAACCGGGAGCAACCACCGGAACCACGTGGGTTTCCAGCACGGAAGCCCACGCGTGCCTGCGTTCGCGGCGGTGCCGCTCCATCCGTTCGCTCACGCCCACCACTTCGATGAAGGCGACCTTGGCGCGGTAGGGATCGGCGCCGATCGACTCGAGATAAGCGGTCACCACGGCGGTCATCGCGGCGCGCAGGTCGAACCGCGGGTCGAGCGCGTCCATCCGCGCGACCACGGCCGCGGCCGCCTCGTCCTGGATCCGGTCGTACGCGGCGACCAGAACGTCCTCCCTTGTCTGGAACTCCTCGTAGAACTGACGCTTGGACAGACCCGCGGCGGCGCACACGTCGGCCAGCGAGCAATCGGCGTAACCGCGCTCGGCGAAGATCCGGGTGGCCGCGTCGAGGAACCGCTGACGCCGCTCGGCTTTCCGCTCCACGACGGCACGCCCGCCGTATTGCCTGCCCACTGTCGCCGTCATATCTCTCACCGTAGCGAAATCCCGGCGACCACGAACTACCTCGCATGCCTGGGCCGCCGCCCGATTCGTACTTGTGATCCGGGTCATGACGCCGCATACTCGGGTCCAGTCTGAAACCGATGGGGCTCACAAATGTTGCTCATAGAACGAAGAGGTTCTCGCGTGGTCATTTCCCGCAAGCACGCACCGAAGCTGCTCGCGGCGCTCGCCGTGGTGGCGGTGGGACTGCCCTTCCTCCCCGCCTCGGCAGCCGCCGAGCCCGCGCCGGACGATCCGATGGTCCAGCCCGCACTGCCGTTCCCCCTTCCGCCGCTGCCGCCGGGCTTCGACCCGGCGTTCTATCGCCCGCCCGCGCAGACCTACACCGACTTGTCCCCCGGCCAGATCATCGCCGCACGCCAGGTGAATCTGGCGAACCTGTCGCTGCTCCCGGTGAACGTGGACGCCTGGCAGTTGTCCTACCGCTCCACCAACTCCCGCGGCGAGGCCATCCCCGCCGTGGCCACGGTGATCAAGCCGCGCGGCTACGTCGCCGACCGGCCGCTGTTCTCCTACCAGATCGCCGAAGACTCGACCGGCAACTACTGCATGCCGTCGTATCAACTCCAGATGGGTTCCATCCCCGCGACCTTGACCGGCTCCGCCCTGGTGGCGGCCCAGTTCCTCGAGGTGCAGGCCGCACTGGCCCAAGGCTGGGCCGCGGTGATCCCCGACCACCAGGGGCCCGACTCGGCTTACGCCGCAGGTCCTTTGGCGGGCCGGATCACGCTCGACGGCATTCGCGCCGCGGAGAACTTCGCACCGATGCAATTGTCCGGGACCGGGACCAGGGTCGGCATGATGGGCTACTCCGGCGGCGCGATCGCCACCGGCTGGGCCGCCGAACTGAAGCGCGACTACGCACCCGAACTCAACGTGGTCGGCACCGCGGAGGGCGGCATCCCCGCCGACCTGTCGGCCGCATTGCGGATGGCCAACGGCAATCTCTCCGCCGGGCTGATCTTCGCAGGCGCGCTCGGCGTCTCGCGCGAATATCCCGAGCTGCGGAAATTCCTCGACGAGAACGCGAACGGCCTGGGCAAGCTCATGATCGCGGGCAAGGAACAACTCTGCGCGAGCTACCAGGCCGCGCTGTTCCCGTTCGCCGACAACCTCGGGATGCTGACGAAGAACCCCTTCACCGACCCCGCTGTCGCCGACGTGCTGCACAAGACGAAGCTCGGCAAGGCCGTGCCGGACATGCCGATGCTGATGTACCAGGCCAATGCCGACTGGTTGATCCCGGTCGGACCGGTCAACGAGCTCGTCGGAACCTATGCCCAGGACCCGGGCGCGCGGGTCGAGTACATCCGCGACCACTTCAGCGAGCACCTGACCCTGGACCCGATCGCGGCACCGCGCGCGCTGCTGTGGCTGAAGGACCGCTTCGCGGGCGCGCCGGTGGCCGGCGGCGTCACCATCACCGATGTCGGCTCGATGACGTTGGACCCCGCCACCTGGCAGGTGTGGAGCGACACGGTGGGCACCGTACTCGCGGCCGCCTTCGGGCAACCCATCGGCAGCGGCCGCTGAACGACCCGGCCGACAGCTCGTGTCGCGGGCGCGTTCCGCGACACGAGCTCTTGCGTCTGAGACGATCAATGCCGATATCTTCCCCGGAAACTTACTCCAGAGTAAGGTTGGCGCATGGCGTGGAAACCAGCTGAGATCCCGGACCAGACGGGACGCACCTTTGTCATCACCGGCGCGAACGGCGGCTTGGGCGCCGTCACCACGAAAGTCCTGGCGTCCAAGGGCGCGACCGTGATCATGGCCTGCCGCAACGCGGTCAAGGCGAAAGAGGTCGCCGCGGGCATCGACGGCGATGTCCGCGTGGCGGAACTGGACCTGGCCGATCTGTCCTCGGTGCGCAAGTTCGCCGACGACAGCGGCGAATTCGACGTCCTGGTCAACAACGCCGGCCTGATGAACATCCCGTTCTCGCGAACCAAAGACGGCTTCGAGACCCAGTGGGGCGTCAATCACCTCGGGCACTTCGCGCTCACCGGCCTGCTGCTGGACCGGATCACCGATCGGGTGGTCACCCTCTCCAGCATCGCGCACAAGCAGACGCCGAAGCTCTGGATCGACGACCTCGACTACGAAAAGCGCCGCTACCAGCGCAATCTCGCCTATGCGCAGGCCAAGCTGTGCAATCTGATGTTCGCCCGTGAACTGCAGCGCAGGCTGCGTGAATCCGGCTCCCGCAAGCGCTCCTACGCGGTGCACCCCGGCGTCTCGGCCACCGACCTCTTCGCGCACACCGAGACCCCGCTCGACCACATCTCCAAGCCGTTCATTCGCCTGATCGGGCACTCGCCCGCCAAGGCCGCGCACTCGACGTTGTTCGCCGCCACCATGCCGGACGCCGATCCCGAGACCTACTGGGGCCCGACCCGGCTCTTCGGCAGCCAGGGGCCGGTGAAACCCTCGTCGTCCACCCGCCTGTCGCAGAACAAGGACCTGTGGCAGCGGCTGTGGGCAGAGTCGGAGCGCAAGACCGGCGTCACCTACTCGTTCTGAGCGCAGCAACACCGGAGCAGTCAGCGGGCAACTGTTCGCCGGGGGCCCGGCTGTCGATGCGCCCGGAAGGGTCCGCGTCGTGCGCGCGGCCCCTGCGGTCGACCCGGGCTGACTCGTCGAGTCCACCGCAGGCGGAGTCCGGCCGCGTGCTCGGTGGCACGCGCCGGAGCGGACGCCCGATGCGCGTTGCCACACGGCGGCGAGCGGCACCACTCGTGACGACTGCGTGATTTGTAGCTGCCCGCTGCCACATCGGAAGCCACATCTGGCAGCGGGCATGCGGCCGTCGTCTCGGCATCCGACACCGCCCCGAGCGCCGGTCCGCTCCGCACCGGTCGTCGCCTCGATGACCGTGGTCACAGCAGGCGCCGGACGGCGTACCTTGTTCTACGGCCCGCGTAGTAGAACGGGTACCGTAGAAGCCGTGTCCGCCTCACCCCGCCGCTCGGCACACAACCGCCCGGCCCTCATCGCGCTGGTGATCGTCGCCGCGCTGGGCTGCCTGGGACTGGCCTGGTGGCAGTGGGAACGGTACGAGTCCGCGACCGGCACCGCACAGAATCTCGGCTACGCGCTGCAGTGGCCCCTGTTCGCGGGTTTCGCCGTCTTCGCCTACTTCCGGTTCGTGCGGCTGGAACGCGAGGCAGGCGCACCAGAGGAAAAGAACGAGTCCGCCGTGGCTTCGCGGCGCGATGCACCCACAGCCAGGCGCGCCGCGAAGCCGATCGCGCCGACCGAACTCCCGGCGGGACTGCTGCCCGAGCGCCCGAAGGCCGTCCGGGATGAGGACCCCGTGCTCGCCGAGTACAACCGATACCTCGCCGCGCTGCACGCCGACGACATCGAAGAACAGGTCCGCACGGCAGGCCTGCACACCCGCGAGAGGAGCGCCGGTTGACCACCAGCGAGAATTCCACCGAGACCACCGCTGCCCCGGCCCGGGCCGGGAACGCCGCCAAGATCGGTCCGGCGCTGCTGCGCTATCGGGCGCTGGCCTGGATCACCGGCCTCTGGTTGCTGCTGCTCACCGGTGAGATGATCGCCAAGTACGGCTTCCACGTGGCCACCCCCAGCTGGATCGCGGTCGTGCACGGCTGGGTGTACTTCGTCTACCTGCTGGTCACCGCCGACCTCGCGGTCAAGGTCCGCTGGCCGGTCCTGCGCACCGTCGGCACCCTACTCGCGGGCACCATCCCGTTGCTGTCGTTCTTCGTCGAACACGTCAACGCCAAGCAGGTCAAGCAAACCTTCGGCGTCTGAGGCGTCAGCCTTCGGCGAGCGCAGCCAGCGCGGGCGTCAACTGGACCAGCGCCCGCCCGCGATGCGACACCGCGTCCTTCTGGGCGGGCGTCAACTGGGCCGCGGTGACATCGCCGCCTTCCGGGACGAACAGCGGGTCGTAGCCGAAACCGCCGTCGCCCACCGGCTTCCGCCCGATCGAGCCGGGCCATTCGCCGCGCACCACGGTCTCCGCGCCGCCGGGCACCACCAGCGCGCAGGCGGACACGAACCGCCCGCCGCGCCGCTCGTCCGGCACGTCCGACAGCTGTGCCAGCAGCAGCGCGTTGTTCGCCGCGTCGTCGCCGTGCTTGCCCGACCAGCGCGCCGACAGCACACCCGGCATGCCGTTCAACGCGTCCACCTCGATACCGGAATCGTCGGCGACGCAAGCCAATCCGGTGGCCGCGGCGCCGTCGCGCGCCTTGGCCAGCGCGTTCTCCTCGAACGTCGCGCCGGTCTCGGGCGCCTCGTCGTACGGGGGAACATCGTTCAATCCGACGATCTCGATCCCGGCGATGCCTGCCTCGTCGAGGATGCGGCGCAGTTCGTTCAGTTTCTTGGTGTTGCGGCTGGCCACCAGCAGACGGCGGGTCATCACTTCCTCTTCGACTCGGCGGGCTCGGGAAGCACACCGGGATATGGCAGCGCCAGCGCCTCTTTCTGCACGACGAACAGCTGCTCGCAGGACGCGAGCGCGGCATCGAGCAACTTGTCCAGCGTGGAGCGCGGGAAGGTGGCGCCCTCGCCGGTGCCCTGGATCTCCACCAGCGTTCCGGTATCGGTCGCGACCACGTTCATGTCGACCTCGGCGCGCGAGTCCTCCTCGTAGGGCAGATCCACCCGCACCCGGCCGTCGACCACGCCGACGCTCACCGCGGCGATCGCACAGGAGATCGGCTGCGGGTCGGCCAGCGCGCCCGCCGCGCCGAGATAGGTCACGGCATCCGCCAACGCCACGTAGGCGCCGGTGATGGCGGCCGTCCTGGTACCGCCGTCGGCCTGGAGCACATCACAGTCGATGGCGATGGTGTTCTCCCCGATCGCGGCGAGGTCGATGCAGGCGCGCAGCGAGCGGCCGATCAGACGGCTGATCTCCTGGGTCCGTCCGCCGATCCGGCCCTTCACCGATTCCCGCCCGCTGCGAGTGTGCGTCGCGGCGGGCAACATCGCGTACTCGGCGGTGAGCCAGCCCAACCCGGAGTCACGCCGCCACGGCGGCACCCCCTCGGTGACGCTCGCGGTGCACATCACCCGCGTCTGCCCGAACTCCACCAGCACCGAACCAGCTGGATGCGTGGTGAAACCACGGGTGATCCGGACCTCGCGGAGCTCATCGTCCGCCCTGCCATCGGCTCGTCTCGACACGGCCACAGCCTACTGTGTTCAATTTGCCGCGACTTCGTCGCGGCGTGTTCGCGGCCCCTTCATGGCTCGCGTTTGCGCGGCCGCCGCTTGCTCCTTCGTCGCGTACGCGACGGTCGCGCAAACGCGAGCCGGGCCGCGAACGGCGCATGCTCGGTCTCGCTTCGCTCGAAACCCGTGGTTGAGGCGAGCTGGGCGCGTTGGGGACGACGGTCGCTACCCATGGCTGAGCGGATGCGGCGCAAATTCGGTCCGTGTGCCCGCCGTGGTTCCGCACGCGGATACCGCCGTTGTCGCACCGCGAGCGGGAACGCGGATCGGCGAGGCCTGTCACGGTTGCGTGGGATGGTCGGCACCCGGGTCGAGTCAGGCCGCGAATCGGTCGTCGAAGGGGACGTACGGACTCGGGGATCGGCGCGTCATTCGGCAGACCGGCGTGCTGCCGCGCGGGGTGTACAAGGCCGGTGACGCGGTTCCGCTCGTGAAGTTTACGTCATGCCCGGCGTTACCCGGGATCCGGTCAGAGATCGAAGGTTTCGCCCGGAGCCACCGCGTGCACGGGGCCGGTGAACTCTGCTTTCGCCTCGGCGATCACGTCCTCGCGGGAGGTCCACGGGGGGATGTGGGTGAGCAGCAGTTCCTTCACGCCTGCCCGGGCGGCGATCTGGCCGGCCTCGGTGCCCGAAAGGTGAATGCCGGGAGGGCGATTCGCCGGGTCGTGGGTCCAGGAGGCTTCCGCCATCAGGATGTCGGCGCCCTGCGCGAGTTCGTGGACCTGGGGGCACAGTGCCGTGTCGCCGGTGTAGACGAAAGTGCGTCCGGCGGCGGTGACGATCCGCAGACCGTAGGACTCCGGGGGGTGGTACATCCGGCGCGCGGTGACGGTGTGACCCGGCCCGAAGGAGATGGGCTCGCCTTCGACCCAGCGCCGCATGTCGATCACATCGGACCAGTCGTCGCATTCGCCGCCGACCTCCGCGGAGGCGTTGCCGATGCGCAACGAGGTGTCCGACGGGCCGCGCACGATCGCCTTGCCCTCCGGGGGCGTCGGGTGGTACCGGCGCCATACCAGCAAACCGGGAAGGTCCAGGCAGTGGTCGGCGTGCAGATGGGTCAGGAAGATGTCGACCTCACCGGGATCGGCATGGCGCTGCAACGCGCCGAGCACTCCCGGACCGAAATCGATCACCGTCGGCCGCATGTCCGGGCCGGTCAGCAGGTAACCCGACGCGGGAGAGTCCGGGCCGGACACACTGCCCGAGCACCCGAGGACGGTAAGGCGCATTCCCCCATGCTGCCACGCGGAATTCTCACTCAAGAAAGGATCCCCCCACATCTCCGGCGGGCCGCCCGGTCACCGCGGCGACGCGCCGATTCCGGCTCGGTCGCCGCGGCGGTTTCGTCGTGCATCTCCAGAGAGTACCCAGCCGGCCAGCAATCCACTCAACGCGCCGAATAGATGCCCCTGCCAAGAGATTCCGGGCTGTCCCGGCAGAACGCCCCACAGCAGCGACCCGTAGAGGGCCAGCACCACGAGACCGAGCACGATCTGCCCGACGTTGCGCGCGAACCAGCCACGGGAGATGAGGAAGGTCAGCCAGCCGAACACCAGCGACGACGCGCCGATATGCGTACTCCCCGTCGCCCCGGTGAGCCAGACGCCGAGCCCGGCCCCCAGCCAGATGATCGCGGTCGCGGCCAGCCCGCGGCCGATGCCCGTCACCAGGACCAGGAAGCCGAGCACCAGCACCGGGAGCGTGTTGCCGATCAGATGTGGCCAGCCGCCGTGCAACAACGGGGCGAACAGGATGCCGGTCAGCCCGTCGGCGCGGCGCGGCTCGATGCCCGCGTGGTCGAGCCGGCCACCGACGGCGGTGTCGACCCCTTCGACGCCGTACAGCACCGCCACGAACCCGGCGATCAGCACGCCGGCCCGCAGCCACAGTTGCTTGATCGCGGCGAAGCCCGCGGTGGCGGGCGGTGTGGGCACACCGGCGGGCTTGCCCAGCTGCCCACGAAGCGCAGCCAGCCGATCAGGGTCGAACGACGGCCCGAGTCCCGCGCCGGTCATGGCCACCTCCTCGCCGTGGCGGGGACGTGGCCCCGCCTCACCGAGGGTACCGGCGCGGCCGGGAATCAGGCCCAGAGCTGGCCGTCGAGCCGCTCTTCCGCCTCTTCGAGCGTGCCGTCGTAGGCCCCGGTCGACAGGTATTTCCATCCGCCGTCGGCGACCACGAACGCGATGTCGGCGCGCGTGCCCGCCTTGACCGCCTTGCGGGCGACGCCGAGCGCGGCGTGCAGGATGGCGCCGGTGGAGATCCCGGCGAAGATGCCCTCTTCGAGCACCAGTTCGCGGGTGCGTTTCACCGCGTCGTACGGGCCGACCGAGAAACGTGTGGTCAGCACGCTCTCGTCGTACAACTCGGGGATGAATCCCTCGTCGATGTTGCGCAGGCCGTAGACCAGTTCGCCGTAACGCGGTTCGGCGGCCACGATCTCGATGCCGGGCACCTTCTCCCGCAGGAAGCGGCCGGTCCCCATCAGCGTGCCCGTGGTGCCGAGACCAGCTACGAAATGGGTGATCTCGGGCAGGTCGGCCAAGATCTCCGGGCCGGTCGTCTCGTAGTGCGCCGCCGTATTCGCCGGATTGCCGTACTGGTAGAGCATCACCCAATCGGGGTTCTCCGCGGCGATCTTCTTCGCCAGCGCGACGGCCTGATTGGAGCCGCCCGCGGCCGGGGAATCGATGATCCTGGCCCCGAACATGGTGAGCAACTGCCGCCGCTCCACCGAGGTGTTCTCGGGCATCACGCAGACCAGCTGGTATCCCTTGAGCTTCGCCGCCATGGCCAGCGAGATGCCCGTGTTGCCGCTGGTGGGTTCGAGAATCGTGCAACCGGGGCGCAGCAGCCCGTCGGCCTCGGCCTGCTCGATCATCCGCAGGGCGGGCCGGTCCTTGATCGAGCCGGTGGGGTTGCGATCTTCCAGCTTGGCCCACAGCCGCACGTGATCGTCACCGTCCCATCGCGGGGACAGGGTGCGCAGCCCGACCAGCGGGGTATTGCCGAGAGTCGCGATCAGCGATTCGTAACGCGCCACGGGACGGGTCAGCCTCCGGCCACGGCGGGCAGGATCGTGACGCTGGCGTCCTCGGGCACTTCGGCGGCCAGCCCGCCCGCGAAGCGCACGTCTTCGTCATCGACGTAGATGTTGACGTAGCGGTTCAGCTTGCCGTCCTTCAGCAGGCGCTCGGCGAGCCCGGGGTGGTTGGCCTCCAGGTCGTCGATCAGCGCCGACAGCGTGGCGCCCTCGGCCCGCACGCGCTTCTCACCTCCGGTGAGGCCGCGCATGATGGTCGGAATGGAGACGGTTACCGGCATGGGTACTCCTCGGTTTCGCGAACAGGCATCGGTCTAGTTCTCGTACGCGTCGACGATCCGCACCGGCTCCTCGGTGACCTCGCCGTCGACGATCCGGTAGCTGCGCAGCTCGTGCCGCTCGGGATCGCGGGTGGAGATCAGCACGTAGTGCGCGAACGGCTCGGAGGCGTACGACACGTCGGTCCGGCTCGGATAGGCCTCGGTGGCGGTATGCGAGTGGTAGATGACGACCGGCGCCTCGTCGGCGTCGTCCATCGCGCGCCACACCTTCAACTGCTCGCCGGAGTCGAAGCGGTAGAACGTGGGCGAACGCTCGGCGTTGACCATGGCGATGAAGCGCTCCGGACGATCCGAGCCCTCCGGCCCCGCGATGACACCGCAGGCCTCATCGGGGTGATCGGCGCGCGCGTGCGCCACCATCGCCTCCACGAGGTCGGCCCTGATCACCAGCACGAGTCGCACACCTTTCCACAACGCCGACCCATCGCAGTCGACAACGAGCCAGGATATTCGGCTATTCCCCCGGCGACGTCGCCCGGTCCCCCGGTTCGCGGCAGCGCCTGTTCAAACACCGAACAGGTCGTTGTAGGCCGGGATGCCCGCCACTGGGTGCGCCGAGCGGATCGCGTCGACGATGGCGCGTTCGACGCAGACGGCGGCGGCGGTGCAGATCTGGTCCAGGACAAGCAGATCGGCGGGGAAGGCGGGCGGCAACGGCAAGTCGCCGCCCTCCTCCGCCGTTCCGGTGGCGAGCGCGAAGAGGGTGTCCCCGTCCAGGGGCGAGTGCGCGGGACGGATCGCCCTGGCCAGCCCGTCGTGCGCGGTGGCCGCGACGCGCTTGCATCCGGCCGGATCGAGCGGAGCGTCCGTGGCCACGACGCCGATCGTGGTGTTGAGCACGGTGCCCTTCACCGGCAGCGCGTTCGCCGCCGCCAGTTGCTCCGGGGTCGCCTGCCGCAGACCGAAGAAGCCGGGCCCATCGGTGCCGCACCCCCACGGCAACCCCGTGCGGGGATCGAACACCGAGCCGACCGGATTCGCAACGACCAGCGCCGCGACGGTGATTCCCGCGGCCACGCCATCACCCAGCACGATGCTCGCCGTGCCGATCCCGCCTTTGATCGAACCGGCGCGCGCGCCGACGCCAGCACCGACCGAACCGCGAGCGAAGTCGACGTCCGCCGCCGCGGCGGCCCGGTAGCCGAACTCGGCGGTCGGACGGATGTCCCACGCGCCGACCGGAAGATCGAAGATCACCGCGCCGGGGACGATGGGCACCACCCGGCTCGGGTCCGCCGGGTCCATCACGATGCCCGCGCCGTTCTCCTCCAGCCACCGCATCACGCCGTCGGCCGCGGCGAGCCCGAAGGCGCTGCCGCCGGTGAGCAGGATCGCGTCGATCTGCCGGACGGTGTTCATCGGATCCAGCAGATCGGTCTCACGGGTACCAGGCCCGCCGCCGCGCACGTCGACCGCCGCCACCGCGCCGCCCGGCACGCGCACCACCGTGCATCCCGTCGCCGATCCGGAACCGAGCGTGGCGTCCGGATCGAGGACGTGATGATGACCGACCAGCACTCCGGGCACATCGGTGAGCGAGTTGCGTTCACCCGGTTCGGCATTCACCATCGGTACTCCTCACGGCGCGGGACTGCTGGTCGGTTCGCGCCGATCATCGCAGCGCGGCCGGTCAGGGAGCCAGCGCCTGGAGCAGCGAGTCCTGCATCCAGGTCAGCCAGTGGTACACGTCCAGGTGCGGGGCGCGCGGATCGTCGGGATCGAGATGGTCGGGCGTGTCGGCATCGATGTTCAGCACCGTGCCCAGCGCCAGCCGCACGTCGGTGAGCGCGGTCAACCACGCGTCGGCCTGCTCGGGGGTGATGACGATCTTGCCGCCCGCGCTCGGCACGGTGTCCAGCACGACCGAGCCCGCCGCCAGCTTGGCGTCGATGATGTCGGGCTCGTGCAGACCGCGCAGCGCGCTGTTGAGGTCGGCGCGTTCGGCGTCCGGCGAGCCGGGCTCGTTGCGGTGGAAGTCCGGCAGCAGTCTGCGCAGCCGCGGATCCTCCGGCGGGACGGTGTTGCCGGATCGCAGTCCGGTGAGGGCGGCCAAGTCGTCGTCGGGCGCCGACCCGGCGCGCTCGGTGAGCAGTCCGGAGACCGCACCGACCAAGGACCGAAGCACGTTGGCCTCACGTGCGTCCATTTCGGATCGCAGTTTGAGACCGCTCAGCGAGTTCTTCCTGCTCCACTTGCGCACGGCGTCAGGGTAGTCGCGCTGGTCAGTCGTCCCGCTGCATGGTGGCCCAAAGTCCGGCGGCGTGCAGCCGCTGAACATCGTGTTCCATCTTGTCGCGGGAACCGGACGAGACCACCGCCTTGCCCTCGTTGTGGACCTTGAGCATCAGCTCGGTCGCCTTCGCTTTGCTGTAGCCGAAAAGCTTCTGGAAGATATACGTGACGTAGTGCATGAGATTGACCGGATCGTCCCAGACCACGGTCACCCACGGGCGGTCCTCCGCCTCCAGGATCTCGGTGTACTCCACCGCTTCGGGTGTCGCCTGTGCCGCCGACAATGTCGCGTTCGCGGCGTCCACAACGACGTCACCCCGGACTGTGTTGCACAAGGCCATAGGGTCAAGGGTACGACTCGACACCGGATAAACAACACCCACGCAGCCCCGATTCGGGTTTTCGCCGGTTCACCGGGCCGATGCCGGACGGCGTGAGCCGACCGTTCTGTCTACAGTGACAGCGTGGACCTGCGTGACGGCGTGACCAGCACGGCACTGCTGACCGACCAGTACGAACTGACCATGCTCGCCGCGGCGCTCGCCGATGGTTCGGCGCATCGGCAGTGCACCTTCGAGGTGTTCGCTAGACGTTTGCCAAACGGTCGCCGCTATGGCGTCGTCGGGGGTACCGGCCGGGTGCTCGACGCGCTGCGGCAGTTCCGGTTCGGCGATGCGGAACTGTCCGTCGCCGCCTCGTTCTCGGATCGGCGGACGTTGGACTGGCTGCGTGACTACCGGTTCACCGGCGACATCGACGGCTACCCAGAGGGCGAGCTGTACTTCCCGGGCTCCCCGATCCTCTCGGTGCGCGGCAGTTTCGCCGAATGCGTCGTGCTGGAGACGCTGGTCCTCTCGATTCTCAATCACGACAGCGCGATCGCGGCCGCCGCGGCGCGGATGGTCAGCGCCGCGGGCGGCCGCCGGATGATCGAGATGGGCTCGCGGCGCACCCACGAGCTGGCCGCGGCGGACTGCGCGCGCGCCGCGTATCTCGCCGGTTTCGACGCAACCTCGAACTTGGAGGCGGTGCGCCGCTACGGGATCCCGGGGGCGGGCACCAGCGCGCACGCGTTCGTCCTGCTGCACAGCGGCCCCGACGGGGCGCACGAGGCCGAAGCGTTCCGCAGCCAGGTGCAGACGCTGGGAGTCGGGACGACGCTGCTGGTGGACACCTTCGACATCACCAGGGGCGTCGCGACGGCCATCGAGGTCGCGGGAACAGAGCTGGGCGGCGTGCGGATCGACTCCGGCGATCTCGGTGTCCTGGCCAGGCAGGTGCGCGACCAGCTCGACGCGCTCGGGGCCACCAAGACCCGCATCGTGGTCTCCGGCGATCTCGACGAGTACGCCATCGCCGCGCTGCGCGCCGAGCCGGTCGACGTCTACGGTGTCGGAACGGCCCTGGTCACCGGCTCCGGCGCGCCGACGGCCGGGATGGTCTACAAGCTGGTCGAAGTCGAAGGGGTGCCGGTCGCCAAACGCAGCAGTCACAAGCAGTCTCGTGGCGGTACGAAGAAGGCGCTCCGCTTGGCCCGCGACACCGGCACGATCGTCGAGGAGATCGTCTATCCGGCGGCGGGGCCGATGCCGCCCCGCAACGGCTTCCGATCCCGTGAGCTGCTGGTCCCCTTGATCCGGGAGGGCAAGCAGGTCGATGACCTGCCCACCCTCGCCAAGAGCCGCGACCTGGTCGCGCGCGGACTGATCAGCCTGCCGTGGGAGGGCCTCAAGCTGTCGGCGGGTGAACCCGCCGTGGTGACCACCTTCGTCTGAGGTCAGCGCCTGCGCTCGTCGACGCGGGTCACCAGCCGCAGCCCGGCGGCGAAGAGCAGCGCGAACACCAATCCGGTGATCCCGAACCACACCCATGCCGACGGCTCCGCGGGGCGGGAGCCGAGCAGGAAGAAGACCGCCAGGAACACGGTGGTGGCGACGATTACGCTGCGGAACAGTTTGGCAGGGCTCATAAGGGTCTCCGTGCTGGAAGGCGGCGCATCCGGCCGCCGACGAAAGGGGCACCCGGTAATCACCGTGGGCGCAGGCCGCGTTTACATCGCGCGCATGTGAATTTCCCGCGAGTCGGCCGAACGAGCGTCCGACCGAGCGGCAGAATCTGAAACAGTTGTTCAGCCACATCGCGGGAGGTCGCCATGACCCGGGCACTGATCATCGTCGACGTCCAGAACGATTTCTGCGAGGGCGGTTCGCTCGCGGTGGCGGGCGGCGCCGCCGTGGCGGCCCGGATCAGTGAGCACCTCGCGGCGGCGAACTACGGCGCGATCGTGGCCACCCGCGATCATCACATCGATCCCGGTGCGCATTTCTCCGACGCGCCCGACTACATCGACAGCTGGCCGCCGCACTGCCGGGTCGGTACGCAGGGCGCCGACTTCCACCCCGCCCTGACCACCGAACCCATCGATGCGGTCTTCTCCAAGGGCGCGTACTCGGCGGCCTACTCCGGGTTCGAGGGCACGACCGAGGACGGCACCGGGCTGGCCGACTGGCTGCACGATCGCGGCGTCGACGCCGTCGACGTGGTGGGCATCGCGACCGATCACTGCGTGCGCGCCACCGCGCTGGACGCGCGCATCGAGGGTTTCGACACCCGCGTCCTGCTCGATCTCACCGCGGGAGTCGCACCCGAAACGGTCGCCCTCGCACTGGACCGCATGCGCGGGGCCGGCGTCGACCTGGAAGGCGGCATCACCCGATAGACCGTCCGGTCTCCGCGACCGCCCTGCCCTGTCGGAGGCGCCGAGTAGGCTGCTCGCGTGCCCGAACTGCCCCCCGTATCCGACCTTCTGGCTACCGCCGTACACGCGCTGGGCGGCAAGGAGCGCGCCGGGCAGGTGACGATGGCCGCGGCGGTGGACCACGCGATCGATACCAAGGAGCACCTCGCCGTGCAGGCAGGCACGGGCACCGGCAAGTCGCTGGCGTATCTGGTGCCGAGCCTGCGCCACGCCGTGCGCACCGGCCGCACGGTGGTGGTCTCCACGGCCACGATCGCGCTGCAACGTCAGCTGGTCGACCGTGACCTTCCGCGCTTGGCCGAGGCGCTCAGCGGCCCGTTGGGACGCACGCCGAAGTTCGCGATCCTGAAGGGCCGCAACAACTATTTGTGCTTGAACAAGATCAACAGCGCCGTACCGGACGAGCCCGCCGAAGCGGAGTTGTTCGACGCGTTCGCGATCTCGCGCCTCGGTCGCGAAGTGCAACGGCTCAACGAATGGGCCTCCGACACCGACACCGGCGACCGCGACGAACTCGCTCCCGGCGTGAGCGATCGGGCCTGGCGGCAGGTGAGCGTGTCGTCGCGGGAATGCCTGGGCAAGTCGCGTTGCTCCTTCGGCCAGGATTGCTTCGCCGAGCGCGCCAGAACCGAGTCGGCGCAGGCCGACGTGGTGGTGACCAACCACGCGCTGCTGGCCATCGACGCGATCAGCGGCATCCAGGTGCTCCCCGAACACGACGTCGTGGTCATCGATGAGGCGCACGAGCTGGTCGACCGGGTCACCGGCGTGGCCACCGCCGAACTGACCTCCGCCGCGATCAGCGCGGCGGCCCGGCGTTGCGCCAAGCTCATCGACGAGCAGGAGGTCGACCGCCTGGAGGGCGCCGCAGAGGCCTGGCACACCGTGCTGGACGAGCTGCCCGCCGCCCGGTGGGACACCCTGCCCGACGGCGTGGCCCCGGTACTGGCCCTGGTCCGCGACGGCGCGTGGAACGCGCGCACCGCGCTCGCGCCCCCTGGCAGCGCCACCGCGCAGGGCGACCCGGAGAGTTCCGCCGCCCGCACCATGGCCTTGGCCGCGCTCGACGAGGTGCACGACAGCGCGGTCCGCGCGCTGACGGCGTTCGACGAGCCCGATCCCGCCGCCCGCCGCGACGTCATCTGGCTGGCCGCCGACGAGATCCGGGGCGTCGTGCGCCGGTCGCTGCGGATGGCGCCGCTGTCGGTGGGCGGGCTGCTGCGCAGCAGGCTCTTCGGCGCCGCGACCGTCGTGCTCACCTCCGCCACGTTGCAGATCGGCGGCTCGTTCGACGGCCTCGCGGTCACCTGGGGCCTGCCCGCGCAGTCGGGCAATCGCACCGACCCGGCCACCGCGAACGGCGCGCAGGCGCCGTCGGACGCCGACAGCGTGCGCTGGAGTTCGCTCGATGTCGGCTCACCGTTCGACCATGCCAAGTCCGGCATCCTCTACGTCGCCAAACACCTGCCCGCGCCGGGCCGCGACGGGCTCGCACCGGCCTACCTGGACGAGATCGAGCGACTGATCACGGCCGCGGGCGGACGCACCCTCGGCTTGTTCTCCTCGATGCGCGCCGCCCGAGCGGCCACCGACGCACTCCGCGAACGGTTGCACACACCGGTGCTGTGCCAGGGCGAGGACGCGACGGGCGCGTTGGTCCGCAAGTTCGCCGACGACCCGGAGACCTCCCTGTTCGGCACGCTGTCGCTGTGGCAGGGCGTCGACGTGCCTGGACCGTCGCTGAGTCTGGTGATCCTCGACCGCATCCCTTTCCCCCGCCCGGACGATCCGCTGCTGGCGGCCAGGCAACGCGCCGTGGAGATGCGCGGCGGCAACGGCTTCATGACCGTGGCCGCCAACCACGCGGCTCTGCTGCTCGCGCAGGGCACCGGCCGCCTGCTGCGCAGCGTCGACGATCGCGGTGTGGTGGCCATCCTGGATTCCCGCCTCGCGACCGCTCGCTATGGCGGATACCTGCGCGCGTCGCTGCCGCCGTACTGGGAGACTGCCGACCCTGAGGTCGTGGTCAAAGCACTGAGCAGGCTGGCCGCCGCGGCGAAGGTGTGACAACGGCGCACGGCCACCACGCCACCTCGAACAGCGTGGCCGGCAACGCGAGCGCCGCGAATCCGTTGCGCCGCAGGCTCAGAGGACCCACTTCAGGATCAACGTGAGCACGCCCGCGACGACGGCGAGGATCAGCGCCCCCACACCCCACACGAATCCGTGGCGCTCCCACGGACGCCCGGCGTCCAACGAGAACTTACCCGGCCCGGTGAAGGGCAGCGCCGCGCCGACCACCGCGAACAGCAGACCCATTTCGTAACCGCCCAGCAGGCCACCGGCCCAGGTGGCGTTGATCGCGTTGATCATCGTGCCCAGCACGATCGCTCCGGCAAGCGGCGTCAGCAAACCGAGCAGCAGGAGGAGGCCGCCGGTGAATTCGCTCAGCCCCGCCAGCGTCCCGAATACCTTGCCCGGGTTGTAGCCCATCTTCTCGAAGCCGTCGGCGTTGGCTTGCAGACCGGGCCCGCCCCACCAGCCGAACAGCTTCTGCGCGCCGTGCGCCGCGAGCAGGCCGCCGAAGACGACTCGCACGACCAGCAGGCCGATGTCGGGGGCGATTCGGTCCAGCTCGGAATCGGTTCCGGTTCTGTCGAGTACGGATTTGATCGTCATGGTGGTCCTCATCCCTGCGCTGTCGTTCCCGGACATGATCGTTACTTCGGCGAAGAAAGCGGACTGCGGTCCGATTATCGCACGAACGGGGGCAACTACCCAACCTCTCGGTCTATTCCACGGTCGGGCGGGAAGGATGGTTCAGCGCTCGGGCGAGCGGAAAGTCATTCCGCGAGGAAGAAGAAGTAGCCGAGGAACACCAGCATCAGTGCCCACATCGCCGGATGCACATCCTTGACGCGGCCCTTGGCCGCCATGACCACCGGGTACAGCAGCATCCCCATGGCCAGGCCGTTGGCGATCGAGTACGTCAGCGGCATCATCACAATGGTGATGAACGCGGGCACCGAGTACTCCAGGCGGTTCCAGTCGATCTGCCCCAGCGATCGGGCCATCAGGATGCCGACCACGATGAGCGCGGGCGCGGTCACCTCGCTGGAGCCCGCGACGACCGCGAAGATCGGAAAACAGAACATGGCCACGAAGAACCAGCCCGCCGTGGTGACGGCGGTCAGCCCGGTCCGTCCGCCCGCCGAGACGCCCGCGGTCGATTCCACGTAGGCGGTGGTGGTCGAGGTGCCGATGACCGCACCCGCCATGGTGCCCACCGAGTCCGCCGCCAGCGCGCTCGCCGCGCGCGGCAACTTACCGTTCGCGTCCAGCAGCCCGGCCTGGTTCGCGACGCCGATCAGCGTGCCGGATGCGTCGAAGAAGTCGACGAACAGCATGGTCAGCACCACCACGACCATCTGACCGGTGAACGCGTCGGGCAGATGGACGATCGCCTGACCGAAGGTCTGCTCGAGCCCATGCGGCGCGGCGAACAAGCCCTTGGGGAGCGCGACCAAGCCGCTGACGATGCCGACGAGGGTGGTCAGGACGATGCCGTAGAGCACGGCGCCGTGCCAGCCGCGCACGAGGAACACCACGGTCACCAGCAACCCGAACAGCGCGAGCAAGGTGGTGCCCTTGGTGAAGTCGCCCAGGGTGACCAGCGTCGCCTCGCTGTTCACCACGATCCCGGCGTTCTTCAAGCCGAGGAACGCGACGAACAGTCCGATGCCGGCGCCAACGGCGAGCTTCAATTGCATCGGGATCGCGTTGAGGATGCGTTCGCGAATCCGCGTCACCGCCAGGACGAAGAAGATGGCGCCGGACAGGAACGTGCCCGACAACGCGACCTGCCAGGGAATCCCCATGCCGAGCACCACCGTGTAGGCGAAGAAGGCGTTGAGTCCCATGCCCGGCGCGAGCGCGATCGGATATCGCGCCCACAGCCCCATGACCAGCGTGCCGAATACCGCGGCGACAGCGGTCGCGGTGAACACCGCCTGCATCGGGATGCCCTTGTCACCCAACGCGCCCTGATCGCCCAGCACGGCGGGGTTGACCGCGAGGACGTACGACATGGCGAGGAACGTGACCGTCCCCGCCATGAGTTCGCGCTTCACGGTCGAGCCGGTCGAGCGAACCCCGAAGTATCCGTCGAGGCGTCCTCGGGTCCGGTGCAGAACGTCGGTGACCATGGGTGACTCCAGTACAGGAACGATTCGGGGCGGGCCAAGGGCACGGTAGCCGACGGTTCACTGCCCGCGACACCCACGGCGGCGCCACCGTGACCGGCGCCACCGGGGTCAAGCGCTCGGAGCGGAGACCAGTCCGAACTCGGCGTCGGAGGCCAGCAGATCGTTGTGCGGCAGCACCCGCACGGTGTACCCGACCGCGCCGGACAGCGGCAGCGGCGTGTCCACGGTGAACAGCTCGGCGCCCGCGTCGGACCCGACGTGATTCATCGGGATCGTCGTGGTGTCGGAGAGATCGTCGGTCGACGAGACCCGGCCGAGCACCGCCTGCACCACCACGTCCGGCACGCTCAAGCCACCGAGCTCGACCCGCGCGGTGAGCGACAGCCGCGCCCCGATCACCGGCGTGTCCGGCAGCCCTGCACTGTCCACCTGGATCACCTTGACCGAGGGCCACGCCGACTCGACCCGGTGGCGGTACTCGGCGATGGCGCGCGCCACCGCGAAATCGTCGGCCGTCGCCCGCTGCGACGCCGCGGCGGCGGGAGCGTAGTACTCCACCGCGTAGTCGCGGACCATCCGGGAAGCCAGCACCTTCGGCCCCAAGGTCTGCAACGTGTGGCGAACCATCTCGACCCAGCGCACCGGCATCCCGGACGCGTCGCGCTCGTAGAAACGCGGCGCCACCGCACGCTCGAACAAGTCGTAGAGCGCGGCGGCCTCCAGATCGTCGCGGCGGTGCTCGTCCCGGACGCCTTCCGCGGTCGGAATAGCCCACCCGTTCTCGCCGTCGTACATCTCGTCCCACCAGCCGTCGCGGATGGAGAGATTGAGCCCGCCGTTCAGCGCGGATTTCATGCCGGAGGTGCCGCAGGCCTCGAGCGGGCGCAGCGGATTGTTCAGCCAGACGTCGCAGCCCCAGTACAGGTAGCGAGCCATTGATATGTCGTAGTCGGGCAGGAAGACGATCCGGTGCCGCACCTCGGGATCGTCGGCGAAGCGGACCACCTGCTGGATCAGCGCCTTGCCGCCGTCGTCGGCCGGATGACTCTTACCCGCGACGACCAGCTGCATCGGCCGCCGCGGATCCAGCAGCAGGGCGCGCAGTCGCTGCGGATCGCGCAGCATCAGGGTGAGGCGCTTGTAGGTCGGCACTCGCCGGGCGAACCCGACGGTCAGCACATCGGGGTCGAAAACGCCGTTCACCCAGCCGAGTTCGGCTTCCGCGGCGCCACGCTGCAACCAGGACGCGCGCAGCCTGCGGCGCACCTCCTCGACGAGGATGCCGCGCAGGGTGTTGCGGGTCGACCACAACTCGGCGAGATCGACGTCGCGCAGCCGTTCCCAGCCGCGCCCCTCCTCGACCAGCTCCGCGCCGATGTGTTCGCGCGCCTTGTCCACCCACTCGCGCGCGGCCCAGGTGGCGGCGTGCACACCGTTGGTGACCGAACCGATCGGCACCTCGGCCGGGTCGAAGCCCGGCCACAGCGAAGCGAACATGGACCGGCTCACCTCGCCGTGCAGCTTCGATACGCCGTTGGCGCGCTGCGCCAGGCGCAAGCCCATGTGCGCCATGTTGAAGACCGACGGATCGGCCTCCCGGCCGAGAGCCACGATCCGGTCCACCGAAAGCCCCGGCAGCAGAGCGGATTCGGATTCCCCGTGCGCACCGCCGAAATAACGCCGCACCATCGGCATGGGGAACCGGTCGATGCCCGCCGGGACCGGCGTATGCGTGGTGAACACCGTGCCCGCCCGAACGGCGGCGAGCGCGGAATCGAAATCCTGCCCGGCCGCGACGAATTCGCGGATCCGCTCCACGCCGAGGAAACCCGCGTGGCCCTCGTTCATGTGGAACACATCGGGATCGGGCAGTCCGGCGGACGCGGTGTACGCGCGCACCGCCCGCACACCGCCGATGCCAGCGAGAATCTCCTGACGGATGCGATGCTCCTGGTCACCTCCATAGAGCCGGTCGGTCACCGCACGCAACTCCGGGTCGTTCTCGGCGATGTCGGAGTCGAGCAGCAGCAGCGGAACCCGGCCGACTTGCGCGATCCACACCCGAGCACGCAGCACCCTGCGGTCGGGCATCGCGACGTGGATGAGCACGGGCGAACCGCCGGAGGTGAGCGCCCGCAGCGGCAAGCCCTGCGGATCCAGCGCCGGATAGTGCTCGGCTTGCCAGCCGTCCGTCGTCAGCGACTGCCGGAAGTAGCCCGAGCGGTACAGCAATCCCACGCCGATCAGCGGCAGGCCGAGGTCGGAGGCGGCCTTCAGGTGGTCTCCGGCCAAAATGCCGAGGCCGCCCGAATAATTCGGCAACACCTCGGTGACGCCGAACTCCATCGAGAAGTAGGCGATGCCCCGCACCCCTTCCTCGCCCGCCCGGCGCTGGAACCAGCCCGGCGCGGCCAAGTACTCGCGCAGGTCCGCCGCCGCGGAGTCCACACGCGCGACGTAGCCGGGGTCGGCGGCAAGCTCGTCCAGCCGCGCCGCGGGCACCTCGCCCAGCATCCGGACCGGGTCGTGCCCCATCTCCTGCCACCGCTGGGGATCGAGCGCGGCGAACAGGTCCTGCGTCGGCGGATGCCACGACCAGCGCAGATTCGTGGCGAGCTCCCCCAGGGCGGCCAGGCGCTCGGGCAGATGGGCACGGACGGTGAAACGACGCAATGCCTTCATTGGGTAGAACCTACACGCCGACCGCGGGACGCGCCCTGCCCGACCACGGCCCGGAACAACCTTCCGACCAGCGCGTTTCCCGGCAGCATAACGCTCTTCATCGTCACGGAACGGCCACACGCCGCACACCGGCACCCCCGTGCCCGCTACCCGATCGAGACCCGCGCTCGCTTGTGAACTCCGGAACCCGGGGCAAACCCACAAGCTGTGCGGACCAACCGGCCGCACCAACCGAATCAGTACGGGAGTGATCGAGATGTGGATGACAGCACACCCAAATCGCGCCCGCGATCGGCGCTGGTCGCGCGCTGGAGCAGCGATCACAGGGTTCGGAGCGCTCGCGGCGGCATTCGTTCTCGTCGCACCCGCCGCCGGCGCGGCGGTCACGACGGCGACCGCCAGCCCGGCCCAAGGCACCAGTTTCGGCTTCGGAAACTACGGAACCAACTGCCAGTACCGGGTGACGGCGACGGTGGACAACAATCCCTCGACCGAATCGGTTCAGTTCGCCGACAGCGCCGGGGGCACCTTCTCACCGAACCCCGCACCGGTGGTCGGCAGCCAGGCCACCACGGTCTGGATCCCCGAGGCGACCGGGCAGCACACCATTTCCGCGACGCAAGGCGCCACGCCCGCTTGGACTTCACCGGTGATGACGGTGGGCAACGGGATGAACCTGGGCTTCGCGTGCATGGTCATGCCGTGATCGACGTTTCGGGCATGTCGAGTTGAGCGCCCGGGTGGCCACCCAGTGGACGAGCTCCGTCCATGGCCACCCGGGCACCTCACTCTTCAAAGCGGGAAAATCGGTAGCCCGAGCAGGACCGGGATGACAGCATCGGCTGATGCCGCACTGGGTCGATGTTCTTCCGCAATTCCTGCCGGCCTGCCTGCTCATCGCCGCGCTGCCCGGGCCTGCGACCGCACTGTTCTTGCAGCGCGCGGTGCGGGACGGCCGCACCGCGGGCTTGGCGGCGGTGGCCGGGAACGAGATCGGCGTACTCGGCTGGACGCTGGCGGGCGGGGCGGGACTGTCCGTCCTGCTCGTCGCGAATCGCGCCATGAACACGGCCGTGCACGTCATCGGCGCGCTGGTCCTGATCTGGCTCGGCGTGCAGGCGTGGCGGAATGCCCGTGGTGGCGAGGAGTTCGGCAGCGCGATGACGAGGATGCTACCGGCGGGTCACACGCCCGCCGCCGCGTTCCGCGCCTCGCTGATCTCGATCGCGGCCAACCCCAAGGCGGCGATTTTCGGATTGACAATCCTTCCCCAATTCCTTCCGTCCGAGGGGCCGGTGCTGCCCACGGTGGTGATCCTGGCGCTGATCCAGTTGGTGATCGACACCGCGTGGTGCGTCGGCGTGGTCATGGCGGCCGACCGCGCGGGCGCCTGGCTGCGCCGCACCGGTATCCGGCAGCGGGTAGAGCGTGCGCTCGGCGCGGTGCTGGTCGCGCTCGGCCTGGGCCTCGCCGCCGACGCACGCTGAGGCGAATGCCCAGCTGGCCCGCCACCGTGAGAGGCCAGGAACCGGGCACGAAAAATCGGCTGGTCCGGTCCGAAAGGCCGGTTGCCGGTAGGTTGGGGTCCGTGACCGGCCGCATCGCTATCGATGACACTGCCCCGTCCATCCCAGGCGGCCGGCCCGCCAAGGCGGTGGTCGGCGAGGTATTCCCGGTGCGCACCGTGGTTTGGCGCGAGGGGCACGACGCCGTCGCCGCCACACTCGTCGTGCGCGCCCCCGGCGCGTCGCGACCCACCCGCGTCCGCATGACGCCGGACTACGAGCCCGACGTCTTCAACGCGACCTTCACACCGAACACGCCGGGAGCCTGGACCTACCGGATCGAAGGCTGGAGCGATCCGATCGCGACCTGGCGATCGGCGATCGAGGCGAAACTTGCCGTCGGGCAGAGCGCCGTCGATCTGGCCAACGATCTCGAGCTGGGCGCTCGCCTGTTCGACCGCGCGGCGCAGGCCGTCCCGAAGAAACAGTTCGAGCGCTTGCGCGCGGTCGCCGCTGCGCTGCGCGGTGACGAGCAACTCCCCGCACGGGTGGCCCCGGCCTTCACCGAGGAGGTCGCCGGGATCCTGCGCGCCACGCCGCTGCGCGACCTGGTCACCCGCGGGCCGCAGCACACCGTCCTGGTCGAGCGGCACCGCGCGCTCTACGGCTCCTGGTACGAGTTCTTTCCGCGCTCGACCGGCGGCCGCGACGCCACCGGCGAGCCGGTTCACGGCACCTTCGTCACCGCGGCCAAGGACCTTCCGCGCATCGCCGCCATGGGCTTCGACGTGGTGTACCTGCCGCCGATCCACCCGATCGGCGAGGTCAACCGCAAGGGCCGCAACAACGCGCTCACGGCGGAGTCCGGCGACGTCGGCTCGCCGTGGGCCATCGGCTCGCGGCACGGCGGTCACGACGCCGTGCATCCGGAATTGGGCACCGAAGCCGATTTCGCCGAGTTCGTCAGGGCGGCGCGGGAACTGGGCCTCGAGGTCGCGCTCGACCTCGCCTTGCAATGCGCGCCGGATCATCCGTGGGTCGAGGCGCACCCCGAGTGGTTCACCACCTTGCCCGACAACACCATCGCCTACGCGGAGAACCCGCCGAAGAAGTACCAGGACATCTATCCGGTCAACTTCGACAACGACCCCGACGGGCTCTACGCCGAAGTGCTGCGCGTCGTCAAACACTGGATCGGCTTGGGCGTCAACATATTCCGCGTCGACAATCCGCACACCAAGCCCGCCGACTTCTGGGAGTGGCTGATCGCGAACGTGTGGCGCACCGACCCGGACGTCATCTTCCTGTCCGAGGCGTTCACCCGCCCCGCCCGGCTCTACGGGCTCGCCCGGCGCGGATTCAGCCAGTCCTACACGTATTTCACCTGGCGCGTGGCCAAATGGGAGTTGACCGAGTTCGGCAACGAATTGGCCGCGAAGGCCGACGAGGCCCGCCCGAACCTCTTCGTGAACACCCCGGACATCCTGCACGAGAGCCTCCAGCACGGCGGGCCGGGCATGTTCGCCATACGCGCCGTCCTGGCCGCCACCCTCGCGCCCACCTGGGGCGTCTACTCCGGCTTCGAGCTGTTCGAGCATCAGGCGGTGCGCCCGGACAGCGAGGAGTACCTCGATTCGGAGAAATACGAGCTGCGCCCGCGCCCGTTCGCCGAGGCGCTGGCGCGCGGAGAATCGCTGGAACCCTGGCTCACTCGGCTCAACGAGATCCGCCGGGCCCACCCCGCCTTGCAACAGCTGCGCTGCCTGCATTTCCACCACGTGGACAACGACGCGCTGATCGCCTATTCCAAGCTCGATCCCGCCAGTGGCGACGCGGTGCTGGTCGTGGTGAATCTCAATCCTTTCGGCGCCGAATGGGGCATGCTCTCGCTCGACCTGCCCGCGATCGGCCGCGAGTGGCACGACCACCCGGTGGTGTACGACGAGGTCAGCGGCGAGGAATACCACTGGGCCCAAACCAATTACGTGCGATTGGACCCCGCGCGGGCCGTGGCGCACATCATCGCCCTGCCCCCGGTGTCCCAGCAGGCTCGCACCGAGCTGGCCTACCGCAGGACGCTGCGATGAAACGTCGCGACCTCATGCTGCTCGCGGCGGGCACCCATACCGACCCGCACACCGTGCTCGGCGCACACCCCCATCCGGACGGCACCGCCGTGCGGGTGCTGCGCCCGCACGCCGAAACCGTTTCGGTGCGGGTCGGCGGCGACGACCACGTGCTGAAGTCCGTGGGCCACGGCGTATTCGCCGCGGTGCTGCCGTACCCGGAGATCGATGACTATCGCGTCGTGACGACCTACCCCGGCGGCCAGACCGTCATCGGCGCCGACGGCTACCGATTCCTGCCCACGCTCGGCGAACTCGACCTGCACCTGATCGGTGAAGGCCGCCACGAACGCCTGTGGGACGTGCTCGGGGCGCACCCGCGCCGCTACAGCACCCTCGACGGTGACGTCGCGGGCACGTCGTTCGCGGTATGGGCGCCGAACGCGCGCGGCGTCACCGTGATCGGGGACTTCGACGGCTGGAGCGGCACCACCGCGCCCATGCGGACGCTGGGGTCGTCCGGGATCTGGGAAGTCTTCATCCCGGGTGTCGAGCCGGGCGCCAAGTACAAATACCGCGTGCACGGCGCCGACGGGCGGACCGTCGATCACGCCGACCCGCTGGCATTCGCCACCGAACTACCACCGGCTACGGCGTCGGTGGTCACCGAAAGCCATTACGTGTGGCAGGACAGCGCCTGGCTCGAGCAGCGCGCGGCCACCGATCCCACCCGCGCCCCGATGAGCGTCTACGAGGTGCATCTCGGTTCCTGGCGGCCCGGCCTCGGCTACCGCGAACTGGCCGACCAGCTCGCCGAGTACGTGCGGGCGACCGGATACACCCACATCGAGCTGCTCCCCATCGCCGAGCATCCGTTCGGCGGCTCGTGGGGCTACCAGGTCACCTCCTACTACGCGCCGACGGCGCGATTCGGTTCCCCGGACGACTTCCGAGCGTTCGTCGACCGCATGCACGCGGCGGGCATCGGCGTCCTGCTGGACTGGGTCCCCGCCCACTTCCCGCGCGACGAGTGGGCGCTGGCCCGATTCGACGGCACTCCGCTCTACGAGCACGCCGACCCGCGCCGGGGCGAGCAACTCGACTGGGGCACTTACGTGTTCGACTTCGGCAGGCACGAGGTACGCAACTTCCTCATCGCCAACGCTCGCTACTGGGTCGAGGAATTCCACATCGACGGTCTGCGCGTCGACGCGGTCGCCTCCATGCTCTACCTGGACTACTCCCGCGCCGAAGGCCAGTGGGAGCCCAACGTGCACGGCGGCCGGGAGAACCTGGAGGCCGTCGACTTCCTGCAGGACCTCAACGAGACGCTGCACCGGCATCACCCCGGGGTCGTGACGATCGCCGAGGAGTCCACCACCTGGCCCGGCGTCACCCGCGGCATCGACGTCGGCGGTCTCGGCTTCACCATGAAATGGAACATGGGCTGGATGCACGACACCCTCGGGTTCCTCGGCCGCGACCCGGTGCACCGCTCCTGGCACCACAACGAGATCACCTTCTCACTGGTCTACGCCTGGAGCGAGAACTACGTGCTGCCGATCAGCCACGACGAGGTCGTGCACGGCAAAGGCACGCTGTGGACCAGAATGCCGGGCGACGATTTCGCCAAAGCCGCGGGCGTGCGGGCGCTGCTGGCCTACATGTGGGCCCACCCGGGTAAACAACTGCTGTTCATGGGCCAGGATTTCGGCCAGTTCCGGGAGTGGTCACACGATCGCGGTCTGGACTGGCACGAACGGGACAACCCGCTGCACCAAGGCATCACCACGCTGGTGCGTGACCTGAACGCCGTCTACCGCGCCCACCCCGCCCTGTGGAGCCAGGACACCACACCCGGTGGCTACGCCTGGATCGAGGCGGACGACCGCGCGAACAACGTGCTGGCGTTCCTGCGCTACGGCTCCGACGGCTCCGTTGTCGCCTGCGTCTACAACTTCTCCGGGTCGGCGCACGACGCGTACCGGATCGGCCTGCCGCACGCGGGCCCGTGGCTGGAGATCCTCAACAGCGACGCCGCGGACTACGGCGGCTCCGGCCTCGGCAACCTGGGCGAGGTGACGGCGAGCGCCGAGCCGTGGCACGATCGGCCCGCCTCGGCCACCGTGACGCTCGCACCCCACGGCGCGGTCTGGCTGCGCCCCGCCTGACGAGTCGCCCGGCGAACCGAGCCCTGCCCGACGCCGACGTGCGCCGGTCCTCGAAGCACGGACTCAGGTGAGCAGCTGACGCCTCGGTGCGAGACCCGAGTCCGATGCGCGAATCCAGAGCAGACTCGGCGGACGCCCACTATGAGCGGCGATCGATGATCATCGCGACCGGTTGTAGCGGAGGTCCGTCACAACACCGCGCCGGATCGGATACCCGACGCCTGGGCGCAACCGGGGGCGGTGACGCGGCCGGCTGGTTCGCGGACCGCCCCGCGCGGCGGCTCAGTACAGCGCCGCGGCCAGCTTGCGGCGCGCGGCCACGACGAACGGCTCGGCCTGATCGAACAGCTCGAACAGCTCGAGCAGGCGGGTGCGCGCCTTGGTGCGCTCGTCGCCGGAAGTGCGCTTGACGACGCCGATCAGCCGATCGAAGGCCGCTTCGGGCCGCTGCTGGAACAATTCGAGATCGGCGGCGCGAATCGCGGCATCGACGTTCGACGGGTCGGCATCGGCATCCTCGATCGCCGACTCCGGCAGCTCCTGGGCCCGCGCGAGGAAGCGCAGCTGACGCAGCGCGCCCTTGGCTTCGTCGTTCGTCGGCTCGGCGTCGAGAATCGCCTGGTAAGCCGCCTCGGCGCCGGCCAGGTCACCGTGCTCGAGCGCCGCCTCGGCCGCCGCGAAACGCGGGTCCTCAGCCTGCGGCTGCGGCTCCCCGCCACCCTCCAGCTTGCCCGCCACCGCGTCGACCACGGCGTTCAGCCACTGCCGCACCTGCGGCTCCGGCTGGGCGCCCTCGAAATCGGCCAGCGGCTGCCCTGCCGCGATCGCGATGACCGTCGGGATGCCCTGCACCCGCAGCGCCTGCGCGATGCGCATGTTGGCCTCGGCCTCGACGATCGCCAGGTCCCAGCTGCCGCCGTCGGCGGCCACCAGTCGCTCCAGCGTCCGCACCAGTTCGACGCTGCCCGGACTGCGCTGCGAATACAGCACGACCACCACCGGCACCTGCATCGAACGACGCAGCACCTTGGTCTCGAAATCGGCCTCGGATACCGCGTAGTCGCCACCGGCCGGAGCGCCCCCGCCACCGGCGGGCTGCTTCAGGCTGGACAGATCGACCGCGCCGGACATGGCGGCGGCGACAGCGGGCGAAGGACGGCGTGCGGCTGGTCGATTCACGACCTCCAGTTTGTCACGACGTGGCGGATGCGGGCGCCCCGGACTCGACCGAACCGGCGTTGCTCAGCTCACCCAACCGCCCCGTGCGCACCGCCCAGACCTCGAACAGCACCGTGCAGAACGGCGGAATGCTCGACAGCAGCGCGAGGACGGTGGTCTTGACGTTCCAGCCCAGCTCGCGCGCCGCCACGATCGCGGTGATGACGAACAGCACGAACACGATGCCGTGCGTCATGCCGAACACCTTGACCGGCCACAGCACCGGCTCCGGAATCCGCTTGAACACCATGCCGATGATCAGCAGCAGCCAGGAGATCGCCTCGAGCACCGCGATGAAACGAAACCGCTTGGCCACCGTGCTCAGGTCGAAGACATTGCCCATGCGCCCATTCTGCCGGATGCACTACAGGCTGTCGTAGTGAGCTGTGTCTAATTGCGGCGCCTGCGGCGCCGCGTGTTCGCGGCCCCTTATGGCTCGCGTTTGCGCGACCGCCGCTTGCTCCTTCGTCGCGCGGGCCGCGAACGGAACAGGCTCGGTCTCGCTCCGCTCGAAAGACGTGGTTGCGGTGCGCTGGGCGCGTCGGCATGCGAACTCGAGACCAGGACCAGGACCAGGACCGCGCGAACGCGCGAACGCCGCGAATGCCCCTCGCTTTCTTGAACGCGCTGATCGGCCGGTGCGATCGCAACATCGGTCACCTTCCGATCGCAGTTGCGCATGGCACCAGTAGCGAAACGACTGCTTCGGGTGAAGTGCGCCACGGATGACGCGACCACTCCTACGCCAGCCGAGTTCCGACCCGGCGATCCGGAGCCCCGCTGCCTGGGCAGCGATCGGACGACGTGACCAGGTTGCACGAAGACCTGCCGCTCGTAGCCGCATTGCTCGCCGATGGCAAGGCGACCGCTGCCTACGGCTCGCCACGAGCCGAGCGGCCGCTCGTCGCCCCGATCTGTCACCTTGCGATGGCTGGTGGCCCTCAGCAGAACGACCGATGGCCGCCCACATCGGGGCGGCCATCGGCACGATTCGGCGCGGGGCATCGCCCCGCCGGACTCAGACGCGAACGATCAGCGCGTCACCCTGTCCGCCGCCGCCGCAGAGCGCGGCCGCGCCGACGCCGCCGCCGCGGCGCTTCAGCTCCAGCACCAGGTGCAGCAGGATGCGGGCGCCGGACATGCCCAGCGGGTGGCCGATGGCGATGGCGCCGCCGTTGACGTTCACCTTCTCCGGGTCGATGCCCAGCTTGCGGGTGGACGCGATGCCGACGGCGGCGAACGCCTCGTTGATCTCCACCAGGTCCAGGTCGGCGGGCGAGATGCCCTCGCGTGCGCAGGCTTTGGCGATCGCGTTGGCGGGCTGGTCCTGCAGCGTCGAATCCGGACCCGCGACCACACCCGCCGCACCGATCTCGGCGATCCAGCTCAACCCCAGCGACTGCGCCTTCTCCTTGCTCATCACCACGACCGCCGCGGCTCCGTCGGAGATCTGCGACGCGGTGCCCGCGGTGATGGTGCCGTCCTTGCGGAACGCCGGACGCAACTTACCCAGCGACTCCACCGTGGTGTCGGCGCGAATGCCCTCATCCGTGGTCACCAGCACCGGATCACCCTTGCGCTGCGGCACCGCGACCGGGACCACCTCGTCGTCGAACACGCCGTTCTTCCACGCCGCCGCCGCACGCTGGTGCGAAGCCGCCGCGAACGCGTCCTGATCCTCCCGGCTGATCCGATCGGCCTCGTTGCGCGCTTCGGTCAGCGCGCCCATGGCCTGATCGGTGAAGATGTCGTGCAGGCCGTCGTAGGCCATGTGGTCACGCAGCGTCACGTCGCCGTACTTGAAGCCCTCCCGGCTCTTCTCCAGCATGTGCGGCGCCCGGCTCATCGACTCCTGGCCACCCGCGACGACGATCTCGTACTCGCCCGCCCGGATCAGCTGGTCGGCCAGCGCGATCGCGTTGATGCCCGACAGGCAGACTTTGTTCAGCGTCAGCGCGGGCACGTCCATCGGGATGCCCGCCGCCACCGCCGCCTGCCGGGCCGGGATCTGGCCCGCGCCCGCGGTGAGCACCTGACCTATGATCACGTAGTCGACCTGGTCGGGCGCGACACCGCCCTTCTCCAGCGCCGCCTTGATCGCGAACCCGCCCAGATCGGAACCGCTGAAGTCCTTCAGACCTCCGAGCAGCCTGCCGACCGGGGTACGCGCACCGGAGACGATCACGGAAGTGGTCACGACGAGCCTCGCATTCGTAGATCGGACCTGCTCGCGCCCACACCGGGCAATGCGAGAGCAGGTGTTCTACTCAACGGTAGCGGGTGCGTCGCACGCGCCCCGTGCCAGGTCGCGCTACTTTCGAATGGTGAGCAACGTTATCGAACAGTCATCTTTCATCCCCGCGGACTACGTGACCGCGGTGGACCACGTCGGCATCGCGGTGCCGGATCTCGACACCGCCGTCGCCTGGTACGCGGAGAACCTCGGCATGATCGAGACCCATCGCGAGGTCAACGAGGCTCAGGGCGTGCACGAGGCGATGCTGTCGCTGCCCGGCGCACCCGACCGCGCCACTGCCCTGCAGTTGCTGGCACCGCTCAACGCGGAGTCGACGATCGCGAAGTTCATCGACCGCAGTGGGCCCGGCTTGCAGCAACTGGCCTACCGGGTGACCGACATCGAGGCCGTCTCCGCGTACCTGCGCGCCAAGGGTCTGCGTTTGCTGTACGAGGCCCCGCGGCACGGAACGGCCGATTCTCGCATCAATTTCATCCACCCGAAGGATGCTGGAGGTGTGCTGATCGAGTTGGTCGAACCGAACGCTAATGTTACGCACTAGTATCGGCGTCAGGTCGGGAAAACTCGTTGGAATGACATTCGCAGTCGAGTCACCATCGGCTGTCTTCAGGCTGTAGTTTGTGTGCCATGTCGTCACCCGAGTCCGATCGCAATCGCTTCGTTGCACTGCCCTTCACCGTTGTGCGCAAGGGTTATGCGCAAGACGAGGTGCGTAATTACTTCGACCGCTTCGACGCGGAACTGAGAGTCACCGCCACCGACCGCGATGCGGCTGCGGCACAAGCACGTAACCTCGCGAGCCAGCTGGAAGACGCGCGCGACGAGATCGACGAACTCCGCAAGGAGGTCGACCGACTCTCGGTGCCGCCGACCACCGCGGAAGGCATGTCCGACCGCATCTCCCGCATGCTCCGTCTCGCCTCCGACGAGGCGTCCGAGGTCCGTGCCCTGGCGCAGGCCGAGGCCGCCGAGATGGTGTCGATCGCCGAGCAGCAGGCCACCGAGATGCGTGGCAAGTACGAGTCGCTGCTCGCGGAGACCAAGGAGAAGCGCGAGGCGCTCGAAATCGAATTCGAGCAGACCCTCGCGAACGCACGCACCGAGTCCGCCAAGATCATCGAGGCCGCTCAGGCCGAGGCCGACCGCATCGCGAAGGAAGCCGACGCGAAGCGCAAGGCCACCCAGCAGGACTTCGAGGCCACCATGGCCGAGCGTCGCACCAAGCTCACCCGCGCCATGGAAGAGCTGGAAGCCACCAGCCGCGCCGAGGCCGCCCAGCGGATCAAGGACGCGACCGACGAGGCCAACCGCCTCATCACCTCCGCCACCCAGACCTCCGAGCGCAAGATCGCGCACGCGAAGGAGCTGGCCGAGGAGATGCGCGTGCTGCGCGGCCGCGTGCTCGCCCAGCTGCTCGGTATCCGCGGTCAGCTCGACTCGGTGCCCGCGATGCTCGCCGCGGTCAACCGGGAAAGCGAATTGCTGGACGGCGTTCCGGATCAGCGCAAGTCGATCGGCGGCAACACCAAGTCGGTCACCGGTTCCCGTCAGAAGGCGATCCCCGAGGTCGCCACCGAGGACGACGATATCGACTCGGAAGAGCGCGAGAGCGCCGACGTCAGCAACTGACGTCGGACTGAGGCGACTACAGCAAAACTGAACCGAATTCACCGAAGGCCGCCCCAACCGGGGCGGCCTTCCTTAATTCCGCACCCGGTTTGCTGGGCATCAGGACCAGCGTCGGGTGATCTTCCGAGTACGGCGACCGTTCCAGCACCCGCGATGCCAATGCCTGCGGTCGTCTTCTCCGCCATGAGCGGGCCACGCGACGAGGTGCGCGACGCCGGGCGGGATCTCGTGGTCACAGCCCGGGCAGCGGTAGGTCTTCACAGCGCGGGTACCCGGAATGGTGCGGACCACATAAGTCTCGTCACCGTCCGGGCCTGATTCGGTCCGTCCGAAGACATCGCCGATCGGCGCGCCTCCCGACCGCGAGTGATCAGCGGAGCGATCCGAACGCGGTTTCCGGCGAGGCATGCGACAAGCCTATTACTCGGCCGCGTGCGCCCCGCACGCCCCCGAGTTCAGAACAAGCGGAATTCGTTGCTCTCCGTGCCACGCAGGGCGTCGTAATCGAGTGTGAGGCAGCGGATGCCGCGATCCTCGGCAAGCGTGCGCGCCTGCGGCTTGATCTGCTGGGCGGCGAAAACGCCCGCCACCGGAGCCAGCAGCGGATCCCGGTTCAGCAACTCGAGGTAGCGGGTGAGCTGTTCGACGCCGTCGATCTCACCGCGCCGTTTGATCTCCACCGCCACGGTGCCGCCGTCGGCGTCCCGGCACAGCAGGTCCACCGGGCCGATCGCGGTCATGTACTCGCGGCGGATGAGCGTGTAGCCGGTGCCGAGCGTATGCACGTGCTCGGCCAGCAGCTCTTGGAGATGAGCCTCCACACCGTCTTTCACCAAGCCCGGGTCAACGCCGAGTTCGTGGGAGGAGTCGTGCTCGATGTCCTCGATGGTGATGCGAAGTTCCTCGCCGGCCTTGTTGGCGACGACCCACAGCGCCTTCGCTCCCTCCGGGAGCTGCGCGTCGCCGTTGCGTTCCTCCAGCCAGCAGGGCGGGCTCATCCAGTTCAGCGGCTTGTACGAGCCGCCGTCGGAGTGCACGAGTACCGAGCCGTCCGCTTTCACCAGCAGTAGCCTGCGGGCCATCGGAAGATGGGCGGTGAGTCGCCCTACGTAGTCGACCTGACAGCGAGCAATCACTAGGCGCACCCAAGCACTGTAGGCGAACGCCCGCACGCCCCCGTCGTCAGCCCATGAGCAGAATCGCCGCGAGAACCCCGCTGACGGCGAGCAGGGCGCTTTCGATCCGGGTCAGCCGCCGACGGGTGGTCGTCCTGGCCCAGACCATGCAGAACCCGACCACGGTGCCGATCATCAACGCCACCATGTGGCCGACCTGGGTGAAGGTGTGCTCGATGAGCACACCCTCGACCGCGACGATGAACCAGAGCGTCGACCAGGCGGCGCGCCACCGGTAGGGCAGGGCGGCCACCAGCGCGCCGACCAAAGCCATGGCGCCGTAGCTGACACCGACGTCTTCGGCCCACCGGATGCTCGTGGGCACCCATCCGGCCTCAACGCCCACCCACAGCCCCGCCGCGACGAACAACGTGGCGCCGATGTGGCCGGCCAGGAAAACCCGAACCAACCGCAACGCGCCGAAGCGCAGTTCGACGAGAGCGAGCAGACAGGCCAGCAGCGGGATGATCACCCACGACCCGACGACGTCGCCGATCACGAACGCGCTTGCCAGCAACGTCCCGATCCGGCCGTCCAGCAGGTTGTGCAGGTTCGTGCTCGCGTGCAGAACCACCCTCGTCTGCGCGGAGTCGCTCAGGACGGAGAAGATCGCAGAGACGACGACCAACCCCGCCAAGTACACAGCCGTCGCGGGCAGCCTCGGCCGCCACCAACGCGGTCGCGTCGAGGTGGCGGGGGCTGGCGGCGCCGGGTGACCCGGCGTCGTCGCGACGACCATACATACCTCCGTTGTTCGCGCGGGACAGCGATCCGTCTCCACCATCCATCATCGTCGTCCGCGCGCTGCGTGTGCTTGTAGTTCCCTCTGAAATTGCTGCGAAACGTTCTCGCCGCATGAACGACGAAAGGCCCTCGACGGTGTCGAGGGCCTTTCGTGAAAGGATGTTCCGGCGGTGTCCTACTCTCCCACACCCTGTCGAGTGCAGTACCATCGGCGCTGGCAGGCTTAGCTTCCGGGTTCGGAATG
>NZ_JBHWFB010000012.1:206710-318254 GCF_042733915.1 Nocardia sp. NPDC059691 | reverse complement strand
CGCGACCGCCGCTTGCTCCTTCGTCGCGTACGCGGCGGCCGCGCAAACGCGAGCCGGGCCGCGAACGGCGCATGCTCGGTCTCGCTTCGCTCGAAACCTGGAGCTGAGGTGCGCTGGGCGCGTTCGGTGCGGGCCGGAGGACCTGACGTTCGCCTAGTAGCTCTTTCGCTCACCTCCGTGGCTGGCGCTGTGTAGCGTTCAGCGCTTATGAGCAGGAACCGAAGCTGCGCCGAAAGTGGCATGCGTGGAATCGGTGGCCGTGCCATGCGGCTATTTGCCGCAGGGCCTGCGATGCCTGCGCCGGTCCGATGCTGTCCGCGGCCCCCCTCATTACGCACTCCGCGTGACCGCCGTCGCGACTGTGTCGCCGGGCGGGCACCGGTAGCTGGGCCGCGGACAGCCGCGGACTACTTCAGGCCCTTGGCCCAGTCGTAGGACTTCAGGTAGGGGTCCGGCGTCACGGCCTTGCCGGAGTCCCACACGGTGTAGATCAGTCCGTCGGGGCGGATCTCGCCGATACGGGCGGTCTTGGTGATGTGGTGGTTGGCGCCGTTGATGGTGACCAGGCCCTCGGGCGCGTCGAACGTCACGCCGTCGGCGGCGGCCTGGATGTCCTCGACCTTGAACGACTTCGCCTTCTCGACGGTGTTCTTCCACAGGTAGACCGACGCGTAGGCGGCTTCCATCGGGTCCGAGGTCGGCTTGTCGGCGCCGAAGGCGGCCTTGTAGTCGGCGACGAACTTCCGGTTCACCGGGCTGTCGACGGTCTGGTAGTAGTTCCACGCGGTGAGCTGGCCGGCGATGTTCTGCGCGCCGATGCCCGCCACTTCCTCTTCGGCGATCGAGACCGAGACCACCGGCATCTCGGCGGCTTTCAGGCCCGCGTTGGTGTACTCGCGGAAGAACGCGACGTTGGAATCACCGTTGAGGGTGTTGAACACCGCGCCCGCCTTCGCGGCGCGAACCTTGTTCACGATGGTGGAGAAATCGGTGGAGCCGAGCGGGGTGTAGTCCTCGCCCTTGATCTCGATGCCGTTGGCGGCGGCGTACGCCTTGATCTCGCGATTGGCGGTCTGCGGGAAGACGTAGTCACTGCCCACCAGGTAGAGGGAGGTGATGCCCTTCTGCTTCAAGTAGTCCAGGGCCGGGACGATCTGCTGGTTGGTGGTGGCGCCGGTGTAGAAGATGTTCTTGCTGTCCTCCAGGCCCTCGTACTGCACCGGGTAGTAGAGCAGCGAGTTCAGGCTCTCGAACTTCGGCTTCATCGCCTTGCGGCTCGATGAGGTCCAGCCACCGAACACCGCGGCGACGCAGTCGAAGCTGATCAGCTTCTCGGCCTTCTCCGCGAAGGTCTTCGGGTCCGAGGCGCCGTCCTCGAGCACCAGGTCGATCTTCTTGCCGAGCACGCCGCCCGCGGCGTTGATCTGGTCGACCGCGAGCTTGGTCGAGTTGGCGACGGTGACCTCGGAGATGGCCATCGTGCCGGACAGGGAGTGCAGTGAACCGACCTTGATCGTGTCCTTCGACGTGTCGACGCAGGACGCGGCGCCCGAGCCGGTGGTCGAGGCGTCGTCCTTCGCGCCGCAGGCGGTCAGCAACAGGCCGGCGAGCGCGACCGCGGTGGGTACCGCCATCGCTCGAACCAAACGCCCGGAGCGATGGGTGGCACGGAAACTTGGCATGGGGCGAGCCCTTTCCTCATCAGGTATCGCGGCGGCGTCGGCAGGACGCCGCGTCGAACACCGCCGTCTTCGCCCCGCTCACGGCTGTAGACGGGGCTGTATACAACGGCTGTATTCGTGAAGGAACGGTAGACAGGAGTTGTTGCGCCGGAATATCTCTCGATGACAAGTCCGTTTCGTCTGTTTCGCCGATGTGAACCTTTCCTGTGAACGGATGGTGAACAGTTGTGAGATCCCGGCAAACCCGCTGGCCGGGGCGGATGTGGCTACGGTTGCGTAGCGTCGCCGCGATACGGCACGCTTCGATTCGTACGACGTCTGAACCGTCCCATGCCGCGGCGGCGGGCCGCGGACTCGAGTCGAGGAGGACCAGGTGGGCCACTACAAGGCGAACCTGAGGGATATCGAGTTCAACCTGTTCGAAGTCCTCGAGCTGGACAAGCTGCTCGATACCGGGGCCTACGGCGACCTCGATTCCGACACCGTCCGGGAGATCCTGTCCGAGGTGAAGCGCTTGGCCGAGGGGCCGGTAGCGGACTCCTTCGCGGCGGTCGACCGTGATCCGGTCGTCTACGACGCCGCCACTTTCTCGATCTCTGTTCCGGAGCCGCTCCGTAGGACCGTCGCCGCCGTGCGCGACGCGGACTGGAGCAGGCTCGGCATGCCGGAGGGCATGGGCGGCACCCCGGCCCCCGCCACGCTGGTCTGGTCGGTCGCCGAGATGATCACCTGCGCCAATCCGTCGGCGTCGTTCTTCAACATGGGCCCGGTCATGTCGTCCGTGCTGTTCGAGGTCGGCACCGAGCAGCAGCGGCACTGGGCGACGCTTGGTTTCGAAAAGGGCTGGCAGGGCACCATGGTGCTGACCGAGCCCGACGCCGGTTCCGACGTCGGAGCCGGTCGCACCAAAGCGATCCGGCAAGAGGACGGCTCCTGGCACATCGAGGGTGTCAAGCGCTTCATCTCCGGCGCGGAAGTCGGCGACACCGCCGAGAACGTCTTCCATCTGGTGCTGGCCCGTCCCGAGGGCGCTGGGCCGGGCACCAAGGGGCTGTCGCTGTTCTACGTGCCCAAGTTCCTCTTCGACCCCGAGACTTTGGCACTCGGCGACCGCAACGGCGTGTACGTCACCGGGGTCGAGCACAAGATGGGCCTGAAGTCCTCGCCCACCTGCGAGTTGACCTTCGGTGGCCACGGCACGCCCGCCAAGGGCTGGCTGGTCGGTGACGTGCACAACGGCATCGCGCAGATGTTCCAGGTGATCGAGAACGCGCGCATGATGGTCGGCGTCAAATCCTCCGGCACCCTGTCGACCGGTTACCTCAACGCGCTGGCCTACGCCAAGGAGCGCGTCCAGGGCGCGGATCTGACGCAGATGACCGACAAGGCCGCGCCGCGTGTGGCCATCACCCAGCACCCGGACGTCCGACGTTCGCTGGCCATGCAGAAGGCGTACGCGGAGGGTTTGCGGGCGGTGTATCTGTACACCGCCGCCCATCAGAACGCCGATGTGGCGCAGCTCGTTTCGGGCGCCGACCCCGAGCTGGCGCACCGGGTGAGCGATCTGCTGCTGCCGATCGTCAAAGGAGTCGGTTCGGAGCGGGCCTACCAGTACCTGACGGAATCGTTGCAGACCTTGGGTGGATCCGGTTATCTCCAGGACTACCCGATCGAGCAGTACATCCGGGACGCGAAGATCGACTCGCTGTACGAGGGCACCACCGCCATCCAGGCGCAGGACTTCTTCTTCCGCAAGGTCATTCGCGACCAAGGTGTGGCGCTCGGCCACGTCAACGCGCGGATCGCGGCGTTCCTGGACGCCAAGACCGGGCGGTTCGACACCGAACGCGAACTACTGCGCACGGCCGCCGAGGACGTACAGGCCATGGCCGCCTCGCTCACCGGCTTCCTGATGGCCGCCCAGCAGCAGCCCACCGAGTTGTACAAGGTGGGTCTGGGTTCGGTGCGTTTCCTGCTGGCGGTCGGCGATCTGCTCATCGGCTGGCGGCTGCTGGTCCAGGCGGAGATCGCGGCCGCCGCGCTGGCCGCCGACGCACCGGAGAAGGACCGCGCTTTCTACGCCGGAAAGGTCGCCGTCGCGAGCTTTTTCGTCAAGAACGCGCTGCCGACGCTGAGCGCGGTGCGCGGAATCGTCGCGACGTTGGACAACGACATCATGAACCTCGAAGAAAGTGCGTTCTAGAGGCGCGGCGGGTTCAGGGTTCGGGCTGGGACAGGAGTCTGAGCACCACGGGACGGGACAGGGTGCCGGAGACCTGACGGGCGAGGTGGTTGGCGCTCGCGCCCGCGGCGTGGGCGGCGCGTAGGGCGATAGCGAGTTCTTCGCGGGCGGCGTCGGCGGCGGCTTGGGCGTCGCGGAGACGCTGGGCGGCTCGGTCGACTCCGGACGGCTCGTCGTCGGCGGTCAAGTCGTTGACCAGCTCGACCTCGGGCAGGCGTGCTTCCCGTTCGCCGGCGGCCGTGTCGCGGCGCATCGCCGCTCTGGCGAACTCCATCAGGAACGCGCGGGTGGCGTTCCCATCCTCCGCGGCGGCCTCGCCGAGCAGCAGTTTGGTGGTCTGCGGAACGGCGAGTGACCAATTGGCCAGGCCGCACAGGGCAAGCAGCAGGCGGCCCGCGTTCGCGGAGTCCACGTCGAACTGTTCCTGCGCGCGATCGAATTTGCGCACGTAGTGCGCGGCGCGCCAGCCGTCTATGTCGTGCGCGTCGGCGCCGCGATGCAGTGCCTCCCAGAGCATCAGGCGCAGTAGCTGGGGGTTGTCCCGGTGGTAGTCGTACAGCTTGCCGACGTACGCGCCGGGTTCGGTGTCGGCCAGCGGCTTCACCACGTCGATGAACTCGCGCAGGGTGTCGATCAGGATGACGTCGAACAGCTTGTCCTTGCTGCCGAACAGTCCGTAGATGCGTTCCTTGTTGACACCCGCCGCGTCCGCGATCCGGTCGACCCGCGCGCCGGCCAGCCCGTGCTGCGCGAACTCGTCGCGGGCGGCGCGCAACAGGGCCTGCCTGGTCGCGTCACTGCGTTTCATCGTGGCGGTCATGACGGACACTTTACCATTCCATTAAACCAACTATTTGGTTGACAACGCGGCTCGCCAAGGCCTACCTTCGACCCATGGCAATGCCAACTCTTCAGTCCGTGGCTCCGGTCCGGACGCGCACCCGAGTCGTATCGTCGCGTGCCCACACCGGGCGCACCCTGCCCTTCTTCGTCTTGTCCGCACTGCTGGCGACCGGCCAGATGTACGTTCCGATCCCACTTTTCACCGCTATGCGGGCCGACTGGAGCGTCGGTCCCGCCGTGATGACCTGGATCATCAGCGCGTTCGCCTTCGGCTACGCCGGCGGCTTCGTCCTGTTCGGGCCGCTGTCGGATCGCTATGGTCACCGCCGGGTGCTCGTCACCGGGATGCTGGTGGCCGCAGCGGTCACACTGTTGACCGGTTTGGCGTTCAGCGCTCCACTGGCCGTCGGCCTGCGGGTGGCGCAGGGGCTGGTGGTGGGCTCGATCCCACCCGCGATCATGGCCTACGTGGCGACCCGCATCGCTCCCGCACACCGTGCCGTGGCCACCATGTCCGTGGCCACGTCGTTCCTCGCGGCGACGGTGGTCGCGCAGATCGTGTCGCAGTGGATGGTGGCCGCATTGCCATGGCGCACCGTGTTCGTCGCCTCCGCGGTCGCTTTCGCCGTGCTCGCGCTGGTGTTGCGGTCCGCGCTGCTGGCCGACGCGCCCACCGGCCGGGACAAGCCGCTGCGGCACAGCTACGCCGCCATTCCGGCGGTGCTGCGCATCCGGGCGCTGGTGCCGATGCTGATCGCGGGCGCGATGAGCATGGCGGTGATGGTCGGGGTGTACACCGGCCTCGAACTGACCGGAGTGGTTCGAGGCGCGGGCGAACTGCTCGCGCTGCGTGCAGGCGCGCTGCCGGTGATGGTGGCGCTTCCCCTGCTCGCGGTGCCGCTGGCCCGGCTGTCCAAGCACGGTCAGATCGCGCTGGGCGTACTGATCGCCGCCGCGGCGATGGTGGTCGCGACCTTCGAGGGAACTCACCCGGCCGTGCTGGCCGTGCTGCTCGCCGTTCTGGTCGGCGGACTGGGCATCATCGCGCCGGCCGTGCTGCAGAGCGCGGGTGAACTGGGCGGCGAATCCCGCGCGGCCGCAATGTCCGTCGCGATGTTCTCCTTCTACGTGGGCGCGACCATCGGCCCGCTGGTCGCCGCCGCCGCGGCGCCCCACGGCTTCGCGACCCTCGCCTGGACGCTGGCCCTGTTGCTCGTCACCGCACTGGGTATGACGGGGATCGGTCTCCGCATGCGGAGGTCGACGGCCGCCTGAGCGAACAGGATGTCCGGCCGGTATCGGTGCTCCGATACCGGCCGGATGTTCGTTCAGGGACGGTGCCGCAACGAAATCACCTGAGCTGTCAGCATTTCTTCGGGCTCCGGACCATTCCAGATCACTTCGATTTCGGTGTCGTGATATTCCCGGGCCACGTCGCGCAGCATCGCGACCGCCGCGGCGCGCGCCTGCTCCGGTGCGGCGTCAGCGGCGATCTGCGCCAGCCGACCGCAGAGCATCCCGCCCCGCGTGTCCAGGACGCTGTGCCGCCAACCTTCCGGCGTCGCGATCAGCACGATCGACGCGGGCATGGGGTACCGCGAATCACCGGCCATAGCGACAACCTACGGAACCGGTGGGACTACTTCAGCACGTACGGCGATACGGAGCTGCGGTGTTCGCTGATGTCGAGCACTTTGCCCAGGGGCGGGAAGGCGCGCTGCGGGCAATTGGCGCGTTCGCAGACTCGGCAGCCCGCACCGATCGGCGTCGGCTGCACTTCATCGAGATCGATGCCATCGGCGTAGATCACGCGGGCCGCGTGCCGCAATTCGCAGCCGAGACCGATGGCGAAGGTCTTGCTCGGCTGGCCGAAGCGGGTGGCGCGGCGTTCCACCGTGCGCGCCACCCAGAGGTATTTGCGGCCGTCGGGCATCTGCGCGATCTGGGTCATGATCTTGCCCGGGTAGGCGAAGGTCTCGTAGACGTTCCACAGCGGGCACGTGCCGCCGCTGGCGGAGAAGTGGAAACCGGTGGCGGACTGGCGCTTGGACATGTTGCCCGCACGGTCCACCCGCACGAACGAGAACGGCACGCCGCGCAGCGACGGCCGTTGCAGCGTGGAAAGCCGGTGGCAGATGGTCTCGTAGCTCTGCGTGAAGAACGCCGACAGCCGCTCGATGTCGTAGCGGAAGTCCTCGGCGACCTCGTGGAAATGCGTGTACGGCAGCACCGTTGCCGCGGCGAAGTAGTTGGCCAGCCCAAGCATGGCCAGCTTGCGGGCGTCCTCGGAGGCGAAATTGCCTTCCTCGACCAGCTTCTCCAGCAGCTCGCCGCACTCGAAGTAGGCCAGCTCGGCGGCCAGTTTGAAGGTTCGTTGCCCGCCGGACAGGTGCGGCGCGATCTCCAGGGTGCGGGTCTGCGGGTCGTAGCGGTGCAGCACGCCTTCGCCGAGGTCGATGCGCTCGATGATCCGTACGTCGTGGGCGCGCAGGATCCTGGCGATCTCGCTGTTCACGTCGCCGCCGTGGAAACGGATGCGGGCGGTGAGATCCTCGGCGGCGGTGTCCAGCTCGTGGATGTAGTTCTGGCGTTGGTAGAAGTAGTCGCGCACCTCCTCGTGCGGCTTGCTGATCGCGCCGCTGCCCGCGCCGTCGGCGAACCGGTCCTCGGTGGCGGCGGCCAGCTGGGCGGAAGTGTTGCGGTAGCGGTTGTGCATGTTGACCAGCGCGCGGGCCATGCTCGGGTGCGCCGAGACGATGTCCGCGATCTCCTGCGCGTCGGCCTCGATGCCCAGCTCCTCGTCCATCACGACCTCTTGCAGTTCCGCGATGAGCCGGGTGTCGTCCTGAGCGGAGAAGAAGGTCGTGTCGACGCCGAACACGTCACTGATCCTCAGCAACACCGGCACGGTGAGCGGGCGCACGTCGTGCTCGATCTGGTTCAGGTAACTCGCCGAGATCTCCAGCTGCTGGGCCAGCGAGACCTGGCTCAGTCCGCGTTCGGTCCGCAGTTGACGCAGCCGAGCGCCGACGTAAGTCTTGGCCATGCGTCCAGTTTATGGCTGCTTTCGCATCCGTGCCAATTTTCGATTAACACTCCTCGCAGACAGGTGTCGTACCCGGCGGCTACCGTCGGCAAGGTGTTGTTCTCGGATGTCGTGCTGGCCTCGGAGACCGTGCGGGCGACCAGGTCACGCAAGACGAAGATCGCGACGCTCGCCGCGCTGCTGACCGCGGCCGCGCCGGAGGAGCTCGTGCCCGTGGTCGCCTGGGCGTCCGGCGAACTGGCGCAGGGGCGGATCGGTACGGGGTGGCGCACGCTCACCACGCTCGACCACGCGCCCGCGCCGGTGCCCACGCTGACCGTGTCGGCGGTGCACGCGGCGCTCAGCGAGCTGGCCGTTGTCTCCGGCGCCGGTTCCGCGGCCAGGCGCAAGGAGCTGCTCGCGGCGCTGTGGTCCGCGGCGACGGCGAACGAGCAGGGCTTCCTGGTGCGCCTGCTCACCGGGGAACTGCGCCAAGGAGCGCTCACCGCCCTGGTCGCCGAAGCCGTGGCGGTCGCCGCGGACGTGCCGCCCGATGCGGTGCGTCGGGCATACATGTTGTCGGGCCGCCTGCCGGTCACCGCCGTCGCGGCGCTCACCGGCGGCGCCGCGGCGCTCGCGGAGTTCCGGCTCGAAGTCGGCCGTCCGATCCAGCCCATGCTCGCCTCGCCCGGTGCGACGCTGGACGAGGCGCTGATCGAGTTCCAGGGCGAGGTGAGCGTCGAGCACAAACTGGACGGCGCGCGCATTCAGGTGCACCGGGACGGCGACCGGGTCCGGATCTTCACCAGGACGCTGCGCGAGATCACCGCCGGCGTTCCGGAACTCGTCGAGCTGGTCGCGGGCCTGGACTGCACGAGCGTCGTGCTGGACGGGGAGACGCTGGCGCTCACCGACGCCGGACGGCCGCGTCCGTTCCAGGAGACCATGAGCCGGTTCGCCGAGATGAGCTCCACCAGGGAGCTGCTGCTGCATCCGTACTTCTTCGACTGTCTGCACCTGGACGGGCAGGACCTGCTCGACGCTCCGCTGTCCGAGCGGCGCGCCGCGCTGACGAAGGTGGCCGCCGAGCACACCATCCCGGCGATGCTGCGGCCGGATGCCGATGCGGCCGCGGAATACTTCGACGCCGCGCTGGCAGCGGGGCACGAGGGCGTCATGGTCAAGTCGTTGACCGCGCCGTACGCGGCGGGCAGGCGGGGCCGGGCCTGGCAGAAGATCAAGCCGACGCACACCCTCGACCTGGTCGTGCTCGGCGCGGAATGGGGCTACGGCCGCCGCACGGGCTATCTGTCGAACCTCCATCTCGGCGCGCGCGACCCGGAGGGCGGGGAGCCGGTCATGGTGGGCAAGACCTTCAAAGGACTCACCGACGCGCTGTTGCGGTGGCAGACCGACGAATTCCCCCGCCACGAGCGCTCGCGCGATCAGCACACCGTGTACCTGTGGCCGGAACTCGTCGTCGAGATCGCGCTGGACGGCGTGCAGGTCAGTTCCCGCTACCCCGGCGGTGTCGCTCTGCGTTTCGCTCGTGTGGTGCGGTATCGCCCCGACAAAGAACCCGCCGACGCGGACACCATCGATACCATTCGGGCGCTACTTCCGTGATGTGAAGCGCGGTCGCTCCCGCGCCGGGCGCGTGTCGGGCGTGCCGAGCACGTCGAGCCACTGTAAGTATGGGCAGCGCAAGGTTCCGGATGGCCCCCACAATTCAGTGGTCCGGCCGGTTCGTGCTTCCGGACAAGGAATCGGCGGGCGGGTGGGATGATGCGGAAATCGCTGTGCGGACGGTATGTCCTGCTGTTGGCGGCACTCCTGGGCGCCTTGGCGGTGAGTGCGGTCGGTACGCCCGTGCGGGCGAATCCGATCGAGCAGTTCCTCACGCCGTCGCGCGAGTATCCGGGAATCCTGCCCACGCCGCTGGACGATCCCTTCTACACGCCGCCGCCGGGCTTCGAGAGCCTGCCTCCGGGAGCGATTCTCGCGTCCCGTGCGGGCGGAACGGGCCTGACCGCGTTCCCGTTGCGGTCGACCGAACTGTTGATCCGGTCCACCGATTCGAAGGACCTGCCGGTGCCTGTGGTCGCGACATTGCTCGTGCCGCAGGCCCCGTGGACCGGACCGGGGCCGCGTCCGGTGCTGTCGTTCAATGCCGCGATCGACTCGCTCGGGCATCGGTGCGCACCGTCCTACAAACTCAGGAACGAGCCGACAGCCGAGTTCTGGGCCGCCCAGATTCCGCTGTCCAAGGGCTACGCCGTGCTCGTGCCCGACCATCAGGGCCCGCGGCAGGCGTACGCGGCGGGACTGATGGCCGGGCACGCGGTGCTCGACTCGATCCGGGCGGTGGTGAACACGCCGGAGTTCGGGTTGCGACCGGAAGCGCCGACCGTGGTCACCGGATACTCCGGCGGCGCCATCGCCAGCGGATGGGCCGCACAACTGGCCCCGCGATACGCGCCCGAGCTGAATCTGGTGGGTGCGGCGTTCGGCGGTGTCCCCGCCGACTTCGACATGCTGCTGTCCACCATGAACGGACGCAACGCCGCGTCCGGAGTCTTCCTGGCCGCCACTCTCGGACTGGCGCGGGAGTATCCCGAGCTGCTCGGCCTGATGAACGACGACGGCTGGCGGCTGGCTCAGGTCGGCAAGGACCTGTGCATGACCGCGGAGGAATTCGGCGGCGCCCTGGCGCCCATTCCGGTGCAGGCGCTCACCCATGCCGCCGCGCCCACCGACCTGCCGATGGTCAGGGAGATCCTGGCCGCCAATCGGCTGGGTGCGAGCGCGCCGACGGTGCCGGTGTTCCTGTATCACGCCACGCACGATCCGTGGGTGCCGCTGGCCGGTGCGGAGAAGCTCTACGCGGACTGGTGTGGCGCCGGAACGCAGGTGGATTTCCAGGTCCATTTCGGCGAGCACTTCCTCGTCGGACTCAGCGGCATCCCCGGCGCCAACTCGTGGATCGATGACCGGTTCGCCGGTCGGCCCGTCGCCCCACACTGCACCCGGACCGGCTGACCAGGACGGATCAGACTAGTGCACGGAGGCCGGACGAAGTTCCGGTAACCGGCATGACTGTGCCGTCCGGGGGTGCAGCACACTGGAGGCGTGACCGTCGAATTACTGGTTCTCCTGATCGTCATCGTCACGGCGCTCGCATTCGATTTCACCAACGGCTTCCACGACACCGCCAACGCGATGGCGACCTCGATCGCCACCGGCGCGCTCCGGCCGCGGGTGGCGGTCGCGCTCTCGGCGGCGCTGAACCTGGTCGGCGCGTTCCTGTCGGTGGCCGTCGCCGCCACCGTGGCGAAGGGCATCGTGCGACTCGACGCCGTCGGAGGCCAGGACCTGATCGTCATCGTGTTCGCCGGCCTCGTCGGCGGAATCCTGTGGAATCTGCTCACCTGGCTGTTCGGCCTGCCGTCGAGTTCGTCGCACGCGCTGTTCGGCGGTCTGATCGGGGCGACGCTGGCCGCGCTCGGCTGGAGCGGGGTGATCTGGGCGTCCGGGTCGGACGGCGTGGTCACCAAGATCATCCTGCCCGCGGTGCTCGCGCCCATCGTCGCCGCGCTGATCTCGGCGATCGGCACGTGGCTGGTGTACCGGATCACGCGTGACGCCGAGGAGGACAAGGTCACCGAGGGATTCCGCTGGGGCCAGATCGGCTCCGCCTCGCTGGTCTCGCTGGCGCACGGCACGAACGACGCGCAGAAGACGATGGGCGTGATCTTCCTCGCGCTCGTGGCGCACGGGACCCTCACCAAGGACGACGACCTGCCGCTGTGGGTGATGGCCGCGTGCGCCCTCGCCATCGCGGCGGGCACCTACCTCGGCGGCTGGCGGATCATCCGGACGCTTGGCAAGGGCTTGGTCGAGATCGACTCGCCCCAGGGGCTCGCGGCGGAATCCGCCTCGGCCGCGATCATCCTGACCTCCGCCCACTTCGGGTTACCGCTGTCCACCACGCAGACCGCGACCGGCTCCATCCTCGGCACCGGCCTGGGCAAGGGCGCCGAGGTGCGCTGGGCCGTGATGGGGCGCATGGTGGTCGCATGGCTGCTCACGTTGCCGCTGGCGGCGGTCGCCGGGGCGATCTGCTGGGGCATCGCCCACGTCATCGGCGGACTGGCCGGGGTGCTGGTGGTCTTCGCCCTGCTGGTCGGGTTGTCGACGCTGATGTACCTGCGGTCGCGGCGCGATCCGGTGCACACCGGCAACGTCAACGAGTGGCCGGGCGAGGGGGCCGACCCGTCCGCGGTCACGCCGGTCACGGACGATCAAGCCGCACCGCCCACAAGCGATCGGACCGTGCGGCCTGCGGGCGGCCGGACCACGTCGGCGGACTCGAACCGCTCCGCCCAGGTGTAGGAGGACCAGGCGTGCACACTCTCGTCACCAATCTGAACGCCCTGTGGAAAGTCATCGTGGCCGGGCTGGTGCTGGGTGCCGGTCTGCCGATGATCTTCGCGATCGGGGTGCGGTTCTGGTCGATGACCGCGACCACCGACGCGGGCACGGTGCGGCGTAACTATCCGGCCCTCGCGGTCGCGCTTGCGTGCTTCGTGCTGGTCGTCGTTGCGATCGTCACCGGCATCCTGTACACGGCGAAGGCGTTCCTGGCGGCCAAATTCGGCATCCATCTGTTCGGGCAGGCGTAAGGAGTGCCAGCGTGACCGATCCAGTGAAACCAGCCCCGGTTCGGCCGAAACTGCTCGGCAAAGTCGTGGGCTGGCTGCGCGCGGGCTACCCGCAGGGCGTGCCGCAGTCGGACTACGTGGCGTTGTTCGCCGTGCTGCACCGGCACCTCACCGACTACGAGGTGGTCGCGATCGCCGAGGAACTGGTCGCTTCGAACTCGGGCAGCGAGATCACGCACACCGAGATCGAGGAGGCCATCGCGCGGCTCGCCAAGGAGCAGCCGGACGAGCATGACGTGGCTCGCGTCGCGTCCCATCTGGCCGCCGGCGGCTGGCCGCTGGCCGATCCGCCCGCCGATTCCGACTGACCCGAGCCGCCGCCGATGCCTCCCTTCCTGCACGCGATCATCAGCTGGCTGCGGGTGGGATACCCGGACGGGGTCCCGGAAGCCGACTACATCCCGCTGCTCGCCCTGCTGCGCCGCCGCCTGTCCGACGCGGAGGTGGCCCGGATCGCCGCCGAGCTGGCCGGCTCCGGCGGCGCGGACATCGACCAGACCGACATCCAGGTGATGATCACCAAGATCACCAACGACATGCCGTCCGAAGCCGACGTGGCGCGGGTGCGCGCCCGGGTCGAGGCCAATGCGTGGCCGGGCGAGGACTGATCACGGGTATTCGCGCGGGCCGCTGAGATAGGGGAGGCGGCGCACGCCCGCCGCGACCTCGTAGGCGAGATCTTCATAGCCCAGCGACAGTTCGGCGACGCGCTCCCAGGCGTTGTGCACGGCCCATTCCGGCGCGCCGGAGAGGATGTCGTACGCGCTGGCGGAGAACTGCGCGAGCCGATCGACCACCATGCCCACGGTTTCGGTGTGCATGTGTGCGCCGCCGTGCGGCGGTGACGTCTCGGTGGCGACCCAGCGGTCGATGACGAGCACGAGGCGGGCGCGGTGCTGGTCGATCTCGTTCGTCCCGCCCGGTGCACAGCGCAGGCGGCGCTGGTGTAATCCCGCGAGTAGGTGAGCCGACTCCAGGACTGGGTGGGCGCGATGCGGCGCGATGCGGCAAGCCTTCAGGACGAGCTCTTTGGTGGGCAGCGGTTCCACTGCGTCAACCCCCTGGATCGAATTTTCGCGCCGGGCGTCACCTGAAGGATCATCGGCGATGCCGCCCGCCCGGACGCGGCAATCTGAACCGAGTGCGCAACGGCGCGGTGTCCCACGGCGATTCGAGGACGACGAGGCCGACCGCTTCCAGCGCGGTGAGCCCGACGGGGCGCACCAACTCCTCCGTCAGCGAAACCATCTCCGCCGCTTGGATAGCCGCCGTCGCCTGCTCGGTGTTCACCATCCGGCCACGCAGATAGGACACCACCCACGCGTCGTCACTGACCCGCCGCGCCTGATGCGGCGTCCGATCGCTCACGATCCACCTGCGGTCGACGACGTGCACGGACATCAGAACCCCCTCCCCGCCGGAGCGGGTTCTGTCGAAAGCCCCCGCTGTGATGCGCAACACTCGAATCGTAAACTATACAACTCACTTTACGAAAGTGATTGCGCGGCATTGTCCGCTGTATCGTGCTGACATGGCGCTGTCACCTGCGGTTGCGCGTTGGGAGCTCGCGCTCCGGCTCCGGCAGCGACGGCTGGAGCTGGGTATCGGTGCCGCGTCGATCACCAGAGCGCTCGATGTCTCGGCCGCGTACTGGTCGCACATCGAAAACGAGCGCAACCTGCTCCCCAAGGACAAACTGGAACGGCTACTGAGCATCCTCGAGATCGATGCCGACGAACAGCGTGAACTGCTCGCCCTCAGGGAAGCCGCGAGAGGCCGCGGCTGGTGGAGCCGCTATTCCGCACTGTTCGGGGAAGACATCCTCCGTTACTACGGAATGGAGTGGGGCGCCGAATCGATCCGGACGTATGAGAGCCTCATGATGCCGGGCCTGCTACAAGGCGAGGAATACATTCGGGCACTGATGCTTTCGTCGGGAGCGACAGTGCGGGCGATCGAAGTCGATCAGCGTGTCGAAGCGAGGTTGCATCGGCAGCGACGGCTGACGGGGGAGAGTCCTGTTTCGCTGCGGGTGGTTGTCGGCGAGGCGGCGCTCCGGCAGCAGATCGGGGGACCGGACGTACTGCGGCGTCAACTGATCCATCTGGCCGACGTCCTCGAGTCGCATGACGAGTGCGTCGAACTACAGGTCATTCCGTTCACTGCCGCAGACAGTGTCCCGGCGAGCTCCACCTACCATCTCCTCGACTTCGCCAGTCCGCGATTGCCGACGCTCGCGTGGCATGAATCGGCGGTATTCGGCCAGATCATCGTCGATGACGAGAGCCGAAAGGAAACCAAAGTGCGCGACCTGGGTTTCGTGTTCGAGCGGGCGCGAACAACCGCGCTGTCCCGAGACGAGTCCCTGACGCTCATCCGCGCGACCGCTGCTGAATTACAGTCGATCGAGTGAGCGGTACCGGGTGGTTCAAATCCTCGTATTCCAATGACAGCCAGACCTGCGTAGAAGTGTGCTTCGACGGTGGTCGGGTCCTGGTTCGGGACAGCAAGTTCGAGGGTCCATCGGACGCGTCGCCCACGCTGGCGTTCACGCCGACACAGTGGGCGGGATTCACCTCCGCGATCCGCACCGCCGACCTCACCTGACACGTCTCCCAGCAGACTCTCAGGTTCACGACACCCATAACACAGCTCCATCCGGAAGAGTGTTCCCGTCGATGCGAAGCGATCCATCGACAGCTTCACCGGTGGGCAACTGCCCTGCCCACCACTGGAACCGGCCGGCGGCGCAGCCCCCTCGCATGCGTCGCCGGCCGCTCAGGTCCACGAGTGGTACATGGCTGCGGCAAAACGCGAGAAGGCCTCTCGATGGTGTGCCACTCGTCAGATGTCGGCGCCGTGCCGGCGGAGGGCGTCCAGGGCCCGGGCGGTGATGGTTCGGGGGCGGTGGGTCAGGAGGGCGGCGCTTACTCGGATGAGGGTCCAGCCGAGGGATTCCAGTGCGGCGCTGCGGTCGATGTCCCAGGCGCGCTGGTCGCGGTCGGTCCAGTGGTGGGCTCCGTCGTATTCGACGGCGACTCGCCATTTGCGCCAGCCCATGTCGAGGCGTGCGAGGGTCATTCCGTCCGGGCCATGGATACGGATCTGGGTTTCCGGCGCGGGCAGTCCTGCTTGCCGCAGCAGCAAGCGCGTACGCGTCTCCTGGATGGACTCGGCGCCGCCGTCGATGTAGGGCAGAACTCGGCGCAAGCTCGTGGCGCCGCGTGCGCGCGGGTGCCGTTCGGCCAGCCGTTCGATGTCCGCGGTGGTCAGCCGGGTCGCGTTGCATAGGGCGTCGACGACTTCGACCGCCTCGTCGAAGTCGAGGCGTCGGGCCATGTCGAACGCGGTCCGCGCCGGTGTGGTGCACCGGAATCCGCCGACGCTGCATACTTCGTCCGCCGGTATGGCGTCCCGATAGACCAGCACGTGCCGTGGCGGCCGGGCACGAGTCGACAGCGCGATCTCGGCGGGCTTATCGTCCAGCCACTGCGTCCCATGCATAGCCGCCGCGGAGAACCCGACCAGAATCCCGGTGCCCTTGACCCAATGCGCGACCGCCTGCGCGCGCCCCCGCGCATCCAGCCGAATCCCCTTCCGGACATAAACATCCGGAAACACACGCTCGAAGTCCTTCCGCAACTCCCAAGCGCTTACCACCCCCGCGCGTACCGCCCAACTCCCCGGAAAAACCTCCCCGATCTCCCCCATACCCCCATCCTCCCCACCACCCCCGACAAATCTCGCGAGTGGCACATGGCTGTGGCAAAACGCGAGAGGAGGCCTCGATGGTGTGCCACTCGTGGCGGTCAACCGGCGAGGAGGTGGAGGAAGTGTTCGACTTCGGACTGGATGGCGGTGCGGGCGGGGGTGAGGTATTCGCGTGGGTCGGAGAGGTCGGGGGCTGCCGCTAGGCGGGCGCGGATGGCGGCGGTCATCCGGATGTTGAGGCGGGTGGCGATGTTGATCTTCGTCATGCCGTGTTCGACGGCGGCGCGCAGGCCGTGATCGGGGACGCCGGATGAGCCGTGCAGCACCAGGGGGACCGGGACCTTCGCGGCCAAGTGGGCGATGAGGTCGTTGTCGAGTTCGGCGGTGCGGGTGTGCATGGCGTGCGAGGAGCCGACGGCGACCGCGAGTGCGTCGACGCCGGTAGCGGTCACGAATTCGACCGCCTCGTCGGGATCGGTGCGTGCGCCGGGCGCGTGGGCGCCGTCCTTGCCGCCCACCTCGCCGAGCTCGGCTTCGATGTGCACACCGCGCTCGTGGCACCAAGCGGTGATCGCGGCGGTGGCGGCGCGGTTGTCGGCGTAGTCGAGGGCCGAGCCGTCGTACATCACCGAGCGGATGCCGAGATCGACGGCGGCATGGATCAATTCGGTGCTGGTGGCGTGGTCGAGATGCACCGCGATCGCGGCCTCACTGTCGGCGGCGATGCGCAGGCAGGCCAGTGCCAGCGGGGCGATGCCGCGGTGATGGCGCGCGGTGTTCTCCGACAGTTGCAGCACCACCGGCTTTCTCGCCGATTCCGCGGCGGCCGCGATCGCCTCGGCATGCTCGAGGGTTATCACGTTGAAGGCGCCGAGTCCGCCGGGGCGGGCCGTGGCGATCAGATCCGGTATCGAGGTCAGCGGCATGGTTGCGTGCTTTCAAGGGCGAGCGGCGTACAGGGTTTACGGCGGAGGCGCGACCGGATGCGTTGTGGACCGGCTGGTGCGTCCGTGACCGGCTCGCCGCATGCCGAGGTCGTCGGCGGGTGAACGCGGCATGTGGTTCGCCATGCGAGCCGCGTAAGCGACCAGGGGCGCGGGATCGCCCGGCTCGCCCGCATCGCGGGAGCGTTCCGCACGTTCGCGCGCAGCGGCGAACCGGCTCGGCCGTCATGGAGAAGTCTTCTGCGGTGTGGAGATGTCCAGTTCCCGAACCTGAACGGTCGGGGTGAGGCGGGTGCGCAGGGAGCGGTCGATCTCGCCGGCCACCGGAACCACCACGGCGGCCGCGGAGGTCGCGACCACGTCGGCGAGCAGGGCGGCCCAGTCCGGGCGCGATTCGGAGGAAAGGGCGGCGATCACCGCCGCCACCGCGGCATCGCCCGCGCCGGTGGGATTTCCGGCGAGCGGTTCGGCGAGCGCTCCGGTCCACGCGCCGTCGGCGGTCACCGCGACGATCCCCTCGGGACCGCGGGTCGCGATCAGGGCGCGCACTCCGTTGTCGATCAGCGGCTTCGCGGCGATGACGATGTCGTCGGCGGTCGTCGGCCGGGTGCCGATGAGGCGCTGTAATTCGGTCTCGTCCGGAGTGAGCACGATGCCGGGCACCTGGGCGGCCAAGCGCAGCGCTTCGCCGTCGACGTCGCAGATGGTGGGCACGTCGGCCGCGATGGCGGTGCGGGCGATCTCGGCGGGCAGGGATGGTTCGATGCCGCCGGGCAGCGACCCGGAGATGACCAATCCGGCGATTTCCGGGAGCAGTCCCGCCACCCGGACCGACAACTGTTCGGCGGCATGCGGATTGGAGACTCGCGCACCCGGCTCCCAGAGCGCGGTGGCCGTGCCGTCCTCGGATTCGCTGATCACCACGGTGCGGCGCACCCAGGGCAGCGCGTGCACGAAGTCGACCGGCATCTCCAGTTCGGCGGCGGCCGCGAAGGCGTGGTCGGAGAACCCGGTGGCCCTGGCGTACTTGCCGAGCTGATTCAGCACCCGGGTCACGTTGATGCCCTTGCCGCCGATGCGCTGCTCCACCGACCGGACTCGGTGGGCCTGCCCGCGTTCGAAGCGTTCGACGCGATAGGTCATGTCGTACGCGGGATTCATTGTCACGGTGAGGATCACTTCAACCACTGTCCACGTCTGAGCACCCCACGCAAGTGGAGATTGTCACGGACTGTCAATATGTCGGCGAAATAGCCGGGCCGCAGGTCACCGACGTCGGCGAGCCCGAGCGCGGCGGCCGGAACCGAGGTGGCCGCCAGGACCGCCGCGCGCAGCGGGACGCCGGAGTCGCGCACGGCCCGCGCGACGCATTCCAGCAGGGTGCTGACGCCGCCCGCGATCGACCCGTCGGCGATGCGCGCCACGCCGGCACGGACCGTCACCGGCTGCGGACCGAGCTGGTACTCGCCGTCGCCGAGTCCCGCGGCCTGCATGGCATCGGTGACCAGCGCGACTCGCCCCGGCGCGGTCGCGAACACCAGCGCGGCGAAGCCCGGATCCACGTGCACGCCGTCGCCGATCAGCTCCACCGTCACGTCACCGCCCGCGGCGGCCGCCAGCGCCGCGGCGACCGGGCCCGGGTTCCGGTGATGCAGCGGTGGCATGCCGTTCGCCAAGTGCGTCACGAGGCTTCCTGATCCTTTGGGGGCCAGCGCGTTCCGGAACGACGCGTAGTCGGTGTCGCTGTGGCCGAGCGCGACCACCACGCCGTTGTCGGTCAGCCGCCGCGCGACGGCCGCGTAGCCGGGACGTTCCGGCGCGAGCGTCATCGCGCGCAGGTGCGCGCCACCCGCTTCCAGCAGCCGGTCGGTCAACCCGAGATCGGGGTCGCACAGATATCGCGGGTCCTGCGCCCCGCAGCGCGCCTCGGACAGGAAGGGTCCCTCGACGTGGATACCGCCGAGCGCGCCTTCCTCGGCGAGTTCGCGCAAGGTGGCGGTCTGCGCCACCATTTCCGCGGCGGGGCCGGTGACCACGCTCGCCACCACGGTGGTCGAGCCGCGCGCATGGTGCGATTGCGCCGCCGCGCGGGCCTGCTCACCGCGCACGGTATCGAACCGGTACCCGAACCCGCCGTGATTGTGAATGTCCACAAGCCCCGGCAGCACGGTTCCCGAAAATGGCGGCTCAGGTAAATCACGATGCGTCGCGCGCCACTGCGCGAACGACCGCACCGCGTCGATCCGATCCCCGGACACCATCACTACGCCGTCGTCCACCGTGACGCTCGCCGAGACGATGCGCCCCCGGATGAGCTGTGTGTGTGCTGTCATTCGAGTGCCCCTCGGGTCGCGCGGACCGGCTGCTGGATAGGGATGTCCACTGTGCTGGCTGAAGTTTGTGGTGCGCCTCGGTTCGCAGGCCGCGCGGGTGACGTCATGTCAACGCTCCGCTGCGGGCGAAGAGGGCGGCGCCTGCCAAGCCCGCGCGTGCGCCGAACCGGCCGAGGACGACTCGGGGAGCGGGGACCAGGCGGAGCCGGTCGGACAGGGCGCGGTGCAGTGGGTCGGTGAGCGCCGCGCCGGCTCCGGCGAGCCCGCCGCCGAGCACGACGAGTTCGGGGCAGGCCGCGTGGACGATGCCGACCAGACCGTCGGCGAGCGCGTCGACCGCGTCCGCGACGACGGCGGCGGCGTCGGGGTCGGTGGACATGAGTGCGAAAACTTCCGCCGCGCCGCCGGTCTCGCGTCCGGTGCGCCGGGTGTAGGCCCGCGCGATGGCCGCGCCCGAGGCGACCGTCTCGACGCATCCGGTATTGCCGCAGGGGCAGGGCAATCCGCCCGCGCGCCGCACCGGCACGTGCCCGTACTCGCCGACCTGGCCGTAGCTGCTGCGCACCAGCCTCCCGCCGACCGACAGCGTGCCCGAGATACCGGTGCCGAGAATGACGACGCACACATTCTCGTGGCCCTGCCCTGCGCCGTACCGCCATTCCGCCCAACCGGCCACGGCGACATCGTGTTCGATCAGCGTCGGTACACCCCAGCGCTCGGGGAAGCGGTCGCCCACGTGCACGTCCCGCCAGCCGACGTTGCTGCTGAACACGGCGACCGACCGGGCGGTGTCGACGATGCCGGGCAGCACGACGGCGGCGCGACGTACCCGGCGGCGGTCGGATTCCGGGAGTCCCCCGAGTAACCGATCGCCCAGCTCGCCCATGGCATCGAACGCGGCCGGACCATGCGGTGTAGCCACGGTGCCCACGGCCAGCGCAGCGCCCCCCGCGTCGGTGATCTCGCCTTTGATGGTGGTGCCGCCGACATCCATGCCGAGCACGAGCGCGTCGTCCGGCAGCGCCCGCGCCGCTGTGCCGAGTATGTCCGTGGGCTGCCCGGCCGAACCTCGCCGCGCGGTCGGCCGGTCGCCGGGGCATGCGCGGTCCGTCCCCGCGCCGCGCGATCCGGACACAGACGCACCCGACGGCGCACGCGGCTGCTCGGTTCCCATCCTCGGCACAGTAGTTCGTGGTGGCTCCCGCGACGGTGCGCATGCGGCCTGTGGTGATGTCACGAGTTCGAGTCGACTCGAGGCCGACGGTGTGGCTGCGGGCGCGACGATGCCGTCCGTACCCGGCGCGGTACGGCGAATGCTCACCGCAGGCCCTCGGTCACGACTTCAAAACCACCGAGCGATTCAGGCCGCGCGGGTGGTCGGGGTCCAATCCCAGGTCGGCGGAACGCAGGAGGCAGAGCCGATGCACTCGGACCAGGTCCGCCATCGGGTCGATGTCGCGATGCTCCAGGTGGGCGCCGGTGGCGGCGACGTCGTCGGCGAAGCCCGGCTCGAGTGGGCCGAACGCCCAGACCGCCCGGCCGGGCGCCGAGATGGCGATCGGGCCGTGGCGGTACTCCGTCGCCGGATACGCCTCCGTCCAGGACTGGCAGGATTCGCGAAGCTTGAGGGCCGCCTCCTCGGCGATGGCCGCCGCGAATCCCATACCGACGAAACTGATCTGCTCTGCGTGGCGCACCGCGGCCAGCGACTCGGCGGGATCCTCGGCGAGCACCGCGCGCGCTCGGGCGATCACCGGGGCGAGGTCTTCGCCGAGGTGGTTGCGCAGGATGGCGAGGGTGGTCGTCGCGAAGCGGGTCTGCACCACCGACCGCTCATCGACCTGGTCGATGAGGATCGGGTCGCCCAGTTCGAGGACGGGCGTGCCGGGACTGGAGCAGATCACCGTCCGAGGGACGTGCGCCGGGATGTCCCGCATCGCGCGCACCACTTCGGTGGTGGTGCCGGAGCGGCAGATCACCAGGTAGCGGTCGTACTCGCGAGCGCGGACCGCGCTGGCGGGCCAGGCGTCGGTGAGGCCATGACCCGCGCCCTCGCGCAGTGCCGCGATGGCGCGCGCCATGAAATACGACGTGCCGCAACCGATCACCGCGATGCGCTCGCCCGGTTTCGGCAGTACGGCGCGATGTTCCGCCGCGACGGCGGCGGCGTGCGTCCAATCGTCCGGCTGGGTGGCCACTTCGGTGACCAGATGCGGCTGCGGCGTGTGGTCGGCAGGCGTAGGCACGCCACCAGCTTCACTCTGGATGATCGTTTATGTCAAATTTCAGACGAAAACGGTCACATATGATCACAATTCGGGCTAGATTGAGGTGCACCGACGGTGTGTCCTCCCATCATCGGCGGCTCCGCTGGCGCCGGGTGGGTAAATCTGAAAGGTTCTGCTCGTGAAAAGACCATTCCACCGCGTGCTTGCCGGAGTCGCGATGGTCACCGGCGTCGCGCTGGCCCTGTCGTCCTGTGGGTTCGGTGCGAAAAGTGGTGCGGACTCGGCTACCACGATCAATTTCCTCGCTCCCGCCTACAGCGACGGCGCCACGGGCACCAAGGCGCTGTGGGACGGCATCATCGCCGAATTCCAGAAGCAGAACCCGGGCATCACCGTCAATCTGCAGATGGAATCGTGGAACTCGATCAACGACGTGGTGCGCACCAAGCTCCAGTCGCAGTCGACCACCCCGGACATCCTCAACATCGACGCCTACGCCAGCTTCGCGGGCGACGGCCTGCTCTACCCGGCGACCGACATCGTCTCCGCGCCGGTGCTGGCCGACATCCAGCCCGCTTTCGCGCAGAACGCGGCGCTGAACGGCACGCAATACGCGCTGCCGCTGTTCGCCTCCACCCGAACCCTGTTCTACAACACCGAACTGTTCGAGAAAGCGGGCATCGTCCGGCCGCCGAAGACCTGGGCCGAGCTCACCGACGCGGCGAAGAAGATCCAGGCGCTCGGCGGCGGCGTCTCCGGGTACGGGCTCCCGCTGGGCAGCGAGGAGGCGCAGGGCGAAACCTCCATCTGGACCTTCGGCGCGGGTGGCTCGTGGGCCGACGGCGACCGGGTCACCGTGGACACCCCCGCGAACCTGGAAGGGGTGCGGGCCATGCGTGAGCTGATCGACGCCGGTGCGACGCAGCCGAATCCGGGCGCGACCGACCGCAAGGACGTGATCAACGCCTTCATCCAGGGCAAGATCGGCATGATCGAAGCCCTGCCGCCCACCATCGGTCAGATCGCCGCGAAGAATCCGGGTCTGCGGTACGCGACCGCGCCTTCGCCGACCAAGACCGGGAACCCGGTCACGCTCGGGGTGGCCGATCATCTGATGGCGTTCAAGAAGGACGGCGCCAAGGCCGAGTCGATCAAGAAGTTCCTCGACTACTTCTATTCGGCGGCGGTATACGCGGACTTCGTCAAGCACGAGGGCTTCATCCCGATCACCCACAGTGCCGCCACCGCCCTCGCCGAGGACCCGGTGACGAAGGCGTTCGCCGCCACGCTTCCGGTCGCGAGGTTCTATCCGAGCAACAATCCGAAATGGGCCGTGGCGCAAGGGGTGATCCGCCAGCAGATGGGCACCATCGCACAGGGCGCCGACCCCGCTCAGGTGTTGCAACGGATCCAGGAAGCAACGAAATAGCGTGCGGCGCAGAGGAGTACTGGCGGCACTGCCGTGGATCGGGCCGTCACTGGTCCTGATCGCGGCCGTTGTCGCCTTCCCGGCCTGCTACATGCTGTGGACCAGCACCAGGGACCTCAGCGCCTACGGCCAGGACCGGGGTGCCGCCGGACTGGCCAATTACCGGGCGCTGTTCGACATCTCGGAACTCGGCTCGGTGCTGGTCCACACGGTGGTCTGGGTGGTCGGCGTCGTGCTGGTCACGCTGGCGTTGTCCGCGGCGCTGGCCCAATTCCTGAACAAGGAGTTCCCCGGCCGCGCCGTGGTACGGATGGCGATCCTGGTGCCGTGGGCGGCGTCGGTCGTGATGACGACCACGATCTTCTACTACATGCTCGATCCGGACGTGGGCATCGCCAATCGGTTCCTGGTGGACATCGGCCTGCTCGACCGCGGATATGGGTTCACCAAGCAGCCGACGCAGGCGTTCCTCGTGGCGATGGGCGTCGCGGTGTTCGTCTCGGTGCCGTTCACCACCTACACGATTCTGGCCGGACTGCAAGCCATTCCGGCGGAGATCGAGGAGGCGGGGCGGGTCGACGGCGCGAGCGCCTGGCAGCGCTACCGCCATCTCACATTGCCGCAGCTGCGTCCGGCGATCGCGGTGGCGACCATCATCAACATCATCAACGTGTTCAACTCGCTGCCGATCCTGCAAGTGATCACCGGAAGCATCGCAGGCTTCTCGGCGGACACCACGACGACGCTGACCTTCAAGCTGATCCGGCAGAACCAGCAGGTCGACACCGCCGCGGCGATGAGCGTGCTGAACTTCGCTCTGATCGTCGTCGTCATCGCGATCTACGTGAAGCTGGTTCGTCCGACCGCGGAGATCGACCGATGACGACGCGGGTGGAGGTACGCGAGCAGGCCACGCCGACCCCAGCCGCCCCGGCGGCGCCCGCGCGCCGCGCACGACGCCGCTGGGAGCTCACCGCCGTCGGCGTGGTGCTCGCCGCGGTGTTCCTGCTGCCGTTCGTCGTGATGGTGCTCGGTTCGCTGAAGAGCAGAGCCGAGATCCTGCGCATCCCGCCGACGTATCTGCCGCAGTCCTGGCATCCGGACAACTACGCGACGATGTGGGACACCCCCGAGACGCCGCTTCCGTTCAACCTGGCCAGCACGATCATCATCGCGGTCTGCGCCACCGTTTTGGTGCTGGCCGTGGCGATTCCGGCCGGATATTACACGGCGCGGCACCGTTTTCCGGGGCGCCTGGTGTTTCTCGGCGTGGTGCTGGTGACCCAGATGTTGCAGCCGACGGTGCTGGTCACCGGGTTGATCCGGGAGTTCTTCGCGCTCGGCATCAACGACACCTGGGTGGCGATGATCATGGTGAACGCCGCGTTCAACCTGTCGTTCGCGGTGTGGATCCTGCACAGTTTCTTCGCCGCGATCCCGGTGGAGATCGAGGAAGCCGCGATGCTCGACGGGCTCGGGCGCGGGCAGATCCTGGTCCGGGTGAGCCTGCCGCTGGTGTGGCCCGGCATCGTGACGGCGACGATCTTCGTCGTGGTGGCGTGCTGGAACGAGTTCGCCGCCAGCCTGGTCGTGCTCACCACGCCGGAGAACCAACCGCTGTCGGTGGCGCTGACCAAGTTCGTCGGCCAGTACGACACCGCGTGGCAATACGTGTTCGCGATCTCCACCGTCGGCATCGTCCCGGTGGTGCTGCTGTTCGCTCTCATCGAGAAGCGTCTGGTGGCGGGGTTGACCGCGGGAAGCGTGAAATAGCCTGCGAGAACTGGCGCACCGGGATGACGGAATCGCCGCGCCGCCACCGTTCGGCGCGCTGATGGAAGGTAGCCGCGCGGTAGCATCGAGAGGTGACACGGCGGGATCACGGACCCAAAGACGGTCGCAGCTACGGCGGGCTGTCCAAGGAACAGCGGGTTGCCCAGCGGCAGACCCGCCTGATCGATGCCGCTCTCGAACTATTCGGCACCCAGGGATACGCGGCCACCTCGATCGAGCGCCTCTGCGCCGTGGCGAACGTCTCCACGCGCAGCTTCTACGAGGACATGGGCAGCCGCGAAGCGCTGCTCATCGCCCTGGCGAATCGCATCACCTCCCGTGCGCTGGAACGCGCGCTGACCGCACTGGCGGCCACCGAGAACGAGCCCTTGCCCACCCGCGTGGTAGCGAGTTTCCGCGCTTATCTGAGCGTCACGTGCGCCGACGCCCGGTCCGCGCGGGTCTGTTATGTCGAGGTGGTCGGGGTGAGCACGGCGGTGGAGGAGTGGCGCAGGCAGCAGCGTGGCCTGCTGTCGGCGCTGCTGATCAGCGAGGCCGAACGCGCTGTCGGCCGTGGCGAGACCGGTCCGCGGCGTTTCGATCTCTTCGCGCTGGCCGTGATCGGCGCGGTCACCTCACTCGCCCAGGAATTGGTGCAGGGTACGGCGCCGGGTTCGGCGGTGAGTCTGGACGAGATCTGCGAAGAGATCGCCTACTTCGTGAATTCCGGCCTTTCCCAGGCGCGCGATCCGGGTGCGGAAGACGGGCGTCTTCCCGCTACCGCGGCGCTTCCGGCCCGGCCCACCGTCGAGGCCGATGTGTTCTGAGCGGGGCCGGTGTCGGCCGTGCGGATTTCCGCGGTCGGTGGGTGCGTGTGTTCATATTGTTCGCGTGTTCGCCGAAACAGCAGGTTGCCCGCGCGAGCGGGGCGGTGTGAGATGACCGGGCCGTCGGATCGTCCGCAACGGTGGAACCGGTTGCTGGAATTGCTCGCCGAATCCGGGCGGCTTTCGGTGGAGGAGGCCGCCGAGCGGCTCGGTGTGTCCGCCGCTACGGTGCGTCGCGATTTCACCGCGCTCGCCGAACAGCAACTGGCCACCAGGACGCACGGCGGTGTGGTGGCGACCTCGGTGGCCTACGACCTGCCCGCGCGTTACCGGCAGAGTGCGGGCGAGGCCAAGCAGCGCATCGCCGAACACGCCGCGTCGCTGGTCGATCCGTGCGCGGTGGTCGGGATGAACGGCGGCACCACCACCACGGCGGTGGCCAGGGCGCTGGCCGTGCGCACGGATCTCGGATCGGCCGGTGACGAGCAGCTCACTCTCGTCACCAACGCGCTGAACATCGCGGGGGAGATGGTGCTGCGGCCACACGTGCGCACGATCGTTCTCGGCGGCGTGGCCCGGCGCGAGTCCTATGAGCTGCACGGGCCGCTGGCCGAACGGGCGCTGGCCGAACTGCGGCTCGACGATCTCGTGCTCGGCGTGAACGCGATCTCCGTCGAGGGCGGCGCACAGTGCAGGCACATCGACGAGGCCGGGGTGACCACCGAGATGGTGCGGCGTTCCGGCCGGGTGCTGGTGGTGGCCACCGCGGACAAGCTCGAGCGCACCGCACTGGCCCGCATCTGCGGCATCGAGCAGGTGCAGGTGCTGGTCACCGATACCGGCGCGGATCCGGCCGCGGTGCAGGCGATCCGGGCGGCGGGCGTGCGGGTCGACGTGGTGTAGGCGCTCACGCCGTCTGCGCGATCCAGGTGTCCCAATAATCTTCGTACCACTGACGGAAGTTCTGGCCGTACGACATATTGCTGTGGCTTCCTCTCTCGAAGCGATAGTGATCAGCTATTCGTTGTACCGCCTCGTCGTGGGAGAACTCTCCACCGCGATATCTCTCATAAATCCTGCGGTATTTCCCCGAGACGCTGTGATTGATGTCCGGCCCGCCATTTTCGAGTATCTGGCGGCGGATGGCGAGCTGTGACATGACGGCATGGCCCTCGTTCCGCAGCGACCGGTCCACATGATCGGCCACCCATTGCTCCCGCGTTCGGCCCATCGGCGGCGAGGGGGCGTCGTTGTGCGGATTACCGGGGTGGGCATGGTCGATCTCATGTGCGAGCGCATCGGCGGAGGCTCTGGCGTTGCCTTCCATATTGCGATCGAGAACAACAGCCTTCTCGTCGTAGTCGGCGTAGGTTCCGTCCCCTCTCTTCCCGTAGCGAATGGTCCATCCGAACTGCTGTACGTCCTGGATCTGACGAATGAAGTCCTCGGACAACCCGGCGATTTCGTCGACTTCCCCGCCCAGCCCGGTCTCTACGGACGTCGGGTAGCCGAGCCGCTGTAGGCGTTTCTGGTATTCCGGGATTTCCAGGGTTTCCCCTCGGATGGCATCCCGTCCGGCGAGATCGGCATCAATTGTCTTGGCGACGGTCAGGTTGACTTCTCCGCTGAGATTATGGACATTGTGCGATGCGGCATTCGCGTATCTCGATAGATCGCGGCGTAGGCCGGTCGTCAGGTTCAGGAATAGTTCGCGGAGACGTCTCATTCCGGGCTACCGCTGCCGAGGCCGCGAACTCGCCCACGGTTCTCGTGTACGGATATGTCTCTGAGGAGTTGCGAGCGGGCATGGAATCTGATGCGCAGCTTTCTCGCCCCATGCTCAGAGGTGAACGAAACCGCTCCTTCGGGCGGAATCCTCGGGTCGACCCGTGTGTTTTCCACCGGGAGTTCGAAGATCCCGGCCATATCCGCGCGGGTGATGCGGACGTCCATCGCGACGTGCATGATCACCAGGGCATGTGAACCGACTGCCCCCGTGCGCGGGCCGCGGAACACGATTGACGAGAACGGCCCGCCGTCCGGGTATGCCACGAATTCGCGTGCATGCGGATTCGCGCAGGGTACTGCACTGAACTCCGTCGCGCACGCCGAGGAGACATAGTGTGGTGTGAAGCATTCCGGGACTGCCAGTACATGATTGGCAATCAGTCGGATCTCGCGGATGTATGGCGACGTCATGCTGGCTGTTCCTCCGCGGGCCGAAGTGCTCAGGCCCGCGGATCGTGACGCTCACATGCCGGAAAATCGTTCCTACCAGCGGTGGTGCGGCGCGGTCATCGGGATGTCGAGCAACTCGGGCTCTGTGCGGTTTTGGGCTTCTTCGCAAAGTGTGGCAAACATGTGGCACCGTAGATATTCCCATCATTGGGAATGTCATGAAGGTCGGAGCATGCTGGTAGCGAACGAATTACTGATAGATGGACCGGGTGTCGGCCGGTCACCGATCGGCGGTGCTGAACCGATTCAGCGGCGCATCGGCGCCGGTGGGTCGGCGCATGGCTCGCGCCCAAACGAGGAATCCCCAGGCTACGAATCCCGCGTAGACCAGATACAGCGTCGCCGACGGATAGTAGCCCGCTCGGATCAGTAGCGGGATCCCGACCAGGTCGACCGCGATCCAGATCAACCAGAACTCGGCCAGCCCCCTGGCCATGCCGTAGGTGGCCAGCGCCGAGCCGGTGAAGATCCACGCCTCGGCCCACGGACCGTAGGAACCTAGCCATTCGAAGAGCTGGGCGAAAACGGCCGTGCCCGCGAGCATCGCCACCACCAGGACGACGCGCTCGCGCGTGCTCGCCCAGCGCGGGTCGACGCCGCGGTGCTCGAGCGCGGTCCCGCGTGCCGCGTGCCGGTACCAGCTCCACCAGCCGTACACGCTGACCGCGATGAACATCAGCTGGCGTCCGGCCTGTCCGGCCATGTTCAGCTGCTGCGGAGTGTGGAACACCCCACCGACGAATACGGTGAACAGCAGGGCGTTCCCGGCGATGCCGACGGGCCAGGCCCAGACCCGCCGCCGCATGCCGCCGATCGCGGAAGCCAAGCCGAAGCCGTTGCCGATCACTTCGCGCCAGAGGATCTCCGAGCCCGCGATGTGCAGCTTGGCGTCGAGCAGCGTGAGGATCGGGTTCACCTGTCGTGTAACCCGCGGCGGGGCGTATCTCATCCGTTCGGATCGCCGCGATCGGAAATGCGCGGTGCGGACCGTAACGATTGTGCAATCTGGCGACGCCATTCGCAATGTCCGTGCAACGGGGTGCTCCTATGGTGGCCGTCATGAGCACGGAGAGCGATACCGCCGGGGGGACCGGAATTCATCTCAGCGGACTGACCAAGACCTTCCGGGTCGGGCGGAAAACCGTGCAGGCGCTGGCGAGCGTCGATCTGCACACCGAGCAGGGCGCGTTCCTGTCGCTGCTCGGTCCGTCCGGCTGCGGCAAGTCGACGGTGCTGCGCATTCTCGCGGGCCTGGAGACGCCGACGGCGGGCAAGGCGCTGATCGACGGCGCGACGCCCGCCGAACTGCGCGGCAAGCACGCGTTCGGCATCGCGTTCCAGGATTCGGCGCTGCTGCCGTGGCGATCGGTGGCGTCGAATATCGCGCTGCCGCTCCAGGTCGCGGGCATCACGCCGGAGCCGGGGCAGATCGATGACCTGATCCGCCTGGTCGGGCTGGACGGCTTCGAGAAGGCCAAGCCCGCGCAGCTCTCCGGCGGCATGCGCCAGCGCGTCTCCATCGCGCGCGCACTGGTGGTGAAGCCCACCGTGCTGCTGCTGGACGAACCGTTCGGAGCGCTGGACGACATGACCAGGCAGCGGCTCAATCTGGAGTTGCTGCGGATCTGGACCGAGAAGCCCGCGACGACGTTGATGGTGACCCACGGCATCGCGGAGGCGGTGTTCCTGTCCGACGTGGTGGCCGTGATGAGCCCGCGGCCGGGGCGGGTGCTGGAACTGGTCGAGATCGATCTGCCGCGTCCACGGCTGCCCGAGATGATGCGGACACCGGAATTCCACAAGCTGCACGACTATCTGTCCGAGCTGCTGTTCGGGACCGCGGGAAAAGGAGGCGTCGCATGAACGAGCACCCACCGGAACGCTGTCTGCGGCACCGTAAGCCGGGCTGGCAGCGGGCGAGCGTGCGCACTCGGCCGCTGCGGCGGCAGCCGTGCGTCCGGCGGACAGGGGATACGGCGTGAAGCGCTTCGGCGGCGTGCTCGGCGTGCTGGGGCTGGTCGCGGTGTGGTGGGCGCTCGCGGCGTTCGAGGTAGCGGGCGGCACCATACCGAGTCCCTGGCAGGTGCTGCACACCATGTACTCCGACGGATGGGGCCTGTACGGCCCTAATTTCCGGATCACCGCGCTCGGCGCGCTGCAGGGATTCGTCTGGGGCAACGGCCTGGCCATCGCCCTGGCCGTCCTGATCGTGCTGGTCCCGCCGATCGAGTCGCTGGCGACCCAGTTGGCGATCCTGAGCTATTGCACTCCGCTGCTCGCGCTGGGCCCGATCATCCTTGTGGTGTTCGGCGGACGCACCCCGACAGTCTTCCTGGCCGCGATGTACTGCTTCTTCACCACTATGGTCGGCACCGTCGCCGGGTTGCGCTCGGCCGACCGGACCAGCCTGGAACTGGTGCGCGCCTACGGCGGCGGACGCTGGCAGCAGTTGTACCGGGTGCAGGCGATCTCGGCGCTGCCGAGCACGTTCGCGGCGTTGAAGATCGCCGCGCCGTCGGCCGTGCTCGGCGCGATCATCGGCGAGTACCTCGGTGGCGTGGACAGCGGCATCGGGGTGGCGCTGACCGCCGCCCAGACCTCCTACAACGTGCCACGCACCTGGGGCATGGCGCTGGCCGCCGCCGCGCTGGCCGGACTCGGCTACGCGCTGGTTGCGCTGGCCGCCCGCCTGGCCGCGCCCTGGACCGTCCGGGAGGCGCGATGAAGATCTCCACGCGCGTTGCGCTGCACCAGGTCACAGGGGAGGCCCGATGAATCTGCTGCGACGGATCGGGATCTTCCTTTTCCCGCTGTGCACATCGCTGGTGCTGATGCTGGTGATCTGGTACGTCTTCCTGAAAGCGTTTCCGCAGGTCGGCCCGCGGGTGGGCAAGACGCCCGGCGATATCTGGACCTACTTGGTGACGGCGCCCAACGCCGCGACCGCGCGGCAGGCGATCCTGGACGACCTGCAGATCACGCTGCGTGACGCGGCGCTCGGGTTCGGCGCGGGCATGCTCGCCGCATTGGTGGTCGCCGCGCTGTTCGTGTCGTTCGCCGCGATCGAGCAGACCTTCCTGCCGGTGGCGATGCTGCTGCGCTCGGTACCGCTGGTGGCGCTCACGCCGATCATCGTGCTGGTGTTCGGCCGCGGCCAGGCCGGGGTCGCGGTGCTCGCCGCGATCGTGGTGTTCTTTCCCGCGCTGGTCATGATCATGGCGGGATTGCGCAACGCGCCGCGGCAGGCGCTGGAACTGGTGGCCGCGTACGGTGGATCGCGCTGGACCGGGCTGCGCATGGTGGCCGTGCCCGCGGCGCTGCCCTCGGTGTTCGCCGCCGCGCGGATCTCGGTGCCGGGTGCGCTGATCGGCGCGTTGCTCGGTGAGTGGCTCGGCAGCGGCACCGGCCTGGGCGCCGGCTTGATCCGGGCGATCCCCACGTTCCAGTACAGCAAGTTGTGGGCATCGATCGTCATCGTCACGCTGGTCTCGGTGGCGCTCTACGCGATCGTCGGTGTCGTGGAGAACCTGGTGCTGGCCCGGTTCGGACCGGAAGCGGGACGACTCTGACCGAACCGAATTCCTCGCTCGGAACGCCAAAGTAAAGAAAATGAAACGCGCTGCGCTTAGATTCGGCCCATGACACCCGCGCACCGCTCCACGTTCGGGCACCTGAACCGACGCTCCTTCCTCCGTTACTCCGCATTCGCCGGCGCCGCGCTCGGCGGTGCGGGCGCACTGGCCGCCTGCGGAGGGAGCTCCGGTGATTCGCCGGGCGGCACCACCGCGGACGGATCGAAATACGGCGGCGTCGCGGTGCAGCTTTCCTGGCTGAAGAACATCGAATTCGCGGGCGAATACTTCGCCGACTCGAAAGGCTATTTCAAGGAGGCGGGTTTCGGCTCGGTCGACTTGATCGCGGGCGGCGCGGCCAGCACGTCGGTAGAGGCCGGATTGGATACCGGCAAGGTGTGGCTGGGCCTGTCCGCGCCGCAGACCACCGCACCCGCGATCCTGGAGGGCCTGCCCGCCAAGATCGTCGCCACCACGTATCAGAAGAACCCGTTCGCGATCGTGTCCTCCGCGGCGAAACCGATCAAGACGCCCGAGGACATGAAGGGCCGCAAGATCGGTGTGCAGGACACCAACCAGTTGATCTTCAACGCGCTGCTCACCGCCAACGGGTTGAAGCCGGGCGATGTCACCGTCGTGCCCGCCCAATTCGACCCGACCCCGCTGGCCAACGGGGAGGTCGACGGATGGGTCAGCTACGTGACGAACGAACCGATCACGCTGGCGGCCAAGGGCTTCCAGAACACACACTTCTTGTTCGCCGACTTCGACCTGCCGCTGGTCGCCGAGACGCTCACGGTCGCGCAGTCCACCATCGACAAAGAGCGCGATAAGTTGAAGGCGTTTCTGGCCGCCGAGATCAAGGGCTGGAAGGACGCGGTGGCCGATCCGGCCGAAGCGGCCCGGCTCGCGGTCGAGGTGTACGGCAAGGATCAGAAGCTCGATCTCGCCGAGCAGACGAAAGAGGCTGTCGCGCAGAACGATCTAGTGATTTCGGCGGATACCGCCACGGGCGGACTGCTCTCGATGACCGACGCCCTGATCGAACAGAACATCGCCGCGTTGCGTGCCGCGAAAATAGACATCAAGGCCGCGCAACTGTTCGACCTGTCCGTATTGCGCGAGGTGTATGCCGAGCACCCCGGCCTGAAATGATCAGAGACCCACAGCGGTTTTCGGCGTGATCGGGATTTCGCCGCTGTACGGATCGACCGCTCGCACCGGCTGCGCGGCGCGGGCGGCCAGCAGTTCGGCCGCGATCGCGACGGCCATCTCGGGCGCGGTGCGCGCGCCGATGTCGAATCCCGCGGGCGAGTGCAGCCGCGACAGCGTCTCCTCCCCGAAACCGCCTGCGCGCAGGTCCTCCATGCGCCGGATGTGCACCTGGCGTGACCCCATGGCGCCGAGATAGCCGACCTCGGGTAGTCGCAGCGCCACGGTGAGTAGTGGAATTTCGAAGGTGGGATCGTGCGACAGCACGACTATGGCCGTGCTGCTGTCGATTTCACCTGCCGAGGAGAGGATGTTGAGGTAGCGGTGCGGCCAGTCGACCACGACCTCGGCGCCGGGAAACGATTCCGGCGTAGCGAAATTGGGGCGAGAGTCGCAGATGGTCACTCGGTAACCGAGCAACCTTGCCTGCACGGTGAGTGCGGCGGCGAAGGAATTGGCGCCGAAGATGATCAGGCGCGGCGGCGGAGCGAACGAGGCGACGAAGACATCGGAATCGGGTAGCGCGACCAATTCGGTGGCGTGCCGCTTGTCGGTGATCAGGTGCTGGCCGATCAGGTCGGCATCGGAGTTCCACACCACCGTGAAGACGGTGACCCTGCGGTGCGCCGCGATCTCGGCGGCGACCTCCGGGAACTCCGGGAAGTGTCTTCGAGAGAACGGTTCGGTGAAGACGTCCATCATCCCCTCGCCGTGCGCGCCCCCGTCCACGCCGCCGGCCACGCCGAAACGGTGCATCGCGCGGCGGCCGGTCCGCGCGGCCTGGAGCACGGACTCGTAGGCGATGTCCTCCAGCCCGCCCGCGGCGACCGATCCGTAGACGCCCCCGTCCGGGTCGACCAGCATCGCCGAGCCCACCGGTAAGGGCGCGGCGCCCACGGTGCGCACGATGGTGCCGAGTCCGCCGGTCCGGCCCGAGTACCACACCCGCAACAGGTCGTCGACGATGTCGCGCATCAGCTAGCTCCGATCACCGTGCGGTCGTGGCCGGGAAGTCACGATCGACGCCCGTCGCCAAATCGTCGCACGTGACGCACACCATATCGTTTCTGCCGGTCAAATAGGTGCGGGCGCCGGAATCTCCTGCAGCCGACCCACAAACCGCATTCCAGTGCTTGTGGGCTATAACAACAGGGTGTCCAGGTATGTCGTGGAACACAGCGCGTGCCAGACCGCTGGGTGCCGCGAGCGCGGCGGCGAGCACCCGGGCGACCGCGTCGGCGCCGACATCGGGGGTGTCCACCGGCATGATCGCGGCGTAGCGCGCGGGGGTGCCGGCCGCGGCGATCAGGCCCGCCCGTAGCGATGCGCTCAGTCCGGTCGCCCAGTCCGCCGCCCAGACGTGCCGTACGCCCGGCGGCAGGTCGATGATCCCCGGCGTCGGGCCGGTCGCGCCGAGGACCACGATGACCGGGTCGCAACCTCCGCCGCGCAGCGCGGCGACCGTGGACCGCAGCCAGGCGCCGTCCTCGGCGAGCACTTTGGGTTTTCCGTAGCGGGTTCCGGCGCCCGCGGCGAGCACGACGCCCGCGCAGGGTGCGACGGCGGGGCGATCAGGGTCGGCCATGCCTCAAAGGTAATACCGGCCGGTCTGCGCCGCATGATGGGAAACCGGTGCTCAGGCGTGGTTCCGGAGCGACACGCCGAAGGCGATCCCTCCGCTTCCGGTGGCGGCTCGTCCGGTCGTATTCGATGCTGGTCCGATGACGGATCAGCGACGCGGTATCGCGGCGTTCGACACGCTGTCCGCCGACGCGGCCTACCGGGCGGCGCTCGGCTGCTGCTCGTCGCCGGAGTTCGCGCGGTCGCTGGTCGCGGGCCGTCCGTACCGGAGCGTCGAGGCGCTGCTCGAGGCGGCGGACGGAGCGTTGGCACGGCTGCCGGAGTCCGAGCTCGACTCGGCCCTGGCAGGTCACCCCAGGATCGGCGAACGACCGCATTCCGCCGCTTCGGCGCGGGAGCAGGCCGGAGTGGCGGGTGCGGCCGACGCGGTACGCGCGGCGCTCGCCGAGGGCAACCGCGCTTATGAGGAACGGTTCGGGCACATCTACCTGGTGTGTGCGAGCGGAAAGTCGGGTGAGGAGCTGCTCGCGCTGCTCACTGCCCGGTTACGCAATGATCCCGAGACCGAAAGGCAGGTCGTGCGAACAGAATTGGGCAAGATCAATCGGATCCGGCTGCGTGCGCTGCTGGCGGAGCTGTCATGAGCACGCTGAGCACGCATGTGCTGGACGCGGTGCGCGGCGTGCCCGCCGCAGGCGTCACGGTGACGTTGTACCAGCAGGAGCGGCAGCTCGATTCGGGCGAAACGGGCGCGGACGGGCGAATCCGGGCATTGGGCGAAGCGCTCGAAGCCGGAACCTATCGGCTGGTCTTCGACACCGGCGCCTACTTCGCGGGTCAGGGGGTGGAGACCTTCTATCCCGAGGTGAGCATCGCGTTCGCCGTGACGGAGGAACGGCGCTATCACGTCCCATTGCTGTTGTCGCCCTTCGCTTTTTCCACCTATCGAGGGAGCTGAGCATGGAACTGACCGGGCCCATCGTGCTGACCGACCACCGATACGGCAAGGCGGAGAACCGGGTCGTCCGGATCCACCGGCAGAGCGCACGGCACGAGATTCGCGACGTGAACGTGTCCACGGTGCTGCGCGGCGATTTCGCCGACGCGTACGTCGCGGGCGACCAGGCGAAGGTCCTGCCCACCGACTCACAGAAGCAGACGGCCTATGCCTTCGCGAAGCGGCCCGGGCTGCGGGCCATCGAGGACTACGCGCTCGCGCTGGCCGATCATTTCGTCGCCGAGATCGAACCGGTGCGCAGCGCGCGTATCGAGGTCGACGAATACGCCTGGCAGCGCGTGACGGTCGGCGGTGTGGAACATGATCACACCTGGGTGCGGCAGGGACCGGAAGTGCGCACCGCGGCGGTCACCGTGGCGGGGAAGGGCGCCGAGCGGCGGGCCTGGGTCGTCGGCGGGGTGAAGGACCTGACCATCCTCAAGTCGACCGGCTCGGAGTTCGCCGACTTTCTGAACGACGAGTTCACCGTGCTCGCGCCGACCCGTGATCGAATGCTGGCCACGTCACTGATCGCCGAATGGCGTTTCGCGAGCAGCGCGGGCATCGACTGGGACGAGGTCTACACCGGCGTGCGGGCGCGGCTGGTCGAGACCTTCGCGACGCTGCATTCGAAGGCGTTGCAGCAGACGCTGTTCGAGATGGGCAAGGCCGCGCTGACCGCGTACCCGGTGCTGGCCGAGATCCGGCTCGCGGCGCCGAACAAGCATCACTTCGACTACGACCTCGGACGCTTCGGCATCGAGAACCACGGGGAGGTCTACCACGCCGACGACCGCCCCTACGGGCTGATCCACGCCACCGTTGCGCGGGCCGACGCGCCGGAAGCGGGTCCCGCGTGGAGCAGGTGACCGTCATCGCGGACTGCGCCGTCGCGACCGTCGACGCCCAGGGGACCGAGTACGCCCGCGGGTACGTCGTCGTGCGGGGCAACCGGATCGACGCGGTCGGCGCGGGGGATCCGCCGGACCTCGGCGCGGACGCGCGGCGCGTCGACGGGCGCGGCTGCCTGCTGACGCCCGGGTTGGTGAACACCCACCAGCACCTCTACCAATGGATCACCCGCGGCCTGGCCACCGACCACACGCTGTTCGAATGGCTCACCACGCTCTATCCGGTCTGGGCGGGCATCGACGAGGACGGGGTGCGCGTGGCCGCCACCGGTGCGCTCGCCACTCTCGCGCGCACCGGGTGCACCACCACCACCGATCACCACTACGTGTTCCCGCGCGACGGCGGTGACCCGCTCGCCGCCGAGATCACCGCGGCGGCGCGGGTGGGCCTGCGGTTCCATCCCTGTCGCGGCTCGATGGATCTGGGCGCGAGCGCGGGCGGCCTGCCGCCCGATCACCTGGTGGAACGCCTGGACGACATCCTCGCCGCGAGCGCGGAGGCCGTCGCGCGGTGGCACGACCCGTCGCCCGACGCCATGCTGCGGATCGCGCTCGCGCCGTGTTCGCCCTTCTCGGTCACCCCCGACCTGCTGCGCGAGTCGGCGGCGCTGGCCCGCGAGCTCGGGGTCCGGCTGCACACCCACCTCGCCGAGACCGTCGACGAGCAGGACTATTGCCTGGCGACTTTCGGCTGTACGCCCGCGCGGTACCTGCAGCGGCTGGACTGGTTCGGTCCGGACGTCTGGTACGCGCACGCCGTCCACCTGGACGACGACGCGCTCGCCGCCCTCGCGGAGACCGGTACCGGCGTGGCGCACTGCCCCACGTCGAACGCGCGGCTCGGCGCGGGCATCGCCCGCGTCGCCGACCTGGTCCGCGCGGGCGTTGCGGTGGGGCTCGGCGTGGACGGCGCGGCGAGCAACGAGGCCGGTTCGATGATCGAGGAGCCGCGCCACGCCTTGCTGTGGGCGCGCAATCGGGGCGGCCCGCACGCGATGACCGTGCGCACCGCGCTGGAACTGGCCACCATGGGCGGCGCGCGGGTGCTCGGCCGCGCCGCCGACATCGGTTCGATCGAGGTCGGCAAGCTGGCGGACCTGGCGCTGTGGCGGCTGGACACCGCCGCGCACGCCGGGATCGCGGATCCGGTGACCGCACTGGTGCTCGGCTCGCCTCCACCGCTGGCGGCGCTGCTGGTGAACGGGCGCGAGGTGGTGCGCGACGGCGAGGTGCGGACGGTCGACACCGACGTGGTCGCCGCCGAGGTGGCACGGGCGCAGGCGAAGCTGCTCGCGAAGGCGGGGTGAGCGACTCGCGCGGAGCAGCCGTCGGCGGCCCTGCCGGAGCGCGGGATCGGCCTACCGGCAGCCGGTGCTGTCGGCGGACGGCCTGTGCCGGTCGAGGCGGGGACGCGGGCCGGGGGAGTTGGCCCACCTGCCCGACTGTGCCGGCGAGCAGCATCGGGAACCGGGCGGCGCTGTCGGTGTGGCCGGGCCGGGAGTTGGTGCCGCGGCGCGCGGCACTCTCGCCCAGCCGCGTGGTTGGGCGTGGCGGGAATGCCGGGTGCGGTGGCGATATCGTCGCCCAGCCGTTCGTCGAGGAGAATCGTCACGCTGATCTGGGCGGGGTGTCGTGCCTGGTCAGGCCGGACGAGCAATACTGAAGCAGTGTCGGCTCGGACGGCCGGTAGGCGGGCGCGAGCCGTGGTGTCGCGGACGGCACGCCCGCGTAAGCGCGCGGCCGGGGCGGTTCCCGGGCGCGGGCGCCCGTCGCGCGGCGAGGTAACGGCCGCGCAATCTGACGTGCGTCGCGCGCAATACGGCGGCAACCGACTGGCTCTACGGTGACGGAGAGGCAGGAACGAGGTGAGACGTGGACCTGGACACGATTCGCGAGGTGGTGGTCGCTCGCGAGCGCGAAGACCTGGCCGTGCTCGGTGCGTCCACCGCGGTGCTCGCCGGAGGAACCTTCCTGTTCTCCGAGCCGCAGGATCAGCTGCTGCGCCTGGTCGACATCACCGGCCTGGGGTGGCCCGCGTTCGAGATCGTGGACGGCGGACTGGACATCGCCGCGACTTGCACCCTGGCCGAGTTCGCCGGAGCCGCGCCGGGCCGTGAGTTGGGGACGGGGGTGTTGCGCGACCCGTGGCCGGGGACCGCGCTGTTCGCCCGGTCCTGCCGGGCGCTGCTGGCCTCGCACAAGATCTGGCGCACCGCGACCGTCGGGGGCAACGTCTGCCTGGCGTTGCCCGCGGGTGCGGTGCTCGGCGCGCTGGTGGCGCTCGACGGAACGGCGCTGGTGTGGGCCGCGGACGGCGCCGATCGGGAGATTCCGATGCGGGAGTTCGTCCTCGGTCCGGGTCGTACGGCGCTGCGCCCCGGCGACGTGCTGCGCTCGATTCGCCTGCCGCGCTCGAGTCTGTTGGCCCGCACCAGCTTTCGAAAGATCGCGCTCGCCCCGCTCGGCCGCTCCGGCGCCGTCGTGATGGGGCGGAGGGAAGGCAGTGGCCGTAGCGCGGTCACGATCACGGCCGCCACGAGCAGGCCCGTCGTGCTGGACTTCGCCGCCCCGCCCTCCGAGGGCGAGATGCGCGATGCCATGCACACGATCGACTCGGCGTTGTGGTTCGACGATCCGCACGGGTCGCCGGAGTGGCGCAGGCATGTCTCGGGAGTGCTCGCCGACGAGGTCGCCGCGGAACTGCGGGGAAGCTGATGCGATTCGAAGTGGACGGCAGGACCGTCGACATCGCGGCGCGGCCGGGTCAGTGCCTGCGGACGGCGCTGCGCGACAGCGGCAACCTGGCGGTGAAGAAGGGCTGTGACACGGGCGATTGCGGGGCCTGCTCGGTGCTGGTCGACGGAATGACGGTGCACTCCTGCGTCTTTCCCGCGTTTCGCGCCGCCGGACGCGCTGTCACCACCGCCGCCGGACTCGGAACGCCCGAGCATCCGCACCCGGTGCAGCGCCGGTTCGTCGCCGACGCCGCGTTCCAGTGCGGGTTCTGCACCGCGGGCATGGTGGTCACGGCCGCGGGGCTCGGGTGTGCCGCCGACGAGCAGGCCGGCGTGTCGGGCGACGAACTCGCCGAGCTGATGAAGGGCAACCTCTGCCGCTGCACGGGTTACCGCGCCATCCGCGCCGCGCTGGGCGAGCAGCTCACTCCGGACGATCCTGCCGCCGTGGCACCGGATCCGGCCGCGCCGATCGTGGGAGCGGGCGCCCCGGCCGGGCCGCGCATCGTCTCCGGACGCGAACCGTACACCTTCGACTTGCCGCGCTCGGGCGACGCCGACACCGCGCCACCGTCCGCGCCGCTGCACATCGCGGTGCTGCGAAGCCCGCACCCGCATGCGCGAATCCGCTCGATCGGCACCACCGCCGCCGAGGCACTACCCGGCGTGCACGCGGTGCTCACCCATGCCGACGCGCCGGACGTGCCGTTCTCCACCGCGCGGCACGAGCTGCGCACCGACGACCCCGACGACACCTACGTGCTCGACCGCACGGTTCGCTTCGTGGGGCAGCGGGTGGCCGCGGTGGTGGCCGACAGCGTCGCGATCGCCCGCGAGGGATGCCGTCTGCTGGAGGTCGACTACGAGGTCCTGCCCGCGGTGTTCGAACCGCAGGACGCGCTGCGCCCCGACGCGCCGAAACTGCACGGCGACAAGCCCCCCTCGGCCCGGATCGTCGATCCCGGCCGCAACCTGGTCGCCGAACTGCACGGCGAGGTGGGTGACGTCGCCGCGGGTCTGGCTGCCGCGGCGCATGTCGTACGCGGCGTCTGGGATTCGCCGCGGGGTCAGCATGTGCACTTGGAGACACACGGCGGCGTCGGCTGGCTGGACGACGCCGGACGCCTGGTCATCCGGTGCAGCACCCAGGTCCCGTTCCTGGTCCGCGACGAATTGTGCCGCCTGTTCGGCCGGTCGTCCGCGCAGGTGCGGGTATTCGCGGCCAGGGTCGGCGGCGGGTTCGGCGCGAAACAGGAGATGCTGGCGGAGGACCTGATCGCGCTGGCCGTGCTGCGCACCGGCAGACCGGTGCAATACGAGTTCACGCGCTCCGACGAATTCACCGCCGCGACCTGCCGCCATCCCATGCGGGTCGCGGTGACGGCGGGGGCCGACGCGCGCGGTGTGCTGACCGCCTTGGCGGTCGACGTGCTCGCCGACACCGGCGCGTACGGCAATCACAGCGGCGGGGTGATGTATCACGGCGTCGGTGAGTCGGTGGAGCTGTACCGCTGTGCCAACAAGCGGGTCGACGCGCAGGCGGTGTACACCAACAACGTTCCCTCCGGCGCGTTCCGCGGATACGGCCTCGGGCAGGTGATCTTCGCGGTGGAGTCGGCTCTCGACGAACTCGCGCACGCGCTCGGCATGGACCCGTTCGAACTGCGCCGCAGCAACGCGGTAGTGCCGGGCGACCGGTTCGTCGGCGCCGCGGTGAACGAGAGCGACCTCATGTTCGGCAGCTACGGCCTGGACCAATGCCTCGACCTCGCCGAACGAGCGCTGCTGCGCGGCAACGACGTGCACGCGCCCGGCCCGGAGTGGCGGGTGGGCACGGGCATGGCCGCCGCGATGATCGCGACCGTCCCGCCGCGCGGTCACCGGTCGACCGCGACGGCCGCGCTGCTGCCCGACGGCCGCTACGAGATCCGGGTCGGCACGGCGGAATTCGGCAACGGAACGACGACGGTGCAGGCGCAGCTCGCCGCTACCGCGCTGGACACCGAGGTGGACCGCATCGTGGTCCGGCACGGCGACACCGACTTGGTGGACCACGACACCGGCGCGTTCGGCTCCACCGGCATCGTGGTCGCGGGCAAGGCCGTGTACGCGGCGGCGTGCGCGTTGCGCGGGCGCCTGCTGGCGAGGGCGGCGGAACTGACCGGCGTCGCGGAGCGGGACTGCGCGCTGAACTCCGGCGGCGTGCACTGCGGCGACCGGCTGCTCACCGCCGCCGAACTGCTGACCGGAGGCGACCTCACCGCGCGCGCCGAGCACGACGGCAGTCCCAGGTCGGTGAGCTTCAACGTGCACGCTTTCCGCGTCGCCGTGCACCCGGACACCGGGGCGGTGCGCATCCTCCAATCGATCCAGGCCGCCGACGCGGGGACGGTGCTCAACCCGGTGCAGTGCCGCGGGCAGATCGAGGGCGGCGCGGCTCAGGCCATCGGCACGGCGCTGTACGAGGACATGCGCAGCGCGCACGGTGTGGTGGGTGCGCAGACCCTGCGGCACTACCACATACCGCAATTCGCCGACGTGCCGCGCACGGAGGTCTACTTCGCCGAGACGTCCGACGCGCTCGGTCCGTTGGGGGCCAAGTCGATGAGCGAATCGCCGTACAACCCGGTCGCGCCCGCGCTGGCCAACGCGATCCGCGACGCGGTCGGCGTGCGGCTGTACGGGCTGCCGATGACCGCGGACCGGGTCTGGGCCGCCCTGCGGGAGAAGGGATCACGATGACGAAGGTGCCGGAGAACGTCCGCGCCCGGATCGAGGCGATGCTCGACGCGGTCGACACCGAGCTGCGCCGCCGATACCCCGGCTCGAACGGTCGCTCGCAACCGATCCACACCGTGTACGTCCCGGCCGACCGGGTCACCGAGGAGACTCCCGGGGAATGGGGCGCGACCGCGGTCGAACTACTCGACCGCCACCACGATCTGCTGACCACTCTCGACGGCACCGATTCGCTTCCCGACGTGCGCAAACGGCTGGAAGCCGACCCGGTCCAGGATCTGCGCATCGACTTCGAGGACGGCTACGGCCTGCGCGCCGACGCCGAGGAGGACCGCGCGGCTACGGCGGCCGGCGCGGTGCTGGCTGCCTGGGCACGACGCCCCGGAGGCCCGGCGAGCAGCGGCATCCGGATGAAGGGTTTGGGCGGCGGCGAGCGTCGCCGCGCGCTGCGCACGCTCGGCCTCGTGTTGGAGGGCGCGGGCGGCGTGCCCGACGGGTTCGTCTTCACGGTGCCGAAGATCCGTGCGGCGCAGCAGGTTCCCGCCCTGGTGCAGCTGTGCGTAGGGCTGGAACGCGGGTACGGCATCGCCGAGGGCAGCCTGTGCTTCGAACTACAGATCGAGAGCCCGCAGGCGATCCTGGCCGCGGATGGCACCGCGCCGGTGGCCGCCATGCTCACCCTCTCCGAAGGACGATGCAGCGCATTGCATTTCGGTACGTACGACTACACCGCCGCCTGTGGGGTCGCCGCACCGGATCAGGCGCTCGACCATCCGGCCGCCGATTACGCCAAGGCGGTCATGCAAGTCGCGGCCGCGCAGACCGGGGTGTGGGTATGCGATGGTTCCACCCAGATCGTGCCCGACGCCGACCCGGAGGCCGCGCTGCGCAACCACCACCGATTGGTTGCCCGGGCGTTGCGGCGCGGGTACTACCAGGGCTGGGACATGCATCCGGGTCACTTGGTCACCCGCTGGCTCGCCACCTACGACTTCTTCCGCCGGGCGATCGACGTCGCGGTGCCGCGCCTGCGGGACTACCTCGCTCGACGCGGCGGCGACATCGTCGACGAGCCCGCCACCGCGGAAGCGCTGGCCGCCACGGTGCTGCGTGGCATCGATTGCGGTGCCCGCCCGGACGCGGGGACTCCGGAACTCACCGAGACGGTTCTGCGAGCCCTGGCGGCACGCGCGCCGATACCGGAGGCACCGTGATCGGCCATCCGAACGGGACGATCCCGCACGACACAGGAGACGCGATGCGTGACCGGGGCGAAGACGAAGAATTCACGCTGCTGCCGGACCTGGCGGTCCGGCCGCTGGGCGGTTCGGTGATCTGGGCGAACGACGAATTCTTCGCGGAGAAAGAGAATCTGATCAACCCGGGGCCAGCCCAGTACCGGCCGTCCGACTTCGGGCACAAAGGACAGATCTACGACGGCTGGGAGACCCGCCGACACCGCGGGCAGCCGGGCGACGACGCCGCGATCGTGCGGCTCGGCGTGCCCGGCGTGATCCGCGGCATCGTGGTGGACACGGCGTGGTTCAAGGGCAACTACCCGCCCGCTGTCTCGGTATCCGCGTTGGAGGTCGAGGACTATCCGCCCGCGGAAACCATCGCCGCACGCGACGATTGGGTGATGCTGGTCGATCGCTCGCCGATTGCGGGCGACCACCGCAACTCGTTCGCCGTCGAGAACGAGAAGCGCTGGACGCATGTGAAACTCACCATGCACCCCGACGGCGGCGTCGCCAGGCTGCGGGTGCACGGCGAAGGACGGCCCGACCCGCGCCTGCTCGGCCTCGGCCCGCTGGACCTGGCCGCGCTGGAGAACGGCGCGCTGGTGCTGGACTGCTCAAATCGCTTCTACAGCTCGCCGAACCAGTTGCTGTATCCCGGCCGGGCCCGGTCCATGGGTGAGGGCTGGGAGACCGCCCGCCGCAGGGACGACGGCAACGACTGGGTGCGCATCCGCCTGGCCGGGCCGGGACTGATCCGGCTCGCCGAGCTGGACACGTCCTACTTCCTGGGCAACAGTCCGGGCGCCGCCCGGCTGACCGGTCGCACCAACGACGGCACCGAGTTGGAGTTGTTGCCGCGCACCCCGCTTCAACCCGACACCAGGCACCGGTTCCCGATCGCGCCGATGGCGGCGTCGGTGGAGGAGGTGCGGCTGGACATCTACCCGGACGGCGGGCTGGCGCGGCTGCGCCTGTACGGAGAGCTCGGCGCATGAGCGGGCGAACGCCGGCAGTGTGTCGGGCTGCGCCTGCTCGGCGTTTGTACGCGTGGGCGTCCGCACGGTGTGAAGCTGCGCCTGCGGGGCGAGCTCGGCACATGAACACGCGGGCATCGGCAGCGCGTACCGAGTTGTGTTTTCGTGAGGCGCGCTGATGAGGGATTTCGTCGGCTACGGCCCGCGTCCGCCGGACCCGCAGTGGCCGGGAGAGGCGCGGATCGCGGTCCAGTTCGTGCTCAACTACGAGGAGGGCGGCGAGAACAACGTCCTCGACGGTGACGAGTTCTCCGAGACGTTCCTGTCGGAAATGACTCCCGCCGAAGCCTTTCCGAACCGCCACATGAGCATGGAGTCGCTCTACGAGTACGGCTCACGCGCCGGGTTGTGGCGAGTGCTGCGCGTCTTCGAACGGCGCGGGTTGCCGCTGACGATCTTCGCGGTCGCCCGAGCTCTGCAACGCAACCCGGAGGCGGTGGCCGCCTTCGGCGAATTGGGCCATGAGATCGCCTGCCATGGTCTGCGCTGGAAGTCCTACCAGCTCACCGACCGCGACACCGAGCGTGCGCACATGGCCGAGGCGGTGCGCGTCCTCACCCAACTGACCGGCTCCGCGCCGCTGGGCTGGTACACCGGCCGCGATTCGCCGAACACCAGGGAGCTGGTGGTCGAGCACGGCGGCTTCGCCTACGATGCCGATTCCTACGCCGACGACCTGCCCTATTGGGTGCGCGTGCTCGACCGCGACCACTTGGTGGTGCCCTACACCTTGGACACCAACGACATGCGATTCGCCTCGCCCGCCGGTTTCCCCACCGGCGAACAATTCTTCGCACATGTCCGCGACGCCTTCGACGTCCTCTACCGCGAAGGGGCGGAAGGTAATCCGAAAATGCTGTCCATCGGCCTGCACTGCCGCCTCATCGGCCGCCCCGCCCGCACCGCCGCCTTGGAACGCCTACTCGACCACATCCAGTCCTACGACCAGGTCTGGATCACCCGCCGCATCGACATAGCGCGACATTGGCGCACGGTGCACCCGCCGGTTTCATCCTTTTGAGTTCGCCCGGACCGCAACCCAGCGACAAAGTAGCCGAACCATCACATGAGCGTTGGCTTTCAGAGCCGGAAAGCGATAGGTGCGCACACCGAGATGAGACGCGAAAAGGGCGGGCTATCACCGGCATTCAGTCATTCATACGCTTCGTGGCGACAGTGAGGACGAGTGCCGGAACTAGTTCTCGCGTTCATGATGGCAGGAGAAAATGGGCGGCTGCGTCTACCTTCCCTGACGCGTCGCGAGTGGCACATGGCTGTGGCGAAACGCGAGGAGACCTCTCGGTGGTGTGCCGCTCGCGGTCGTCGGGTGGCTGGTGGCGGGCGTCAGGGATCGGCGCGGGGTTCGCGTGGTCGGAGGTGGCGGGTCAGTGTCGTGAGCGCGTCGAGCACCTCGCGTAGGGCGGCCGGGTCGTTGTCGGCCAGTGCCGCTGCCACCGCGTCGTCCACTGGTGTTGCTCGTACTTCGGCGACTCGTGGTGAGGCTTGGTCGGCCGCGCGGACGAGGGTGCGGCGGCGGTCGCGTGGGTCGACCGTCGAGGTGACCGCACCGGCCTCCTTGAGTCTGGCTACGGCGGTGGATACCGCGCTTTGCGGTAATCCGGTGCGGGTGGCGATCTCGCCCACGGTGCTGTCCGGGTGCTCGAGGATGTCGCTCGACACGACGAGCACCGGGCGGTGTCCGCCGCCGAGTCCCGCTGTCGGCAACGCCTCCTCGCCGATCTTCATCAACGTCCGGCCCAACAGGAACAGTTCGACTCCGTCCACGACGGAGAACTTTACATCAATTCAGATGCATCAGACTTGATGTATCTGAATTGATGGATTAGCCTGTCTGCATGAACACGATTGCCACCGGCACTCTCGAAGTCCCCGGAGCCGACCTGTACTACGAAGTTCGCGGCAGCGGCCCGATGCTGCTGATCTCGCAGAGCGGCGAGGGGGACGCGCGGCGCAGCGAAGATCTGGTCCGCCATCTGGAGCGGCGCTTCACCGTCGTCACTTACGACCGGCGCGGACTGTCCCGCAGCGTCCTTCGCGATCCAAGCGCTCCCGCCTCGGTTGCGACGCACGCCGACGATGTCGACCGCCTGCTCTCGACGTTGACCGACGAGCCCGTGGCAATGCTCGGGTGCAGCATGGGCGCGGCCATCGGACTGCATCTGGCGGTCGAGCACCCGGACCGGTTGCACACTCTCATCGCGCACGAGCCCGTCACGCCGTGGCTGCTCGCCGCCGCCGACCGCGCCGCCCAAATGGGCGAACTCGAACACTGTGAGCAGGTGTTCGCCGAGCGCGGGTGGCAGGCGGCGCTCGCCCCGATGGTGCGGACGCTGGGGATCGATCCGGAGAGCCAGGATCGCGAACCCGGCGTCACCGCACCGCCGCTCGGCCCCGAGCGCGCCGCGAATTTCGAACATTTCCTCGGACATGACTTCGCCGCGATCCGTGCCGACCACCTCGACGTCGCGGCCTTGCGGAAGTCGCCGGTACGCATCGTCCCGGCCTGCGGGCACACCACCCCTCAGCACGTCTTCGACTACAAGGCCGCCCACGAGTTGGCGGCGCTGCGCGGCGTGCCGGTGATGGGATTTCCCGGCGGACACAACGGAAATCTGACGCATCCGGCCGGATGGGCCGCGCGGGTCGGCGAAATCTTGTCAGACCACACGGTATTGGCGGGATAGAGCCTGGTCCGGCTCGCTACATCATTGCCGCAGACGGACTGATCCTGCGCCCAGGTTGGGGAAAATGCCCGTGCGCATGCCCGCTCAGCGGCCCAGCCTGCCGTACGGCACGAGATACCCGGGATCCGTTCGGCTTCGCCAACCGCGCTCACTCGGTTCCAGCGCCTGGCCGCTGGCAGCGGGGTCCTTCGGCCACGGCTCGCGTATGTGAATCTGGATATCGTCCTGAAGGATTCGCACCAACTCCATCGCGAAGCCCTCGGCCGTGCCGCTGCCCGACTTGGTGGGGTCGAGCGCCGCGGAGGTGCCGGCATCCGGCACTCCAATGCTCATCCAAGCTTTCGGCACCGGGCGGCCGGACTGCTCGCCGAATCTCCGCCAGTCCTCGGTGTACTCGGTGCTGATCTGTGTCGAGAACCCCAGGGATTCTTCGATATCAGCGGCCAGCAACCGTGCGCCTCGCACTGCTTCGTCTATACCCATGCCCATCCTGCCATTCGCCCATAGGGCCGAACACTCCTCGAGAGAACACGCCCCCTTCGGATCGGCCATCTTCCGCCACGAGTGGCACAAGGCTGCGGCAAAACGCGAGAAAGGCTCTCGCTCATGTGCCACTCGTGAGCCGGAATAGTCGGAGAGGTTGCCAGTGCCGCTGTGGCTGCTGTTGAACCACTTCGACGCGGGTAGGTCGACGCTCGAGCTTCGTACTCCTCTGCCATCGCCGCCGGCAGCCGGGCGGCTCGGACTGCTTCGTCTATGTGCAGGATCTCATCGTGCGAGTGCTATGGAGTTCTCGCGATACGACAGCGGCCCGTACCTGAGAATGCATGTCCTGGTACGGGCCGCGTGTTGGCGAGCAGGAACCGTGCTCACTCTGGGAAATCGAACCCGCCATCGGTGATGGTTGCCGTGAAGGCGTCCCAGTCGGAGGGCGTGAAGATCAACGCTGGGCCGGTGGGGTTCTTGGAGTCACGGACACCGACCATGCCCCCGGTGAGATGTGCGACCTCGACGCAGTCTTTGCCAGTGCCGCTGCGACTGCTTTTGAACCACTTCGCCGTCGATAGGTCGGCACTCACGCTCCGTACTCCTCTGCAATTGCCACCAGCAGCGCCCGGGACTCGTCCTCGTTCAGTGCCGCACTCTCGACACTTGACCGCGCGGTCTGGTACTGATCGATCTCGTCGGGTTTGTCCAGGTACAGGGCCCCAGTGTAGCCCTCGACGTAGACCACGGGCGGCTCCGTCAACGACGGGTTCGGGTGTTCGGGAAACTCCAGCAATACAAAGGAACCTGCTTCCAATCCGAGGTAGGAACCGGCGTTCAGTGGAACGATTCGGATGGATACGTTCGGCAAGCGGCTCAGGTCCGCCAAATGACTGGACTGGCCTGCCATGACCGCAGTGCCGCCGATATGGTGGCGCAACGTTGCCTCGCTCAGTCTCACGTCCAGGCTGAATCGGTCGGGTGGTTCCTGAAGGCGCGCTTGTCGTTTGGTGAGCAACTCTATGTGCCGCTCGATCGCGTCATCGGTCAACGCTGGGATGAAGGCTTTGGCGACGGCACGTCGGTAGTCGGCTGTCTGCACCAAACCTGGCAGCAACGTCAATTGAAACGACGTGACATGGCAGGCCGCCTGTTCGAGCACGACGAACAGGTCTGTGTTGGCAAACATCGCGTCGCTGTAGGACTGCCACCAGCCGGTCTTACGTGCCTCTTCCGCCAGCCAGAGCAGCGCCTGCCGGTCGTCGTCACTCGCGTCGTACACATCGCACAGCGCTCGAATCACCATCTTCTTGACCATGGCGACTTGGCCGTTCTCCAAGCGCCACAACGTTTGTGAACTCATCTCCGACAGCTTGGCCGCCTTGTCCCGGGTGAGTCCGGCGTGCTCGCGCAACTCGAGCAAGCGTCGAGCCAGCAGTCTGCGTGGCAGAGTCGTCGTCTGGGCTGCCATGCGAACCCCCACCTTTCGTTAGCAGTGCTACGTGATCATTCCAGTTGATCTGGAGTGAATCCATCCGAAGCCAATCATATTGTTATTACTCCATTTTCGAGCCTGATGGTGCTGTACTCGGTGTGCGGCAGGCGGCTGGGATGAGCGAGGTAGCCACGCCGGGGCCGCAAATCAGACGAATCGCTTCGAAGATATTGGGGGTATCCGATGAATACGCAGCTTGTGAATGTCGGGTCGGCTCTCCGCTCGACCGTGAGCGGGGAAGTGCCGAAAGCAATCGGGCTCGTTCGCAACGACGTGTCCGGCCCGGACGCAGCACGGCATGCCGATGCACTGCAGCGGCATGCTCTCGCGCTCGGCTACCGATACGTCTATACGGTTCGTCCACCGGTCGATGTCGATGATCCGATCGGGTACGTGCTCGCGATCGCGGGCGGGCTAGAGATCGAAGTGATCGTTGTTTTCGATCTCGAGCATGTGGACAACCGGCCCGCGTTGGTCTGTGACGCGGGGTTCGATCTGGAAACTGTTTGCCCGCAGTGCACTTGGGCGCGGTCGGCGCAGGCTGGGCCGAGAGTCGGAGCGGGGGCGGCGTGATGAATCGACACGTGATCGTCGTTCCGCCGCGCGCCTGCGCATCCGCTGATCTCGAGGTGGCGCACCAGCAGATGCGGCGGCATCGTGCCTGCCGGATCGAGCAGTGCGCCTGGAAGTGGGTCGCCTACTGCACGTTGGTGCAGAGCGGCCGGATGGTGCCGCAGCAGTTCAGCCCGCGAGAGCGGGCTCATCGTCGCGGTATCGCCTTCCCCATCGACCACAGCGAGCGTGGACGGGCGCTCGAGGGGACGCCGGACGTGGTGACCTTTCAACAGGTGCTCGACGGGCTCGCGCGGCCGGCGCTGTCCACACCGGACGCAGACAACGGCTGCGCCGTGGAAGGCGAGCGGCCGTGGGCGTGTGGCACATAGTGCAGAGCGTTCTCGCCGTGGTCGGGGGTGGCGCGTTCGCCGCGGTCGGGATCGCGTGTGTCTGGCCGATCGCCCGGCCGCGCCGTCCCGGCCCCGCGCGCGGGGCCACCCGAGCCCGTTGTTCGTTGCGGTCGGTGACCTGGCCCGAGGCGTGGACGTGTAACCGGCCGGGGCGAACATTCACGCTCGCGGACGCTCATCGCGCGATGCAGTTGCATCGTGAACACGACTGTCCCCGCAAGCGCGCCGCCTTCGCGGCATTGGTCGCGGCCGGGCGGATGACGCCGGACTCCGCGCGACGACACCGGCTATGGGGATGGTCCGAGGAATCCGACTGACGGCTTTTGGGGGCGCATGGTGGGGTGCCGAAGCGGGCATGGTCGGGTGCCGAAGCGCGCATGGCGGGCAGCTGTGGAGCGCGCATGGCGGGCGGAGAGGCACGCTCCGGGTTCGGAACCGAGGAAGCCGGGCGATCGGAGCCGGTGATCGACGCGTGGCGTAGGCCACAGTGGTCCTGTGAAGGTCCTCACAGTTGGGAATTGCAGAGCCGGGGTATAGGGGGCCGCTCGCCGATCGCTAACAGTACGAGCGTTACGCTAAAATCCCACGTCAGAGCTACCGGCCGGTAGATTGCACCACTGCAATTCGAGGGCAAATTTTGCAGACTTAGCAAAGAGGGCGGAAAACATAGCTCAGATTCACACTAACAACAGGTAGACGCCTATTTCTTCATGTGCCATCGTGTGGAAGTACACCCCAAGGGCCTAGCAAGCCTGCAAATCGCCGCTCCAGCAGTGCGAGCTGTTTCGTAGCTCGACCGGGCGGCAGCACCGAACGAGGAAGTGGAGTCACAGATGTCGACCACCGGCACCCCGAGGACCACCGCGGAAATCCAGAAGGATTGGGACACCAACCCGCGCTGGAAGGGCGTCACCCGTAACTACACCGCGGAGCAGGTGTCGAAGCTCCAGGGCACGGTCGTCGAGGAGGCCACCCTCGCCCGCCGCGGCTCGGAGATCCTGTGGGATCTCGTCAACAACGAGGACTACATCAACTCCCTCGGCGCTCTCACCGGCAACCAGGCGGTCCAGCAGGTCCGCGCCGGCCTGAAGGCCATCTACCTGTCGGGTTGGCAGGTCGCCGGTGACGCGAACCTGTCCGGCCACACCTACCCCGACCAGTCGCTGTACCCGGCCAACTCGGTTCCGTCCGTGGTCCGCCGCATCAACAACGCGCTGCTGCGCGCCGACGAGATCGCCAAGGTCGAGGGCGACACCTCGGTCCAGAACTGGCTGGCCCCGATCGTCGCCGACGCCGAGGCCGGCTTCGGTGGCGCGCTGAACGCCTACGAGCTGCAGAAGGCCATGATCGCCGCCGGCGCCGCCGGTGTGCACTGGGAGGACCAGCTGGCCTCCGAGAAGAAGTGCGGCCACCTGGGCGGCAAGGTGCTGATCCCCACCCAGCAGCACATCCGCACCCTGACCTCCGCGCGCCTGGCCGCCGACGTCGCCGACGTGCCGTCGGTGATCATCGCCCGCACCGACGCCGAGGCCGCCACCCTGATCACCTCGGACGTGGACGAGCGCGACCGTGAGTTCCTGGACGGCACCCGCACCCCCGAGGGCTTCTTCGGTGTGAAGAACGGCATCGAGCCCTGCATCGCGCGTGCCAAGGCCTACGCCCCCTACGCCGACCTCATCTGGATGGAGACCGGCGTGCCGGACCTCGAGGTCGCGCGCAAGTTCGCCGAGGCCGTCCGTGGCGAGTTCCCGGACCAGCTGCTGGCCTACAACTGCTCGCCGTCCTTCAACTGGAAGGCGCACCTGGACGACGCGACCATCGCGAAGTTCCAGCGTGAGCTCGGCGCGATGGGCTTCAAGTTCCAGTTCATCACCCTGGCCGGCTTCCACTCGCTCAACTACGGCATGTTCGACCTGGCCTACGGCTACGCCCGCGAGGGCATGACCGCCTTCGTCGACCTGCAGGAGCGCGAGTTCAAGGCCGCCGCCGAGCGTGGCTTCACGGCCATCAAGCACCAGCGTGAGGTCGGCGCGGGTTACTTCGACACCATCGCCACCACCGTGGACCCGAACACCTCCACGGCGGCGCTCAAGGGCTCCACCGAAGAGGGCCAGTTCCACTGAGCTGTGTCGCCGCGGCTTCGGTCGCGGCCGGCCGAATGGCCCGCGCGTCGCATGCCGCTCTGGGAGCCACGCGCGAGCCGTTCGAAAAACACAACTGGTGCTCGCCAAGGGAAGTGAGGTTCCCGACGTGAAAACCGACAATCCTCTACTCCGGTAGGGGTGTACTGCCCTCCCCGCTGAACAGCCCCGGCGGGGAGGGCATCCCTATACCTTGGACCATCGAAGGGCGCGCTCACACCGGAGCGACACCTTCGCAGACCAGCCACCCCAGAGCCAGACAACCCAGCAGGAGCGGGACGTGAGCAGCGAAAAGATCCAACGCGTCGGTGTCATCGGCGCCGGCCAGATGGGCGCCGGAATCGCGGAGGTGTGTGCCAGGGCGCACGTCGACGTACTGGTGTACGAGCAGACCCGGGAACTGGCCGCGGCGGGCCGCGCGCGCATCCTGCGGTCCCTCGATCGCGGCGTGAGCAGCGGCAAGATCACCGAGCGCGAACGCGAGCAGGCCGCCTGGCGGCTGCGGTTCACCTCCGACCTCGGCGACTTCGCCGACCGTCAGCTGGCGGTCGAGGCGGTGCTCGAGGACGAGAAGGTGAAGACGAGCATCTTCGCCGAGCTCGACAAGGTCGTCACCGACCCTTCGGCGGTACTGGCCTCCAACACCTCCTCCATCCCGATCATGAAGATCGCGGTCGCCACGGCGAACCCCGAGCGCGTGGTCGGCATGCACTTCTTCAACCCCGTCCCGGTGCTGCCGCTGGTCGAGCTGGTCACCACGCTCAAGACCAGTGAGTCGGTCTCCGCGCGGGCCGAGGCGTTCGCGGGCGACGTGCTCGGCAAGCAGGTCGTGCGTTCGGCCGACCGCTCCGGTTTCGTGGTCAACGCGCTGCTGGTGCCGTACCTGCTGTCGGCGATCCGGATGGTCGAGTCCGGCTTCGCCACCAAGGAGGACGTCGACAAGGCGATGGTGCTCGGCTGCGCCCACCCGATGGGCCCGCTGGCGCTGACCGACCTGGTCGGCCTGGACACCGTGAAGTCCATCGCCGACTCGATGTACGGCGAGTTCAAGGAGCCGCTGTACTCGGCACCGCCGCTGCTGATGCGCATGGTCGAGGCGGGACTGCTCGGCAAGAAGACCGGCGCGGGTTTCTACCAATACAACAATCGCTAGATCTCTGAAGTCTCGCGTCCGAGCGTCCGTTGCCCGCGCCCGTGGCGAAGGCGCAACGGACACTCGGACGTGAGACGGGCCGCGACCGGTAGGAAACGGCACCGGCGAACCTCGACGCGGAGTCGACCAGAAATCGGTGTCGCCGGGCCGTTGACGGCAATCGGCATAAGCTGCACAACAGCCGGGCCATGGTGACGGCTCGGCTGGGTATCCGGAGCGCAGCGCCGGGGTCGATCCGTCGATCCCGGCAAGGGCCGCGCAGGTGATCGAAAGAAGGTATCCCGCTCATGGTGAACGTGACCGACGGCTACGGGTCGAGCATCCTCGGCTATCCCAGGATCGGGCCGCACCGCGAACTCAAGCGGGCCCTGGAGGCCTACTGGCACGGTTCGCTCGACCGCGAGAAGTTGCTCGCGGTCGGCCGTGAGATCCAGGAGACCCAGTTCAACGAGCTGGCCGCCACCGGACTGACCCAGGTGCCGGGCAATACCTTCTCGTTCTACGACCACGTGCTCGACAACGCGCTGTTGTTCGGCGCGGTGCCCAAGCGGTTCGAGCCGTATCGCGAGGGCCTGCATCCGCTGGACTTCTACTTTCTTATGGCGCGCGGCCGTCCGGACCTGCCGCCGCTCGAGCTGGTCCGGTTCCTGGGTACGAACTACCACTACCGCCAGCCGGAAATGGACGCCGACACCGAGTTCTCGCTGCACCCCGAGGCGCTGCTCGACGAATTCGACCGCGCGAAGGCGGTCGACATCGAACTGCGGCCGGTGGTCCTCGGCCCGGTGTCGCTGCTGCTGCTGTCCAAGGCCGGGCACATCCCCGGCGAGTCGGGCGGATTCGACACGCTGAGCCTGCTGGACAAGCTGCTGCCGGTCTACGAGGAACTGTTCGAGATCCTCGCCAAGCGCGGCGCCACCTGTGTGCAGCTGGACGAGCCCGCGTTCACCAGCGAGCGCACGCCCGCGGAACTGGCCGCGTTCGAATCGGCCTATCACCGGTTGGGCAGGGCCCCGCTGCGTCCGCGCATCCTGGTCACCGGACAGTACGGCGATTTCGGTGAGGCGCTGGCCATTCTCGCGAGCACGAACATCGAGGCGATCGGCCTCGACCTCGCCAGTCACCGGATGCGCCCGGAGGATCTGGCCGAGGTGCCCGGCATCCGCCGCAAGCGCTTGTACGCGGGCGTGATCAGCGGCCGCAACGTGTGGCGCGCCGACCGCTACGTCACGCTGGAATACCTGAACGAACTGGCGCAGGTGTGCCCGGACCTGGTCGTCTCGACCGGGACCACGCTGCTGCACGTGCCCTACGACCTGCTGGTCGAATACGACATCGAGGGGCACGTCGCCGATCGGCTCGCGTTCGCGAAACAGAAGGTGGGCGAGGTGGTCTCGCTCGCCAAGGCGCTCACCGAAGGCCCGTCGGACAAATGGCGCAAGCGGCCGACCGAGGTGCACTTCAAGCAGAAGCACGCGGTGCGGCAGCGGGTCTACGCGATCACCTCGGACATGCGCTCGCGGGAGCCCTACGAGGTGCGCCGGGAAGCCCAGCAGCGCAAGCTGAACCTGCCTCCGGTGCCCGCGACCACGCTCGGCTCCTTTCCGCAGACCGCCCGGATTCGCCAGGCGCGTTACGAGCTCGGCGAGGGCCGGTTGTCCTACGAGGAGTACCGCAAGCGGATCGAAGCCGAGATCGAGGCGACGATCCGGTTGCAGGAGGACATCGGCCTGGATGTGCTGGTGCACGGCGAGCACGAGCGCAACGACATGATCCAGTATTTCGCCGAGCTGCTCGACGGTTTCGCGACCACCCGCTTCGGCTGGGTGCAGGTGTACGGATCACGCTGTGTGCGGCCGCCGATCATCTACGGCGACGTGTCGCGCCCGGCGCCGATGTCGGTGGAGTGGATCACCTACGCGCAGTCGCTCACCGACCGGCCGGTCAAGGGCATGGTGACCGGGCCGGTCACCATGATCGCCCGCTCGTTCGTCCGGCAGGACCAGCCGCTGCACGAGACCGCCGACCAGGTGGCGCTGGCCATCCGCGACGAAGTGGTGGACCTGGAGAAGGCGGGCATCGCGATCATCCAGGTCGACGAGCCCGCGATCCGGGAGATGCTGCCGTTGCGCCCGGAGGGGCGCGCCGAGTACCTGCGCTGGGCGATCGGCGCGTTTCGTCTGGCCACCTCGGGGGTGCAGGCGGAAACGCAGATCCACACGCACATCGGGTATTCCGGCCGCGCCGAGGTGGTCGAGGCGATCGAAGAACTCGACGCCGACGTCACCGCCATCGTCGCGACGCGCTCGATCGAATGGGTGCTGCGTGCGTTGAAGGAGGACTGCGCGTCCGGGCACGGGCTCAGCCACGGCGTCGGCCCCGGCGTGTACGAGAGCCGGTCCGCGCGTATCCCGGACATCGACGAGCTGGACGAATTGCTCACGGCGGCAGCCGAAGCGGTGACGCCGCAGCGGTTGTGGGCGAATCCGGACGGCGGCCTGAAGACCAGGCACTACTGGCAGCTCGAGCCGTCGCTGCGCAACTTGGTCGCGGCGGCGCGCCGCATCCGCAGACGGGTGGAGTCCGCCGAGTGAGCTGAGGCAGAACGCGCCGAGGGCCGTCTTCGTTCGATCGAACGGGGCCGGCCCTCGGTGTTTTCCGAGAGTTATTTCAGTACAGTTCGTACTGTATTGTTGAACTATGGACACCGACAACGGCTGGCCGGACTCACTGCGCGTCGCGCAGGTCAGGATCGCCCGCCCCACCGACCGGCTCGAGGAAGTGGTGCGGTTCTACGTCGACGGGCTCGGCCTGCGCGAGCTCTACCGATTCCGCGACCACGCGGGCTACGACGGCGTGATGCTCGGATTGCCCGGGGCCGGATACCACCTGGAATTCACCACGCATGTGGACGGCAGCCCCGGCGATGCGCCGAGCCGGGAGAACCTGTTGGTGCTGTACTTCACAAGCGAGTCGCACATGTACGACGTGGCGCAGCGGCTCGGTGAGTTCGGCGTCGAGCCGGTGCCCGCCGAGAATCCGTTCTGGGCGGCCAACGGCGGCTTGACCTTTCCCGATCCGGACGGTTGGCGCGTCGTGCTGATGCCGCGACCGGTCTTCTGATGGCGGGACGAACCCGCGACGACCGCATCGACGCCGCGGTGCTCGCCGCCGCGCGGGAACTGCTCGACGAGGTGGGATACGCGGACCTGTCCATCGGGCAGGTCGCGGCCCGTGCGGGTCTGCACCGTCCCGCGATCTACCGCAGATGGCCGTCGAAGCGGCACCTGGTGGTCGACGTCGTCGCCGAAATGCTCGGCTTGCGACCGACCCCGGACACCGGCGACCTGCGCGCCGACCTGAACCGCGCCATGCGGGATCTGGTCGCGGCACTGCGTGATACGTCGCTGCACCGGGTGTTGCCCGCGCTGGTCGCGGACCTGGCGGGTGACGAGCGGTTGCGCGCCCACTTCCTGGCCACGGTCTTCGAACCGCGGCGGCGGACCACGGCGACGGCGCTGCGCTCGGCCATCGCCCGCGGCGAAGTGGACCCGGGCATCGATCCGGATTTCGTGCTGGACGCGGTCGCCGCGCCGATCTATTACCGGGCGTTGTTCGGACACCTACCGCTGACCGATGAACTCGCCGAACAGTCGGTCACGGCGGTGCTGCGCGCGATCACTCGTTGACGGCAGGCAGCGCGCTGAGCGTCGCGAGCACCTCGGTCGCGGCATTGGCCACCGCTTCGACCTCGGCCATCGCCAGCGCGGCCGCCGTGGCGGCCCGCACGCGCGGCAGCAGCGCCAAGCAGGCCGCTGCGGCGGTACGGTCGGCCGGTGCGAGCTCGGCATCGTCATCGGCGGCGGATTGCCATGCCGCGGTGGCGATCACCTCGTGCAACCAGTTGAGCAGCTCCAAGCGCAGCGGTTGCGGATCGCGCAGCCAGGCGCGGACATAGGTCACGTCGGTGCGCTCGTGCAACAGGGCGCCGAGCACGACTTCGGCGGCGGGCGCGGTCACCGAGTAGATCGAACCCTGGTGCAGCACCGCGGAGTACAGGAAGACGATGCCGCGCGCCTGGTCCTCTACAGCCGCGCTGATCAGGTCGGCGAGCATGGCGGGGGCATCGCTCGCGGATCCGTGGGCGTGCGCCAGCCCGGCCCAGTCCGTCTCGCGCAGCACGGTCGCCGCGCGTTCGTGGTAGATCGGCGCGAGCGCGGCCGCCGCCCGGACGCGAGCTTCCGCGTCCGTCGAATCGAGTGCGCGCTGGAAGGCCGCCAGCGCCACGTCCGGCTCGCCGAGTTGTTCGCTGAACACCCCGATATCGAAACTGGCTCGCGCGGCCACCGCGGGATCGTCCGAACCGGCCAAGGACCGGCTCACCTCCCTGGCCCCCGGCAGATCGCCCGCCTCGCTCAGATGCTGGACGAGATCGCCCGCGACGATGAGCGACTGGTCCTCCGGCCAGCCGTCGATGACGGTGCGGTAGGCGGCCTTCACGCCGTCCAGGTCGTCCTCGGAGCGCAGAAGGTAGGCCAGGTTGGACAGGGCGAGCCGGGCGATGTCGCCGGGGCCCGCGTCGATCGCGTGCTGGTAGGCCGTGCGCGCCGAATCCGAGTCCCCGCGCTTGGCGCGCGAGTAGCCGAGATTGATCCACGCCCGCGGCGCCGCGTCGGGATGGCCGGATTCGGCGGCGCGCTCGTACATCGCCTCGGCTGCCGCCGTGTCGCCGCGCTCGGCCAGCAGCAGGCCCAGGTTGTAGGCCGCGCGCGGCCCGGCGTCCTCATGGCCGGAATCGACCGCGACGTGGTAGGCGCCTTCCGCGGCCGGTTTGTCACCCGCCGCGCTCAGCAGTCCGCCCAGCTCCGCGGCGGCCAGCGGCGCCCAGTTCGGATGGCCGGAGGCGATGGCGATCTGGAACGCCTCGCGCGCGGCCGCCACGTCGTTGCGCCTGCGGTGCATCTTGCCGAGGTCGAAGGCCAGGTCCGGCGGCCGCTTCAGCATTGTTCCCATTCCAGCCTCGGCACCGAGTGGTGCGGATCCTTTTCCGAGAGTTCTACATCGGCGCGCGATTCATGGCTACCCGTGGCGTGGGATAGGCCCGGTGCGAGACGGTTCAGTCGGGGCCGATCTCGGTGGCCAACGTGCGCAATCCGGCGATCAGCTCGTCGGGCGACGGCGCGTGGTCGGGATCGACCAGCCACTGGGCCATGAGACCGCCGATCAACGCGTGCAGCACCGCGCCCACGGCGCGGTCGGCTTCCGCGCCGCGGCTCGGGCCGAACAACTGCCAGAGCTGCTGGCGCGCGTGTTCCTCCGCGGTCGCCAGCTCCGCGCGTACCTCGGGGGAGTGCAGCGCCTGCGCGAGGCCTTCGATATTCGCCGACCAGAGCGGCCGGTCCTCGGTGAACGACGCGATGAGCTTGCGCCAGAAGACTTCCAGGCGCGCCGCGGGCGTAACGAGGTCGTCCTGCGGCAATGCCTCGGCGATTCGCTGCACCGCCTCCGCGCTCGATTCGATCATCGCCTGGTTGAGCAGCTTGTCCCGGGTGCCGAAGTGGTAGTTGATCGCGGCCAGGTTGCTGCCGGAGGCGGCGACTATCTCGCGCACGGTCGTGCGTGCGTAGCCGCGCTCGGCCAAGCACTGCTTGGCCGCGGCGAGCAGGTCTTCGCGGGTTCCCACTCCAGCACCTTAGCAAGGGGCCATACGCGTGTTTATAACGTACGTTTCAAACAAATGTATGTGACAAGCGTTTGAAACGTACGTATGGTGGGGTTCGTCCGCACGAGAAGGAACGAGATGATGACCGATCACCGCCCCCTGTCCCCCTTCGAAAGCAGCTACTTCGGCTCCGACACCAGAATCGGCAGCATCCCGGTGGGTGGCATGCCGCTGTTCATCGGTTCGACCGTGCAAGGCGTCCTCGACGTGTCCGCGCTGCGCCGCGTCCTCGCCGAACTGGCGGCCGCGCACCCACTACTGCGCAGCCAGGTGACCGACGCCGAAGGCGCGAAATGCTTCCGGCGCGACGAGTCCTATCGGCCGCGCTTGACGATCACCGAGGGCGGCGAGCCGGAGTACCTGGAATTGGTGAACACCCCCCAGGACTGGACCGGCGGGTTGTTCCACGCGCATCTCCTGCGCGACGGCGACCACGATCGGATCGTGCTGGTCGTCCACCACGGAATCGCCGACGGCAGATCCGCTTTCGCGCTGCTCGCCGAGCTGTGGGAGCGCTACACCGCGCAGGTGACGGGCGCGCCTGCGCCACAGGCGAATCCGGACCAACGCCTGCCTGAGGCAATGGACACCAGGCTGGCGCGGATCGTCTCCGACGAGGAGGTCGGGGGCCTGCTCGACCTGATGAGCGCGGGCGCGGCCATGATGAGCCCGGATCTCGCGCCGCGGCACTTGCCCGAGCTCGGCGACGGCGCGCACCGGCCGAACCGGTTGACCCTGGACCGGATCGAACTCGACGACACCGAGACCGCCGCGGTGATCGCCGCCGCCCGCGCCCACGGTGTCTCGGTGAACAGCTTGGTCACCGGAGCTGCGCTCGCCGCCTTCCGCGCGGAGCTGGAGCCGCCTGCGGGAGCACTGCCGATGATCTGCGGCCATGCGGTCGACATCCGCGCTGACCTCGTCCCGCCGCTGCCCGTCAGCACCGTGCTCAACTGCGTGTCGGGAGTGGGCACCTACGCGCTCGTAGAACCGGAAGCCGATCCGATCGCGCTGGCGCACACGGTGGCATCGGGCATGCGCGCCTCGGCCGAGCGCAGAGAAGCACTGCTGGTGATGCTCGCCGCCCAGCGGGTCACCGACCCGGTGACCGCCGCGCTGTTCTCCTCGCCGAACACCTTCGCCATCTCCAATATCGGTCGCCTGCACGCGTTCTCGACCCCACCGGGACTGCGTATCGTCCGCAACGACGTCTTCGCCATGACGGTGGGCATGCCGCCGAAGCTGACGGTTTTCACGGTCGGCGACCGGATGACCATCCAGGTGGAGTACGACACCGCACGGCACAGCCGGTCGCAGCTGGGCGCGGTGAGCCAGGCGCTGACCCGGACGTTGGCCGCCGTTCGCGCCGCCTAGCCACGCGCCGTCGCCGGTTCCGTCCGACGGCCTGCCAGTGGAGATGCCACGACGCAAGCGGGATGGGGCGGGTTCGAACTCGACAGGCCGGCGACGCCCGCGATCGGCTCCGGTCGCGGTCTCACTCCGCGGGCGGCTCGTGACGGCCTGCCAGGCGAGTGGTCAACTTCCTGGCGAACTTCCGGCGGCGCTTGGGTGAGCCGGTCCGGCGATCGATGTCGGCCTCTACGTCGGCCGGGACGTCATAGCGGCGGATGTAGGCGCCGGAGAACGCCTGCACCGTCGCGGTGACCGGAATGGCGAGCAACGCGCCCGTGGCGCCGAGCAGCGCCGCGCCCGCCAGCACCGCGCCGAAGGCCACGGCGGGGTGCATGTCCAGGGTGGTCGCGGTGATGCGCGGTTGCAGTACGTAGTTCTCGAACTGCTGGTAGAGCACGATGAAGCCGAGGATCCACAGCGCCGTGCTCGGCCCGTGCACCAGACCGACGATCACCGGAAGCGCACCGGCGAGGTACGTGCCGACGGTGGGAATGAACTGCGAGACCACACCGACCCACAGCGCGAGGGCGAACGCCGACGGCACGTCCAGCAGCCGCAGCATGACGTAGTGCGCGAGTGTCGAAGCGAGCGCGAGCAGTGCGCGCGAGTAGATGTAGCCGCCGGTCTTGTCCACCGCGATGTCCCAGGCGCGCAACACATGCCGCTGGCGGCGCGGCGGCAGGAGCGAGCAGACGGCGGTGCGGATCCGGGGGCCGTCGGCGGCGAAGTAGTAGGTGAACAGCAGGATGCCGAGGATCTGGAAGAGCGCGCCGATCGCGGCCGTGCCGATGCCCCAGACGTTGCCCGCCAATCCGGTGAGGTAGCCCTCCAGGGTCGAGCTCCAGTCGGTGGCGTACTTCTGGATGTCCGTACTGGACAGGTCCTTGTGGAAGGTGTGGTTGATCCAGTCCACGCCGCGGTCGGCGTATTCGGGGGCGTGCTGCACCAACGTGGTGACCTGCTCGACCAGCAGCGCTCCGAGCGTCCAGAAGAAGCCGACGACGAGGGCGGTCAGGACGAGGAACACCAATCCGGTCGCCGGACCACGCCGCATGCCGCGCCGCGCCAGCCAGTTCACCGCCGGTTCGATCGCGAAGGCGAGAAACAGCGAGACGAGCAGAATCGTCAGCAGACTCCGCAGTCGCTCGAGCACCCAGAAGGCCGCCAGCAACCCGGTGACCGTCGCCGCGGCGAGCAGGAACGCGCGCGGCAGCCACGGTGGCATGCCGCGTGCGGCGATGTCCGGTCGTGGCGTCTCGTCTTCGTCCTCCGCAGGCACAAGGCCAACGTACCCACGCCACGACCGGTTCGCGCACGACACCGCGCGGCCGCACCGGTGGAGCGAGCGGGCTCACATGGTGGAGACGTCGATGACGAACCGGTAGCGCACGTCGCTGGCCACCACCCGGTCGTAGGCGCCGTCGATCTCGTCGGCGGCGATCAGCTCGATCTCGGCGCCGATGCCGTGCTCGGCGCAGAAGTTCAGCATCTCCTGGGTCTGTGCGATGCCGCCGATCATCGAGCCCGCCAGGGAGCGGCGGTACCCGGCGAGGTTGAGCGCCTTGACGCTCAGGGGCTTCTCGGGCAGGCCGAGGACCACCAGGGTGCCGTCCAGGTTCAGCAGGCGCAGATAGTCGTCCATGGGCAGGTTCGCCGACACCGTGTTGAGGATCAGGTCGAACCGGCCGCGCAGCTCGCGGAAGGTCTGTTTGTCGCTGGTCGCGTAGTAGTTGGTGGCGCCGAAGAGCTTGCCGTCGTCCTGTTTGCTCAGCGAGTGGCTCAGCACCGTGACCTCGGCGCCCATCGCGGCCGCGAGTTTGACCCCGACGTGGCCGAGTCCGCCCATGCCGATGATCGCGACCTTCTTGCCCGGCCCAGCGCCCCAGTGCCGCAGCGGCGAGTACAGCGTGACGCCCGCGCACAGCAGTGGCGCCGCGACGTCCAGCCCGATCCCTTCGGGGATGGCGACCACGAAGTTCTCGGTCACCACGATCTGCGTGGCGTACCCGCCGAGCGTGTGTCCGCCGGGCTCCACCGCCGGATCGACCGGGGTGTTGTAGGTCATGGTCGCGCCCGCGGTGCAGTACTGCTCCTCGTCGGCGAGACAGGGCGCGCAGACCCCACAGGAATCGACCATGCAGCCGACGCCGACGCGGTCGCCGACCCGGTGCTTGGTGACCGCGGATCCGACCGCGGCGACCACGCCCGCGATCTCGTGGCCCGGCACGCAGGGGTAGCGGGTTCTGCCCCACTCGTTGCGGGCGGTGTGGATGTCGGAGTGGCAGATTCCCGCGAACTTGATGTCGATCAGCACGTCGCGCGGACCCAGGTCCCTGCGGTGGATCGTGACCTTCTCGAACGAGCCATCGGCGGTGGACAGGGCATAGGCGGCGGCAGTACTCATGAGGACATGCCTACCGTCGCATGGGTGCGGTTGCCAACTTTGACACGGAAAAGGCGCGCTCACGAGCTATTTTTCCGGCGGGCTGCACGGTTCGATGATCTTCGGCGGCGCGCACCGGCGACAATGGATTCGGGAGGTTCGGCCGAGGCGGGAGAGCCATGGACGAAAAACGGCAGCAATGGATCGGGGCGCGTCGCGCGCCCGGTGGTGGCCGGGTGTTCGTGCTGGTCGTCACCCTCATGCTCGTGGTCGCCGCGTTCCTCGGGTATCGCGGCGATCTCCCGGACCGCGACCGGCCCGGCCCCGCCGGGACGGCGGCCTCGGTCGCGTTCGTCCCGCCCGAGCCGCTCGACGCGGGACTCGTCACCGCGGCGGTGCGCCCGGCGCTGGTCAACATCAACGCCTCGGCCGAGCGATCCGGGCCAGGTGCCGCGGGCTCCGGCATCGTCCTCACCGCCGACGGCGAGGTGCTCACCAGCCACCACGTGGTCAAGGGCGCGGACACCGTGACCGTCACCGACGTGGGCAACGGCAAGGTCTACGACGCGGCGGTGCTCGGCTACGACGCCGACGCCGACATCGCCCTGCTGGACTTGGCCGCGGCCAACGCGCTGCCGACCGCGACCATCGGCAGTTCGGCCGGGTTGCGGCTGCGTGAGGAGCTCCTGGCGATCGGCAACGCCGGCGGGACCGGCGGCACGCCCACCGCGGTGCACGGCCCGCTCACCGACCTTGACAGCGCGATCGTGGCGATCAACGCCGCCGATCTGTCGCGCAAGGCGCTCAACGGGATGCTCGAGGTGGCGGCGGCGGTCACGCCGGGACAGTCCGGCGGAGCCCTGGTCGATCACAAGGCGTCCGTCGTCGGCGTCATCGCGGCGGCGTCGGGCGACGGGGCGCGCACGGCCGACCATCCGGCCAACGGCTACGCGGTGCCGATCGATGCCGCGATGCGAGTGGTCCAGCAGATTCGCTCCGGCACCCCGACCGACACCGTGCACATCGGCCCGACGGCCACGCTCGGCGTGCTCGTCTCCAACGCGCTTCCGGCCGGTACCGGAGCGCGCGTGGACATGGCGATCTACGGCATGCCCGCCTCTGCCGCCGGTCTGGCCGCCGGGGACGTGATCACCTCGCTGGACGACCACACCGTCAGCAACGCGCAGTCGCTGCGCATCGCGCTGAACAGGCGCAAGCCCAACGAGACCGTCCGATTGGGCGTCACCGGCGCGAGCGGCGCGCGCACGGTGCCGGTGGCGCTGGTCGCGGGCCCGCCGAACTGATTCGGATCAGACCAGCGACAGCCAGTAGTCCTGGAAGCGCAGGAACACCAGCAGCAGCACGACCGCGTAGAACAGCGCGACGATCGTCCAGCGCCACTCGGCGAGCACCCCCAGCGGACCGCGCGAGCGCCCCCACAGCTGATCGGTGCACACCGCGAGCAGCGGCGTGATGATCGCCCACACCACCATGCAGTACGGGCACAGCGCGTTGATCCGGTACAGGCTCTGGAAGATCAGCCAGCAGATGAAGCCGACCCCGAGCAGGGTGCCCAGCCACAGCCCGCCCCAGACCCAGCGCGGGAAGCCGACCCCGGCTACCGACAGCACGCCGAGCGTGACGACGACCGAGAACCCGACGATGCCGATCAGCGGGTTCGGGAACCCGAAAACCGCGGCCTGATCGGTCACCATCACCGACCCGCAGGACAGGATCGGGTTGATGCTGCACGACGGCGTGTAGCCGGGATCGGTGAACAGCTTGAACCGTTCCACGGTCAGCGCCACGGCGGCCAGCCAACCGGCCAGCCCGCCGATCAACAGGACCCACGCGGCCCGGGGCCCCGCGGTGATCACTGGCCCGCGGCGGCGCTGATCACGGGTGCGAGACCGCCTGCGCCGAAGACCTGCTGGCTGGACTCGACCTTCTTGCCGTTGACGAACACCGACGGGGTCGACTGGATGCCGCTGTCCAGCACTTCCTTGGTGCGGGCCTGGACGTACTTGTCGTACTTGTGGTCGGTGATGCACTGGGCGATCGCGTCGTCGGTGTAACCGGCGCTCTTGGCGATCTGGACCAGCTGATCGTCGGTCAGGCCCGCGCCGCCCTCCGGGGGCTGCTGGGCGAACATCGTCTTCAGCCAGGCCTGGTACTTCGACGGGTCGGCCTCCGCGACGCAGTAGGCGGCGTTGGCCGCGCGCGAGGAGTAGCGCGTGGTGGACGCCTTGTCCAGGAAGGCGATGATGTTGTACTCGACCACCGCGGTGCCGTTGGCCACCGCTTCCTCGAGCACCTGTCCATTGGCCGCCTCGAAGGCCTTGCACGCGGGGCACTGGAGGTCGGCGACGACCCGCACGGTGACCTTCGCGTCCGGCTTGCCGACGCGGACGGCGCCGTTGTCGGTGATCGAGGCGGGCACGGGGCCCGCGTTCGCGGTGCCGGTCGCGGCGATGGACGGAGCGGGCCCGGGGTCGTCCTTGTGGGCCTTCTTCACCGCGATGCCGATGCCGATCGCCGCGATCAGAGCGACGAGCACGGCGGCGACGCCCACCTGGATCAAGATCTTGCGGTTGCGGTCGGCGCGTTCCGCCGCCAGCAGCGGGTTCGACTTCCCACCCTGGTTCTTGCTCACCGTGCGCTCACCACGCCTTTCGCTCGCCGGACGGTTTCTGCCGCCACGATCGTAGATCCGCCGACCTTCTCCCCGCGTGATCGGCCCACAGCCGCCATCATCGTCGGCCTACCTGAGAGATTCCGTAAAACAGGGCGTAGCGGCGCTTCGGGAGGCGCCGATACCGGCCGGGCCGCTGGTCCGCTGACGCTATGCCCGCGCCAGCCGCCGCTTCTGCTGTTCGACGTCGAAGGTCGCCGGGGGCCAGTCGAGGTCGAGCCGCTCTAGGGCCGCGATCAGCAACTCGGTGACGGCGAGGCGGGAGAACCACTTGCGGTCGGCGGGCACGACATGCCAGGGCGCGTACTCGGTGGACGTGCGGTCCAGCACCGCCTGGTACGCGTCCTGGTAAGCGGGCCAGAACGCGCGCTCGTCGATGTCGGACGGGTTGAACTTCCAGAATTTGTCCGTGCGTTCCAGCCGCTCGGCCAGGCGCCGCTTCTGTTCGTCGAGCGAGACGAACATGGCCACCTTCACCAGCGAGGTGCCCTCGTCCACCAATTCCTGCTCGAACGCGTTGATCTCGTCGTAGCGCGGCTCCCACACCGTCGGCGGCACCAGATTGTGTACCCGCACCACGAGCACGTCCTCGTAATGCGAGCGATCGAACACACCGAGCTGACCCGCGCGCGGCAGTGCCTTCCGGATGCGCCACAGATAGTGATGGCGGCTCTCCTCCGGCGTCGGCACCCCGAACGCGGCGTGGTCCACGCCCTGCGGATCGACCGATCCGATGACGTGCCGGACGATGCCGCCCTTGCCCGCTGTGTCCATGCCTTGCAGGATCAGCAGCACGTTGCGCCGGTCGCCGCCGGCCCGGCCGTTGGCGTACAGCTTCTCCTGCAGATCCGACAGCACCTGGGCGCGTTCGGCGAGCAAGGGCACGCCCGCCTTCTTGCCGCCGGTGAACCCCGGCGTCCCGGAGGTGTCCAGCTCGGCTACGCGCAAGCCATCGGCTCGCATGGCCTCGGTGGGCGGCACCGTCCACAATTTCGGCATGGCTCCAACCTAACCGCGTGGCGGTTCGGCCACGTCACACTTGCGCGAGCCGCAGTAACTGGGTGGCGAATTCCTCGTCCGCCACCGGGGTGAGGATGAGATCGTGCGCGGTGGTGAGCAAGTAGCGACCGTCGCCGGTGAAGTCCAGCCAGGTGCGATGGCGGGTGGGCGGGGACATCGGGTTCTCCGGCTCCACCGTGACGGTGATGAAGCCACGCCCGTCCACCGGCTTACGCAGGGTTTGGCGGAACTTCGCCGCGCCGCGGTGACCGTTGGTGACGAACGGCTCGGTGCGATCCGGATTCAGCACCGCGTCCTGCGGCTCCCGCATCGGGGCGAGCTTGCCCGGTCGCGCCGAGCCGATGATCTGCACCAAGCGTTCGCCCACGGCACGGGCGTGGCACATCTGTACGGTCACCCGGTCCGGCGTGGCGACCAGGATGCCCGCGTGGTTGTGCACCACCGCGGCGAACGCGAGGATCCGTTCGGTCTCGGACCCGCTGCCGTTGCGCGAGAGCGCCGAACGCTCGCCCGAGACGGTGATGGTGGTCGCGTCGTTGCGCGCGCAGAGCACCAGCGCGGCGGCGAGATCAGGATCGGCTTGGCGGGCGAAGCGCTGCGGCAGATGGAGGGCGTGGTACTCCGACTCGGTCCGCGCGGTGGCCGAAGGGACCATGTTGACCGGGTAGGGCCTACGGTCCAGGCTCGTTTCGTTCGTCCAGACATGCGTGAACTCGTCCGGGGTGAGCACCCATTTCACCGTGCGCCGCCTCCGCGCGCGGAATCCGGATCGCCGGGTGCGTTGTCGGCCGCCGAACCTTCCTGCGGCCGGGGGAATCGGGGAACGCGGTCGCCGGTGGCGGGCATCGTCGGGGTGTAGACGTAAGTCATCGTGTCCCGGACATCCGCTTCGATGTCTGCCGCCGCACTATCGTGTTCCATCCTACGTTTTCCACCGTAAACCGCTTCCGCGGCCGGGTCCGCCAGCGGCCGATACCGCTGCGGCGGCGCGATCGCGCCCCGGACCGTCTGCGCGGCATCGCTATTCAACTCCATCAGCCGAGCGACCGCCCGGCACACGTCGTGCGTATCCCCGCCCGCGCGGACGAACTGCCTGGTCGCGCTCACCGCGGCGTCGGCTGCCCGGCCCGACCAGCGCGCGAATTCGCGGTTGGTGGCATCGGAGAAGGCTTGGAACGCTTCGGCCACCGCGGTCGCGTTGGCCTGCCATGCCGCGGCGATCCGGCCCAATGCCGCAGGGTCGAGCGCTTCGTGCACCAGCTCCCAGATCTGCTGGTGGGTGTAGGCGCCGAACAGTTCCCGATCCGGCGCGTAGGCGGGATCGGTTGCGTCGTCGGTGAATCCGGCCAGTTCCTGCCGGATGCCGTCGGCGGCGGCGCGTGCCGTGGAGTCTGCCATCCGTCGTCCCCCTCAGTCGGTCCCGGCGCGCGGGTGCGCGCTCAACGGGGCTCCAGATAGTCGGCGACCAGCCGCAGTGCGGCCTGATTCGCCGCCTCGGCGTCGGCCAGCCGATTGGCCGCGGCGAGATACGCGGCCTTGAACAGCAGCGCCGTTTCCTGGAACGCGGCCAGGGTGTCCAGGTATTGCCTTCCCTTGGCGGAGAACCCGCGGGTGAGGCCGTGCCCGGTTGGCAGATCGGGGAAGCCGGTCACCTCGGTGACGAGGTGTTCGCCCGCCATCGCGCGGCCCAGATCGTCGACCAGTTGGTCGCACGCGGCGGCGAGATTCTCCGCGACCGCCGTGTCCAGCTCGAACCTTTCGCTCCCGCCCGCGCCGATGGCCGCCGCGTACAGCTCGCGCGCCGTCCCCTGTCCGGTATCGGGTACCGCCACGTGGAAGCCCCCTTCCGCTCGGTCCTGTTCGTACCGCGCTGTACTGGATTCGCACTTTACCGGGCGGTTCAGCGCGGCGGACCGCCTCGGTACGGGCTTGTGTGAAGGCCGCTGCGCACGTCTCCGCCGTTGTTACACTGACCAGCGGTCCGAGGGGCGGTGTGGGGAAGGCGACCGGTGGCCGGAATCGATGGCGTAGTCCCGAAGTATCTGCAGATCTCGGGGCATCTGCGGGATCTGATCGAGCGCGGGGAGTTGGCTCCCGGCGCCGAGGTGCCGTCCGAGCGCGAACTCGCCGCCCGCTGGAAGGTCGCCCGGCCCACCGCCGCCAAGGCGCTGAACACGCTGCGGCAGCAGGGAATCGTCACGTCACGTCGTGGGTCGGGCACCTACGTGGCCGAACGCTCGGCGCTGATGCGCGAGAGCGCGCCCCGATACGGCCCGTCCGCGTCCCAGCCCGATCCGGTGACCGTGCTGGGAGCTGAAATGGTGGAAGGACCGCAGGAGGTCACCGAATCGCTCGGTCTCCCAACGGCGAGTCCGGTGATCAGTGTGAAGTTGTTGTACGAGAACGGCTCCGGGGCAGTTCGGCTGGTCACATGCTGGTATCCCGGTGAATTCGCCGCAGCCGCCACGCTGGTGCACGGGACGGCGCCCGTGCCGGGCGGAGTCGTGCGGTGTCTGGAGGCCGTGATCGGCCGCGCCGCCGCAGTCGTGCGCGAGAGCGTCGGCGCCCGGCTGGCCACGGATGACGAACGCCGCCGTCTCGCGCTCCCGCATCCGGCGGCGGTGCTGGTCGTGCACCGCATCGGTCTGGACGTCCGAGGCGTCGCGCTGGAGTACCGCCAGAGCGTCCACCCGCCCGGCCGCCCGATCATGGAGTACGAGTATTCGGCCAGGTCAGCGACCGATTTCCGCCGTTGACACCCCTGTGCCGCAACTGGCATAGTCCACTTGTCGGAAGTATCGAAGGGTGGGAGGGGCGATGTCCGATCAGTTGACCGTCGGCGGCTGGGTGGTCGTGGGGGAGCAGTGCTCGGTCCGCTTGGCCCCGGTACCGCGCGACGACTTCCTGGCCTTCGTGTTCGAAAGCAGCGGAACCGAATTCGAATTGGCCTTGGCGCCCGCGATCCTGCACCGCATGGTCGCTCTCGGGACCGCCCCGTCCGCGCCGTGACATCGGCGAGCCACACCGCGGCGGAGCGCCTTACGCGCACCGTGGGTCGCGGCGGTTCCTGCCGACGCCTGCGGAACAAGCTGATCTCGAGGCCGAAAAGTCAGTGCGGGTGCGTGCTTCGGCTATCTCCGCGGTGTGGTCTACGCGTCGATGAAAAGGTCGTTGGCGAGAGCGCCGGAGCCCGGTACGACTCGGTAGTGGTCCAGGTCGGTGCGGCCATGGAAAGCGAGGACATCCTCGTCCAGGAGCAGCCGGCCGGTGTAGGTCGCGGCGGGGCTGGTCACGATCAGCAAAGCGGCGTCCGCGCAGATGAACGGGTTGCGGGACGCGGCGACGGCTTCCGCGCCGCCGAGCAGATTGCGCACCGCGGCGGTGTCGATCTTCGTGCGCGGCCACAGGGAGTTCACGGCGATGCCGTAGGGCCGGAACTCGTGTGCCAGACCGACGGTGGCGATGCTGACACCGTATTTGGAGACGGTGTAGGCCACGCCGTTGCCAACGTGCTCGGGGTTCATGTTGAGCGGCGGGGAGAGGGTGAGGATATGTGGATTCCGCCCGGCCGTCGCCGAGTCGCGCAGGTGCGGCAGCGCCAGCTTGGACAGCAGGAACGGCGCGCGGAGATTGACGGCTTGCATGTGGTCGTAGCGCTGCATGCCGATCTGCTCGGCGCCGGTGAGATCGACCGATCCCGCGTTGTTGACCAGGATGTCGATGCCGCCGAAGCGCTCGGCGATCCGATCGACCGCCTCCGCCATCGCCTTGTCGTCGCGGACATCCGCTACCAACGGCAGTACCGCGCCACCCGCGGCCTCCGCTTCCGCGGCGGCCGTGTGGATGGTGCCGGGCAGCTTGGGGTGCGGCTCCTGGGTGCGGGCGATCATCGCGACGTTCGCGCCCTCCGACGCGAACCTGATCGCGATCGCCAGGCCGATGCCACGGCTCGCCCCGGTGACAACGGCGGTCCTTCCCGCGAGCAGATCCCCGGTGGCCTCTCCTCGGGCGGACGCGGGCGTGGGTAGGGGACTGTTCATGGCGGGGTCCTCTGGCTGGAATACGCGATCTTGTGGAGTGAGGCTAGCTGGCATTCGCCGGGAGCGTGACAGATCCGTTGTCCCCGAGCTGTTTACAGCGGCTTGCGGGCGGTGCTCGCCGTGCCCGATGGGACGATCGAAGCCGGTGCGTCCATACGCGGCAGTGGTTGAAAAAGCAATTGGATTTTCTCGGCGATCCGGGGAACCGAGAGCAGTCGGGACGCGTCCAATAACAGTGACGACCTTTTGAACGATGCACAGGCGGGCCTGGGGGTGAGGGGATCGGTGCGATGTCGGACGCGACCAACGGAGGTGCGATGGCGATCCGGACGGTGCCGCAGCCTCCGTTCCCGCCGGGGTTGCTGGCCGATCTGCACGCCGGCAATGTGACGGCCGCGCAGCGCGAGCAGTTGTGGCCGATCGTCTCGCGTGATCCGCAGGCGGTGCGGTATCTGCGCGGGCTGGATGAGATCAGCGCGGAATTGGGTGCGCTGAGCCGGGAGGAACGCGTCATCCACTCCATGCCCGAGGACGTCACCGCCCGGCTGACCGAATTCATCGAAGCGCTCCGATCACCCCAGGACACCGCGGTCCACGCGATCGCGCCCGGGCGGGCGGGCGGGGCCCGGCTCGATATCAAATATTCCCAACGCGGCGCGGCTCCCTCGGTCGCTGTCGACGAGCATCGCCGCACCAGGGCGCGCTGGTTCGCCGCGGCAGCCGCGGCGATCGTCGCCCTTGCCGCAGCCGGCTCAGCCATCTCGACGATGGACGGCCGTGACCGCCCAGCCCCCACCGCGCGACCCGCCATCGGAAATGACGAAGTCACCGCCACCATGGCCTTCGGCGCGCTGGGCCGCCACACCGTCAGCGGCTCCCTCGCCGACCCCGAAGCGCTGCAACGCTGTGTCCACGCGAACGGGCTCGACCGCACCGTCCTCGGCTCGGCCGACATCGCGTTCCAGGGCGGCGACGCGGTGCTCATCCTGCTCAACGGCCCGCACCCGCCCGCCGTCACCGCATTGGTCGTCGGAACCGGCTGCGATACCGGTGACCCGCAGCGCCGGGTATTGCAGGACATCGGCTGACCGCGCGCGGCGGGTCACGTTCCACCGCGCACGGCCGCGCGCACGCCTGCGCGCGATAGGCTATGACAGTCGTCATGAACATGGGAGGAGAAGGGTGGCCGAAACGCCGCAGGCGCGGGATCGAATGGTTGCAGGCGCGGCCGACATGATCCGCCGCCGCGGTCTGAACGCGACCAGCGTGCGGGAATTGGCCAAGCACGCCCAGGCTCCGCTGGGATCCACCTACCACTACTTCCCCGGCGGCAAAGCGCAGCTGGCGGCCGAAGCCGTGCGCTTCGCCGATGCGCTGGCCGCCCGCAAACTCGCGCAAGGGCTGCCCGCCGGGCCGGTCGCGGGATTGCGGTCGTTCGTCGACATGTGGCGAAAGGTTCTGGCGGACAATGATTTCCAGGCTGGCTGCCCGGTGCTCGCGGTCGCGATCGAGGACCCGGGGGACGACGACGAGCCGCAGCGGGCCGCCGCGTCCGCGTTCGAGAACTGGACCGGCCTGCTGACGCGGTCGTTGCGCGACCACGGCGCGAGCGAGGCCGACGCCGAGCGGACCGCCACCCTGATCGTCGCCGCGGTCGAGGGCTCGGTGGCGATGTGCCGGGTGGAGCGCAGCACCCTTCCGCTCGATCGGACCGTGGACAAACTCGAGTTCCTGATCCGGGCCGTCACCGCGGAGGTCTAGTGCGCGGGCTTCGTCGCGCTGACGTACTGGAGCAGGCGATGGACCCGCTGGTCGATCTCCACCAAACCCTCCTCGGCGAACAGGGCGGGAAAGGTCCGGGCGCCGAACACCCGCAGCCCGCTCAAACCGCCGACCACGCGGCTCATCTCACCGATGGGGTTGGCCGCCCGGTGGCTGGTGGTGATGGCGATCCGGCCACCGGGAGCGAGAACGCGAATCATCTCGCGAGCGGCGACGAGTGGGTCCGGAATGAGGTAGAGCGCGCCGAAACAGCAGACCGCGTCGAAGGTTCCGTCCGCGAACGGGAGCCTGCGCGCGTCGCCGCGCAGATACCCGACGCGCGGTCCGGCGTTGTCCGCGACGGCGCGCGCCAGCATCGGCTCCGAATAGTCCACGCCGATCGCATAGCCCTCGCCGGACAGCGCCTCACTCAGGTATCTGGTGAAATTGCCCGGTCCGCAGGCGATGTCGAGCACCTTCTGCGCGCCGCCGAGCCGCAGGGCGGTGACCGCGTCGCGGCGGTCGGACGCGGTCGTCCGCCCACTGGCGAGATAGAACAGCGCCGGCCGCCAGGCGCGCTCGTACACCGCGGCGAGCGCGGGGGCATTCATCGTCTTGCGTGCGAGATTCACCGGAGCACGTCCCTCAGGCGCGGTCGACGGTGATCGTCATGCCCGCCGCGCGCAGTCGCTCGGTGAGGGCGTCGCCCATCGCCGCGGCCGGGGTGAGAATGCCCGCGAGCTCGGGTTGCTTCTCCGTGTCGAACGCCAGGCACAGACCGCTCTCGCCGAGCAGTACGGCGGTGGCCTGGTATCCCGGGTCGCCGGTGCCGGAGAAGGTGGCCACGTACTTCGCGCCCGAGGTGGTGTGCGCGAACGTCTTCATGCTGAACCAGCCGCTCTTGCGGGCCTGCTCGCTCGGTCCGGTGCCCGGCTTGGGCAGCAGGCGATCGAGCAGCTTGCGACCCGCCGATGCCCGCGACAGCAGGGCGCCCGCGGTCATGCCCGCCACGATGCCGCCCGCCATCCCCGCCGCTACCAGCGGCGCCACCCGGGACTTTCCGGCGCTCATGACTTCGCGGTAGCGGAAATTCTTGCCGTACACCCAGCCGAGCAGGCCGTTGCTGCGGCGCACGATCTTGGTGTTGTGCGCGGCCATGACGAACGTGCTGACCCACCCGTCCAGGCTGGGGTCGATCGCGCTCGCCCGCGACAGCGCCTGATCGGACTGGCGGCCGACGTCGGGATCCATCGACCTGTCCGGGCTCAGCGAGTACGGGTGCGACATCACCTTGCCCTTGGCCGGGTCGGCGGCGATCGCCTCCATCATCGCGCGGCCGGAATCGATGGTGCCGCCGCTGACGCCGCCCTTGAGCGAAGCCACCAGCGTGACGTCGACGAGCTCACCGGTGTTGTCCTCGACCGTGCGGCGGTAGAGCTGATATACGCTCAGATCGGACGGAATCGAGTCGTAGCCGCAGGAATTCACGATCTTCGCGCCCGTGGCGACGGCCTGTTCGTGATAGTTGTCGATGGCGTCGCGGATGAACAGCGGCTCGCCGGTGAGGTCGGCGTAATGGGTGCCCGCCTTCGCGCACGCCGCTACCAGCGGCATCCCGTAGCGCAGGTACGGGCCGACGGTGGTGACCACGACCTTGGTGCGCGCCGCCAGCTCGTCGAGCGCGCTCTGCTCTGTCGAGTCGGCCACCACCAGACCCCAGTTCGCGGCCGTCGGGCCGAGGTCGTCGCGTACGGTCGTCAACTTGTCCAGCGATCGTCCCGCCAGCGCGATTCGCGCGGATTCCGGCGCGGCCTCGGTGAGATATTCCGCGGTCAGCTTGCCGACGAAACCCGTCGCGCCGAAGAGCACTAGGTCGAATTCCCGTGTGTCTGCCATGGTCTTCCGTTCTGCGGTCGTGCCGCCGTTCGGCGGCTACTTGGTGGTCTTCTTGCGCGGCCGTTGCGGCGCGGCGTGCGGGCGGTCGGCGAGCCAGGCGTGATGGGCCCGGCCGAGCTCGGTGACCGGTGGTTCGTCGTAGAGCCATTCCCTGGAGATGCGATGCCAGTTCGCGGTGCAGCCGAGGTGACCGAGCATGCCGAAGGTCAGGAAGTCGGCGCGGCGGGAGAAGAGGTGCTCCGGCGGCAGATTCTGCTGCTTCATACCGGTGAACTCGCTGGCCCTCGGGTCGACCGCGAGCAGGAAGGCGCCGCTGGCGAGCTCGGGAGTGATGGTCAGTTCCTCGTCGATCAGACACCATTCCGAGGCGGCCAGTACGTATTCCAGGCACTCCTCGGCGCCGATCTCCTGCGGCGAATCGATGACGCCGCGCTGGATCATCAACTCGCGCAGGTCTTCCGCGCGATCTTCCGCCGCGGCACGCAGACAGACCAGCTCGAATTGCACGTGCTCGGCGTCCATGCGGTTGAACAATCCGAAATCCAGGAAGCCGACCCGGCCGTCGCCGGCCAGCAGAACGTTGCCCGGATGCGGGTCGCCGCAGAATTCGTTGAAGGTGAACAGCGATCCCACGTAGAACCGGTAGATGATCTCGCCGATCCGGTTGCGCTCCGCTTGGGGCAGCTGCCGGATCTCTTCGAAGCCCTTGCCCTCCACGTATTCGGTGACCAGCACCCGCGTGGTGGAGAACTCCGGCAGCGAGCGCGGGACGATGACGAAAGGATGCCCGGCGTACAACTCGGCGATCTGCAACTGGGTGGCCGCCTCGGCCCGGTAGTCCAGCTCGGCCTCCATGTTCAGCCGCAGCTCGTCCAGCACCGCGGGCGTCACCCACGGCATCGCGGACTGGAGCACGCGCCGGAACATCGCGAGATTCTTCAGATCCGCGCGCACCGCCGCATCGATGCCCGGATACTGCACCTTCACCGCGACCTGGCGGCCGTCGTGTAGTCGCGCCCGGTACACCTGGCCGATCGAGGCGGCGGCGACGGGCTCGGCGTCGAACTCGGCGAATACCGCGTCGAGCGGCTTTCCGAAATCGTCCTCGATCACCTGGCGCATGGCCGCGAAGGAGACCGTCGGGGCCGCGTTGCGCAGCACGGCCAGGCGTTTCTGGAACCGCTCCCGATGGTCCTCTGGCACCAGATCCAGATCGAGCACCGACATCATCTGGCCGAGCTTCATGGCGACGCCCTTCATGGTGCCCAGCACCGTGACCACCTGCTCGGTGGTGCGGATCATCGATTCCTCGGCCATCTTCGCCCGGACGGCCTCGGATCTGCCTCGCATGGTCAACCGCGCGCGCTGGGTGCGAAGCACCGAACTGGCTGCCACCGCGCCCAGCTTCGTGCCACGAGCAAGCCGAGAGGTCGGTACTTGCTTCGCCATCGAGGTACCTCCGTTGGTGCCGCGGTCGGAGCGACGGACGCGGGCGGCAGCGTGCGGGACACCCGCACGGACCGCCGTCGAGTACGGCGCCTGCGGTGACGCAACGCACTCGGCGCACCGCTCGGGTTCAGACTAGCCAAGGATTCGGCAAAGTCGAGAGTGCTGGTGAACTTTTGCAAGCGCTCCAGCTAGCACCAGGGCCGATGGCTCGATTCAGTCTTGCGCCGGCGCCTCGGGGGCGGGCAGCACATGCTGCTGCGCGTTGAACGCGGCGGGCGAACCGCCCGCGCGGGCCATGCCCTCGATGGCGCTCCAGGCGAGCATGGTGAGGTAATCGATCACGTCCTCGCGGGACAGCGACTTGTTGGTGGTCCACCAGTGCGTGGCCAGCTGGATGCCACCGACCAGCACGTACGACGCCAGCGCGGCGCCCTCGGTCGCTACGCCCCGGTCCTTGGCGCGATCGGTGATCACCGCGCACACCACCTCGGCGAAGAGCTTCTCGAACTCCGCGAGCGAGGACTGGTCGGCCGAGCCGTTGCCCATGATGAAGCGGTAGACCTCGGGGTCCTCGTCGACCGTGCCGACGTACTCGGCCAGGGCCGAGCGCACCAGCTGGTATTCGTCCGCGTCCAGGCTGATCGCGCCGTACACCCGCGGCATCAGCGTGGTCTCGATGAACCGCTGCATGGTCGCGTGGACGAGGTCGTTCTTGTCGGAGAAGTAGCGGTAGAGCACGGTCTTGGAGACGCCGATCTCCGCGGCGATCTCGTCCATGCCCGCGTTGCTGCCGCGGGCGCGCACGGCGGCGAGAGTGCCGTCGACGAGTTCCTCTCTGCGGTCGATCTTGTGTTGCCGCCACCGGCGCTTGCGGCCGTCCATCCGGCCGCCGCGCACCGCCGACGGTCGCTCGCCGACATCGACAAGGTCTTCGGTGGACAGCGTGGGCTCCCTCGTTCGTATGTGCTCCGGTGGCTACCAGCTTAGGTCCCCGATACCCGTGATATGCGCTTTTGAGCCCGGATGCGGTAGGAACCACAGTCCGGGCGTGTCCGGCGCCCGGCACGTCCGGTTTGTGCGCAGGCACTCACCCCGCTCGCTCACTTCGCCGCGCACAGCAGAATGGGAGGCATGGAGAAAGCTCCCGGCAACACCGCGGTGCTGAACGCCCGGGGCGACCGCGCCGGTGACGCCGCGCCCGCCGCCGCGCCCCTCGGCTTCGCCGCCGTGCTCGACGAGGCGGCCAAGCGTCGTGACCTCTGGCGGATGAAGGCGTTCGCCACCGGGCTGCTCGCCCTGGCCACCGCGATCTATCTGTTCTGCCGCTGGACCGAATCGCGCGGGGCGGGCGGCGACTGGGTCGGCTACCTGCGGGCCGCCTCGGAGGCGGGCATGGTCGGCGCCCTGGCGGACTGGTTCGCGGTGACCGCCCTGTTCCGTCATCCACTCGGCCTGCCCATCCCGCACACGGCGATCATCCGGCGGAAGAAAGACCAGCTCGGCGCCAGTCTCGGTACGTTCGTCGGCACGAACTTCCTGGCGCCCGAGGTGGTGTCGGCCAAGGTGAACTCGGCGCAGATCTCCTGGCGGGTCGGGCGCTGGATGGCCGATCCGAGTCATGCCGCGCGCGTGGCGCAGGAGAGCTCGACCATCCTGCGCGCCGTCGTCGGCGTACTGCGCGACGAGGACGTGGAGCAGGTCATCGACAACACCATCGTCAAGCGGATCGCGGAGCCGCTGTGGGGTCCGCCGATCGGCCGGGTGCTGGCGGAACTGCTCGCCGACAACCGGCAGTTGGCGTTGCTGGATCTGCTCGCCGAGCGCGCGCACCAGTGGGCGCTCGGATCCCAGGAGACGATCGATCGGATCGTGTTGCGGGACGCGCCGCAGTGGGCGCCGAAATTCGTCAATATCTTGCTTTCCGAACGGATCTACCGGGAACTGGTCGAGTTCACCTGGAAAGTCCGCTCCAATCCGGAGCACGAGGTCCGTCTCGCCGCGAACCGGTTCCTGGAGGAATTCGCCGAGGACCTGCAATTCGATGACGCCATGATCAAAAAGGCGGAGCGGATCAAGGCGCAGATCATGGGCCGGGAGGAGATCACCGGACTCGCCTCGGCCACCTGGCGCGCGGCGAAGCGGCTGATCCTGGAGTCCGCCGACGATCCGAGCAGCACGCTGCGGCGCAAGGTCGCCGAGAACGTGCAGCAGCTCGGCGAGCGCTTGCGCGACGACGCGGACATGCGGGCCAAGGTCGACAACTGGATCGATCGCGGCGCGCGCTACTTGGTGGAAAACTATGCCGGTGAGATCAGCACCCTGGTCACCGACACGGTTGCCCGGTGGGATGCCGAGGAAGCCAGCAAGAAGATCGAATTGCAGGTCGGCCGGGATCTGCAATTCATCCGTATCAACGGGACCGTCGTCGGTTCGCTTGCCGGACTGACGATCTACACGATTTCCCACTTGATGTTCGGCGGTTGATCCGCGGCGTGCGGAACGTTTGCCGAAACGCTGCTAGCAGACTGCTTGCAATAGCTAGCACCCTGACCTAGAATCGAATTCGTACAACCGCCAGAAGGTGAGTGATGGCTGACCAGCCCGAGGTTTCCGCCGAGTACACCGAGAGATCGGACGAGCATTCGTCCGGCATCGGCGAACGAGGGGGTCGCGTCGTCAGTGCGGCGCACGACATCGGAGGCTTCATCAGGGCGCAGCGGGAAGCCGCGCAAGTCTCGTTGCGTCAGCTCGCCCAGCTGGCGGGGGTGAGCAATCCGTATCTCAGCCAGATCGAGCGCGGACTGCGAAATCCGTCCGCCGAAGTGCTCACGCAGATCGCGAAAGCGCTGCGGGTCTCCTCGGAGGTCTTGTACGTACGGGCTGGCTATCTCGAGCAGCGGCCGCACAGTCCGGTCCGGGACGCACTGCTCGCCGACACGTTCATCAGTGAGCGGCAGAAGCAGGTGCTGCTGGACATCTATGAATCGTTTCGCCGGGAAAACGGAGGAAACGAGGTAGGGGGGGACGTATGGGACAGCGACGTTCCGCGCACGACAACCGAAACTCCGCCACGCCAGGAGAACGAAACACCATGACCGAGAAGAACGCCACCGTCACCAAGCCCCTGCTCGCCACCGTCGGCGCGGGTGACGCCCTCTACGCCGCCGTCAACGACGTTTTCGCGCAGGTGCGCGAGCGTGCGGCCGCCACCGAGGTGCAGGCCCGGGTGGAGGAGGCGCGCGAGCGCTTCGCCAACGTTCCCGCCGACGTCCAGGACCGGTTCGAGTCGCTGCGCGAGCGGCTGTCCGGCCTGCCGTCGGAGCTGCCGGACGACCTGGCCGAACTGCGCGAGCGGTTCACCGCCGAGGAGCTGCGCGCGCTGGCCGAGAAGTACTACCGGCAGGCGCTGGACATCTACGCCGACCTCGCCGTCCGCGGTGAGGAGACGATCGAGCGGCTGCGCGCCAACCAGGTCGTCGAGGAGCGGATCGGCAAGGTCGAGACGCTGTACGGCGACGCGGTCAGCCGCGCCGAGGACGTGCTCGGGCGCGTCAACGGACTGATCGGCCGCCCGGCGAAGGTCGAGGCCGACGAAGAGATCGACCCGGCGCCGGTCGTCGAGGCCGAGGTCGTCGAGGTGACCACCGAGGCCACCCCGGCTCCGGTCGTGAACGGTGAGGCCAAGAAGGCTCCGGCCAAGAAGGCCCCCGCGGCCAAGAAGGCTCCGGCCAAGAAGGCCGCTCCCAAGAAGCCCTGAACGGCCCGCGGCTGAAGCGATTCGACGCCCTCGCGCACCCCTGGTGCGCGAGGGCGTTGCTTCTATGATGGGTGGGGTGAATATGGTGCACGGATTGACCGGGATGATCCTGCTGGTGCTGTGGCTGGCGGCGCTCGGTGCGACGATTTTCGCGCTGATCCACGCCGTGCGTCAGCGTCCGGACGCGTTCACCGCGGTGGACAAACTGACCAAGCCGATCTGGCTGGCGATTCTCGGGGCGGCTGTGCTCGTGCTCCTGCTCTCCCCCGCGGGTCTGGGCCTGCTCTCCTTCGCGGCGATCATCGCCACGGGCGTCTACTTGGCCGACGTCCGGCCCAAGGTGGACGAGGTGCAGCGGGGTCCGCGCTGGTGAGGGCGGAGTTCGCCGACAGGTAAGGGTGCTTGCACTAGCAAGCGGCGCGAATCGGGGTTACTGTATCTAGCAGTAACACAAAGGAGTGTCCGATGCGTGCCATGCTGCCGACCGCGTTGACGAGCTTCCGGGGCATGCTCCGGAGCTTGCGCGACGCGCACAGCGCCGACTTGCGGTCGCGTACCTACCAGACCGCCGCGTTCAACCCGCCGACCGCGCCGCGCGAGGTGGTTCCGGTCCAGACCGGTGACGGCGTCCGGCTGCGCGTACACGCCTACGGCCCGTCGGATGCCCCCGCCATCGTGCTCGTCCACGGGTGGACCTGCTGCCTGGAATACTGGAATCCGCAGATCAACGCGTTCGCCGGTGACTATCGGGTGATCGCTTACGACCAGCGCGGTCACGGCGAGAGCGAATACGGGTCGAGCGAGCTGACCATGGAGCTGCTTGCCGACGACTTGGCCGCCGTGCTCGACGCCGCGCTCGCGCCCGGGCAGCGGGGCGTGCTCGTCGGCCACAGCCTCGGCGGCATGACACTGCAGGCCTGGGCGGGACGCTATCCCGAGCGGGTCGCGCGTCAGGCGCTCGCGGTGCTGCTGACCAATACCGCGGCGGACCGGTTGATCCTGGAGACGACGGTCGTGCCGCTGCTGAACCGTCCGCTGCGGCTGCTGCAATTGAAGGTGCCGCTGCCGTTCCTGTTCGGCAGGCTCGGGCTCGGCGCCCCGATGGTCTTCCCGCCCATCGCGCCGGTGCGCTGGCTGTTCGCGCGTCAGATCCTCAGCACCGCGGCCAAAGGCGAGCTGTTGGATTTCAGCATGGCCATCGTGCGGTCGTGTCCCGCGCGGGTGCGCGCCAAGTTCGGATTCCTGCTGGCCACGATGGATGTCGGGGAGTCGGCCCGGAATCTGGTGGTCCCCACGACGGTGATCTCGGGACAGTTCGACGACATGACGCCGCCGGTGCACTCCGAGCGGATCGTCGAAATGCTCCGGCAGACCGGCAGTCTCGCGCGCTATCAGGTGCTGCCAACAGGGCATCTCGGCAATGCCGAGGCCTACGTGCGGTTCAACGAGGAACTCGCGCGCGTCCTCGCCGCCACGCGCAAGTCCAGCCGCGCCGACCTCGCGGGCTGACGCGCCCAGGCGCTCGCGCCGGTCAGGAGAAGACGACCGTCCGGCGGCCGTGCACCAGGACGCGGCCCTCCAGATGCCAGCGCAGCCCGCGCGCCAGAACCACCCGCTCGATGTCGCGACCTTGACGGACCATGTCGCGCACTTCGTCCGCGTGGTCGATGCGGATGACGTCCTGCTCGATGATCGGGCCCGCGTCCAGTTCCGGGGTCACGTAGTGGCAGGTTGCTCCGATCAGCTTCACGCCACGGGCGAAAGCCTGGTGGTACGGGCGAGCGCCGACGAACGAGGGCAGGAAGCTGTGATGGATGTTGATCGCCTTGCCCGCCCAGTGTTCGCACAACTCGGCCGGCAGCACCTGCATGAACCGCGCCAGCACCACCGCGTGCGGATCGTGCGCGTCCACCAGGGCGCGGACCTCTTCGAACGCGGGACCGCGCTCAGCCGGGTCCTTCGGGAACGGCACGTGATGGAACTTCACCCCGTGCGCCTCGGTCATCGCCGCCAGATCCGGATGGTTGCCGATCACCGCCTCGATGGTGGCGGGCAGTTCACCGCTGGCGGCGCGTCCGAGCAAATCGTGTAGACAATGGCCGTCCTTGCTGACCAGCAGTACCGCGCGACGGCGCGCGCCGGAGTCCAGCAGTTGCCATTCGCTCTCCGGCCCCAGTTCCGCCGCCACCCCGGCGAACCGGTCACGCAGCTCCGCGATGCCGAACGGCACCGTCGCGGCCCTGATCGCCTGACGCGTGAAGAACCAGCCGGTATCGGCGTCGGAGTGATACCCCGCCTCCACGATCGAGCCGCCGAACTCGGCGATGAACGACGTGATCCGGGCGATGATGCCCGGCCGATCCGGGCAGCCGAGAGTCAGCACGTAGCGGCGGTCGTCCGAGACGGGTGGAGCGGAACTCATGGGGTTCATCCTCCCAGGTGCGCCGCCGGACATTCGCCGCGCCTTCGCCGAGCGCTCGACAAGGTGTCTCCGAGTGCGATCGCCGTCTATGATTGAAGGCAATGAAGGCAATGACGCTATTGCGGTCGACTCGGAGTGGGTGAGTGGATATGGCCAGGCTGACAGTTCGTGATCTACCCGACGAGGTACGCGAGGCACTGCGTGTGCGCGCGGCCCAGCATGGACGCAGTACCGAGGCGGAAGTCCGCGCGATCCTCATCGAAGCCGTCACGCCTGTGGCACAGGTCGAACTCGGGTCGTTGTTGGCGGAGATCGGTCGTGAGATCGAACTCACCGATGACGAGTTCGACGCCCTGAACGCCCGTGACCGACGGCCGATCCCTCCCATGGAGTTCGAGTGATCGTTCTCGACACCAACGTCATCTCCGAACCGCTGCGCAAGGCTCCGGACTCGCGTGTAGTCGCTTGGATCAATGCTCAACCTCTGCGCACTTTGTACCTGTCAGCTGCCACTGTGGCCGAACTCCGGTTGGGAATTGCCGCGATGCCTGCGGGCAGGCGGCGAGACACACTGCGCGACAGGTTCGAAACACGCGTGTTGCCTCTGTTCGCCGAGCGAATACTCGCTTTCGACCTGACCACCTCTGCGGTGTACGCCGAACTCATGGCGGCTGCGCGCGCCACCGGTGCGGCGATCGGGACTGCCGACGGCTATATCGCCGCGACGGCCAGCGCCGCTCGAATGGCCGTCGCCACTCGCGATACCGCGCCGTTCCGAGCTGCCGGGGTGCCCGTCATCGACCCGTGGGCCTAGCGCCCGGGCCGTTCGTCTGCGGCGCAGGTCGCCTTGTCCCCTATGCGTCCGAGTCGAGTGGTGCTCAGAGGTTGTAAAACGGTTCGGCGTAGTGGAATTCGCCGGCGATCTGGGAGTCGTAGGCCGAGAGGGAGCGGACCTGGAAGTGGCTGATCCACGACGGGTCGTCGGGGGTGATGCCGAGGCGGGCGGCGGGGACGAAACCGAAGCGCGGGTAGAACTCCAGGCTGCCGAGCAGGCCGATCAGTGGTTCGTCGAGGGCGTCCGCGGCGCCGAGCGCCGCGTGCATGAGGGCGGAACCGACTCCGGCGCCCTGATGGTCGGCGAGAACGCCGATCGGGCCGAGCGCCAGCACGGGGAACGGGCCGACGGCGGCTCTGGTCAAGCACAGGTGGCCGACCACGCTGTCGTGCTCGATCGCCACCAGCGAGAGCGTCGGGATCCAACCCTCGTCACTGCGCAGCTGGGCGACCAGGTCGACCTCGGGCGGGTCGGCGCCGGGGCGGCCACCGGACGCGGCGGCGGGGGCATAGCGCGGTGCGAATGCGCTGCGATGCACCGCCGCGATGGCAGCGGCGTCGTCGACGCGTTCGCGACGGATCAGCACGGTCGTCTCCTCCCGAACGAAGTAGGGCCCATCCGCACACGTTAGTCAGCGACCGTGGCGTCACGTTGTCCGATGCGCCATCAGCTACGAGTGTGCGCGAACTGCCGCCAGGCGCGCAACGGAATTCGATTCCGGTGTGCCAGACTCTCACCCCATGGCAAGTTCCACGTCGCTGACCAGGGCCGAAGTGGCCGCCATGATCGATCACACGCTGCTCGCTCCGGAGGCGACGCCCGCGCAGGTCGGCGTGTTGATCGAAGACGCACGGGCGCTTGGCGTCCTCGCGATCTGTGTGTCGCCGTCCATGTTGCCGGTGCGCGCGCCCGGACTGGTGGTCGCGACGGTCGCCGGATTCCCTTCGGGGAAGCATCATTCGCTGGTCAAAGGCGCCGAGGCGCGGCTCGCGGTGGATCAGGGCGCCGCCGAGGTGGACATGGTCATCGATGTCGGCGCGGCTCGCGCCGGTGATTACACGGCGGTGCTGTCCGACATCGTCACGGTCCGCGAGGCCATCGGGGATCGGGCGCTGTTGAAAGTGATCATCGAGTCCGCCGCGCTGCCGGACGACGCGATCGTGCAGGTGTGCCGGGTCGCCGAACGCGCGGGCGCCGATTTCGTGAAGACCTCCACGGGATTTCACCCCGCGGGCGGCGCGAGCGCGCACGCGGTGCGGTTGATGGCCGAGACGGTCGGCGACCGGCTCGGCGTCAAGGCCAGTGGCGGCATCCGGACCGCCGAGGCGGCCGCGGAGATGATCGCGGCGGGCGCGACCCGGCTCGGACTGTCGAAATCGCGTGAAGTGCTCGACGGTTTCCCGATCTGACCGTCAAAGCGCAAGGCCCGAAGGTCTTGCGGCGGTGCGGGTTCAGCAGCGCGTGTCGGAGCCGTTGCTGTTGCCTGCGGGCTCGAGCTGGGCACGCCCGCCGGAGAGGTGGACGTCGACACCGGAGTCGGTGACCTTCAGGTCGGTCGCCGCCATGCCGAGCGGGTAGCTCTGCAGGCTCTTGGTGAACAGGTCGACGATGCTCTGCACCAGGTCGGAGGGCAGGCCGATGCCGAGCAACTCCGCCGACATCGTCTCCACCTTGACCATGCCGTTCACGATCTGCGGCTTCAACTGGAGTTCGGCGAAGCCGCCGAGCACCGACAGGGTGAGCATGCCGGTACTCGCCGAGGAACTCACCCCGCTGACCATGCCGCCGAGGGTCTCTTTGATTCCCTCGTTGCTCCAGGTGACGTCGGCCGAGGAACTGCCGATCTCGCTGCCGTTCTGGTCGGCGACGTCGACGTCGCGGAAGACGGCGTGCACCACCATCCCGACGGCGGGACCGAACTTGGTGTCGTCACTGTTCACCTTGACCGTCGGCACCTTGCCGTCGATCCAGGTGAGCAGCATCGGCTTGGGCCCGAAGCTCACGTCGATCTTCGACCCCATCTCCTTCTCGAACTGCGAGCTGATGCAGTTCGACACCGTGTGCCTGGCGTAGGCCTCGCCGCCGACCAAGACCGTGGCGAGCAGAATCGCTACCACGGTCAGGGCGATCAGCAGGGTCCGCCGGTTGATCGTCGAGGGCGAGGTTGCGTTCGTACTCATGGCCAAAATTCTTCCCGACCTTTCTGTGCCGTCTCTGAGGAGGTCGTGAGGGGTTCGAATGTGACATGAAGCACAAAAATCGAGCGTAGCCTGATGCCCATGGCCGGCGATGAGGCAAGCCGCGCGATCGGATCCGCGGAACAAGGATGGCGTGTTCTGCGCCGCTGGGCCGGTCGGCACGCCGGTTTCTTCACGACTCGCCAGGTGCTGCGCACCGGGTGCGGAGCGCGGGTGCGAGCAGCCCTTGGCGACGGTTCGGTGACGAGGGCCGGAGTCGGCATGCTCCGGTTGGCCGGGTGGCCGGACGGCCCGCTCGACGAGTACGCGATGTGGGCGGCCTGGTTCGACGGCGCCGCGGTGGTCTCCCATCAGAGTGCGGCGGAGTTGCACGGGCTCGGCAGCCTGTGCCCGCGGTTCCTGCACCTGTCGGCGCGCGCGGGACGTCCGCCGGTGACGCCGCGGCTGGTGGTCGTGCGCCGAACGCTGGCAGGCGCCGACGTGGAATCGGCGGGTGCGTTCCTGGTGACGACGCCGGTCCGCACGGTGCTCGACCTGGCCGAGGCCGATATCGGGCAGTCCGCTTTGAACGAGGTGGTGGCCGACGCGGTCGCGATCCACCGGTGCGCGGGCGAGGAGATCACCGACGCGGGTGCGCGCTTGTCGCCGCGCGCCGCGCGACGGGTATATCAGGCGCTTGCCGTAGCGTGACGAAACCGCGCTAGCTCGTACCGAGCGGCGCGACCGCCGACCACGGCACCGAGAGCACGCTGTCGCGCAGGCGGCGGCGGTAGTGGCGGATCGGGAAGCCTTCCGCGTGCAGCGCCCGCGCCGCCGCGCGCCAGCGGACCCGGGGGCCATATGGTGCCATCGGCGCGGCGTGGGCCCACGCGCGATCGGCGGCGGTCAGCAGCGCGTGAATCGGTTCACCGGGAACGTTGCGGTGGATCAACGCCTTCGGCAAGCGTTCGGCGAGGTCGGAGGGACGCTCGACGGTGAAAGGATCCCAGGCCAGCGTGAGCGAGCGTGGTCCGTGCCGGTCGAGCAGGATCCATGCGCAGCGTCTGCCCAATTCGTCGCAGGTGCCGTCGACCAGCACCCCGTCCGGCGCCAACCCGGCCAGCACCGTCGACCATGCCTCGCCGACCGCCGCTTCCGGGTACTGCCGCAGGACGTTGAAGGCGCGCACCAGAACCGGCCGCAGCCCGGCCAATTCGAATCCGCCCCGTGCGAAGGTGACGCCGTCGCGGCCGGGCACCACGCGCTGCGGGTCGATCTCCAATCCGACCACCCGCACGTCGGCGCGGATCGTGCGCAGCCGAGCGGCCAGCTCGAACGTGGTCCACGGGCTCGCGCCGTACCCGAGATCGACGACCAGCGGATCGGGCGCACCGCGCAACCGGTCGGCGACGAATTCGTCGTTGATCAGCCAGCGGTCGCTGCGGCGGAGACGATTGACGGCGGTGGTGCCACGAGTGATATTGCCGACCGGTTTGGTCAGCGAGTGGGGTGTTGTTCTTCCAGCCACTGAACCGTGAACTCGGCCTCGCCGCGGAACAGGTCGACCAGGTTCACCAGCATCAGCTGTTCCAGGCGCGGACCCACCATGGGGATGAAAACTTTCGCCTCCGACGAGAAGCGCATGGTGCAGCCGGTGTCGGTGGGGAACAGGCGGATGGTGCCGCCGAGGCTGCCGGGGCCTGCGGGAATGGACGCCGAGTACTTGCCGGTGGTCTCCTCCGCGGCGTACGGGCTGTAGAACTCCTTGCGGGTGATCACCATGTCCTTGCGCATCACCGTCTGCGCGATTTCCGGCAGCATGTCGCGGGGCAGGACGTGGTGCAGCTCGACCGTGATCCCGTCGTCGCCCGCCTCCAGCCGGACCACCTCGTTGCCGGGGGTGTACTTCCGCATCTCGCCCATCCGCGCGTCCCAGTAATCGCGGTTCGACAGCGCCGCGTACAGCTCTTTTGTGGTGTGCAGCGGATAGCGGGCGGAGTAGTCCAATCGGCGTGCCATGGGCTCACACGTTACTGGGTCCGGCGGCGCCGACCTCGATGGGCGGGTGGAGTGCGGAACTGACACGAAGGCCGGGACCGCACGATGTGACGTCGAACAGTGACCGTGCTCTCGAGACCGGTCAGTGCGCCGTGAGCCACTTGCCGGTGAACTCCGCCTCGTTCTTCAGCAGCTCGGTGAGGTGCTCGGCGATCGCCTTCTCGATCTTGCTGCCGAACAGCGGAATCTTCACCTCGATGGTGCCGTCGACCGTGGTGACGGCGCCGGAGCCGTCGGCGGCCAACGCGATGGCGCCGCGGACCTCGGCGGGCGCGCCCTCGACGCGGGCCTCGAAGGTGGCCTGGTCCCCGGTCCAGCGCTCGACGCGCGGGATGATCAGATCGCCGGGCCGCACCGCGGTGATCGCGGCGGGGAGCTGTTCGGCGGGGATGGCCTGCACCATCTCGACGCGCACCTCGTCACCGCTGACGGTGACCGACTCCAGCCGGGCATTGGGGCCGCCGACCTCCGCGATGCGATCCTTCCAGTACTGGTCGTTCGCGAATGCCGCGCGCACCGCGGCGGTCGGATGGGTGTAGCGGGCCGTGTACGCCAGCGGTGTAGCCATGGGTCCACACGCTACCGTGTAGCGCTCGAGTCCCACGAGTCGTGCTGTCGGATGTGCTCGGGGCGGAGAATGCCAGCGTGTAGCTGTCAGCGCACCCGCTGCTGTTCGGCATTCGAGCTACCCGAGCGGTGCTATCCGATCCGCTCGCGGGCTGATACACCAGCGTGTAGCTGTCGGCGCGCACGCTACCGTTTAGCATCGTGCGAACTTCACGAGTGGTGCCGTCGGATCTCCTCGCCGATACCGGCGCGCGGCTATGCGCCGACGTGCGGTTGGCGGAGCTGACCACGCTGCGAGTGGGTGGACCCGCCCTGGTCGCCGAATGCGCGACGACCGAAGCGTTGGTCGCGACGGTCCGTGCGCTGGACGCGGCGGGTGTCCCGGTGCTGCTGCTCGCGGGTGGCTCGAATCTGCTGATCGGCGACGACGGCTTCGACGGCGTCGTGGTGCGGATCGCCACCGGCGGCGTCGAGATCGGCGACGGCGGCGTGGTCGCCGAGGCGGGCGCGGACTGGGACGCCGTGGTGCGGGCGACGGTCGAGGCGGGTCTCGGGGGATTGGAGTGCCTGTCCGGCATTCCCGGTTCGGCGGGTGCGACGCCTGTGCAGAACGTCGGCGCCTACGGCGCGGAGGTGGCGAATCTGCTGCGCCGGGTGCGCCTGCTGGATCGCGCCAGCGGTGAGATCCGATGGGTGGAGCCCGCGGAACTCGGTTTCGGCTACCGCACCAGCGTGCTCAAGCACCGTGACGACGCCGTCGTGCTCGCGGTCGACTTCGCGCTGCGCGCAGACGGTTCCAGCGTGCCGCTGCGTTACGGCGAGCTGGCCTCGGCACTGGGCGCCACGGACGGCGAGTCCCGCTCCGCGGCGCAGGTGCGGGAGGCGGTGCTGCGGTTGCGCGCGGGCAAGGGCATGGTTCTCGATCCCGCCGACCACGACACCTGGAGCGCGGGTTCGTTTTTCACCAACCCGGTGGTCGCGCCGGAGCGGGTGGCCCAGGTGCGCGCCGCGATCGCCGCTCATGTGGGCGACATCGCGGTGCCGACCTATCCGGCGCCGGACGGAGTCAAGTTCTCCGCGGGCTGGCTCATCGAGCGGGCCGGTTTCGCCAAGGGCTTCCCCGGCGACGGTGCGCCCGCCCGGCTGTCGACGAAACACACACTGGCGCTGACCAATCGCGGCGGCGCCAGCGCGGCCGATGTGGTGGCGCTGGCCAGGACGGTCCGCGACGGCGTGGCCGAGCATTTCGGGATCCGGCTGGAACCCGAACCGGTCACCGTGGGTCTCACCCTCTGACCCGTTGAGGCCGACACCACACGCTGCGTCGACGGGTCGGCGCGCGCGCCGCGCGTAGATTCGACGAAGTGAACCACCGCACGATGATCCGCCGATCGGTTGCCGTGGTGTCGACCCTCCTGCTCGTGGTCGTCGCTCTGGTGGCCGGTTGCACGATAGACCGCGGCTCCGGAAAGCCGCGTCCCGCTGCCGGTCCGATCGCCAAAGCGACGTTGACCCCCGCCGCCGACGCCACGAACGTCAACCCGACAACGCCGGTCTCGGTGACGATCAGCGACGGCACGATCGATCAGGTCGCGCTGACCAACGTCGCGGGCAAGCAGGTCCGCGGCGAACTCGCGCCGGACCGGCGTGCTTACACCATCACCGAGCCGCTCGGCTACGACGCCACCTACGCCTGGTCGGGCACCGCCGTCGGCGCCGACGGCAAGCCGATCCCGATCGACGGCTCGTTCCACACCCTGAAGCCCAAGAGCACCGTCCCCGCGACCCTGAACATCGGCGACAACCAGGAGGTCGGCATCGCGGCGCCGATCATCCTGCAGTTCAAGTCCTCCGTCACGAACAAGGCGGCGGTGGAGAAGGCGCTCACGATCACCACCGACCCGCCCACCGAGGGCGCGTGGGCCTGGTTCCCGGACGACGGCGGCTCCCGCCTGCACTGGCGTCCGAAGAACTACTGGACACCGGGGACCGCCGTGCACGTCTCGGCCCGCCTCTACGGCCTCGACCTCGGTGGCGGCAACTACGGCGATTCCGATCTGACCACCGATTTCCGCATCGGCCGCAGCCAGATCGTCAAGGCGAGCGCCCCGAGTCACCGCATGCAGGTGGTCCGCGACGGACGGACGGTCTTCGATTTCGCCGTCAGTTACGGCGAGGGCAACGAGGCGCGCAACGTGACTCGTTCCGGTGTCCACGTGGTCACCGAGAAGTACGAAGACTTCATGATGTCGAACCCGCCGTTCTACACCAATGTTCGCGAACGCTGGGCGGTACGCATTTCCAACAACGGCGAATTCATCCACGCCAACCCGGAATCGCTGTCGGCGCAAGGGTCGGCGAACGTCACCAACGGCTGCATCAATCTGTCGCCCGGTGATGCCCAGGCGTATTTCCCCACGTCCCTGTACGGCGATCCGGTCGAGGTGAGCGGAACCTCGATCCCGCTCTCGGCCGCCGACGGCGACCTCTACGACTGGACCATCGACTGGGACACCTGGAAAACCATGTCGGCGTTGCAGGGCGCGCCGTCGGCCGTGGTCTCCGCCACACCGCTGCCCCCGCAGCCCGCGGGGGCGCGCTGACCGGTTCTAGCGCACCTTCACGTTCTGTTCTTCGGTCGCGTCGTCGGCGTGTTCCTCTTCGACCTCTCGGTCGGCCTGGCGTTGGGCGCGGACCGCATCGTGCCGCTCGGCGAGCAGGTCGCGAATCTCGGTCAGCAGTTCGATCTGGGTGGGCTCGGCCGCCTTCGGCGTGCCGAAGCGATTCTTGATCGTCTTCATGGGCAGGATCAGCACGAAGTAGAGCACCGCGGCGACCATGAAGAAATCGATGGCGGCCGTGATGATCGGGCCGACGGCGATGAAGGTGGCGGGCTTGGAGGGGATCAGCTGCACGCCGAGGCCCAGCTGGTTGGTGCTGCCGAACACCGCGAGCAGCGGATTGACGACACCTTTCGTCACCGAGGTCACCACGGAGGTGAACGCGGTGCCCATGACGACGGCGACCGCGAGATCGATGACGTTCCCGCGCATCAGGAACTCTTTGAAGCCCTTGAACATGAGCCGAATCACTCCCATCCGATGTCCTTACGCGTGCGGCTTCTCGGATGTTAACGGCTCCGGGCGAACAGCGAAGGCCCAGCAATTCGCGGCCGGGCCGGCGCTGCCGAAAGAGTAATGCGCTTCGGCTATGAAGTGCGGCGGGCGAACCGGCCCGCGTCGGCCTGGTCGCGCGGCTTGATGATGATCTGGTCCAGATCGACGTGCGCCGGTCGCGACGCGACGAACCCGATGACCTCCGCGATGTCCTGGGCGACCAGCGGATCGATGCCCTCGTACACCTTGGCCGCGCGTTCGGCGTCGCCGCCGAAACGCACCAGCGAGAACTCGGTCTCCACCGCGCCGGGCGCGATCTCGGTGAGACGCACCGGCTGCCCGAGCAGCTCTCCGCGCAGCGTGCGGTGCAGCACGGCTTGCGCGTGCTTGGCGGAGGTGTACCCGGCGCCGTTGTCGTAGGCGGTGAACGCGGCCACCGACGTGACGGTGACGATCAGCCCGTCACCGGAGGCGATCAGCTTCGGCAGCAGCGCCTTGGTGACGCGCAGTGTGCCGAGCACGTTGGTCTCCCACATCCAGCGCCAGTCGTCCAGGTCGGCCTCGGCCACCGGAGCCAGGCCCTTCGCGCCGCCCGCGTTGTTGACCAGCACGTCGACGCGCTCGACCGCCTCGGTGAACGCCCGCACCGACTCGTCCGAGGTGACGTCGAGTTCCAGTGCGGTGCCGCCGATCTCGTCGGCGAGGCGGCCCAGGCGATCGAGCCTGCGCGCACCGACGTAGACGTGATAGCCCTGCTTCGCCAGCTCACGGGCGGTGGCCTCCCCGATCCCCGAGCTGGCTCCGGTGACGACGGCGGTGCGAGTGCTCATGCGAACAGATCCTAGGTGCGCGAGGTTTGCCGGGTCCTGGCGGTCCCGCGAGCACGGTTAGCCTCGGTGCATGGCAATTCGGGACGTGGTGAGCGCGGACGGAACCAACATCGTCTACCGGGTGAGCGGCCCGGCGCACGGCAGGCCGCTGGTGCTGCTGCACGGCTGGTCGGCGAATCTGCGCTGCTGGGGTGGAGCCGCCGACGACCTCGCCGCGCACATGCGGGTGGTCGCCGTCGACCTGCGTGGCCACGGTTACTCCGACGCGCCCGCGGCGGGCTACGACGATCCGAAGAACTGGGCGGCCGACGTCGCGGCGGTGCTGGCGGCCGAGGGCATCGCGTCCGGGGCGGTGCTGCTCGGCTGGTCCTACGGCGGGATCGTGCTGACCGACTACTTGACCGCATATGGCACCGGCGCCGTGGCGGGCGTCGTCTACACCGGCTCGATGGCGAACATCGGCCCCGGTGTGCCCGGCGCGGCGACCGGCAGCATGATGCGGGAGGCGATTCCGGGCGTCTTCGAGGAGAGCGCGGGGCGGGCGGTACGCGCCTTCGGTGTATTCGGCAATGCGAACACCGGACCGGGCGCGGACAAGGGACCGGACGCGCAGCGCTTGTTCGGGGCCAGTCTCGCCACCCCGCCCGCGGTGCGCAAAGCGCTGTTCTACCGGACCGTCGACAACACCGAGACCCTGCGCACACTGGACGTTCCGGTGCTCGTCCTGCACGGGACCGCCGACCGGGTCGTTCCCGTCGACAACGGCCGCTATATCGCCGAGGCCGTGCCGGACGCGCGTGTGTCGTTCTGGGAGGACGCCCAGCACGGCCTGTTCATCGAGGACCGTTCCCGGTTCGTCGCCGAGGTGCGCGCGTTCATCGAGAGTCTGTGATCGGATTCATGTCTGCTCTGTGATAGCTCTCACTTGCCGCGGATAGCGTGTCTGGGCCGGGGAACGCAACGTGCACTATGGATAGTGTGAGTCAGCGCCTGGACCTACGGCCGAACCGTATCGCCGTGTTATCGGTGCACACCTCACCACTCGCTCAGCCCGGCACCGGCGACGCGGGCGGCATGAACGTCTACGTCCTGCAAACGGCCGTCGAGCTGGCCCGGCGCGGCACCGAGGTGGAGATCTTCACCCGGGCCACCGCGTCGAACGTCCCGCCGGTCCAGGAGGCCGCGCCCGGCGTGCTGGTGCGCACCGTGGTGGCAGGCCCGTTCGAGGGCCTGGACAAGCACGATCTGCCCACCCAGCTGTGCCCCTTCACCGCGGAGGTGCTGCGTCAGGAGGCCAGGCACCTGCCCGGCCACTACGACCTGGTGCACTCGCACTACTGGTTGTCCGGCCAGGTCGGCTGGCTGACCAGGGACCGGTGGCGGGTGCCGCTGGTGCACACCGCGCACACCCTGGCGGCGGTGAAGAACGCCGCGCTGGCCGAGGGCGACTGTCCCGAACCGGCGACTCGCGAGATCGGCGAGAAGCAGGTGATCGCCGAGTCCGACCGGCTGGTCGCCAACACCGCCGAGGAAGCCCGCCAGCTGGTGGAACTCTATGGCGCCGACCCCGAGCGCATTGATGTCGTCCCGCCGGGTGCCGACTTGACCTGCTACCGCCCCGGTGACAAGGCCGCCGCCCGCGCCGCGCTCGGGCTGGCCGCCGACGAGCGGATCGTCGCGTTCGTCGGCCGGATCCAGCCGCTGAAGGCGCCCGATGTGCTGGTGCGCGCCGCGGCCGAGGTCTTGCGCGCCGACCCGGAGCGCAAACTGCGCGTGCTGATCGTGGGCGGCCCGTCCGGCAGCGGGCTGGAGCGGCCGGACGCGCTGATCGATCTGGCCGCCGAACTCGGCATCGCCGAGCGGGTCAGTTTCCTGCCCCCGCAGCCGCCGCAACGGCTGGTGCTGGTCTACCGCGCCGCCGATCTGGTCGCGGTGCCGAGCTACAACGAGTCCTTCGGCCTGGTCGCGATCGAGGCGCAGGCCAGTGGCACCCCGGTGCTCGCCGCGGACGTGGGCGGTCTCGGCACGGCCGTACGGCACGAGGTGTCCGGCCTGCTCGTCCCCGGCCACCGCACCGTGGACTGGGCGAACGCGCTGCGCCACCTGCTGGACGACCCGGACCGGCTGCACCGGATGGGCGAGCAGGCCGTCGCGCACGCGGCCAACTTCTCTTGGGCGCACACCGCCGACGGGCTGCTCGCCAGCTACGCCGCGGCCATGGCCGGTTTCCGGGACGAGCGGGCGGCTTTCGGCGGACGCGGCCTGGCGCACAGCGCTGTGCGGGAGGATGCCTACGACCGGGTGTCCGACGACCACACCGGTCTCGCCGCGGAGCGGACGGCCGCCCTGCTCGGCGAGAACAGTCAGGCGAGATCGCGGGCGCTGTGGCGGCGCCGGATGGGAGTGCGCCGGTGAACGAGGTACAGACGACCGCGCGGCTCATCGATGAGACGCTGCGGGACAGGGAGATCGAATACACACGGCCGGGGGAGGAGACCTTCGTCGTCGTCCTGCCCGGTGAGCGCAAACTGAAGACCACGGTGATGGTCACTGTGGGCAAGCACGGGGTCCGCTTCGAAGCGTTCGTCTGCCGCAAGCCCGACGAGAACTTCGAAGGCGTGTACAAGTTCCTGCTGCGCCGCAACCGCAGGCTCTACGCCGTCGCGTACACCCTCGACCGGGTCGGCGACATCTATCTGGTGGGCCGGATGTCCGCGCACGCCGTCACCGCCGACGAACTGGACCGGGTGTTCGGCCAGATTCTCGAGGCCGTCGACGCCGACTTCAACGTGCTGCTGGAACTCGGATTCGCCGAATCCATTCGGCGGGAATGGAAGTGGCGCGTCTCGCGCGGCGAGTCGCTGCAGAACCTGCGCGCCTTCGAGCATCTGGTCGATTCCGCCGACAAGCCGTAGCCGGTCGTCGCGCCGTCCGGCTCCCGGGTGACAATCGCAGGTGGCTCGGATCGGCGAAGGGACGGCATTGGCGATTCTCGCTCTGGACATCGGCGCGACGAAGTTCGCGGCCGGGGTGGTCGGCCCCGGTGCCGAGGTGCGCGACGTGCGCCGGGTGGACGTGCCGGACGCGGGCGTGTGGGACGTCTGTCGCGAACTGCTGCGCGCGGTCGCGGGGCCGGAACCCGTCAGCGCGGTAGGTATCGGTGCGGCCGGGCCGGTGGATGTGCGCACCGGCGTCACGGGTCCGTTGAACATCCCGGAGTGGAAGACGGGATTCCCGATCGTCGCCGCCGTGCGGGAACTCTTTCCCGCCGCCACGATTCGTTTCGCCATCGACGGCGCTTGTCTCGCGCTGGCCGAACATCGCCTCGGCGCGCTGCGCGGGGTGCCCGACGCGCTGGCCATGACGGTGTCGTCGGGCATCGGCGGCGGGATCGTCGCGGGCGGCAAGGTGCTGCTCGGGCGCACCGGCAACGCCGGGCACGTGGGTCACATCGTCGTGCCCGGGTGGGACACGCCCTGCGGCTGCGGCGGCCGCGGCTGCGTCGAGGCGGTCGCGAGTGGCATGTCGTCGGTGCGCTGGGCGCGCGAGCAGGGTTGGCCCGGCGCCACGGGGGCGCGGCTGGCCGCGGACGCGCACGCGGGCGACGAGATCGCCGTCGCCGCGCTGCACCGGGCGGGCACCGCGCTCGGCGCGGCGGTCGCCTCGGCCGCCGCTCTGCTCGACGTCGACCGGGTGGTGATCGGCGGCGGGTTCGCGCAATCCGGTGCGCCGCTGTGGGATCCGTTGCGGGCCGCGGTGGACGCGCACGCCGGACTGAAATTCCTGCGCGGACTGCGCGTGGAACTCTCCGAGATCACCCACGGGGCCACCCTGGCGGGCGCGGGTGTGCTCGCCGCGGAGCACACCGCCGACGAACCGGTCTGACATCGCGCTTTCGCGCCAGGACCGGGGCGGCGGAGGCGGGAACCGATGCGACCCGGCGCAGCGCGCATGGGAGGATGGCCGCATGACGTACACCCTCGTGCTGCTGCGCCACGGCGAAAGCGAATGGAACGCCCTGAACCTGTTCACCGGCTGGGTGGACGTGCATCTGACCGACAAGGGCATCGCCGAGGGCAAGCGGGCCGGGGAACTGCTGGCCGAGCACGGCATCCTGCCGGACGTCGTCTACACCTCGCTGCTGCGTCGCGCGATCTCCACCGCGAACATCGCGCTGGACGCCGCCGACCGGCACTGGATCCCCGTGATCCGGGACTGGCGGCTCAACGAGCGCCACTACGGTGAGCTGCAAGGCAAGAACAAGGCGCAGGTCAGGGAGAAGTACGGCGACGAGCAGTTCATGCTGTGGCGCCGCAGCTACGACACCCCGCCGCCGCCGATCGACCCGGCCAACGAGTACAGCCAAGAGGGCGACGCGCGCTACGCGGGCATCGATGTCCCGAAGACCGAATGCCTGCTCGACGTGGTCAACCGGATGGTTCCGTACTGGGAGTCGACCATCTCCAAGGACCTGCTGTCCGGCAAGACCGTGCTGGTCGCCGCGCACGGAAACTCGCTGCGCGCGCTGGTCAAGCACCTCGACCGGATCTCCGACGAGGACATCGCGGGCCTGAACATCCCCACCGGCATCCCGCTGCGGTACGAGCTGGACGAGAACCTGCGCCCGGTGCGTCCGCACGAGTACCTCGACCCGGAGGCGGCCGCCGCGGGCGCCGCCGCCGTCGCCGGTCAGGGCGGCAAGTAACCCGCATACCGAGCACTCTCGACGCGCTGTCACCCGCCCGGGTGGCAGCGCGTCGTCGTTTCGATGAGGTGTTGCCGTGCGACACGCCGGAGGGATGCCTGTCGATCCGCGGCGCGATGTCGGCGATTTAAGTTACCCACTATTTCTACCGTCTAGTAAGTAGGTACACTCTGGTCGTTCGACCAGCCGAGAGGTGGATCACGTCCGATGAAGAACGCGCTGCGGGCCACGGTGGCGGCGGTTGCCGTCACGATGCTCGTCCCCTTGCTCGTCGGCGGCGCCGATGCCGTCGCGCCGCCCACCGGCCCGGACGGCGGCGCTGCCGGAGCGGCTTGGACCGCCACCCAAGATGATCCGCAGCAGTACCCGAACATCAACATCCAGTGGGACGTCCCCATCACGATGAGTGACGGAACCGTCCTGAAGGGCAACGTCTACCGGCCCGCGGACGCCTCCGGCCGCCCCGTCGACACCCCTACGCCGACGATCGTCAATCTCACGCCGTACACCAAGCTGGTGTCGAACCTGGCCGATCACGCGCAGTCGATCCCCGGCCTGTCCGACGCGCTGATCGAATTCTTCCGGCAGATCGACATGAGCGGCACGCCGCTGTCCGGCGTCACCGACCTGACGAAGGCGTTCGGCGGGGGCGAACTGCGCAACTTCACCGTCGACCGGCAACTGATCAAGAGCGGCTACTCGCAGGTGGTCGTCGACGTGCGCGGCACCGGTTTCTCTCAGGGCGTCTGGGACATGCTGCGCGGTCGCGAACAGCAGGACACGCTCGAGGTGATCGACTGGGCGTCCCGGCAGCCGTGGTCCAACGGACGCGTCGGCATGAACGGCATCTCCTACTCCGGGATCAATCAGGTGCAGGTCGCGCAGAAGCGCCCGCCCGCCTTGCAGGCGATCTTCCCGGTCGTGCCGGGCAGCGACCTGGTCAACGACGTGCTCGCACCCGGCGGCGGCTTCGGCTTCAACTTCATCCCGCTGTGGCTCACCGCGGTCAACGGGCTCAAGCTGATTCCCGATCTCGCCTCGGTGCTCAACGGGCAACTGGACACCACGTGGCTGGCCGACCGCGCCCGCGATCCGTTGACCTTCATGGACGTCCTGCTCAACGTCTACACCACCGCGCGCATCGAGGATCTCGACCCGCGCGCCAAGGAACTGCTGACCGACGGCTCCGGCCCGCGCCAGGACTGGCTCGGTGATCCCAGCGGTATCCGGACGCCGACCTTCGTCACCGGCGGCTGGCACGACCTGTTCACCTACTCGGAATCCAAGATCTACGACGAGATTCCGCTGCCGCCGGGCCAGAAGCAGCTGCTGATGGGCAACACCTATCACCTCAACTCGGGCAACGAGTACGGCAAGCCGGGCCTGCCGCCGCGGCTGGATGTGTTGCAGCGCGCGTGGTTCGACCGGTGGCTCAAAGACATCGACAACGGCATCGAGCAGTACGGCCCGATCACCCTGCGTCAGCAGGGCGGTGGCTGGATCACCACCGACTCGTTCGCCGCGTCGACCGCCGCCGCGAATCCGGGGCAGGCGGTGCATCGCAGGATGTACCTGTCCGCCGCCGCCAGCGGCACCGCGAACAGCCGCTACGACGGTTCGCTCGATGCCACGGGCACCGGCGAGCCCGCGCGTCTGACCGTGGCGCCCGGCCTGACCAGCCTGTGTTCCAACGACGCCGCCCAGGGCAGTGCCGGTGTGCTTTCGGTCATCGACGGCTGTGCGAAGGACTCCAGGGTCGAGGAACTCAACGGGCTGACCTTCACCAGCGCCCCGGTCGGCGAGCCGACCACGATTTCGGGGCGGATCGCGGTGCGGCTCAACACCGTTCAAGATGCCGCCGATGGGTACTGGGTGGTCACGGTGAACGATGTCGCGCCGGACGGGCAGTCCAGCGTGCTGTCGTCCGGTCAGCTCATGGCTTCGCTGCGGGCGATCGATGAGGCGAACAGCAGCAAGTCGGCCAGCGGCGACTACACCGATCCGCGGCCGTACACCTCGCTGGATCAGCGGCAGCCCACGGTCCCCGGCGAGGTGACCACGCTGGACATCGCGCTGCCCGCCACCGAGGCGATCCTGCAACCCGGTCACCGCCTGCGCGTCGACGTCTACGCGGGCAACTTCCCAAAGGGCTTGCCGATCCTGCCGATGCTGATCGACACCGGCTTGCGGCCTCAGCATCTGGAGCTGGACCCCAGCCGTCCGAGCTTCGTCAACATCCCGGTCAGCGGCAATCCGGGCTGGTAGATCCGGGGCGGGTCCGGGCGTGCACCCCGCGCATCGACGTCGCGGGGTATGGGCGAGGGTGCACGCTCCGGCCTCATCGTCGTGCGGTCAGTCGGCGACGGCGAACGCGGCCTCCAAGGGCGGGAACATCGCGCGGGCGTCGTGCCCGGCGAACCAGAGACCGACGGTGAACACCGACATCGCCTCCAGGTACCGGGCCCGGTGCAGCCCGCCCGCCGGGAGCGCCCGCGATCCCAGGTCTTCCGCCAGCCCCGCGACCACCCGCAGCGCGGCCTCGTCGTCACCGCACAGCGGCACCGCCAAGCGGCGCTCGTCGAAGACGCGCGCCTTCGCCTGCCACACCTCGGCGGCGCACAGGTTGAAGGCCTTCACCACGTGCGCTCCCGGCGCCAGCGCAGCGACCCGTTCCGCGACAGCGTCTTCCGCCAGGACGAAGGCGGTGGCTCCTTCCGGCGCCGTCGCATCCGGGGCGAAGGCGTTGGTGCAATCGACCACCGTGCGTCCGGCCAGCAGCTCTCCGGTCGCGTGCAGCACCTCCGACAGCGCGGGCACCGGTAACGCGAGCAGCACGACCTCGCCGAACGTCGCCGCGTCGGTGATGCTCCCGGCGCGCCCGCCGATCGAGGCCGCCGATTCCGCCGCGGCGGCGGCGGAGCGGGCGCCGATGAGTACTTCGTGCCCCGCCGCGCTCCAGCCGCCGCCGAGCGCCCGCGCCATCGCGCCGGCGCCGATGATTCCGATTCGCATTCGAACTCCTGACTCGAAATGTGTTCGACGACGACGCTAGGAAATCCGAAAGGCACCCGGAGGTGCGCAACGGCGCTGGCAAGCTGGAGCCGTGAACGCAGCACCGATCGACCCGGTCAGCGCCGAGCGGGTGGAATACGCGCCCTACGGCGACTTCGAATCCGACTGCCCGGCCCGGATGGGTGTGGACATCTTCGGCAACTCCTGGCTACCGGTGCTCGTCTACCTGCTGCGCGAGGGGCCGATGCGTCCGGGCGAGCTGCGCGCGGCCATCGGCGGCATCAGTCAGAAGATGCTGACGCAGACGCTGCGCCGGATGGAACAGATGACGCTGGTGCGCAGGCACCGCTACGCCGAGGCCCCGCCGCGGGTCGAATACGAGCTGACCGAGGCGGGCGTGGACCTGTTGACCCCGATCTACGCCCTGGGCGAGTGGGTGGACAAGCACGGTGCGTCGGTGAACGCGGCCCAGGCCGAGGCCGACGACGAAGAAAACCGACCGCTCGGTGAATACGAGGCGGATACGTGACGTCGAACAGCGCGTAAACATGCGGCTAACGGGGCCGGAAGGGCCTATGACCTGCGCGAAACTTCGTGTACCCCGCGTTGGCCGACCGGTCGGCGACCGTACGATTCAAGTGTGAGTGTTCCCCAGGCCGTGCTGCTGGCCATCTTGGCGGCTGTCGTCGGCCTGGCAGTCGGCGGGCTACTGATCCCGTATGTGAATGCCAGGCAGGCCGCGCGCAGGCAGGCCGACTCCGGTCTCACCATGTCCCAGGTTCTCGACCTGATCGTGCTCGCCTCCGAGAGCGGGATCGCGGTCGTCGACGAGTACCGCGACGTAGTGCTGGTCAATCCGCGCGCGGAGGAACTCGGCCTGGTCCGCAATCGCCTGCTCGACGAGCGGGCCTGGGCCGCGGTGGAGAAGGTGCTGGCCACCGGCGAATCCGCGGAGTTCGACCTCACCGCCAAGAATCCGGTCCCCGGCCGCGGCCGCATCGCGGTGCGCGGGGTCGCCAGGCAACTGTCGCGGGAGGAGACCACCTTCACCGTGCTGTTCGCCGACGACGATTCCGAACAGGCGCGCATGGAGGCCACCCGCCGCGACTTCGTGGCCAACGTCAGTCATGAACTCAAGACCCCGGTCGGCGCCATGAGCCTGCTGGCCGAAGCTTTGCTGGAATCCGCCGAAGACCCCGACGCCGTGCGACACTTCGGTCAGCGCGTGCTCGGTGAATCCCGCCGCCTCGGCAAGATGGTGACCGAGCTCATCGCGCTCTCCCGCCTGCAAGGCGCGGAGAAACTGCCCGAACTCGAGGTGGTGGACGTGGACACCGTGGTGATGCAGGCGGTCGACCGTTCCCGCACCGCCGCCGAAGCCGCCGGGATCACGGTCAGCACCGACCGCCCGAGCGGGCTCGAGGTGCTCGGCGACGAAACCCTGCTGGTCACCGCCCTGTCCAACCTGGTGGAGAACGCGATCGCCTACTCGCCGGCCGGTTCCCACGTGTCGGTGAGCCGCTCACTGCGCGGCGATCACGTGGCGATGGCGGTCACCGACCGCGGCATCGGCATCGCCAAAGAGGACCAGGAGCGGGTGTTCGAGCGATTCTTCCGGTCCGACAAGGCGCGTTCGCGCCAGACGGGCGGCACCGGTCTAGGCCTGGCTATCGTCAAACACGTGGCCGCCAACCACAACGGGGAAATCACCCTGTGGAGCAAGTTGGGCACCGGATCGACGTTCACCTTGCGCATACCCGCCCATCACGAAGCAGGCGCCGACGACGACCACGACGGCGCCGTGGTTGGCACGAATGAAACAAGCCCGCGTCCTCCGGGACCGGGCCGACCGAATGGTGTGGAGGCACGCAGATGACGAGTGTTCTGATCGTCGAGGATGAGGAGTCGCTGGCCGATCCGCTCGCGTTCCTGCTGCGCAAGGAGGGTTTCGAGGTCACCGTCGTCGGTGACGGGCCGTCCGCGCTCGCCGAGTTCGACCGGTCCGGTGCGGACATCGTCCTGCTCGACCTGATGCTGCCCGGCATGAGCGGCACCGACGTGTGCAAGCAGTTGCGCACCCGCAGCGGCGTCCCGGTGATCATGGTCACCGCGCGCGACAGCGAGATCGACAAGGTGGTCGGCTTGGAGCTGGGCGCCGACGACTATGTCACCAAACCGTATTCCGCCCGCGAGCTCATCGCGCGCATCCGCGCCGTACTGCGCCGGGGCGCGGGCGACGAGCTGGAGGGCTCCAACGAGAGCGGCGTGCTGGAAGCGGGTCCGGTCCGGATGGACGTCGACCGGCACACCGTGATGGTGAACGGCAAGCCGGTCACCTTGCCGCTCAAGGAGTTCGACCTGCTCGAATACCTGCTGCGCAACTCCGGGCGGGTGCTCACCCGCGGCCAGCTGATCGACCGCGTGTGGGGCGCCGACTACGTCGGCGACACCAAGACCCTCGACGTGCACGTCAAGCGGCTGCGCTCGAAGATCGAGACGGATCCGGCCAAGCCGGAACACCTGGTCACCGTGCGCGGCTTGGGCTACAAACTGGAGGCGTGAGCGCTCCGCGCGGCGAGAACCCGCAACGGCCGAGAGCACTGCGGTGCTCTCGGCCGTTGCGTTCAGCGGTGTGTCAGGGGACGTAGATCCACGTGGTGCCGAGGGGGGTCTCGGTCTTCTGCAGGGTGATCCAGCCCAGATCGTCTTCCTGCATGCAGTCGTAGAGATCGACGGTGTTGGTACCGCGGCAGGCGATGGTGTGGGAGGTGCCGTACGGGCTCGCGATCAGGAGCTTGCCCGCGGCCTTGGCGTTGACCGCGGCCGGATCGGTGGCCGACACGAACTCCGTGGTGAAGTCGAAGAACTTGTGCGGGTCGCCGTTCGGCTCGGCGTGGGCTACTCCGGTCAGCGAGAGGGCGGCGCCCAGGGCGATGGTGGCCGCGGTGAGAACTTTCTTGGACATAACGGCACATCAAACCCGATCCGGGTAAAGCTCGCATGGCGACGGGGTGAACCGCCCGGCGAATCGGTCCGCCGACCGCGGCCGACCGAGCGCCCGACCGGCAAACTGGTCAGGCGATCGGATCCGTGGATTCGCGCATCCGCTCGGCGTGCACCGTCGCCGGGTGGACGGCGATCAGGCCGAGTCCCTCGCGGCGCTTGCAGTGCCTGGCCAGCTCCGCGTAGGCGGGCGCGCCGATCAGTTCGGTCAGCTCCGGTGCGTAGGACTGCCACACCGGCTTGGAGCCGACATGGGCGTCGGGAGAGCCGGAGCAGTACCAGTCCAGATCGGCGCCGCCCGGCCCCCAGCCGCGGCGGTCGTATTCGGTGATCACGGTGCGCAGGATCTGCACGCCGTCGGGCCGGTCCACCCAATCCTGGGTGCGGCGGATCGGCAGCTGCCAGCACACGTCCGGCTTCACCTCCAGCGGCTCGATGCCGCGCCGCAGCGCCATGGAGTGCAGGGCGCAGCCGATGCCTCCCGCGAAGCCGGGACGGTTGAGGAAGATGCACGCGCCGTCGAACCGGCGCGTGCGCAGCGCGGGCTCGTCGTCCAGTTCGTCGAGTTCCAGATAGCCGCTCTTGGTGACTTTGCCCTGCGCGTTGGTCGCCTCGTCCCGCAGCTGCCAGTCCTCGGGTGTGAGCATCTTCACAGCGCGGCTCAGTCGTTTGCGGTCGTCCTCGTCGGAGAGGAACGCGCCGTGCGAGCAGCAGCCGTCGTCCGGCCGGTCGGCCAGGATGCCCTGACAGGCCGGGGTGCCGAACACGCAGGTCCACCGCGACAGCAACCAAGTGAGATCGGCGACGATCAGATGCTCGTCATTTGCCGGATCTACGAACTCGATCCACTCACGGGGAAAGTCCGGATCGACTTCCGGGGCCGGGTCGATCTTCCCCGCTGGTCGGGGCCGGGTCGGGCTGCTCGGTGATGCGCCTACCGTCACGAAATAGGACGCTAACAGTTCAGTCGCCTGGGCTGAAGTGCCACACCACCCAGTACCGTGTTCATGTGCGGCTTGGGGTACTCGATGTCGGAAGCAATACCGTTCACCTGCTCGTGGTGGACGCGCATCGTGGCGGTCACCCCCTGCCGATGAGCTCGACGAAAGCCACCTTGCGGCTCGCGGAGAACATCGACGTCGCCGGTCGAATCACCGAGGCGGGCGCGCAGCGGCTGATCGACACCGTGGCCGAATTCGCCAGCATCGCCGAGACGTCCAGATGCGTCGAACTGATGCCGTTCGCCACCTCGGCGCTGCGGGAGGCGGCCAATTCCGAGGAGGTACTCGGTCGCGTGCGCGAGTCGACCGGCGTGGACCTGCGGGTGCTGTCCGGCGTCGACGAGGCGCGGCTGACCTTCCTCGCGGTGCGCCGCTGGTACGGCTGGAGCGCCGGGCGCATTCTCAACCTGGACATCGGCGGCGGATCGCTCGAGATGACCAACGGCGGCGACGAGGAACCCGACGTCGCGCTGTCCTTGCAGCTGGGTGCGGGCCGGTTGACCAGGGAGTGGCTGCGCGAGGACCCGCCGGGCAAGCGCCGGGTCGCCGTGCTGCGGGACTGGCTCGACGCCGAGCTGGTGGTACCGGCGAAGAAGCTGCTCGAGCCGGGCAAGCCCGATCTCGCCGTTGGCACCTCGAAGACCTTCCGGTCGCTGGCCCGGCTCACCGGAGCGGCACCCTCCGCGGCGGGTCCGCGGGTGCGTCGTACACTCACGAGCTCGGGTCTGCGCCAACTGATTGCGTTCATCTCGCGGATGACGGCGGCGGACCGTGCAGAATTGGAAGGCGTAAGTTCCGATCGGTCACAGCAATTGGTGGCCGGCGCACTGGTCGCGGAGGCGAGTATGCGGGCACTTTCGCTCGATACTTTGGAGATTTGCCCGTGGGCGCTGCGTGAAGGGCTGATCCTGCGCAAACTGGATACCGATATGAATGGTGGACCCGAAGCAACGTACTCAGCGGGCACGGCGGCCGGTGACGGTCGGCCCGCGCCCGGCGGCGCGCCTTCGCCGGGCTCGATCGGGACGGTGTCGTCATGAGCGAGGATTCCAAACAGCTGTCGGTCGCGGAACTGCTGGCGCGTAACGGCCAGCAGAGCGGAGGCTCGTCCGGCGGTGGCAGACGTCGCCGCAGTGGCCGTGGCATCTCCGTCGCCGAACTGACCGGCGACCTGCCGGTCATCCGGGACGGCGGTGGTCACTCCGCGCACGCGGCGCCGGATTCCGACGCGGAGGAGCCCGCCTACGCGCCCCCCTCGTTCGATCCGCCCGCGCCGGAACCGGTTTCCTACTCGCCCGAGCCACAGCCCGATCCGTCGTCGTATTCGCCCATGTCGGGCCCGATTTCGATGTACGACCCGCTGGCCGGTTACGCGCAGCCGGACCCGCCGCAGGCCGATCCGCCGCCCGGGCGATCCAGCCGGGTCATGCCCGGCCGGGAGATGCCCTCTTCGCGGCACGGCACGTCCTTCGATCCGCTGTCGCCGGATACTCCGGTGTCCGATCTGTTCTCGGTCGCGCCCGGTCCGTACGCCCCCGACCCACTGGCGGGTGTGCCCGAGACGCCCCCGCGCTCGGGGCGCAGGCGCAGGCGGGAGGAACCCGAAGAAGAGGCCACCGAGGTACGGTCCTGGCACGAGGTTCCGCACGAGCCGTTCGGCCGGGACGCGCTGTCCGACCGCGGGGTCGGTGAACCGGGCCGCAACGGCCACGCAGAGCGGGACGCACCCGGCTTCGGCCGTTCGCCGCTGCCCGAACGCAACGGCGCCAGGGGTGGGCGCGCGGCCAGGCGCAGAGCGGCGGAGGCCGCGGAAGCCGCCGAGGATCTCGGTCCGTCCACCGCGGCCTGGTCCCCGTCCACCGGCGGCTTCGCCCCGGAATCGGAACCGCTGCCCCTTCCGCCGCCGCCCGATCCGAGACCGAAGCCGACCAGGCCCGCTCCGCCCGAGCCGCAGCAGGAGGCGCATCGGAGATCAGCCCGCCGCGAGGGCGTCGGCGAGAACGGACTACCGGCCTGGTCGGCCCGCCGGCACAAGCCGCAGGCCGATTCCGCGCCGGAATCCGTCGGTATCCCGACCGCCGCGTGGTCGCTGGCCAGCCAGGATCAGCAGTTGCTCTCCGGCCAGACGGTCGCGGGCGACCTGTTGCGCGACGGCGTCGACCGGGCCGAACGCGGCGCGGCGGCGCGCAACGGCAGGGGCGGTCGCGGTAGGCGCGCCGCGGCCGAGGCCGCGGAACTGGACGGCGTCACCGACGTCTACGAGCCGATCGCGCTGGACGAGGACGAAGACGACGAGGACGACATCGTCGACGAACCTCGCGTCACCAGCCGGGCCACCTCGCGCCGGTCCCGGGCCGTCAAGAAGGCGGAGGACGACGAGAACCGGCGCCAGTGGATGATCCTCGGCGGCCAGAGCACCGGCGCCGCCGTCGCGGGCATGCTGCTGTTCAAGGGCTTCGAGCGGATGTGGGAGATGCTGCCCTGGGTCGCGCTGGCCCTGGCGATGATCGTGATTCTCGGCCTGGTGGCCCTCGTGCGGATCCTGCGCAGGACCGACGACATCCTCAGCACGGTGATCGCCGTCGTCGTGGGCATCTTCGTCACGCTGGGGCCACTGGCCTTTCTTCTCAGCACGAACTGAGCATGGAGCAAGTCGTGGCGAATATCGGGCAGGCGAACGAGACCGGGTCGCGTACGGGCGAGGGATCGCCAGGAGATACCGGGGGCGCATCCCGGCCGAGGGGGATCCGGGTGGGGCTCTCGACCGCCTCGGTGTACCCGCAGAACACGGAGGCCGCGTTCCGTTACGCCGCCGAACTCGGCTACGACGGCGTCGAGCTGATGGTCTGGGCCGAGCCCGCCAGCCAGAGCATCGCCACCGTGCAGGCGTATTCGCGCAGTTACGGCGTTCCGGTGCTCGCGTTGCACGCTCCGTGCCTGCTGATCTCACAGCGGGTATGGGGTTCGGATCCGGTGGCCAAGCTCGAGCGCAGTGTGCACACCGCCCAGGCGCTCGGTGCGGGCACGGTCGTCGTGCACCCGCCGTTCCGCTGGCAGCGCCGCTATGCGGCCGGGTTCGCGGCGCAGGTGGCCGAGCTCGAGGAGAGCAGCCCGGTGCTCGTGGCGGTGGAGAACATGTTCCCGATGCGGGCGGACACGCTGTTCGGCCGACGCGAAGGCGCGGTGCGCCGACTGGAGCGCCGTGGTGGCCCGGGTCCGGCGCTCACCGCCTTCAGCCCCTCCTACGACCCGACCGACACCGGGTTCCGCCACTACACCCTGGACCTGTCTCATACCGCCACCGCAGGAGCCGACCCATTGGCGCTGGCGGCCCGCATGGGCGCGGGTCTGGTCCATCTGCACCTTGCCGACGGCCGAGGCGCCGCGCACGACGAACATCTCGTTCCGGGCGATGGCACCCAGCCATGTGTGGAAGTGTGCGCGAGCATGGTCCGCAGCGGTTTCACCGGCCAGGTCGTCGCCGAGATCAACACGCAGAACGCGCGCACGACCAAGGAGCGGGCCGAGATGTTGCATCGCACGCTGGCCTTCGCCCGCAAGCATCTGACCGAGGCCGCCGCGCCCACTCCCGCCGGCGCGCGGCACAGCTCGCCCGAACCGCCGATGTGACGCTCGTCGCTACTCCGGTATGCGGCCATGGGGTCGGTCGCCGGTTGCGTTGTACGTTGTACGAACCCGTTGCCGACAGTGTGGTCACGAGGCCGCGAACGACGCCATCGGGTGCGGTCGACGCAGGACAGGAGTGAGGATGACGACGGAGCTGACGGCCGAATTCGGCCCGGCGGCCACGACCGACGCACCGTTCAGCCAGGTGTGCGCGCTGGAACCGGCGCCGCCGCGAACCCCGGACACCGGCCGCTACCTGGGCTTCATCGACGACATCTGGACCATCGGCCCGAAGGTGCACGGCGGGACGATGGTCGCGGGCAGCGCGGCCGCGGCGACGAATTGGCTGCGCGCCGCCGATCCCGCGCTGGTCGGGATGGCGCCGGTCGCCGCGAGTTCCGATTTCCTCGGCGCGCCGAACCCCGGCGAGGTCGAATACGAGGTGCGCTTGCGGAAGATCGGTCGCCAGATCTGCCTGGCCGACGCCGACCTCGTCCAGAACGGCCGCGTCCTGGTGCGCACGGCGCTGACGTTCAGCCGCCTGGACGACGCGAACCCGATCTACGCGCCCGAGCACTCCGACATGCCCACGGAGCCGCCCGCCGATGCCATCGGCTACGAGCCCGGCTCCCAGATGGGCGACATCGTGCACGTCGGCCGAGGCGCCGACATCTATCTCGACCGCGACTGGGCCCGCTTCCTCGCGGGCGCGAAGGGCGAGCCGCGCCTGCGGTTGTGGATTCGTCCGCGACCGGGCGACGAGCAGGACCCGGACGTCGCGATGTACTTCGCCATGATGAGCGCCGACATGAGCCCGCCGGTCCCGATGAACCTCGGCCACTTCGGCTGGGCGCCCACCGTGCAGATGACCACCTACCTGCGTCGTAGGCCCGCGCCGGGCTGGCTGCGGATCGTCGCCACCACGCACGAGGTGGGCGAGCGCATGTTCGACGAAGATCAGCTGGTGCTGGACTCGACCGGCGCGGTCGTCGCGCAGAGTCGTCAGCTGGCGCTCGTTCCCCAGCGCTGAGCCGCCGCGCGCGCCGTCTAGCCTTGAGGCCCATGACGAGAATTGCGGTGATCGGTGGCGGGCGCATCGGGGAGGCGTTGGTCGCCGGGTTGCTGGAGTCCGGGCGGCTGACCAAGGATTTGGTCGTCGTGGAGACGCATCGGGAACGGGCCCATCAGCTCGCCGACCGCTTCGGCGTCCGGGTCACCGACGACCTCGCCGATGCCGCGGTCGGCGCGGATCTGCTGGTGATCGCGGTGAAACCGGGCGATGTGGACGCCGTGCTCGCGCCGCTGGGCAAGGCGGAGATCGGCAGCGACCGCGATCAGGTGCTGGTGTCGCTTGCGGCCGGTGTGCCGACCGCTCGACTGGAGGGCAAAATGCCCGCCGGGTTCCCCGTGGTGCGGGTGATGGCGAATACGCCGATGCTGGTGGGGCAGGGGATGAGCGTCATCGCGCCGGGGCGCTATGCGCGCGAGCGGCATCTGGAACTGGTGACCGAGATGCTCGGCGCGGTCGGCAAGGTGGTCACCGTGGCGGAGAGCCAGATGGACGCCGTAACCGCGGTGTCCGGATCCGGGCCCGCCTACTTCTTCCTGGTCGTCGAGGCCTTGGTGGACGCGGGTGTCGGCCTCGGGCTCACCAGGGATGTGGCCACCCAGCTCGTCGTGCAGACCATGGTCGGCTCGGCCGCCCTGCTGGACAGTTCCACCCAGACCGCGGCGGAGTTGCGCGCCGCGGTGACCTCGCCCGCGGGCACCACCGCGGCCGCGATCCGCGAACTCGAGCGCGGAGGACTACGCTCGGCATTCTGGGAAGCCCTCTTCGCATCGAAGGAACGGTCGGTCGAACAGGGCGCATCAGCGGAGTGACCGGTCTGTTCAAAATCGGAAAACCCGATTTCTCACACCCGTCGCAGTAACACCACTGGTCCCGCTAAGCTTCAAGGAGCACGTGCGTGTCTGTTCCGCCGGTGGGGAAGCCGGCGGCGCGGACGTGCCGGAGGTCAATGGTGCAATGATGTCTGCGAACAAGATGTCTGCGAATTCCGGAGCGTCCGGCGGCTCCGGTCCCGCAGCAGGTCGGGGGAATTCCCGCGCACAGCGTGAGGCCGCGACACAGGGGCAACCTGTACTCGGCGGCGGCACCCAGTTTCTCACCGTCGCCGAAGTGGCGAGTCTGATGCGGGTGTCCAAGATGACGGTCTACCGGCTCGTGCACTCGGGCGAGTTGCCCGCCGTGCGCGTCGGACGATCGTTCCGGGTGCACGCCAAGGCGGTGCACGACTATCTGGAAACGTCCTATTTCGACGCCGGATGAGGCGGTTTCGGTACCGCTGGGGCGTGACGGTACGATAGCTCCTCGGTTCGTGTTCGCCCGCCGGTGGCATCGTTGTTCGTTGCCCCGTGGTATCCGGCGGCGCGAACACGGGGCGTGAGGCTTGCCGAGTGACCCCGGCCCGTCGGCCGGGGCGCGGCAGACGGGCGTCCGGCAATCGCGCACGGGCAGCGTGCGCGCCGAGTAGAGAGAACGCGAGGACAACCCTATGGGTTCTGTGATCAAGAAGCGCCGCAAGCGCATGTCGAAGAAGAAGCACCGCAAGCTGCTTCGCCGCACGCGTGTTCAGCGGCGCAAACTCGGCAAGTAGGCATCGCTGCGTGGTAGCTGCGCGAGCCCGTCACCAATAGGTGACGGGCTCTTTTATTTGAAACTTGAAATTTTGGAATCACCGTTTGTATCACGTGACTGAAGTCATCGTTAGATCCTGGTTAATACTCTCGGTGCGCGGGTAGGCAACCGCTACGCTGGGCACTGGGAATAATCACAAGGGCGGCTGGCAATGGAAAGCGGGTGCCGGTGAGTTCTGAGGGTCGGGAAGTGTACGCGCCGAAGGTCGTGCTGGTCACCGGGGCCAGCCGGTTCTTCGGCGGCACGGTCGTCGCCCGCCTCGCCCAGCACCCCGCGATCGAGCGGATCCTCGCCGTCGACACGATGACGCCGAGCCGAGAGTTGCAGCGGCGCATGGGCCGCGCGGAATTCGTCCGGGCGGACATTCGAAATCCGTTGATCCGTAAGGTGATCGATGGTGGCGAGGTGGATACCGTGGTGCACACCGCGCTGCTGACGCGCCCGCCCGCGGGCGGCGGTCGCGCGGTGATGAAGGATTACAACGTCCTCGGCGCGATGCAGCTGTTCGCGGTGTGCCAGAAGGTGGCTTCGGTGCGCCGGGTGGTGCTGCGCTCCTCGTCGGCGGTTTACGGTTGCAGCGCCAAGGATCCCGCGAAATTCACCGAGGAAATGAGCGCGCGCACACCGCCGCGCGGTGGGTTCGCGCGGGACATGATCGATATAGAGGGTTATGTTCGTGGGCTGGCCCGGCGGCGCCCCGATATCGCCACGTCAATTCTGCGATTCGCCCCCATCGTCGGCCCGCGGCTGGCCGCCCGCGGCGCGCAATATCTGCGTTCGCCGGTGACCCCGACCGTATTCGGCCGGGACGCCAGAATGCAGCTGCTGCACGAGGAGGACGCGGTGGCCGCGTTGACCCACGCGGCGCGCGGCGCGGCAGGTGGCACGTACAACATCGCGGGCGACGGCGCGCTCTCGCTGTCGCAGGCGGTCCGGCGGGCGGGCCGGATCGAGTTGCCCGTTCCCTTCACGGTGTTCCGCACCGCGGGTCGCCTGCTCATGGGCCCGGTGCTGCGGGAGTTCTCCGCCGAACAGCTCGACTATTTCCACTTCGGTTGTGGCCTGGACACCACGCGCATGCGCACCGAATTCGGGTTCGTGCCGCGCTGGACGACGGTGCAGGCATTCGACGACTTCATCGGGGGCGCAGCGTTGCGGCCCGTGGTCGATCCAGCGTGGATCGACGCCGCAGAACACAAACTGCTCGGCCTGCTCGGGGCCGGTACGGGAGCACACCAATGAACGACGTAGCGAAAGTCATCCGACTCCACGACCTCCAGATCGAGGCGCGCCAGCGGCCGGCGCCACGCAGGCTGGCCGCTCCGAGTCCGGTGACGTCGCTGGTGGAGCGGCGCGCGGCGGTCGCGCCCGCCGCGCCCCAGTCGCTGTCGGGCATGCTGCGCGGCGCGCTCGGCAAGCAGATCTCCAAGACCGCGGATTTCGCGCGCCGCAGGCTCACCGGCGACTACCAGGTCGACGAGTTCGGTTTCGACGAGCATCTGCTCGAGTCGGTCATCCTGCCCGCCCTGCGTCCGCTGTCGGACCTGTGGTTCCGGGTGGAGGTCAGCGGCATGGACAATCTCCCGGAAGCCGGCGGCGCGCTGATCGTGGCCAACCACGCGGGCACCGTGCCGATCGACGGTCTGATGCTGCAGCTGGCCGTGCACGATCGGCATCCCAAGCAGCGCGCGTTGCGCTTGCTGGCGGCCGACCTGATCTTCGAGACGCCGGTGCTCGGGGTGCTGGCTCGCCGGGCGGGCCACACGCTGGCCTGCCGGGAGGACGCCGAACGGCTGCTGCGCTCCGGCGAGCTGACCGGCGTGTTCCCCGAAGGCTTCAAGGGCGTCGGCAAGCAGTACACCGATCGCTACAAGCTGCAGCGCTTCGGTCGCGGCGGCTTCGTCGCCGCCGCGGTGCGCACCGGCGTGCCGATCATCCCGTGCTCCATCGTCGGCTCCGAGGAGATCTACCCGAAGCTGGCCGACCTCAAGCCGCTGGCCCGGCTCCTGGGTCTCCCGTATTTCCCCGTGACGCCGCTTTTCCCGCACCTCGGCCCGCTGGGCGCGGTGCCGCTGCCGTCGAAGTGGTACATCGAATTCGGCGCCCCCATCCCGACCGCGCCGTACGAGCCCGAGGCCGCCGACGACCCGATGACCATGTTCGAGGTCACCGATCAAGTGCGCGAGACCATCCAGCAGACGCTCTACAAACTGCTCACCAAACGCCGCAACGTTTTCACGGGGTAGAGGATGCGCTAGGAACCGTCGCGGCGGGGGGGTGCAGCCGCCCCCGCCCCACCCCCCCCCCCCCCCCCCGGCCCGGGCGCGGGGAGTCCCCCCCAATACGCCCGACGGCCCCGTAGGGGATATGCTCGAATCACCCCCCCCGGGAGGGCGG
>NZ_JBHWFB010000012.1:0-206700 GCF_042733915.1 Nocardia sp. NPDC059691 | reverse complement strand
CACCAACCCCCATCCCAACAACAACTTCCCCACAAACCCCCCAACTTTTTCCTGGGGTAATTGTAGGGCATTGTACCGGTCGGGGCGGGGGTTACCCCCCCCCGCTACGGCACCGCCCGCTGCGCCGAGGGCCAGGGCGGTGGGTACGCCGATCTTTGCCGCCTTGCGGCCGGTTCGGAAGTCGCGGATCTCCCAGCCGCGGTTCTTGGCGACCTCGCGTAGATCCGAGTCCGGGTTGATCGCGACGGCGGTGCCGACCAGCGAGAGCATCGGCACATCGTTGTGGCTGTCGGAGTACGCGGTGCACCGCTTGAGGTTCAGGCCCTCGCGGATCGCCAGGGTGCGCACAGCATGCGCTTTGCCGAGTCCGTGCAGGATGTCGCCAACCAGGCGTCCGGTGAACTTCCCGTCGACACTCTCGGCCACGGTGCCCAGCGCTCCGGTGAGCCCGAGCCGCTTCGCGATCACCTGCGCCAGCTCCACCGGGGTCGCGGTCACCAGCCACACCTGCTGGCCCGCGTCCAGGTGCATCTGCGCGAGGGCGCGGGTGCCGGGCCAGATCTTGTCGGCGATGATCTCGTCGTAGATCTCCTCGCCCAGCGCGGCCAGTTCGGCGGTCGAGCGCCCGGCGATGAACGCCAGCGCCTTCTCCTTGCCGCTGGCCATGTCGGTGCTGCTCTCCTTGCCGGTGACCCGGAACTTCACCTGTTTCCAGGCGACATCCACCAGATCGGAGGTCTTGAAGTACTTGCGCGCCGCCAGACCGCGGGCGAAATGCACGATCGAGGCGCCCTGCACCATCGTGTTGTCGACGTCGAAGAACGCCGCCGCGGTCAGGTCGCGCGGCGCCTCGGGACCAGCGGCCTCCACCTCGCCCGCGGCGAGCTCGGCGTCGTGCAGGGTCAGCGCCGCGTCCGCGCTCGCCTCACCGGCCAGATTGGCCCGCAATTCCTCTTCACTCGGGCCGAAGGGGCTGCGCGAGATGCGGGCGAGCTGGTCCTGCAGACCCTGGCCCATCTGGCTCAGATTCCACCGCGCCGGAAACTCACCGAATCGTCCCGCGATGAATCCGGCCCTCGCCACCTTCGATCGTTCCGGCACCAGTACCTCCGCCCGTCGCGCGAACCATGTCAACAGTAGCCGGATCGGCCGACAGTCACGGCAGAAGGCGGCGCGCGACACAATCGCGTGGCGCGCACCGAGCCCGCATGGCGTTCCGGCCGCTGATTGAATTCCGGTCATGACCAATCACACACATTCGGTGACATTGCTGACTCGCGCGGGCTGTGGACTGTGTGCGACGGCACTGGAACAGCTGCGCGTGATCTGCGCCGAATTCGGTTTCGAACCGGCGACCGTCGACGTCGACGAAGCCGCCGCTACCGACCCTGGCCTGCGCGCGGAGTACGGCGACCGGCTTCCCGTCGTCCTGCTCGACGGCCGCGAACACAGCTATTTCGATGTCGACGAGACTCGATTGCGGGCCGACCTGGAGCGCTGAGCGCGCGGTTTTCCGTCCGATTCGGCCACTGTGCTGGTCGCGGCGGAAAATGAGGCCAATTTCACCGACTTTGTGCAGGGCTTCACAAGCAGTTACGGTGGTGGCAACGCGACCCGCATGCCGAGGCTGCGGAGCCGCCCCGAAATCCGAAACTTCGACACCATGGCACCGGACCGCCCCCGGGTCAGAAGGGTCGAGCGACGAACCGGAGCCCGAGGCCCGGGACGAGGAGCCGACGACGTGACAGAGCAGCATGAGGCGCCAGGCGGCGTCTCCGGCAGGGCTCTGCAGAAGGACATCCCGCAGGCCACCGTCGCGCGGCTGGCTACCTATCTTCGGGTCCTCGCCATGTTGGCCGACGACGGTGTTGCCATCGTATCGAGTGAGGAACTGGCTGTCGCGGCGGGTGTCAATTCGGCCAAATTGCGCAAGGATCTATCCTTCCTCGGCCCCAACGGCGTTCGGGGCGTCGGCTACGACGTTGCCAAGCTCCGCTCCCGGATCGAGGATGTGCTCGGTCTGTCGCAGGGCCACCGTGTCGTGCTGGTCGGCGCGGGAAACCTGGGCCGGGCGCTGGTGGGCTACGGCGGGTTCCAGCGGCGCGGTTTCACCGTGGTCGGCATTCTCGACAGCGACCCCGCGGTGATCGGCATGCCGGTCGCCGGACTGGTGGTGCGCGACGTCGCGGAGCTGGCCGCGGCGGTCGCCGAGCTGGAGCCGACCATCGCGGTGATCACCGTTCCCGACGACGCGGCCCAGGACGTGTGCGATCGGCTCGTCGCGTTCGGACTGCAGTCGATTCTGAGTTTCGCCCCCTGCGAGCTGGTCGCACCGGCCACGGTCGAGGTCCGTCGTGTCGACCTGGCCGTCGAGATGCAGATGTTGTCGTTCGAACGGGTGCGCAACGCGGAGCAGGCTCCGCTGCCGGAGGTCGCGCACGCCGGGTCGGGTCGCATCGCGCACCGCCTGCCGACTTCGCATCCGGCACTCCAGCACTCGGCAACCCCGCATACGGCAACCTCGCATACGGCAACGGAGCCAAGCAGCAAGGGATCGGTGGTCACACCATGAGTGAGCGCAGCGAGCGGATCATGCAGTACAGCACGGCGGAGGATTCCGTTCGTGCCGGGACGGTGACGGCATGAGCGTTCTCCTCGTCGGCATCTCGCACCGCAGCGCGCCGGTTCCCGTGCTGGAGAAGGTGGCCGTCACCGACACCGACCGGCCGAAGCTGATCGACCGCCTGATCTCCTCGAGTCATGTGTCCGAGGCGATGATCGTCTCCACGTGCAACCGGGTCGAGGTCTACGCGGTGGTCGACGCCTTCCACGGCGGTCTCGCCGAGATCGGCGATCTGCTGACCAAGCACTCCGGCCTGCCGATGCCGGATCTGACCAAGCACGCCTACGTCCGCTACTCCGAGGCCGCCGCCGAGCATCTGTTCGCGGTCGCCAGTGGCCTGGACTCGATGGTGGTCGGCGAGCAGCAGGTGCTCAGCCAGATTCGCGGGGCCTACGCCTCCGCCGACGCGCAGCGCGCGGTCGGGCGGACCCTGCACGAGCTGGCGCAGCACGCGCTGCGGGTCGGCAAGCGGGTGCACGCCGAAACCGGCATCGACCGCGCGGGCGCGTCGGTGGTGTCGGTCGCGCTCGATCGCGCGCAGCAGGTGCTCGGCCCCCTGGCCGGCCGGACCGCCGCGGTGGTCGGAGCGGGGGCCATGGGCGGTCTCGCGGTCGCGCATCTCTCCCGAGCCGGGATCGGCCGGATCATCGTGGTGAACCGCACCATCGCGCGGGCGCGCAGGCTCGCCGAGACCGCGCGGACGCACGGCGTCGAGGCCGAGGCCATGGAGCTGTCCCGGCTCACCGAGGCGATGTCCGCGACCGACGTGGTGGTCACCTGCACCGGCGCGGTCGGCGCGGTCGTGACGCTCGCCGACACCCACCGCGCGCTCACCGACCGCGAGCGCGGCGAGGAATTCGCCACGGTGGACCGGCCGTTGGTGTTCTGCGATCTCGGCTTGCCGCGCGATGTGGAGCACGCCGTGGCCGGACTGCCCGGCGTCACGCTCATCGACATCGAGACCTTGCAGCGCGATCCGGCCGCGGGCGCCGCCGCCGACGACACGGCGGCCGCCCGATCGATCGTCGCCGACGAGCTCGCGAAGTATCTCGCCGGACAGCGGATGGCCGAGGTCACCCCCACGGTGGCGGCGCTGCGCCAGCGTGCGGCGGAGGTGGTCGAGGCCGAACTGCTGCGTTTGGATTCGCGGCTGCCCGGCCTCGCCGACCCGGAACGCGACGAGGTCGCGCGCACGGTGCGCCGGGTGGTCGACAAACTGCTGCACGCGCCGACGGTGCGGGTCAAGCAGCTCGCCTCCACGCCGGGCGGCGACAGCTACGCCGAGGCGCTACGCGAATTGTTCGAACTGAAGCCGGGCGCGGCCCAGGCGGTCGCCGCGCCGATGGAGATCACCGCGCTCGCGGACGACCGCGCCGAGATCACATTGGCCGACGGGGAGATCGCGCTGGCCGACGACTTCACCGCGGGCCATCGCGGCGAGGAACAGGGGCAGACGGCATGACCATGGTTCACCGAGAAGGCAACGCCACCGCGGAAGGCACTCGTGCCCCGTGGCGGATCGGCACCCGCGGGAGCCTGCTCGCGCTGACCCAGGCGGGCACGGTGCGCGACGCGCTGATCGCGGCCGGGCAGCCCGCCGAGTTGGTCGTCATCAAGACCGCCGGTGACCTGTCGTCGGACCCGGTGCAGAAGATCGGCGTCGGCGTGTTCACCTCCGCGCTACGCGACGAGCTGGCGGCGGGCGCGATCGACATCGCCGTGCACTCCTACAAGGACTTGCCGACCGCGCAGGACCCGCGCTTCACCATCGCCGCCATCCCGCCCAGGGAGGACCCGCGTGACGCGCTGGTCGCGCGCGACGGACTGGTCCTCGGCGAGTTGCCCGCGGGCGCCAAGGTCGGCACCTCCGCGCCGCGTCGCGCCGCCCAGTTGCGGGCGCTCGGGCTCGGTCTGGACATCGTCCCGCTGCGCGGCAACCTGGACACCCGGCTGCGCAAGGTCCGCGAGGGCGAGTTGGACGCCGTGGTGGTGGCCAGAGCCGGACTGGCTCGCATCGATCGGCTGGACGCGGTCACCGAGTCGCTGGAGCCGGTGCAGATGCTCTCCGCTCCCGCGCAGGGCGCGCTCGCGGTCGAATGCCGCAGCGACCACACCGCGCTGGTGGAGATCCTTTCCGGCCTCGATGACGCGGCCACCCGCGCGTCGGTCGTCGCCGAGCGGTCGCTGCTGGCCGAACTCGAGGCGGGCTGCACCGCACCGATCGGTGCGCTCGCCGAGGTGGTCGAATCGCTCGACGACGAAGGGCGGATCGTGGACGAGCTGTCGCTGCGCGCGTGCGCGGCGGCCGTCGACGGATCCGACGTGCTGCGCGCATCGGTGGTCGGCGCCCCGGACGACGCCGCCGAGCTCGGCCGCGCGCTTGCCCGCGAGTTGCTCGACATGGGTGCGCGCGAGTTGCTCGCCACCGAACCGGACGACGGTTCCCCCACCCGGGCGGTGAGTTCGCCCGCCACAGACTTGCCCAACCCCAGCCCAATGGAGAACAGCCGATGAGCGGAAGCATAGGCACCGTGCCTTCGGGTATGCCGGAGCCGAGCGCAAGCGAGGTGCAGGCATGAGCCGAGCCACGAAGAAGCACCCCGGTCGCATCCTTTTCGTCGGATCGGGTCCGGGTGACCCGGCGCTGCTCACAGTGCGGGCCCGTGAGGTCATCGGGCGGGCGACGCTGGCGTTCACCGACCCGGATGTCGACAAGGGTGTGCTCGCCCTGATCGGCACCTCGGTCGAGCCGGGGCCCGACGGCGAACGTCCCGTCGACGTGCGGCCCGCGCTCGGCGAGCCGGCCGAGGTGGCCAAGACGCTCATCGCCGAAGCGCGTGCCGGGCACGACGTGGTGCGCGTGGTCGCGGGCGACCCGCTGACCACCGATTCGGTGATCGCCGAGGTCAACGCCGTCACCCGCTCGCACATGGTCTTCGAGGTGCTGCCCGGCCTGCCCAACGGCTCCGCGGTGCCCAGCTACGCAGGCATCGCGCTCGGTTCCGGGCACACCGAGGCGGACGTGCGCGGCGAGGTCGACTGGGCCGCGCTCGCGGCCGCGCCCGGCCCGCTGGTCCTGCACTCGACCTCGGGTCATCTCGCGGAGACCGCGAGCGCCCTGGTCGAGCACGGCATGGCGCCGCAGACCCCGGTCGCGGTGACGGTACGGGGCACCACCCGCCAGCAGCGCACCATCGAGGCCACTCTGGCCACGCTGAACAGCGCCGCATCCGAACTGGTCGGCCCGCTGGTGGTGACCATCGGCAAGGTGGTCGCGCAACGCTCGAAGATGTCCTGGTGGGAGTCGCGCGCGCTGTACGGCTGGACCGTGCTGGTGCCGCGCACCAAGGACCAGGCGGCGGAGATGAGCGAACGGCTCGTCACGCACGGCGCCATCCCGATGGAGGTGCCGACCATCGCGGTCGAGCCGCCGCGCAGCCCCGCCCAGATGGAGCGCGCGGTCAAGGGTTTGGTCGACGGTCGCTACCAGTGGGTGGTGTTCACCTCCACCAACGCGGTCCGCGCGGTGTGGGAGAAGTTCGCCGAGTTCGGTCTGGACGCGCGGGCGTTCTCCGGTGTGAAGATCGCCTGCGTGGGGGAGGCCACCGCCGACAAGGTGCGGTCGTTCGGCATCAACCCCGAGCTGGTGCCCAGCGGCGAGCAGTCCTCCGAGGGCCTGCTGGCCGACTTCCCGCCTTACGACGACGTGTTCGACCCGGTGAACCGGGTGCTGCTGCCGCGCGCCGACATCGCCACCGAGACGCTGGCCGAGGGCCTGCGCGATCGCGGCTGGGAGATCGACGACGTCACGGCCTACCGCACGGTGCGCGCTTCGCCGCCGCCCGCGGAGACCCGCGAGATGATCAAGACCGGCGGTTTCGACGCGGTCCTGTTCACCTCGTCCTCCACGGTGCGCAACCTGGTCGGCATCGCGGGCAAGCCGCACGCCCGCACCATCGTGGCCTGCATCGGCCCCAAGACCGCCGAAACCGCCATCGAATTCGGCCTGCGCGTTGACGTGCAGCCCGACGTGGCCCAGGTCGGTCCTCTGGTCGAAGCGCTGGCCGAGCACGCGGCCCGGCTGCGCGCCGAAGGACTCCTGCCGCCGCCGCGCAAGAAGAGCCGCCGCAGTAGGTAATCGGCCGCGCCTTCGCGCCGCGAACGGAACAGGCTCGATCTCGTTTCGCTCGAGACCGGTGGTTTGCGGTGCGCCGGGCGCGTCACGGGCGTCCGCTGTTGTGCCCGGGGTGGGCTGTTCCGAATCAGGGCAGTTCCCCGCGGCCACCGGGTTGACGTGCCGGGCCTCGGCCAGCCGATGGTTGGCCTCGCTCGCTCGATACCTTTGGTGAGCTGAAGCGGCTGGATGAGCGGCTTCTCGCAGTGGGAGCAAGCCGTTCGGGATCGGTGCGCGGCACGGCGTCAGGAGCGAGCGTTGCGGTCCAGCCGGCCTGAATGCGAAGCAGGCGCGTAGCGCTTGATGCTTTGCGGTCGCCGCGTAGTTCCGCCGATGAGATGTCAGTGGTGCGCGATCCAGGTCGCGAATGGGCGGTGCAGTGCACGGTCTGGCTGTCGGGCGGCAGGAGCGAGTTGGGCGATGCCGCGTCGGCGAATCACGACCTGCGGTGCAATGTGGGCTGTGCAGCGCACTGGCCGTGGGCCCCGGGTCCGCACTCGGTCTTGTGTATTGCACGTCCTTCCACTCGTTCGCGGTCGCGAATGCGCGTGGATGCGGCTCGCGACCACGAACGAGGGATCGGATCTCAGTACCGCCTGCGCATCAAGGTGCGGACCATGGAGCAGGTGGCGTCGGAGGGTGGGCGGATGCCGATTACCTCGGCGGTGTGCCTGATTCGCTTGTTCGTGGCGTAACTCGGTGCGTAGACGCCGGAGTCGAGCAGTGCGATCGCCAGGCGCATCGCCTTGAGCCGCCGGTTGTGCAGGACGTACCACGCCTTGGGGCGGCCCGGAGGCAGCGGGCGCTTCTGCAAAGGGGTGTAGGGGCGATCGATGAGAACGGTTTGTGGTGTGCGCATTGGCATCCCTCCCGTGGCGATCGGGGGCGGGCGAGCCCCCTCGAACGTACCTTCGATTGTACCCGGGGGGACCGACAAACTTGGCTGGCCAGAAGGGTTTTCGAGCGTCCAGCGGCTCACAGATCGTGCAACAGTCGCATCGACTGCGGATGGCCGAGCGCGGCCGCGCGTTCCAGCCACTGCCTGGCTTCCCGCTGCGCCGGAGTGCGGCCGGTCGCGATGGCGGCGGCGGTCCGCAGCACCTCGGGGTCGGCGAAATCGCCTGCGAGGTAGGGGGTGTTGGCGGCGCGCAGCAACAGCGCGAGGTGGAACATCGAGTCCGGGTCGCCCGCCTCGGCGCCCTTGCGCAACCACCGCTCACCCTCGATCGGCTCGCCGCGGTCCAGATGCAAGGCGCCGAGCACCGCCATCGCATCGGTCCTACCCCGCCGCGCGGCCTCGGTGAGCAGGTCGATCGCACGGTCGAATTCGCCGCGGCGCGCCAAGCGCAAGCCGAGACTGCGCATGGCCGTGGGATTTCCGGCGCGGACGGCTCGTTCGTACCACTGCTCGGCCTCTTCGTCGCGTCCACGCCGGTTGGCGATGACGCCCATATTGCAGAGGGCTTCCGGCAACCCGCGCTCGGCGGCCGGCCGCAACCAGCGCTCCGCCTCATCGATATTCCCGCGCTCGGTGTGCAGCAGGCCCAGCTGCATCCCCGCCGCCTCGTTGCCGCGGCCGGCGGCGGTCTCCAGCCAGTGGATCCCCTCGCCGATCCGCCCGTCGGCTCCAAGCAGCGCGCCGAGCATGCCCATCGCCGGCGCGCTGCCACCCGCGGCGGCCCGGCGCAGCCAGCGTTCGGCGCCCGCCGCGTCGCCCGCGTGCCACAGCGCTTCGGCGCGCCGTTGCATGGCGACCAACTCGACCTCGCTCGGCGGCTCGGTCATCTCAACAGCCCGTCTCGCGGAACACCACGCCGTCCATCATCGCGCCTGTTCCATCGGGACGCGGTACCCGTTCGCGTGCGCGTATGCGGTCAGCTGCGCGTCGTAGTTGCGGAGGCTGTCCAGCAGCCAGGTGTGTCCGGTGTCCTTGACGACCACGATCGGCCCGCGGCTGCCCGGCGGAAGCGTGGGTACCGAGCCGTCGAGGTACCAGGATGTGGTCGACCACGGGAAGATGAAGGCCCAGCCGATGTCGGCGACCCGCTGCGGCGGCCCGAGCTGTAAGGGATCGGCCGGGGTGGCATGCCGTGCGCTGTGCTGGGCGAGCAGATGCCGTGCGCTGTTGCGGGCCACGCGCACGTCCAGCGGCCCCGAAGTGGTGTCCGGAAACCGGAGACTGGTCTCCGCCCCTGCGCACAGTCGTAGGCCCGCCGCCTCCGTCACCTGGCACGGCCTGCTCTGCAGGCGGAGGAAGACGCAGCGGGCGGTGTCGGAGAAGCGCAACTGGACGATGGCGTCCTCGGTGCCGCCGGCCAGGTGCGTCCCCCGGCTGCGTATCCACTCGGGCTCGTCGGGCCGGATGCCGAGCATCCGGAAGGCGACGTGCGCGCCCGGCATCACCTCGGGCGCGGCCGATTGTCGTGCGACGAACTCCACGGCGAAGTTCTGCCCGGTGGCGTCGGTGGCACGCCAGACCCGCAGCATGAACGCGGGCGGAGGCAGACCGTCGGTGAGCACGGGCCACCAGTCGGCCAGCAACACCGCCGCCCACGATTCGAAGTCGGCGGCTCTGGCCAGCGAGATGTCGATGTGCGGATCGGTCATGCTTGTCCCCCAGCGGGTCTCGCCTAGTCGGAGTATGCGCCTTCGCCAGGGGGGTAATGTGTGATTTCGCACACTGTTATCACTCGGATGGCGTGGGTGATCGCCGGGTAACGCGCGGCAGCTGTCCCAGAGGGTCGGGCTCGGCGTCGCGGAGCGGGCCACGGGCGCTCGCGACAGCGGATCGCGCCGGGCGTATCGTGCGATTCATGACCGGAATGGACCGCCCACGGCGGTTGCGCCGTACTCCCGCTCTGCGCCGTCTCGTGGCCGAAACCACACTCGAACCACGGCAATTGGTGCTGCCGATGTTCGTGGCCGACGGCTTGGCGGAGCCGCGTCCGATCGGCTCCATGCCGGGCGTGGTGCAGCACTCGCTCGACTCGCTGCGCAAGGCGGCGGTCGAGGCGGTCGCGGCGGGTGTCGGCGGCATCATGCTGTTCGGCGTGCCGCGTCCGGAGGACAAGGACGCGGTCGGCAGCGCGGCCAGCGATCCGCGCGGCATCCTCAACCGCGGCCTGCGCGCCCTCGCCGACGAGGTGGGCGACTCGACGGTGGTCATGGCCGACACCTGCCTGGACGAGTTCACCGATCACGGGCACTGCGGTGTGCTCGCGGCCGACGGCGCGGTCGACAACGACGCGACGCTGGACCGCTACGTCGAGATGGCGCTCGCCCAGGCCGAGGCGGGCGCCGACCTGCTCGGCACCAGCGGCATGATGGACGGCCAGGTCGGCGCGATCCGGCGCGGTCTGGACGCGGCCGGGCGCATCGATACCGGCATCCTGGCCTACTCCGCCAAATACGCTTCGGCGTTCTACGGACCGTTCCGGGAAGCCGTCGCTTCCTCGTTGGAAGGCGACCGGCGCACCTACCAGCAGAACCCGGCGAATCGGCGCGAGGCGATCCGCGAACTGGAGCTGGACCTGGCCGAGGGCGCGGACATCGTCATGGTCAAGCCGGCCATGTCGTATCTGGACATTCTGCGCGAGGTCGCCGATCACTCGACGGTCCCGGTCGCCGCCTACCAGATCTCCGGCGAGTATGCGATGATCACCGCCGCCGCCGAGCGCGGCTGGATCGACCGCCGCGGCGCCGTCCTCGAGTCGCTGCTGAGCATTCGCCGGGCCGGCGCGGACTTCGTGCTCACCTACTGGGCGACCGAGGCCGCGAACTGGCTGTCGTGACGAATATGGCGGGACCGTTCGCCGCGGGCTCGGCCCGGCCCCCGATGCCGGAGGACGTCGGTACCGCGCGGCAGCTGTGGTGGGGTGTCGTCGGATTCGGCGTGGTGCAGTTGATCGCCTCGATCGTCGCTGCCCTGGATCAGCGGCGCACGTTCGCCGAACAGGTCTTCGAGCAGGCCAGGATGCAGGATCCGAAGGTCACGATGGCCAGCGCCGAGCTGATGGTGTCGCTGGTCTACGTGGTCGTGGTGCTGATCGGGCTCGGTCTGTCCGCGCTCGCGCTGGTGATCGTGCACCAGTTCGGGCGTGGCAAACCGTGGGCGCGCACCGTGCTGACGGTCCTCGGCGCCTGGTCCGTGGTGATCGGCGTCGGCGCGTTGCTGGCCATCGACGCGGTGACCGGGACGGCCTCGCTCGTCGCGGGCGGTGCTTCCATCGTGCAGGGCGTGCTCGCGGTCGGCGCCATCTATCTGTCCCACCGGCCCGAAGCCACCGCTTACTTCCAGCCGGGCAGGCGTTGAGGCTCTGAATGGAACAGGTTTCCAATTTGTCCGAGACAGTCCGGCATGTATGGTGAGGGTTGTCACAGTGGACGTGGAAACCGGTAGTCGTCTGCCGTTCGTTGTCGCTTATTACGCGCGGGAACTCGGCAAATGGCTCCGGAGGATCGGAGGCATCGATGCGAGTGGTGATCCAGCAGCCGCACAGCATTCGGCGGGATCTGGCCGTCTTGAGTCTGCTGATTCTGTTCGCCGTGCTGACCGTCGCCGTGCTGTTGCTGCCCGGCTTGAGTCGCTGATTCCGCTCTCCGCCTTGGTCCACGCTGCCGCGGGGGCTCCGGCGTGACCGCCGAAGCCGTCTTGTTCACCGAGCCGGGCGCCCGCTGGCGCGCCGTAGCCTACGGGCCGATCCTGTGCCTGGCCGTTCTCGTCCTGGAACTCGTCACCGGTGGTGACGTGCACTGGTTCGCCCTGCTGTTCTGTGCCGCGCTGATCGCCGGTTTCGTCGCACTGCAAGTGGTCGCGGGCAAACGGCACGTCGGCGTCGAACTCACCGTGGAGACGCTGCGTTCGGGCACCGAGTCGCTCCCGCTGAGCTCGATCGCGGAGGTCATGCCGGAACGGGACGAGAACTCCTGGGACGACGAAGAGTGGGAGTCGGCCAGGGCGCTCGGTGAGCTGACCGGCGTGCCGCGCCGCCGCACCGGCATCGGGCTGCGGCTGGCCGACGGCAGCCTGGTGCAGGCCTGGGCCAGAGACCACAAGGCGCTGCGCGCGGCGTTGACCGAGGCCGTCCAACGCAGTTCGGACGGAGTGGACCGATGAGGCGCTGGCTGGTCGCGGTGCTGGTGGAAGTGGATCTGTTCGTGCTCGCGCTGATCGGGGCGGCGTTGAGCGCACGCGCGGGCATGCGCACCACCGATTTCCCGCCGTCCGGCGACGCCCCGGGTTTCACCGCGATCCGCTATGCCGCGCCTTGGTGGCTATTGGCCACGCTGCTCGTCGCGGTGGCCGGTGTGCTCGCCATCGACGCCGCGGCCCGGCTCGCGCGTGGACTGCGTGGCGCCGGAGCCGTGCGCTGATCGACGCGAATTCGTCTGCGGTCGTTTCATGCCGCGCGCGGCGGGAACGCCGATCACATGAAACCAACTGTCCAGCGAACACTTTTCGGTGCGGTGGCGGCCGGTGTGATCGGCGCGGCCGCAGCCGTACCAGCCACCGCGTCCGCCGAAACCGTTCCGCGAGAGCCTGTTCCGGTGACACCCGCCTTTGCGGCCACGCCGCCGGCACCGCTGCTGCACGCGCTGCCGACGCCGTTGGCGTGCCTGGTGACGACCGGCTTCGCCGCGTTCTGTCTGGGCATCACGTAGCCATGGATTGCCTGCTAACCGCTGCGGACCGCGCGCAGGCGGGTTACCGTGCTACCGCCCCCGGTTCGGCGCCCGACGCCCGCCGACCGTGCGCTTTGGTTGGAATGGCCCTGGGGCCGTTAGTATTTCGGCCGTATTTGGTACGTGCGTCGATGAAGGAAAGTGTTCGATGAACCGGTTCGCCGTGAAGATTTGTGCCGCGTTTGCCGTGGCCGCCGCCCTCGGACTCGGGGCCGCGCCCGCAGGCGCGACCCCGGGACTGCCACTGGAGGACGCGAACCCGGTCGATGCGCCGATCCTGGTGCCGGATTCCGGATCCGCGGGCCCTTACAACGGGTTCATGTGCTTCCTGCACACGATGTCGGCGCAGGTCCCCTGCATGTACGCCTGACGGCGGCGGCCCGGCGCCCGTTCAGTTCCAGTGCTGGTAGATGTCCAGCACACGGCCGTCGCGGGTGCCGGGGGCGTTCAGGTAGACGGTGACCGTGCCGTCCGGATGGCCCGCCGCCTCCAGCACCACCTGGCGCAGTGTGGCGTGCACCGCACCGCGGTCGTCGCGGTAGATCGCGGAGTCGTTCTTCAGTCCGGCGCCGATCCGGCTGGGCGGGACGAACATGGTGACCACGGCGGGAATCGGCCCGCCCGCCAGCGCTGCGGTCGCCGTGTGGTCCAAGGGGATGGCCAGCCGCACGTCGTCGATTTGATCGAGCGGCTGCGCGGCGGCGGATCCGGCGCCGAGTGCCATTGCGGCCCCCGCGACGACGGCGAGCACACCCACGCTGACGATGGCAATCCGCATGCAGACCCTCCCGAACGATGGACGAATGTGAGCTGAGACTACGCACCGGCAACCGCTCAGCGATCGAAATCCGCGCGAACCCCACCTCGGCGTGTTGCCGGGCGGCTGCGGCCTGCATCACTGCACTACACCCTGTCGTCAAGCCGATTTTCCGGTGCTGAGAGACTGGAACTCGTGAGTTCTTCTCCGCGCGTGACCAGTGCCGCTGTGCCGGTTTCCGCTCAGCTCTTCGACCGGGCGAGTTCGGTGATTCCGGGTGGCGTCAACTCCCCGGTGCGGGCATTTCGATCCGTCGGCGGCACACCGCGATTCATCGCCTCGGCCGACGGCTGGAGGCTCGTCGACGCGGACGGCAACGAGTACGTCGACCTGGTCTGCTCCTGGGGGCCGATGATCCTCGGCCACGCGCATCCGGCGGTAGTCGAGGCGGTGCGCGGCGCGGCGAGCGGCGGCCTGTCCTTCGGCGCGCCGACCGAGGCCGAGATCGAACTCGCCGAGGAGATCGTGCGGCGGGTCACGCCGGTGGAGCGGGTGCGGCTGGTGAACTCGGGCACCGAGGCGACGATGAGCGCGGTCCGGCTGGCCCGCGGCTACACCGGACGCACCAAGATCATCAAGTTCGCCGGTTGTTATCACGGCCACGTCGACGCGCTGCTCGCCGACGCGGGCTCCGGCGTCGCCACGCTCGGGCTGCCCACCTCGCCCGGCGTGACGGGCGCGCAGGCCGCCGACACCATTGTGCTGCCCTACAACGACATCGACGCCGTCGCCGCCGCGTTCGCCGCGAACCCGGGTCAGATCGCCTGCGTGATCACCGAGGCGGCGGCGGGCAACATGGGCGCGGTGGCGCCGCTGCCCGGATTCAACGCGGGACTGCGCGCGCTCACCGCCGAGCACGGGGCGCTGCTCGTCATGGACGAGGTGATGACCGGATTCCGGGTCAGCGCCGCGGGTTGGTTCGGCCGGGAAGGCATCGCAGGCGACCTCTACACCTTCGGCAAGGTGATGAGCGGCGGTCTGCCCGCGGCCGCGTTCGGCGGTCGCGCCGAGATCATGAACCACCTCGCGCCGCTCGGGCCGGTCTACCAGGCCGGGACGCTGTCCGGTAACCCGGTCGCGGTGGCCGCGGGCCTCGCCACACTGCGCGCGGCCGACGAGGCGGTGTACGCCGCGCTGGACCGCAACGCGCAGCGGCTCGGCGAACTGTTCACCTCGGCGCTGACCGCCGCGGGGGTCGGGCACCAGGTCCAGTTTGCAGGCAATATGGTGAGCGTGTTCTTCGCCGAACGCCCGGTCACCGACTACGCCGCCGCCAAGGCGAGCGAGACCTGGCGCTATCCAGCGTTCTTCCACGCCCTGCTCGACGGTGGCGTGTACGCGCCGCCGAGCGCGTTCGAAGCGTGGTTCGTCTCCGCGGCGCTCGACGAGGACGCGTTCGACCGTATCGCTGCCGCCCTGCCCGCCGCCGCGCACGCGGCGGCGGCCGCCACCCCCGAAGGATCCCGCGCGTGACCTCCGACCTCGATCAGCCCGATGCCGACCGGCGCGAGCCGGCCAAGCCGTCCACCGCGCCGGAGGTGACCGCGACGCATGGCGCGACCGCCGTTGCGGTCGATCCGGCCGCGGACGCGACCGTGATCGACGCTGGTGAGCAGTTCGCCGCCGCGAGCGCCGGGACGCAGACCGCCGAGCCAGGATCCGAGGAATCCAGCCTGGTCGAGGCGGGCGCCCAGTTCGCGGCGGCTGCCGCGTCGTCGGACGCGCAGGTCGTCGCGGCGCGTAAAGGGGACAAGCCGGCTCCGGCCGAGACCGAGACCGAGACCGAGACCAATGGAACCGAGGCGGCGGAGCACGCCGACGCGCGGACCAGCGCCACCGATCGGGTGCACGACGGCGGCGCCGCCGCGATCGAGACGATCGTGCACGTGCTGCGCCACGGCGAGGTGCACAACCCGAACGGCATCCTCTACGGCCGCCTGCCCGGCTTCAGCCTTTCGGTGGCGGGCCGTGCGCAGGCCGCCGCTGTCGCGCGGACCCTGGCCGATCACGACATCGCCGTGGTCATCGCGTCGCCGCTGCAGCGTGCTCAGGAGACCGCCGAGCCGATCGCCGCGCAGCACGACGTCATCGTGCGCACCGACGAGAACCTCATCGAGGCGGGCAACACCTTCGAAGGCCTGCGCGTCTCGGTCGGCGACGGCGCGCTGCGCAAGCCGCGGCACTGGTGGAAGCTGCGCGACCCCTTCACTCCGTCCTGGGGCGAGCCGTACCTCCAGATCGCGCACCGCATGCTGGCGGCCGTGAACAAAGCCCGGGTCGAAGCGGCCGGGCGGGAGGCGGTGCTCGTCTCCCACCAGCTACCCGTGTGGACGCTTCGGCGGTTCCTCCAGGGCCAGCGCCTCTGGCACGACCCCCGGCAACGGCAGTGCTCGCTAGCCTCGCTGACCTCGCTCGTCTATCACGGCGACACGCTGGTCGACATCGTCTACTCCGAGCCAGCGGGCGGCTCGGACCCTTCGGTACACGGCGCATGACGCACCGCACCGCGTTCCCCATCCCGCCCTCGGCGCGCGCCGGGCGGGTGCTGCCGGCTCTGCTCGCGTGCGTGGCGCTGATCGCCGCGCTCGCGGGTTGTTCGACCGGTTCGGACGCGGTGGCCTCGGGCGGCACCTTCGAATTCGTCTCGCCCGGCGGCAAGACCGACATCCGCTACGACCCGCCCGCCGCGCGCGGCACCATCGGCAAACTCGCCGGTCCGGACCTGATGACCGCGGGCAAGACCACCTCGGTGGAGGACTACGCGGGCAAGGTCGTGGTACTCAACCTGTGGGGCCAGTGGTGCGGTCCGTGCCGCGCCGAGGCACCCGCCCTGGAAAAGGTCTACGAAGCGACCAAGGACAAAGGCGTCGCCTTCCTCGGCATCAACGTCCGCGACCCGCAACAGGACAAGGCCCAAGACTTCGTGGTCGACAACAAGGTCGGCTACCCGTCCGTCTACGACCCGTCGATGCGCACGCTCTTGGCGCTCGGCGGGAATTTCCCTACCAGTGTCATCCCCACCACGCTCGTCCTCGACCGGCAACACCGGGTCGCCGCGGTATTCCTGCGGTCCCTGCTGGCCGAAGATCTGCAGTCAGTGGTCGAAAGTATCGCCGCGGAGGAATCACAGTGAATCGCGACCGTCGTACCCGCCACCTGCGTGCCTGTCGGCCACGGCAGGGCGCCCGACGAATCGGCGGCGGATGGGCCGTCGACGACCGGTGGGCGGGCATCGCCACCGTGCCGCGCAGCGTCGCGGCCGAGTCGTTGCTGGACTTCCCGGCGTTCGACGCGGCCGAGGAACCCGCGGCCACCGAGCGCACGGTAGCGCCGCGCCGCGGCGCCGGACGATCGCCGGAGGAAACGCGGGAGGACTCGGTGTGACCCTCGCGCGCACCGCGCCGCGTACCGGGGAGGACCTGTGATGGTGCTCGCCGCAGTCGGTGATTCGTTCCAGCAGACGGCGGCCTCCGGGCCGCTGCTGCTGGCGCTCGGCGCGTGCCTGCTCGCGGGTCTGGTGTCGTTCGCCTCGCCGTGTGTGGTGCCCCTGGTGCCGGGGTACCTGTCCTATCTGGCCGGACTCGTCGGCGCGGAGGCGCCGCCTGCCACGGTGGCGGAGGCCACCGGCGGACGCGTCGCGACTGCCGCGCGGCCGCTGCGGTCGGGACGGATGCGGGTCGCGGGTGCGGCCGGTTTGTTCGTCGCCGGTTTCACCGTGGTCTTCGTGCTCGCCACCGCGACCGTGTTCGGCGTCATCCAGACCCTCAACGTGAATCGGGAACTGCTGCAACGCATCGGCGGTGTGGTGACGATCCTGATGGGCTTGGTCTTCATCGGCCTGGTGCCCGCGTTGCAGCGCGACACCCGGATGGAGCCGCGCAGGCTCACCAGCCTCATGGGCGCGCCGCTGCTGGGCGGGGTGTTCGCGCTGGGATGGACGCCGTGCCTCGGCCCCACGTTGTCGGGCGTCATGGCCGTGGCCGCGGGCACCGACGGGACCACGGCGGTGCGCGGGGTCGCGCTGATCGTCGCCTACTGTCTCGGCCTCGGTCTGCCGTTCGTGGTGCTGGCGTTCGGGTCGGCCAGCGCGCTGCGTGGGGTCGGGTGGCTGCGCCGCAATTCCCGCACCATTCAGATCATCGGGGGCATGTTGCTCGTCGCGGTCGGCGCCGCGCTGGTCACCGGGGCGTGGGACCAGTTCGTCGCCTGGGTGCGGGACGCGTTCGTCTCCGAGGTGACCCTGCCGATATGACCGTGACCGACCACCCCACGATCGAAAGCCCCGAGCGTCCGCCGCGTCAATCGCTGATCGGGCGGGCCTGGGCGTTCCTGCGCAACACCTGGCGCGGGCTCACCAGCATGCGCACGGCCCTGGTGCTGCTGTTCCTGCTGGCCCTGGCCGCGATTCCCGGCGCGCTGCTGCCACAGCGGAACCTCAACGAGCAGAAGGTCGAGCAGTACATCGCGAGCCGGCCCACGCTCGGCCCGTGGATGGACCGCTTCGAGCTGTTCGACGTGTTCTCCAGTTTCTGGTTCACGGCCGTCTACGTGCTGCTGTTCATCTCGCTGGTGGGTTGCATCCTGCCGCGCACGCTCGACCACTACCGCGCTCTGCGCACACCGCCGGTGCGCGCGCCGCGCAATCTGACGAGGCTTCCGCACCACTACGCGGCCCGGGTCGAGCGGTCGCCGCAGGAGCTGATCGACCACGCCCGCGCCCAGCTGCGCGGCTGGCGCACCGAGGTCCGCCCCGGCCCCCGCGAGGGTGAACTGGCGCTGTCCGCGGAGAAGGGCTACACCCGCGAACTCGGCAATCTGGTGTTCCACCTCGCGCTGGTCGGGCTGCTGGTCGCCATCGCGCTGGGCAAGCTGTTCGGCTACGAGGGCAGCGTCATCGTGCTGGCGAACAACGGCCCCGGCTTCTGCACCACCTCGCCCGCGGTGTTCGACTCGTTCAAGGCGGGCAACGTCAACGACGGCACCGGCATGACCCCGGTCTGTGTGCGGGTGAAGGATTTCCAGGCCGACTACCTGACCAACGGGCAAGCGGAGATGTTCACCGCGAACCTCTCCTACCAGGCGGGCGACGATCTGCGGACGAACACCTGGCGCGACACCAGGGTGCAGGTCAACCATCCGCTCCGCGTCGCGGGTGACCGGCTCTACCTGCAAGGACACGGCTACGCGCCCACCTTCACGGTGACCTTCCCCAACGGCCAGACCCGCACCGAGTCCATTCAGTGGCGGCCCGACGACGCCTCGACGTTCCTGTCCAGCGGCGTGCTGCGGATCGACCCGCCCGGTGGGATGTACGCCACCGACGAGGAGCGCCGCAAGAACCAGATCGCGATCGAGGGCTTGTTCGCGCCCACGGCGATGTTCCACGGATCGTTGCTGTCCTCCGCGTACCCCGCGATGAACGATCCCGCTGTCGCGGTCGACATCTATCGCGGCGACACCGGCCTCGACACCGGTAAGCCGCAATCGTTGTTCGCCCTCGACCCCGAGCAGGTCAAGCAGGGCAGGCTCGCCAAGGAGGCCAGGGTCAATCTCCGCCCCGGCGAGTCGACCACGCTGCCGAACGGCACCAAGGTCACCTTCGACGGCGCGCAGGAGTTCGTGAATCTTCAGGTCTCACACGACCCGGCCCAGCAGTGGGTGCTGGTGAGCGCGCTGCTGATGATGGCGGGCCTGCTGGTCTCGCTGCTGATCAAGCGCAGGCGGATCTGGGTGCGGGTCTACCCGGCCGAGGACACAGCCGGTACCGTGGACCAACGACGCACTGTAGTAGAGATGGGCGGGCTCGCCAGGACCGACCAGGCGGGCTGGGGCGGCGAGTTCGACCGGCTGCGCGCGCGCCTGCTCGATGAGCACGCCGAGACCACGGGAGAGTGACGATGCCGATCGACGAGACCATCGCCAGGTACAGCGATTTCGCCTTCAAGACGGCGATCGTGGTGTACGCGCTGGTGCTGGTGCTGCTGATCTGGCAGTACGCGACGGCGCGCAGCCGCCAGGTCTCCGAGCGCGAGCTGGTGACGGTGGGCGGCGGGTCGACACCGCAGGGACCCGGCCGCGTCAGCGAGCCCGCGGGGCGGCCGCTGTCGGAGCGGCTGGGCAACATGGCGTTCTCGGTGCTCATGGTGGCCATCGCGCTGCACGTGGGCGCGATCGTGCTGCGCGGCTTCGCGACCCACCGCTTCCCGCTGGGCAACATGTACGAGTTCGTCACCATGGCGACGGCGGCCGCCGTGCTGGTCGGGATCGCGCTCCTGCGCGAGCAGCGCTACCGCGCCATGTGGGTGTTCCTGCTGGTGCCGGTGCTGATCCTGCTGTTCCTCGCAGGCACGGTGCTCTACGCCGACGCCGCACCCGTGGTGCCCGCGTTGAAGTCGTTCTGGCTGCCGGTGCACGTCACCATCGTCAGCGTGGGCAGCGGCGTCTTCCTGTTCGCGGGCGTGGCGAGCATGCTCTTCCTCTACCGCCTGCGTCAGCCGGACGGCCAGGAGTCGGCCAACATCCTCGGCGCCATCGCCCGCCGCCTGCCCGACGCCCGCACCCTCGACCGGCTCGCCTATAAGGCCACCATCATCGGCTTCCCGCTGTTCGGCGCGGGCGTCATCCTCGGCGCGATCTGGGCCGAAGCCGCGTGGGGCCGCTTCTGGGGCTGGGACCCGAAGGAAACCTGCTCCTTCATCGCCTGGGTCCTCTACGCCGCCTACCTCCACGCCCGCGCCACCTCCGGTTGGCGCGACACCAAAGCCGCCTGGATCAACATCGCGGCCTTCGTGGCGATGCTGTTCAACCTGTTCATCATCAACATGGTGATCAGCGGGTTGCATTCGTATGCGGGGTTGAACTGACTCGCGCTCGTCCGAGTGTTCGCGCTCGTTCAGGTTCCGCAGATCGTCGGACCGCAGCAGTCAGCCCCACTCGCATCCGTCCGGAAGAACGAGAGTGCGTACAGGCAGCGTCGATCAATACGATCGCGTCATGCTGCTCCCACACATCGGACGGTCAGACCTTCCCGAATCGATGACGTGGGAGGAATTGCAGCGGCTACCCGACGAGCTTGCGGAGCAAATCGAGTTGTGGAACGGTCGCGTGGTTTGCGTCGGGCGCGAGCCGAGCGACCGTCGGGTCTTCGTAGGCCGGTTCACCAACTCCCTCGAGCGCTGTGCACGAATGTCGATGTCGGACGAGCCGGAACGTGACTGGCGCGTCAACTCCGCAACCAATGTGTTCCTCGGCCGCACGGGAAAATCCGACTTCCTGACGCCGGACTTCCTCGTCCACCGCTGTCTCGAATCGCCCTCTCAGGACGTACGGGGAAGTGATGTTCTCTTGGTCGGTGAGGTCTTGTCCCCGGCCGTCACGCAGACGGACATCGAGGCCAAGAAGATTCGCTACGCCAGCGCTGGCATCCCCTGGCTCTGGGAGGTGACGCTGGCCCGTGAGGTCAGCGCGATCGCTGTCGTCCGTGTCTACGGCCTCGACATCGGCCATGCGCAACTCCCGAACGGTGCACAGCCGCTCCATTCCGCCAACTACATCGTCGCGGCAGAGTGGAACCACGAGAACTCGGACGGTCTCGAATTCAGCCGCCCGTTCCCGATCGCCATCCCGTGGCATGAACTCGAGTACTAACGAAGATCCCTTCACCGCACCGCACCGCACCGCACCGCACCGCACCGCACCGCGGCAGGCTTCGAATCGCCGTAGGCACCGCGCTACCGCAACCCTCTCGGTGCGAATGACACGATCTGGGTCGGCTCGATGCGTCTCGGGCGACTGGCCGACTGAGACTCAGAGATGCCAACCGAAACCAGGAGGGTTCGACGTCATCCAGTCTGTCGGTCGCCGCTGGTAGAACCAGATTGCCTCGGTCCCCGATCAGAGAGCGAGGTGCGTGCATAATGAACGGAGATGGTCGACGAAGCAGGGAGGGTAAGTCGCCGATGACCGTTACGGTCGAACACAGCACGTCTGAGGAACTTCGCCACCGACACCGCGAGGTCCTGCGGCGCGTCGGGATGACGCGAGAGGAGATTGGGGAGCTCGCGGCTCAATACACCCTGACGCCAGAGGAATTGGCGGCGTGGGATGAGCTGCGGTCCATCGAGTTCCTTCTCGAGGATGCGTGAGCACGGATACCCGTCTCGAGGAGCAGGCCAGGCGGTTCGCCTTGGATGTCTCGACAAGGGCTCTGATGTGCCTGGAAGGCAGCCCTAGCACGGATCAGCTGACGGTGGAGGCCTCCCCGAAAGGCGGCCGCTATGCATTCGCGTACCAGCAGAGTATCCATGCTGAGCTGGGAAGTCCTGCAATAGGTCACATTAAACTCGGATTCGAGCTCACATTCGACCGGTCTGGGCGTCATCTTGCTGTGCACAAGTCCACGTTCCAGTTGTTGGAAAAACGTGGCAAGAAGCCGATCGCGCGGATCGAGTACGTTCGCGACGCTCATACGGTGCCGTGTTCGCACGTCCACGTGCACGCTGAGAGTGGGCTCTTCACTTATCTGTTGTCGCAGACCGGCCATCCGACACCCGCTGCGATTCAGTCAATCCATGTTCCTACCGGCGGGGACCGCTTTCGCCCATGCGTCGAGGACTTCATCGAGTTTCTCATCCGGGACTGTCGCGTGGCGGGGCGTGACGGATGGGAGTCCGAAGTTGCTGAGGGCCGAGAAGAGTGGCGGCGCATGCAAACAGCGGCTGCCGTGCGAGATCGACCAGAGGTAGCGATCGAAGAATTGCGGCGGCTCGGTCTCACCGTCACGGGTGATGCCGACGCTGCCAGGCCGCCTGCGAGAGCTCGATATTAGGAGGTCGTGTAAACGCTGTCGGCATCCCCGCATAGCAGAATGGTGCCCGTGCACGACACTGTCGAAATCAGTGGATCGGAGTGGCTGCACGGGCGGCCTGGTCAACATTCGAGGTAGAGCCGTTCGTTCGGGAGGCGGGGGAGGCCGGTGGGGTCGCCGGGGAGAACGGTTACCGCGCCGGGGCGGTGGCGGGCGTTCCAGTCCTGGACGAATACCAATGCGGCGGTGAGGCATGCGGCGAAGTCCATGCGCTGGTCGTGCAGGTAGACCGAAAGGTGTACGTCGGGTTCCTCTGGGTGCGGGGACTGGGCGGGGCCGGTCGTGAGACTGCGAATCGGGGGCGTGATCGGTTCGCCGTGCGAGTTCATCGGCTTGTCCTGACCGCTCGGGCGAGCAGGGATGCTTGCACTGCTTCCACCACCAGCCGTCCTGAGGGCCGGTAGGTGTCGCAGGGAACCTCGAGCCATGCGCGGTATGCGGCGTTGCTGTCGGCCGGGGAAGGGAGGGCGATCAATCCGCCGTCGCGGATCACCTTCACGCGATCCCGGAACAGGCCCGCGAAGATTCGAGGTTCGTCGAGCAGATCAGGCCGCACCAGGAATGTCCAGGTCAGGGAATGCGGGTGCGTGATGATCGGGCCGAGACCGTATCCGCCGCTGCGCAACCGGTCCGTCGCTGCCCGCCCCAACGGCTCCGGCACCGAGACACCCCACACCAGCGAACCTGCTCGCACCACGATTCGGCCGAGTGCTTCGGGTTCTACCTCGGCAGGGAGCTGACAGATCATCTTGTAGTACGCGCACTGCCCGGATGGGGTTGCAAGATCGAAGCCTTCGATGCCTGGCGCGCTCATGCCTGAGCCTCCGCGTCCCCCGACGGTGCCGGGGTCGGGTACAGGGCGCGGCCGAGCATCACGTGTCCCGGCATGATCACGCTGCACACTCGCGTGAAGTCGGCCGGAACCGAGCCGCCCAGATGCGTCATCCCCGGAACTATCACCGCACTCGCGCGGGCGACGTGCACCATTTCCAACACACGGGCCGCCGCCACCGGCGATACCGTCTGTGGCGCAACCACATAGATCGCGGCCAGCCTGTAACCGTGCCGCCGTGCGAGCGCCTCGATCGTCGCTCGATCATTCACGGCGTCCGCCCCCGCGACCGCCGCGCACCGCATCCCGATAGCCGGTGCGCCGTGCGTATCTGTCAGCGAGCCACGCAGCGGCGTCGACTCGTCTTTCAGATACGCCGCGATCCGTTCCAGCTCAGGCACTCCCGCCCGATACAACCCCTGCCGACTGCTCGCATCCATCCCCTGCGCCTCCCTGCAATCCGATTGGAAAGCACCCGACGCCGAGGGCACAGCACCAGCCAGCGGTCATGGCTGTACTGGCGCGGCCGATATGATGAGGTGGCCGGCTCACCCCGGCGTCGGGGCCGGAGAAAGCGTCACAGGCCGAGAACGTGGTCAACAATGGCACTCTCGGCAGACCGACCGGCGAAAGTGCCATCGAGAGCTGAAGCTTCAGTACTCCAGTCGCAGAAGATCAGCGAGATCTCGCATCTCAGGTGTCAGAGTGCGCCGTCTGGTGATGATCCGGCCGAGCAAATCCTTGGCGGACCGTTGTTCGATCAGCCACGGGCGGGCCTCGCGGGACAGCTGAACCAGAACATCGAACGCGGTGTCATAGTTTCGAAGTTCGATGTGTGCTGCGGCGACATCGAGCAGATGCCTGTTCCGGTTGTCGGAGGTCGGACGCAGCCCTGACGGCACGTCGCGGGCCAGGCGTAACGCGAGGTCGGGACGGTCGTCCACGATGGCATTCTCGACCCGCTTCATGGCGACCGTGGCAGGCCCGAACGTCGTCCAGTACTGGTGATAATTGCCCGAATCCCATTTGACCGCTACCGCTGCCGCGTTCGCGAGGCGCATCATTTCGTCCGCCTCGTCTGGCCGGTTGTCGCGTATCGCTGCGGCCGAGCCACGCAACAGCAACCACCCCCAGGTCGACAGTTCCCGTGTGGTGGCGACCGACAGACGCGGCTCGACACGGTCAGCCCACGACACGGCCAAGGTGCGGACCTGCTCGAACTGCCGTTCTACAAGGAGCAGCCAACACAAAGTGATCACTGCCGACGCGGAATCGAGCACATTCCCGGTCGATTCGGCATCCCGGAGTGACTGCTCGAGCGCGGTTCTCGCAGGCTGGAGTTGCCGAGTCTGGACCAGCACCGACCCGACCAGTTGCAGGATCCGGGACCGTATGAGCGGCGACGCGGCGCGTCCATCGAGTATCAAGCGGGGAAGTAGCCGACTCAATTCGTCGTACTCGTTGTCGTGGTAGAGCTTCACCGCTGCGACAAGCGACTCGTTCATGCTCCGCTCAGGAGGCGTTTCGGCCGCGTGTCCGTCTGCGCTCGACACGAGAGCCCGCCGAGTAGGGAGCCAGAGTTCGCCGCTTTCGGGCTCGGGTCGGCTAGGGGTAGGACCGAGAAGAGCCGAGAGGGGACAGCTCATAGCCACAGCCAGCCGTCGAAGTGTCTGTACGCGAGTGTCATCGCGCTCGCCCTGTTCGATCTTGCGAATCAGAGATAGCGATACCCCTGAGCTCTGTGCGAGTTCACGTTGCGTCAGACCGCTCCGCTTGCGAACAGATCGCAAGCGTTCCCCGAGCTCTGTGCTCATGGCCCGAGGCTACGGGACCTTGGGACGCTCGTCAGGCTCATGTCGAACCCGCACGGCCGAATCCGCTAGCGCCCGTGATCGCGGACGGTGATCATCATCTGGTGGGGAAGAGCTCGGATACGGCCCGGATGCGCCGGGTGCCGGAATTGGCGGCAGTGGCAGGCGAATTGGTTCTTCGACCTTGGTCGATGTCGTCTGCGGATCTCGACCTGCTGCGGGAAGCGTCGGACGACGACACGATCCCGTTGATCACCACTGTGCCGTCGATCTACACCGAGGAAGCGGCGAAGCAGTTCGTCGAGCGACAGTGGGAACGACCCGTGAATGGAAGCGGGTACCCCTTCGTGATCGCGCGAGCGACGGACGGTAAGCCGCTCGGCAGTATCGGAGTCTGGAGCAAGGATCTGGCAGAGGGCCGGGCATCGGTCGGGTACTGGCTGGTGCGGTCCGCTCGTGGGCAGGGTGTGGCCGCCCACGCGCTGCGGGCGGTCGCGGACTGGGCGTTCGAGAAACTGGCCGTTGCCCGGCTACAGCTCTACGTGGAACCGTGGAATACCGCCTCCATCCGGACTGCCGAGCGGGCGGGATTCCGGCGTGAGGGGCTGCTGCGCGGGTGGCGGCAAGTCGGCGACAGTCGTCGCGACATGTTCATGTACGCGCGGCTCGCCCCGAGCCGCCCGTCGGCGAGACCGCGGTCGCTGACCGGCCCCACGGCTCGTGTTGCCGAGGAAGCCGACATCGACGGGATCGTCCAACTGCGCGTCGCGGTGGCAGCGGAGGGCAAATGGATCGGGGCCGAAGCGCCGTTGGACGAGGAAGACGCCGCACGGCAGATCCGAGCGAATCTCGGCGACGAGAAGCGCGGTGTCTTCGTGACCGAGATCGACGGATGCGTCGTGGGCACGGCGACGGTCTACTTCGGCACACCTGGCGTCACCGCCTTCGGCATGATGGTCGCGGCGGACCGGCGGGGACGTGGCATCGGGTCGGCGCTGCTCGAGCGAGTCATCAGTTGGTCGCGGGATCAGGGCGCCCACAAGGTGAGTCTGCAAGTATGGCCGCACAATCAGCACGCTATGGCGCTCTACGACCGAGCCGGTTTCGAGGTCGAGGGCGTCTTGCGCGGGCATTACCGACGCCGCAGCGGCGAGCTGTGGGACGCGGTGCTCATGGGCCTGCCACTCGACGGTGTGGGCTGACGAGCGCACGCCTGGAGTATTTGGCGGAAAACTAGGGTTTTTATTGGTGCGATTGCGTCAAAATAATTGAATGCGAACGTTTCAGACTGTGCAGCCCGAATTGTGTGAGATCGCCGCTGGTTTACGACGCGTGTAAACCGCGAGTGGCAGCGCGCGAATTACCCACCGGCAGAACAAATAACGTTCCGAGCCGCTTCTTAAGGGACACAAGACTTCGCATGTCTGTTAATCGGCCGCAAAGTCGCGGCTCCCTCGTGGGCGGAAAGTCCGTATCGCGGAGGTGTAACGGCGCCTACAGCCGCGCCACGCAAACCACGAAATGCCTTTGCTGGTAGACGATTCCGCTGTCGGCCGACCCGCACGCGTTGACGTCGACGGTGTTCTGCTTGATGTCGATGACCCGGACCGCGCCAGGGGTGTGGGCGGCGCAGTCGAGACGCTTGGGGCTGCCGGGTGTCAGTTCCATGCAGCCGCCGACGACCCAGTCGATGTCCAGGCACAGCGCGGCCTGTGTCGCCCCGTGCAAAGTTTCGTTGTAGGTGTGGTCGGCGTCGGTGGGGCAGGTGGCGTTCGCCGGTGCCTTATCGACGACTTTGTAGACGGAGTTCTGGCTGCCACAAGCGGTTTTGTCGATCGCGCCTGCTCCGCCGAGCTGTACGCAGTCGCCGATGTTCACCTGCATGCTGGTGGCGCTCTTGTTGGACGCGCCGCGCATCGCCGACGTGGTCGGCAGCGCTTCCGTGGTGGTCGGCAGCGGCTCCTCGGTGGTCGGCGGGGGAGTCGAGGTTGTTGCCGCGGCGGCGTTCTGAGCGGCGGCCTTGGCCGGCTCATCGGCGGGGCCGGACATCGATAGCGCGGCGACGACCACGATGGTGGCCGCCAGTCCGGTCCCGACCATGAAGGCGGCCAGGGTGATACCGGCGCGGACACGTTGGCGCGACACGTACGTCCTCCAGAGCTGTGAACCCTTCGACCCACCTAGCGACCCGAAGTTGTGAATCTTGCGGATTGAAGACCACGCCATGCTTACACTACGCGGCACGTCCGCGTCGAGTTTTCCTTCCCAGGCGTAGCGATCCGCGCTGGGAATTCACGTACGTGTCGGTATCCGGGCCCGGTGTGATCACGATCGGATAACGAACTTCGCGATCAGGTGTGCCGGTCGCCAAGTCTGGAAACTAGTCACGGGCGCTGTACAGTCACACGCCATCCGGCCTCCGGAGCCGGTGTCTCGGTGAGAAGGAATTCCAGAATGAAGTTCGGCACTATTGCCGCCATTACGCTCGGCGCGGTTGCCGCAGTGGGCATCACAGCGGGGGCCGCGAACGCGAAACCCGTAGAACCGGAGCGTGAGATCACGACAACCGGTGTAGAGCAGGGGGTCGACTACCACACCACGGTCTCGCGCGAGACCGGAGCCATCTCGACCGCCGTCGAGCACGGCACCTTCGCGGTGGCCGACGACGGCACCAAGATCAAGCTGACCTCCGATACCGGAGCCGTGGTGGCCGAAGTGCCGCTGACCTTCCAGGTTTCCGGCAGCAAGCTGTCGGTCGCGCACGAAATCAGCGACAGCGGACGGCGTCTCGCGCTCACCCCGGTGGCAGGCGCCAAGGAGATCGGCGAGATGCAGCCGATCAGCTCGATGAACCGTCTCATCGCCGAGTTGAACCAGAACGTGGTCGGCGTGGTCGGCGGCGCGCTGCTCGGCGGACTGCTCGGGGCCCTGATCGGCCTGGGCTTCTTCAGCATCATCACCGGCCCGATCGGCCTGGTCGTCGGCGCGATCGCGGGCGGAGCCATTCAGGGTGGACAGCCGTTCACCGACGCGCTGATGGCGGTCGTCAACGGCGAACCCTGATCGATGGCGCGGATCGGATGCGGCAGGCGCACCGCAGCGCGCCTGCCGCACCCGGACCGGGTTGTCGATCGTCGTGGCGTTCGTCGAGGGTGGAGGTTCGGCCCCCGCCGGGACGACGCCACGGCAGAGCGATGAAATCGCGCGAACGCCGGATACCGCTGGACGCGTGCTATCGCGCGGGTACTGCGAAGATCAACGCTCGGCGGAACCGGACTCGCCGTCACGGTGCTGGCGAGATAGTCGCCAGAGGAACTCCGGGTCGTCGTCGGGTCCGATGACGCGCTTGCGCCGTGGTGAACGCGATTGCGGGGCAGTGGGTCCAGTCCGCTCGGGGCCGAACGCCTTCCAGCACAACACCGCTATTGCCACCACCGCGATGAGTGCCAACAGGTACGTCACGTCGCTCACCTCCTGATTACGAGGGTAGCCGCGGACGTGACTCCAGCACACCGCAGACGCGAAAATGGTCTGCGGGCGAGCGCGGACCCGAGCACGACAGGTCCGCGCGCCCTGCGATCAGCGTGCTGCGGTCGCCTCGGTGGTCAGCGACTTGAGCAGCTGGAGTACTTCCGATTCGCGGAACCGGCGATGTCCGCCCGGTGTGCGCAGCGACCCGAGGCGCCCGGCGTGAGCCCAGCGCGTCACGGTCTTGGGGTCGACGTGGAACAGGGCAGCAACCTGGCCCGGAGTCAGCAGGGTGTCCTGGCCGCCGACGGTGATCGCAGTCATAGCAAACCTCTCCGTTCTCGACAGTTCCCTCATCAGATGGCGCCATCGTCGCACTGAAACCCCTAGGTACTCGAACCACCTACAGTTGGTAAAGGGGAGGTAATAGACAAATCGGATGCGCGCCCCACCCCCGGCTGTTGGGCGTGCACCGGGGGCGGGCAACAGCTTCGCATAGGCTGAGGGATGTGCGTGACGCGAATCCACCAAAAGGTGCTTCCGGACAGCAAACGGCTGGCGCTGGTCGTCGTCTGGCCCGCAATCTGGCCCTTTACACCGTCGCCAGGTTGGGTCTCGTGGTAGTGCTCGCCGCGCTGATCGTGCTGGCCGCGCGGCTGGTGTCGGTGGACATCCCCATCGTGGTCGCCGCCTTGTTCGCGCTCATCATCGCGATGCCGCTGTCGCTGGTGCTGTTCAAGCGGCTGCGGGCCAAGGTGAACGAGGACATCGCCCTGGTCGACGAGCGCAGGCGCCGCGACAAGGCCGAGCTACGGGCGCGGTTGCGGGGCGACGAGCCGCCCGCTCCGCCGGAGTCGGGGACTTCTTCGTGAAGTCCTGCGATCACACCGCGCCGCGCGATTGGGTCGACAACGCGGTGCGGTTGATCGACGCCGACGCCCAGCGCAGCGCGGACACCCACTTGCTGCGCTACCCGCTGCCCGCCGAGTGGAACATCCAGCTCTATCTCAAGGACGAGTCCACCCACATCACCGGCAGCCTCAAGCACCGCCTGGCTCGCTCGCTGTTCCTGTACGCGATCTGCAACGGCTGGGTCACCGAGGGGACGACCGTGGTGGAGGCGTCCTCGGGTTCGACGGCGGTCAGCGAGGCCTATTTCGCGAAACTGCTCGGCTTGGACTTCGTCGCGGTGATGCCCGCGAGCACCTCTCCGCAGAAGATCGCGCTCATCGAGGCGCAGGGCGGGCGCTGTCATTTCGTGCAACGCCCGCCGGACATGTACACCGAGGCGGCGCGGCTGGCGGCCGAGTGCGGCGGTCACTACATGGACCAGTTCACCCACGCCGAGCGCGCCACCGACTGGCGCGGCAACAACAACATCGCCGAGTCGATCTTCCAGCAGATGGCGTTGGAGACCAATCCGGTGCCGGAGTGGATCGTGGTCGGCGCGGGCACGGGCGGCACCAGCGCCACGATCGGCCGCTACATCCGGTATCGCAGGCATGCGACCAAGCTGGCCGTGGTCGATCCGGAGAACTCCGCCTTCTACGGCGGCTACGAGACGGGCGATGCGGGTTACCAGACCGGAATGCCCTCCCGGATCGAAGGCATCGGCCGCCCCCGCGTGGAACCCTCGTTCGTCGGCCAGATCGTGGACCGCATGTTCGAGGTGCCCGACGCGGCGTCCATCGCTGCGGCCCGGTTCGCGAGCGTGCGGCTCGGCCGCCGGGTCGGCGGCTCCACCGGCACCAACCTGTGGGGCGTTTTCGCCTTGATCGCCGAGATGCTCTCCGAAGGGCGCGGCGGCAGTGTCGTCACCCTGCTGTGTGACGGCGGGGATCGCTATGCCGGAACGTATTTCGACGACGCGTGGGTGGCGTCCCAGGGGCTGGAGCTCGCGGAGCCCACCGCTGTCCTGGAGAAGTTCGTGGCGACCGGAATCTGGGACGCCTGATCGGTTCGTGCCCCGGCCACGGGTTTTGTTCGCCTGAGGCGGAACGGGGTCGAATCGCGCCCGCGGTTGTCAATTTTTGTTGACATCGCGAGCATGTGTCAATCAAAATTGACGTCATGACGGAAGCAACCACACTCGCGGCGGCCGCGGGCAGCCCCGATCCGAAGGTCGGGCTGCGCGCGGTGCTCGCGCTACGCAGGCTGCTCGAACGTCTCGAGGCGATCCAGGTGGCCAACGCCCGTGCTCAGGGCTGGTCGTGGCAAGCGATCGCGGAGGCGCTCGAGGTCAGCAGGCAAGCAGTCCACCAGAAGTACAACCGGAAAGGCAGGATCCGCTGATGTTCGAGCGGTTCAGCAGGTCTGCGCGCACGGCGATCATCGTCGCCCAGGAGGACGCGCGCGAACTCCACGCGTCGAATATCGAGGTGGAGCACGTATTGCTCGGCGTGCTCGCGCATGCCGAGCCGGAATTGGCGGCGTTGCTCGCGGACGCGGGACTCACTCGCGACGGCGTGCGCAGCGCGCTGGCCGAGCAGGGCAACGGGATACCGCTCGGCCCCGAGGACGCCGAGGCCTTGCGCTCCATCGGCATTGATCTGGACGCCGTCCGGGAGTCGCTGGATACGCATTTCGGCGAGGACGCGCTCGACCGCGCCGCGCCGGACCCGCGCCGTGGGCCGTTCCCGTGGAGCCGCGGTGGGTACTACGGGCACATTCCGTTCACGAAGGAAGCGAAGAAGGTGCTCGAGCTCTCCCTGCGTGAGGCGCTCGGTCGCAAGGACAAGACCATCGAGTCGGGGCACATGCTGCTCGGCATCCTGCGCGCCCCGAACCAGACGACGGTGCGCCTGCTCGGCGGCTCCGACGCGATCGGTGAATTGCGGCCCAAGGTGCACGCCCTGCTCGACCGTGCGGCTTGAGCAGGCGGACATGCGCTGCGGGAGTTCGTGTTTTCCAGCGGCGTGTGTCCGCCTCCGACGCCTAGCATTGGGCCATGCAGCTCGTGATTCGGTTGATCATCAACGCCGTGGCCATCTGGCTGGCCGCCGTCTGGGTCGACAAGATCGACATTCTCGCTCCGGAAGGCGGCAACGGCGCCAAGATCGGTGTGGTCCTCGCGGTGGCCGCGGTGTTCACGGCGGTGAACGCCCTGGTCAAGCCGATAGTGAAACTGCTGTCGCTACCGCTGGTGATCGTGACGCTCGGCCTGTTCCTGCTTCTGATCAACGCGCTCATGCTGTGGCTGACCGCCGAGATCACCGGAGCATTCAGCCATTACGGCCTGCGCGTCGAGGGCTTCTGGGCCGCGGTGTTCGGCGGCATCATCGTCTCGCTGGTGAACTGGGTGCTCGGCATCCTGGTTCCGGACGAGGATTAGTCCGCGCCGCCGCGAACGGACGACGCTCGATCGCGCATCGCGCCATCGAGTCCACCTGGTCGGCGCGATCCGCGACCGCGAGGGCCGCGCTAACCCAGCCCGACCGCCAGCGCGGTGACCGCCGACCAGACCAGCAGCGCCAGGCCGGAATCCCGCAGCGCGGGAATCAGTTCCAGCCCGCCCTTGCCGCCGCGCACCGGCGCGTTGGCGCGGACGGCGAGCGGTATCGCGAGCAACCCGGCCAGTGCCCATGGCGTGCGGGCCACCAGCGCCAACGTCACGAGGAACGGGACGGTGAGCAGGGCCAGGTGCAGCGTGCGGGTGCGCGGATCGCCGAGCTTGACCGCGAGTGTGACCTTTCCGGACCCGGTGTCGGTGGGGATGTCACGCAGGTTGTTCGCGACGAGCACGGCACTGGAGAACGCGCCCACCGCGATCGCGAGCAGCGCACCGACCCAGTCGATCCGGCCCGCCTGCACGAACTGGGTGCCGAGCACGGCGATCAGGCCGAAGAAGACGAACACCGCCACTTCACCGAATCCGCTGTAGCCGTAGGGCTTGCTGCCGCCGGTGTAGTACCAGGCGCCGGCCAGGCAGGCCGCGCCGACGAGCAGCAGCCACCAGGCGCTGGTGAGCACCAGCACCAGGCCGAAGACGGCCCCGACGACCAAGCTGACGATCGCGGCGGTCTTCACCGCGGTGGGCGAGGCCAATTTCTGCCCGACCAGGCGCAGCGGGCCGACCCGGACGTCGTCGGTGCCGCGGATGCCGTCGGAGTAGTCGTTGGCGAAGTTCACGCCGATGATCAGCGCCAGCGAAACGAACAGCGCGAGAATCGCTTTCCACCACACCGCACCGTCGATCGACGCGGCGGCGCCGGTCCCGGCGAGCACCGGGGCGATCGCGTTCGGCAGGGTACGGGGTCGCGCGCCCTCGATCCATTGCGCTGCAGTAGCCATGTTCGCAGCATAATCGGCGCAGTCGGACGCAGTCCGGGCATGGCCGGAGCGAAGGCGGAGGTACGCATAATGGGCAGAGTCGGACGTAGTCCGTCCTCAGCTCGCGCATGGCCGGACCGAAGGCGGAGGTTCCGCATAATGGGCAGAGTCGGACGTAGTCCGTCCTCAGCCCGCGCACGGCGATCAGGCCGTTTCGGCCGTCACCGCCTCCTGCATGCGCGCGAGTCCCTTCTCGAAGTCCCGGCCGACGAACTTGTCCATCGGGATGAGTTTGCCGATAACGGCCATCAGCCCGGTCTGCCGGCCGGTCATCCGCCAGGTCACTTCGGTGCCGGTCTCGACCGGGTCCAGGATGAAGGTCACCATGTTGGTGGCCTTCATGGGCTTCATGAACTCCAGGCGCACGCCGATCTCGCGCTCGGCGCTGCCGACGATCTCCATGCTGCCCGCTCCCGCCTTGCGGTTGCCGCTCCAGGCGTAGCGCGCGCCGACACCGGATTCCGCGCCGGAGTAACTGCGCTGGAGCTGCGGGTCGAGGTCCTCCCACGGCGACCACTCGACCCACTTGTGGAAATCGTTGATCAGCCCGTGCACGCGCGCGGGGTCGGCCGTGATCACGGCCGATCGGACCACCTCGAACTCAGCCATGGGGGTCACACTATGCGACCGACCGCTCGTAGTCGCGGCAAAGAATTCGTGTCGAGCTTCTCGGGCCTGCTCGCCTACGATGACCGCGGGATGTTTCCGGAGCACAGCGGCCCGCACGGCCACAGTCGAGCAGTGACGACGCCCGCAGGCGAATCGGTCGTGGTGGCCTTGCTGGGCGAGGTCGCGCTGCGCCGCGACGGCACGCTGACGCCGCTGCCCGGTGCGCGCTCCCGGCTGCTGCTCACCGCCCTGGCCCTGCGGCCGGGTCGCAGCCGCGGCGCGCAGGCCCTGATCGAGGACGTCTGGGGCGAACAGCCGCCGCGCTCGCCGATGAACGCGCTACACACCCAGGTTTCCCGGTTGCGTTCGGCGCTGCCGGAGGGCGCGCTGGAAATCGGCCCTGCGGGCTATCGGTTGACCCTCGGCGCCGATCAGGTCGACTTGTCCTCGGTGGGCGAGCGCGTGGCGCGGGCGCACGGGCTGCGCGCGGCGGGAGACCTTCCGGGATGCCTGGCGGAAATCACCCGGGCGCGGGGTCTGTGGCGCGGGGATCCCGGTGCCGATCTGCCGCCGGGCGACCTCGCCGACGAGCTTCGCGCAGCGGCCGGGCGGCGTCTGACCGAACTGGACGAACTCGAACTCGCCGCACGCGAGGACGGCGGCGACGTCGATGGAGCCTTGCGTCTCGCTCGGCTGCGCGCCGCCGCCGAACCGCTGAACGAGCCCGCGCAACAGACCCTCATGCGCCTGTTGGCGGCAGCGGGGCGGCCCAACGAGGCGGTGGAATCGTTCGCCGCTTTCCGCTCCCGGTTGGCCGAGGAACTCGGCACGGACCCGGGGCCCGCGCTCGTCGAGACGCATACGGCGATCCTGCGTGGGGAGCGGATAGGCCACGTCGCGCCGCCGCGCTCGGGCAGCGCGACGAGCGAAGACGGCGGTTCCCGAAGCGGGCTCGCGGCCGAGCCGACGCCCTCGGCCGCTGACGTACCGACACCGCACCTCGCCGCGATCGGCCTGCGTGCCGCGCCCAACGCACTGCTCGGCCGGGCCGCCGACATCACCGAGCTGATCGAGCTGCTCCGCGATGCCCGGGTGGTGACCGTGCTCGGCCCCGGCGGTGCGGGCAAGACCAGGGTCGCCAACGAGATCGGTTGGCAGGCGGCGGCCACCTGTCCGGTGGCGCTGGTCGAGCTGGCCTCGGTGCGCGCCGAAGGCGACGAAGCCAGGGTCGAGATCGAGGCGGCGATCGCCGCGGTACTCGGGCTCAGCGAGGTCACCTTCGACGCGGCCACGCTGCGTTCCGGGCAGAGCGTCGATCTGCGCGGGCGGCTGCACGACGCGGTGTCGGCGCGCTCGATGCTGCTGATCCTGGACAACTGCGAGCATCTGATCGACGCCGTCGCCGTGGTGGTCGCCGATCTGATCGGCGTCGCACCGAGGCTGACCGTGCTCACCACGAGCCGTTCGCCGCTGACCATCACCGCCGAGACGGTCTATCCTTTGCCGCCGCTGACCATCGACCCGGCGGGCTCGCCCGCCACCGAGCTGTTCGCCGCGCGCGCCAGGGCGGTGCGGCCCGGCGTCCGGCTGGATCCGGACGTGGTCGCCCAGCTGTGCCACACCCTCGACGGGCTGCCGCTGGCCATCGAACTGGCGGCGGCCCGCGTGCGCGTGATGAGCGTCGAGGAGATCAACGAGCGGCTGGCCGACCGGTTCGCGCTGCTGCGCCACGGCGATCGCAGTTCGCCCGAACGGCATCGCACGCTGCACGCGGTGATCGACTGGAGCTGGAACCTGCTCGACACCGAACAGCAAGCCACGTTGCGCCGGTTGTGCCGATTTCCCGCCGGTTTCACGCTGTCGGCGGCCGGGGCGGTCGCGGGCGGAGCCGACGTGGTCGATGTCGCCGCGGCCGTCGACGGCCTGGTCAACCAATCGCTGCTCACCGTGCTGGACGACGAAGTGCTCGGCACCCGCTACCGGATGTTGGAGACGGTGCGGGAATACGGTGAAGAGCAGCTGGCCGCCGCGGCGGGAGAGCCGGAATCGGTCGATACCCGGATGATGCGGTGGGCCAAGGACTACGCCGATGACGTGGCGAGCCGGTATATGACCGGCGATCAGTTCCACCTCGCGCTCTCCGTGGCGGCGGAGGTGGACAACTTGCTCGCCGCGCTGCGTTGCGCGATCGAAAGGCGGGATGCCGCGACGGCCTACACTGTGTTCCCGGTCGTCGCCACGCTGTGGATCATCCGAGGATCGCACTTGGAAGTGATCGCCTGGGCTCAGCGGGTCATCGAATTGGAGCCGGCCGACTTCGGGCAGGAAGGTCCGCGTCCGGATCTGGTGCTCGTGACCTACCAGATGACGTTCCTGCATCTCGCTTACACCAACGGCAGCGCCAGGGAGATCGCCGTGCTCCGCAAGCGCGTGCGCCGATTGCTTCATCTTCCCGTCGAACTCACCGAGAACAGCCGATTCATCGCCCGGGTCGTGCTAACCAGGGCCGACGGACGCGGCTTCAGCAGGCTCCTCGCCGAGGCGGCGCGTTCGGCAGATCCGGAGACCAGGGGTTCGGCGCTGTTGTTGCGAGCCAACATCCGGGAGAACCTCGGCGATGTGCGCGGCTCCACCATCGATGCGATCAAGGCGCTGGAGGTGCTCGGGCGCGAGAACGTCTGGAGCGTGGCCATGGTGAGCAGGCACCTCGGACAGGTTTGTGGACAGATCGCCCGCTACGACCAGTCGGTGACCTATTACCGCCGCGCGCTCGAGGTGTTGCAGCGGCTCGGCGCCTACGAGGACACGGTGGAGATCCGCAGCCTGCTGGTGGCTTCACTGGTCGGAATCGGCGAGCTGGAGCAGGCGCGGCGGGAACTCGACCTCGCGTTCGGCACGCCCGACTTGGACAACTCGTCCCTCGGACAGAACCGGCTGCTGTCCACCGTGATGCAGAGCTCGGCGGAGTTGGCGTTCGCGGAAGGTGACACCGCGGGCGGGTTCACTCGCTACGAACGCGCGCTGGAACTGTTCGGCTGGCCGGACAACGCGCTCGGCCCCGGGCCCGGCGCCCTGATGCTGGCCGCGGCGGCGCTCGCCGCGCAGGTGATAAACGGCGCCGCCGACCCGGACGCGACTCTGCCCACGCAGCTTGCCGAGACGGCTCTGCCGACCATGACCCAGTACCGCGACCTGCCGCAGATCGGCGGCGTCGCCTGCGCGATCGGCTCGTACCTCATCGCCGTCGACCGCGAGGTCACGGTGGGACTCGACTTGCTCGTCCTGGCCCCGAACGTCCTCTGCCGACAGGACTTTCCCTCGATGCGGTGGCAACGGCACTTGGACGCGGCGACCGCGAAGCTCGGTCCCGGCCCGGTCGCCGAAGCCCGCCGCCGCCTCGGCCACCTGCGCCGGAACAGGTCCGCGGATCGCATCATGGAATTGCTGCAAGGCCTGGTCGACGCTCGCTGATCAGCCGACGCCGGTGACCTGGTTTGCGCGAGGAATCGAACCGTCGTGCGCGGCAGCACAGCGAAAGCGGGCCGGGTGACGATGGTCACCCGGCCCGCCGTGGTGCGGTGATCGGTCACGCCCGGCGCATGTACGCCTTGACCGTGAGCGGGGCGAAGATCGCGATGACGACCAGCGAGCCGATCAGCGACCAAGCCAGATCGCTGCCGAAGGCGGCGCCGTTCATCAACCCGCGGCACGTGTTCACCATGTAATACACCGGGTTCACGTGATTGAGGCCCTGCATCCAGCCCGGCATCGTGCTCACCAGCGCGAAGGCGCCGGACATGAAGGTCAGCGGGAACATGATCATCATCGAGATGCCCTGCACGCCCGCCGCGCTCTTGCCGGTGACCCCGACCAGCGCCCAGATCCAGCTGATCGCGAACGAGCAGAAGACGATGACCAGACCCGCCGCGACGACCCCGAGCACACCGCCCTCCGGGCGATAACCGATGGCGACGCCGACGACGATGGTGAGCACGGTGGCGAGGGCGTAGCGCACCATATCCGCCAGCAGAGCGCCGGCCAGCGCCGAGACACGGGCGATCGGCAGGGATTTGAACCGGTCGAAGACGCCCTTGTCCATGTCCTCGCGCAACTGGGTGCCGGTGACGACCGAGGTGAGCACCACGGTCTGCACCAGGATGCCGGGAATCAGGACCGGCAGGTAGTCCTGCACGCTGCCGCCGATGGCGCCGCCGAAGATGTAGGCGAACAGGGCGGTGAACAGGATCGGCTGGATCGTCACGTCGAACAGCTGCTCGGGCTTGTGCTTGATCTTCAGCAGGCCGCGGTAGGCCATGGTGAACGAGTTCGCCGCCGCTTGGACGAGCGGAACGTGGTTGCTCACTTCGGGGATCTTCGTCGGCGCCGTTCGGCGCGTCTCGGTCGCGGTGATGGTGGTCATGGTCGTGCTCCTTCTCTGCGTGCGCGGGATCCGGCGTGGTCACGCAGGCTGCTGCCTGCGGTCCGGACGCTCATGCCGCGCTTTTCGCGGAATCGTCGGTGGTGTCCTCGGCCGGGTGGCCGGTGATGGTGAGGAAGACCTCGTCCAGGCTCGGCTTGGTCACGGTGATCTCATCGATGCCGATCTCCCACTCGCGCAGGCGGATCAGCAGATCGGCGGTGACTCCGGCGTCGGTCAACGGCGCGGTGAGCCGCCCGGCCTCCGGGGTGATCTGCGCTTCGACCCCGAGGAAATCGCCGACGATGCGGCGCGCCTCGTCGAGCTGGCCGCGATCGACCAGCGTCAGATGCAGCGACGAACCGCCCACGGAGGCCTTCAGTTCGTCGGCCGTGCCGTCGGCGATCACCTTGCCGCGGTCGATCACCGCGATGCGGTCGGCCAGTTGGTCGGCCTCGTCCAGGTATTGGGTGGTGAGCAGCACCGTCGCGCCTTCGCGGACGAGGCGGCGGATGGTCTCCCACATCTGGGCGCGGGTGCGCGGGTCGAGCCCGGTGGTCGGTTCGTCGAGGAACAGCAGCGGCGGCGTCGCGATGAGACTGGCCGCCAGGTCGAGGCGGCGTCGCATACCGCCGGAGAAGTGCCGCAGCGGCTTGTTCGCCGCCTCGGTGAGATCGAATTCCTCCAGCAGCTCGGCCGCCTTGCGCCGGGCGTCGACGCGACTCAGGCCGAGCAGTCGGGAGAAGACGATCAGGTTCTCGGTGGCGCTCAGGTCCTCGTCGACCGAGGCGTACTGCCCCGTGACACCGATGAGCGAGCGGACGGCGGTCGGCTCGGCGACCACGTCGTGGCCGAAGATGCGTCCGCTGCCGCCGTCCGGTCGCAACAGGGTCGCGAGCATCCGGATGGTCGTGGTCTTGCCTGCGCCGTTCGGTCCGAGCACGCCGTACACCGAGCCCTGCGGCACCGCCAGGCTCACGCCGTCGACGGCCCGCTGTTCCCCGAACACCTTGACCAGGCCGTCCGCCTCGACGGCGAGCGCTGAAGTTGGTGCGAAAGAAGTCATGTGGACAACTGTGGATGCCTAGACTTGCACGGCTCTTGCGTCGTGCTGTCTTGATTTCCGCCGCTACCCTCACGAATGTGAGCACAGCCGCTGATACGACTGCCGTGACGAACCTGATCATGAAGTACGCGGAACTGGTCGACGCCGGGGATTTCGCCGGTGTCGGCGCGCTGTTCGCCGACGGCGTCTTCGTCGGCAGCGGTACGACGATCAGGGGCCGGGAAGGCGTCGAGAAAATGCAACCCGTGGCGGCAGGCCGCTACCACGACCGCTTCGAACGCGTCGACGGGCAGTGGCGATTCGTGGAGCGCCGGGTTCATATTCACCTGACGGGCGATCTGAGCCGCCACTTGCGCGCCTAGCCATGGCCGGGAGAGCTTCGCCGGACGCGTACGCTGCCCGGCGATCCGCTAGCGGGTCGACTCGGCCAAGAGGTATTCGCGCAGTTTGGCGCGGTCGGGCTTGCCGGGGCCGCGGAGCGGGAATTCGTCGAGGACGGCTAGTTCGCGGGGGGCCGCGATGGAGTCCAGTTCGGCGGAGACGTATTCGCGCAGCTCGGGGAGGCTGGGGGTGGCGCCTGGGGCGGGGATCACCGCGACCGCGACGCGCTGGCCGAGCCGTTCGTCGGGCAAGCCGAGGACGACCACCTCGCTGATGGCCGGGTGGTTGATCAGCACGGCCTCGACCACCTGCGGGATCACCAGCAGGCCGCCGGTCGTGATCGCCTCGTCCAGTCGCCCGGTGATGCTCAATACGCCGTTGTCGAAGGTGCCCGCGTCCTCGGTGCGGAACCAGCCCGGCTCGGCGAAGGCGGGATGGTCGGGCTGATTGCGGTAGCCGGAGGCGATCATCGCGCCGCCCAGCACCACCCGGCCCTCTTCGATACGGACCTTCGTGCCCTCCAGCGGCACGCCGTCGTACACGCAACCGCCGCAGGTCTCGCTCATGCCGTAGGTGCGCACCACGGTGATGCCCGCGGCTCGCGCGCGCTCGTAGACCGGCAGCGGAGTTGCCGCGCCGCCCACCAGCACACCGTCGAGCTCGGCCAGCGCGGTGGCGGCGACCGGCGACTCCAACGCTTTGATCAGCTGGGTCGGCACCAGGGCCGTGTAGCGCCGCTCCCCGCGCATACCCGAGATGGCGCCCGCCAAGGCCTCGGGCAGGAATCCGCCGGACACGTCGAGCACGGTGGGTTCGGTCCCCGCCAGGATGCTGCGCAACAGCACCTGGATACCGGCGATGTGATGGGTCGGCAGGGCCAGCAACCAGTTGCCGGGGCCACCGAGCCGGTCGTGGGTAGCGGTGCCGCTGGCGCGAAGGGCCGACGAGCTGAGCATCGCGCCCTTCGGTATGCCCGTGGTGCCCGAGGTGGTCACCACCAGAGCGATGTCCTCGTCGATCGGCTCGCCCGGCGACAAAGCGTCGCTCAGGCGCCTCGCCTCGCGCCGATCGCTGGTGGGAATGGGGAGCCAGGCGGCCCCGTTACCTTCCAGCGCCTCCCGTAGGTGGGGCATGACGTCGCCGAGACCGGACCCGGTCGGCATCGGCAAGGTACGCAGTTTCTTGGTCATGCCATGCCTCGCCGCTCGCCCGGCTCGGTGGTGCCCAGAGCCGCTGTGCCCATGGCTCGCTCGCTGCACTCCCTCACGGTAGGGATCGTGTCATGCCCGCGCCGCCGCGTGCGGAACGGGTCGGTATGCCGGAGTGGCGCGCCCGTAGCGCGGCCATCCGGTCGGATCGGGGCTCAAGTGGGACAGGCATCGAGACTGCGATTCACTCGTCGGACGGGACACGGACACAGCCGGCCCGGACGTCGGCGGTCGGGTGGCCATCCGAGCGTTATCGTCCTCGCCGGTCGACGCGTTGGCAACTCGGTGCGGCCCGCCGAACTACCGAATGGAACCGTTGCTACGACGCCTGCCAGCGGGAATCCCGCCGGATCGGATGGGCAGGCGGAACCTCCACCAGAACGATCGGCACACCGTCTGGATCGCGTATCCACATCTCGTGCAGACCCCACGGCTCCTCGACGGGGGCGCGATCGATCGCGATGCCCTTCAGCGCCAGTTCCACGGCGGCGGCGGAGACGTCGCGCACCTGGAGCCAGATCGCGCCCTCGAACGACGACGATTCTCCGGACCCGCCGTGCGCGGCCACCTCGATCAGCGACTGTCCCGCGAAGAAGACCGTGCCGCCCGGATACTCCCGCGCGATGGCCAGTTCCAGCCCGTCCCGGTAGAACGCGAGCGTGGCCTGGTAGTCGGCGGGCCGCAGGATGATCCGGCTGCTGAGGATGTCCATGTCAGAAGTACCAGGGGTAGGGGGTCCAGTCCGGCTTGCGTTTCTGCAGGAACGCGTCGCGGCCCTCGACGGCTTCGTCGGTCATGTAGGCCATCCTGGTCGCCTCGCCCGCGAAAAGTTGCTGGCCCACGAGTCCGTCGTCCAGCAAATTGAACGCGTACTTCAGCATGCGCTGCGCCTGCGGGGACTTGCCGTTGATGTCGGCGGTCCACTCCAGCGCGACGTCCTCCAGCTCCGCGTGGTCGACGACCTTGTTCACCGCGCCCATCTGGTGCATCTCCTCGGCGGTGTAGGGGCGGCCAAGGAAGAAGATCTCGCGGGCGAACTTCTGGCCGACCATCTTGGCCAGGTACGCGCTGCCGTAGCCGCCGTCGAAGCTGCCCACGTCGGCGTCGGTCTGCTTGAACCGGGCGTGCTCGCGGCTGGCCAAGGTCAGATCGCAGACCACGTGCAGGCTGTGACCTCCGCCCGCGGCCCAGCCGTTCACCAGCGCGATCACCACCTTCGGCATGAAACGGATCAACCGCTGCACCTCCAGGATGTGCAGGCGGCCCGCGCGGGCCTGGTCGACCGTGTCGGCCGTCTCGCCGGTGGCGTACTGGTATCCGCTGCGACCGCGGATGCGCTGGTCACCCCCGGAGCAGAAGGCCCAACCGCCGTCCTTGGGGCTGGGCCCGTTGCCGGTGAGCAGCACCGCGCCGACGTCCGGAGTCATCCGCGCGTGGTCGAGTGCCCGGTAGAGTTCGTCGACCGTGTGCGGGCGGAACGCGTTGCGCACCTCCGGCCGGTCGAACGCGACACGCACGGTGCCCTGCTCGATGTGCCGGTGATAGGTGATGTCGGTCAGGTTCTCGAATCCCGGAACGGGGCGCCACAGCTTCGGATTGAACGTCACCGGGCAATGCTAGGTCTCGCTTCGCCTGAAAGTCGTGGTCGGGCCCGTAAGCGGCGACGACCCGGGACTTGCGATCCAGCGGCGGCGGAGGCGAGCGGTGCGGTCGAGGTCCCGCGAACCCGGGCATTCGCGCGGGGTTGGCCGGACTTCGATTTGACGGTGTAAAACTACGCGTTACCGTGCAAGTATGAGCGAGCGAGTGAAACCGGTTATAGACCGGAGCGCGGTGGACGGATCCCGGTACGAGAAGCACGGCGGGTTTCCGAAGGTCACACCCGCGAAGGTCGGGCCGAACTTCGGCGGGTTCATCGAAGCCATGCGGACGTTGCAGGATCTCGCGGTGAGCGCGAACGCGCCGGACGATGTCTTCGGGGCCGCGCAGGCCAAAGCCCGCGAGCTGATCGACCTGCTCGAGCCCTACCGCGCCCCCGAGTTGCATGGACCGGCGGGCCGCGCGGTCGAATTGCCCGGGCGGGGAAGCCTTCTGCTGTTGCCGTGGCGGGTGGTCGAGGCGGGCCCGGACGGCCTCGAGATGACGGGTGTGTTCCGCCGCTTCCATCTCGGCGGCAACGGCGCCGCGCACGGCGGTGTGCTGCCGCTGCTGTTCGACGATCTGCTCGGCATGATCGTGCATTACGCCGGACGGCCGATCAGCCGCACCGCGTATCTTCACGTCAACTACCGCAAGATCACTCCGCTCGAGACGGAACTGACGGTTCGCGGACGGGTCGATCGGATCGAAGGGCGAAAAACTTTTATCACCGCCGAATTGCTCGATGAGCAGGGCGATCTCCTCGCGGACTGCGAAGGTCTGATGGTCGAGTTGCTACCGTGGCAGCCGTAGCCGGGTGAATGCTGGCGCGGGCACGTATAGTTGCCCTCGCTCGTTCATCGATACCGATCCGGAGGAACCTGAAAGTGGTTGCAGCACTGTCTGAATCCCTGCTCGACGACGCGAAGCGCCCGGCTTTCCTTGCCGATGCCGTCGAGGTTCTCGACGCCGAGGTGTCGGACAAGGGTGGTGCGTCCGGCCTGGCTGTGAAGGGTGGCTACGCGGCGGTCAAGAAGATCAGCCCGTCCATCGTGCCCGATGCGCTGGAGTCGTTGGCGCCCAAACTGGTCGCGCAGCTGGAGCCGTTCTGGCAGGAGTACACGGCGTCGGGCTCCGGCAAGTTCGCCGATCTGCTCGTCGCCAAGTCCGATGAGGTCGCCGAGGCGTTGCTCGCCGTCACCGACGCCCGGGCCGAGTCCTCCAGCCGTCCTGCCCTGCAGAAGGTCTACTCCTCGATGCGTTCCTCGGCGAAGAAGAACGTCATCGAGGCGCTGCCGCGGGTCGGCGACCTGATCCAGAAGCACGCTGGATGATTTTGTGACTCGCGTCCGAGCGACCGCCGCCGGCGACTTCGTCGCGTACGCGGCGGCACTCGGACGCGAGCCCGGCCGTGGATGGGCCCGTGTGCGACGACACAGTGTGATTGCGAACCTCCCGGCGCGGACTTCTAGTTGACTGTCTGCCAGTCTGGAGGCGTGAACCCGTCTACAGCACAAGCGCAGGTCGTCGTCGACGAACTCGTGCGCGGGGGCGTGCGGGATGTCGTCCTGTGCCCCGGCTCCCGGAACGCTCCGCTGGCATTCGCCCTGCAAGCCGCCGATTCGGCCGGGCGACTGCGCCTGCACATGCGGATCGACGAGCGAACGGCGGGCTTCCTCGCCGTCGGGCTCGCGATCGCGAGCCGACTCCCGGTCCCGGTCGTGATGACCTCGGGTACCGCGGTGGCCAATCTCGGGCCTGCCGTGCTCGAGGCGAACTACGCTCGGGTCCCGCTGGTGGTGCTCAGCGCGAACCGGCCCTACGAGCTGCTCGGCTCCGGCGCCAATCAGACCGTCGAACAGTTCGGCCTGTTCGGCAGCCAGGTTCGCGCCACCATCTCGCTCGGTCTCGCGGAGGAGGAGCCGGGCGACGCCGAGCATCCGCCCTATGGCCGGCAGAACAGCCAGTGGCGCTCGGCGGTCTGCCGGGTGCTTGCGGCGGCGCGCGGTACCCGCTCCGGCAACGCCGGCCCGGTGCACTTCGATGTGCCGCTGCGCGAGCCCTTGGTCCCCGACTTGAAACCGGGTGAGACGGCTCCGGGGGGCCGCGCGGGGGAGTGCGCCTGGACCGACACCCAATACGCCACCTTGGACGTGCCGCTCGATCTCGACCTCACGCCCGACACGGTCGTGATCTCCGGACACGGCGCAGGCTTGCGGCCGGAGCTGGCGAATCTGCCCACCGTCGCCGAACCCACCGCCCCGATGCACGGTCCCGCGCTGCATCCCCTCGTGCTGCCGCTGTTGCGGCCGACGCAGGCGATCATCACCGGCCGCCCGACCCTGCACCGGCAGGTATCGAAGGTGCTCGCCGACCCGGACGTCCGGGTCTACGCGCTGACCACCGGTCCGCGTTGGCCCGACGTGTCCGGCAACGTGGTCGGCACCGGTACCCGCGCCGTCACCGTCGGCGCACCCAGCGCGCAATGGCTCGAGCACTGCCGCGAACTGAACGCGAAAGCCGACCAAGTGGTGCGTGGCGCACTCGCGCGGCACCCCAAGCCGACCGGGCTGCACGTCGCCGCGGTCGTGATGGACGCGCTGCGCGACGGTGACCAACTCCTGCTCGGCGCCTCGAACCCGGTGCGGGACGCGGCGCTGGTGTCGCATCCGCGTCCGGGGATCAGGGTGCTGTCGAATCGCGGCGTAGCGGGTATCGACGGCACGGTGTCCACCGCGGTCGGCGCCGCTCTGCACCACGACGGGCGCACCATCGCCCTGATCGGTGACCTGACCTTCCTGCACGACGCGTCCGGCCTGCTGATCGGGCCGGGCGAACCACGGCCCGCCGATCTGACCATCGTCGTCGCCAACGACGACGGCGGCGGCATCTTCGAACTGCTCGAGCAGGGCGACCCGCAATACGCGGGCGTGTTCGAGCGGGTCTTCGGCACCCCGCACGGCATGGATCTCGCCGCCTTGTGCGCCGCCTATCGCATTCCGCACCGGCAGGTGGATCCGCAGCAGCTGGCCGTCGAGCTGACCGGGCACGCCCATGGCATACGGGTGCTCGAGGTCGCCACCGAGCGGTCCAGCCTGCGGGAACTGCACGCGACGGTGCGGGCCGAGATCCAGCCCTGACCGGGTCAGTAGCCGGATTCGTCCTCGGGTTCGTCATCGATCGGAACCGCGATGGACTGTTCGATCACGTCCGCCGGGTTCGCCTCGAAGGTGTCGCGCTCCGGAGTCGCCCGTCCGACGGCTTCGTCCTGCTCGGGCTCGTCGGCGAGCACCGGCTCCTCCGGATACGCCGGAACGGACTGCTCGGCGAGATCGGCCTCCGGGATCGCGTCGGCAAGGGGATCTGACATCGTGCGCTCCTCTCCGCGTAGGCCTCTCGATCGGCATACCCGTCGTGGCACGCCGCAATCGAGGCGGACGATCAACTCGGACTGCATCGAGGATGCCCGCGGTCCGGGCGTACGGCAAGCACCCGGCGCTCAGTGTTGTCGCGCTTCGCCCACCTGCGCCGCCGTCGCGTCCGCGGGGTGCTCGACCAGCGCGAGCATGCGCCCGGCCATGAACCGCGCGGTCCGCACGGCCGTCCCCGATCGCGTCACTTCGCTGACTTCGACCACGCCTCGCGCGATCCTCACCTCGACCCGCCTACCCGCTCGGGTTGCCGCGATTTCGTAACTGCGGGACCCGTCGCCGACGTCGACGACGATCTCGACCCGATCACCCTTCATCTTTCAATTATCCGCTTTTCCAGGGCTTTTCGCCGCTACAGGTTGATTGCGGAACGACTCGCCGCTCAATTTCGGCGTCTCGCTCCGTCTCTATTTCCGGAGACGTCCCACACCCGAGGAGGCCCGATGAATCCCGAGTTCGATTTCGAGCCCGCGGCCGCCACTCTGGCGACCGTCGTCGGCGGCATCGCCGACGACCAGCTCACGGCGCCGACACCGTGCGCCGACACCACGGTCCGCGATCTGCTCGCCCACGTAGTCGATCTGACCGAGGCATTCCGTCAGTCGGCGACCAAGGAGGCCGTCGGCGGATCCGTCGCGCCCGGCGCCCCTGCCGAGCGCGCCTTGGCAGAGGACTGGCGCGAGCGCATTCCGGCTCAGCTCGATGCCTTGGTGGCGGCGTGGCGGGAGCCGGCGGCCTGGGACGGCGACACGGAGGCGGGCGGGGTGAACGAGCCCGCCCCGGTGATGGCCAGGATCGCGCTGGACGAGGTGGTCGTGCACGGCTGGGATCTCGCGAAGGCCACCGGTCAGCCGTTTTCGTGTGCCGCCGAAGATCTGGCGACCTTGCTGGACATGCTGCGCGGCACACCCGCCGAAGGGGTGCCGGGTCTGTTCGGGCCGGTGGTGCCGGTCGCGCCCGATGCCACCGCCTTGGAGCGAGTCCTCGCTTTCACCGGTCGCCGCGCCGACTGGACCGCGGGTGACCGGGGAGCGGTGCTGGGCTAGTCGGCGGCGGATACGAACGTGCCCGCCCGTACGGCATCGACGGCGGCGCGGGCGGCGCGGTCCGCGACGATGTCGTCGATCGGATCGCCGCTGGCGAGCAGCCGGTAGTAGAGCGGTGCCGACACCGCGGACAGCACCGCGCGTGCGTCGGTGCGCTCGGGCGCTTCGCCGCGCGCGATGGCGGCCGCCACGCAGACCGACCATTCGGTGAGTCGCACGTCGTAGAAGCGGCGCAGGGCGGCTGCGGTGGACTCGTCGCAGGTGGCGGCCGCGATTACGGCGCGGAAGAGCCTGCCTTGGCGGGGATCGGACAGGGTTTTCGCGACCAGGCGGGCATTGGCGGTGAGGTCGCCGAGGAGCGAGCCGGTGTCGGCGTGCGGCAGCGACTGCTCGGCCATGTCGACCAACAGGTCCGCGATCAGGCCGGTGGGTGTGCGCCAGCGGCGGTAGACGGTGGTCTTGCCGACCTCGGCGCGCGTGGCGACTTCGGCGAGGTCCAGGTGGGCGAAGCCGCGTTCGGTCAGCAGGTCGCCCGCGGCGCGCAGGACGGCCGTCCGGACCCGGGCGGTCCGTCCGCCGGGCCGGACGGAGCCGGGGGTCGCATCATCCATGGCCATAACGGTACTCCAGTTTCATTTATGCGCGAAGCGGTGTACCGTTCGAAGTGTTAATGGAACTACAGACCCTTTAGGAGGGTGGTCCAGTGAACGTTCGGATGGTTGAGACGCAGATGGAGTACCGGCGGCTCGGCGCGTCGGGTCTGCACGTCCCGGCATTGAGCTTCGGGGCGGGCACCTTCGGCGGTCGCGGCGAGCTGTTCGGAGCATGGGGCGATACCGATGCCCAACAGGCGCGACGGCTGGTCGACATCAGTTTGGACGCAGGCGTGACCATGTTCGACACCGCCGATGTCTATTCCGACGGTGCCTCCGAAGAAGTGCTCGGCGCCGCCGTGAAGGGCAGACGCGATCGGGTGCTGCTGTCCACCAAGGCGACGCTGCCGACCGGACCGGGTCCGCGGGACGCCGGTTCCGGCCGGGCCAGGTTGATCGGTGCGGTGGAGGGATCGCTGCGCAGGCTGGGCACCGACTACATCGATCTGTTCCAGCTGCACGCCTTCGACGCGGGCACGCCGGTCGAGGAAGTCGTCGCCGCGCTGGACGATCTGGTGCGCGCGGGCAAGATCCGCTATGTCGGCGCGTCCAACTTCGCGGGTTGGCAGTTGATGAAATCCCTTGCCGCGGCGGATCGCAACGGGCTGACCAGGTACGTCGCGCACCAGGTCTACTACTCGCTGGTCGGGCGGGACTACGAATGGGAGCTCATGCCGCTCGGCCGCGACCAGGGCGTAGGCGCGGTGGTCTGGAGTCCGCTCGGCTGGGGCAGGCTCACCGGCAAGATCCGCCGCGGACAACCGCTTCCGGAAGGTAGCCGCCTGCACCGGACCGCCGAGGCGGGCCCTCCGGTGGACGACGCGAAGCTCTACGACGTGGTCGACGTCCTCGACGAGTTGGCCGCCGAAACCGGCAAGACGGTCCCGCAGATCGCGCTCAATTGGCTGCTGCGCCGCCCCACCGTCGCGACGGTCATCGTCGGCGCCCGCAACGAGGAGCAACTGCGCCAGAACCTCGGCGCGATCGGCTGGGAACTCGACGCCGACCAGATCGCCCGCCTGGACAAAGCCAGCGCCACCACCCCGCCCTACCCCTACTACCCGTATTACCGCCTCCCGGACTTCACCCGCCTGAACCCACCCGCGGTGTGAGCAAGTGTCGACCGCGGGCGGTCAGCACCCTCGGATCGGCGTCGCGGTGAAGCCGAACTTGCCGATCGTGATCACGGCCGGACCGTCGATGCGGTCCAGGTCGTACATCGCCTCGCCGAGGTGGGTGGACATCAGGACCATCCACCAGTCCCACGAAGTTGTGGCGCTGCCTCGTGAACCGTCCCGCGCGATACGCCGGTAGTACGCGAGCAGCGTGTCGGGCGAGAACCGCATGGCGATCGGCGGAGTCAGCGCCGCCTCGTCGCGTTCGACAATGTGTGGGATGCCATGAAGTAACTGGATTTTCAAGCCTTCGCAGGTCCCGGCTCGAACGATGGAGTCCGTCAGTTCGTCGTGTGTCGGCTCTTCCACGGCAGCCTCGTCCCCCGGCGGTCGGTGACGGTCGCTTCGAACCCGTCGTGTTTCTCGACGGAGCGGGGTGCTACCGCGTTCCATGATGTGATATATATCACTGAATCGGGCGCTGTGAGCCTGGCGATACGGTCGGTCAGTACACGTCGCGGACGTAGCGCTTCTCGGCGACGAGTTGCTTCTTGAAGGCCAGTGCGCCGTCCTCGTCGAGTTTGCCGTGGATGCGGGCGATGCGTAGGAGCGCCTCGTCGACGTCCTTGGCCATGCGGCTGGCGTCGCCGCAGACGTAGAAGTGGCCGCCGTCGCGCAGCCAGGACCACAGCTCGGCGCCGTGCTCGATCATGCGGTGCTGCACGTAGATCCGTTCGCGCTGGTCTCGGGAGAAGGCCAGGTCCAGCCGGGTCAGGAAGCCGGAACGGAACATGTCCTCCAGCTCGGTGCGGTAGTAGAAATTGTGCGCCGCGTGCTGATCGCCGAAGAACAGCCAGTTGCGTCCGGTGCAGCCGAGGGCCCTGCGCTCCTGGAGGAATCCGCGGAAGGGGGCGATGCCGGTGCCGGGGCCCACCATGATCATCGGCGCGGTCGGGTCGGCCGGAGGACGGAAATGCGGTGCGCGCTGCAGGAAGATCGGCACCGCCGTGTCGGTGAGGTCGGCGCGATCGGCGAGGAAGGTCGAGCAAACGCCGCCGCGCCGCGCCGCCGAGCCGGTGGCCGCCGGGTCGCCGTAGCGCACGATGCCGACGGTCAGCTCCACTTCATCCGGGCTGACCCGCGGACTCGACGAGATCGAATACTGGCGCGGCTGCAGCTTTTTCAGAGTGCCGAGCCACTCCACCAGATCGGCCCGCACGGGGAAATCGCGCAGCACGTCGACGGCCTGCCGATCCCACAGGTAGTTCGCCAGCTCGTTGCGATTGTCTCGGCGCAGCAGTTTGGCGAGTTTGCCGCTGGCGTTGCGCTCGGCGAGGAAGCCGAGCAGATCCTGACCGACCTTGGTGATGTCGAAGTGCGTGCGCAGCGCATCGGCCAGGGGAACTTCGCGCTCGTCGACTTCCACCACGCGGCGACCGTCCAGCCCGGCGGCGGATAGCCATTCGCTGACCAGAGCGGTGCTGTTCACCGGCCAGACGCCCAGCGAATCGCCCACTTCGTACGCGGCGTCCAAGCCGCGCAGATCGAACGCGAAGCGGCGCACCTCCTTCGGTGATCCCGCGGCGGAGAGCAACTCGTTGCGCACCAGTGCGGCACGCAGCGGCGCGGCCCGGGTGAACGGTGCGGTGCGGGTGCGGCCGAGTGCCGGGGCCATGCTCGGCGACTCCACCGTGGCCACCCCGCCGCCACGGGGCGTGGGTCGGCTCGGCGCGGCCGCACCGGTCACCGGCGAATCGGCGGGGTCCTCGGCCGGGCCGTCGCCCAAGGCGGCGAGCACGTCATCGAGCCAGCGCTGTGCCGCGTCTTGGTAGTCGGGTTCACTGTCGACGCGCGAGAGCAATCGGGTCGCGCCCAGTTCGGCGAATTTCTGGTCGAGTTTGCGACCGTAACCGCAGAAGTCGTCATAGGAGGAGTCGCCGAGCGCGAACACGGCGTAACGCATACCGGTCAGCCGCACGACGCTGTCGGCCAGCCGATCCCAGAAATCGGCTCCGTTGTCCGGCGGCCCTCCGTCGCCGAACGTGCTGCTGACCACCAGCACGTCGCCCTGGAGCGCACCCGGATCGCAGGAGTCCAGGTCCGATAGGCGCGGTGTGAATTCGTGCTCGGCGAGATGTGCCGCGACGGCGGCGGCGAACTCTTCGGCGTTGCCGGTCTGCGAGGCCCACAGCACGGTGACCGTGCGAGCGGCGGCGCCCGTGTCCGTCGTGGTCGCCGCACTACGCGAATACATCCCGGCCAGCAGCCCGTCGACCCACAGCCTGGTGTGCGCGGACATCGGCGCCGTCTCCGGAAGCACCGGCTGACCGGTCACCGGAAGCGCTTGCAACGCCGCCAGATAGCCGCTGAGATAGATCCGCTCGGTCTCGCTGAGCGTGGGGGCGGTGCCGCTGTCGAGGCCGAGCACGGCGGCCAGCGGGTGCGCCGCCTGAGCCGCGGGCAGCGCGGCGGGAGCCTGCGGCCGCGGCACGGAAGCCACCCGGCGTAGCGCCACCGCACAGGCCTTGAACTCCGGTTGCAGCGAGGCCGGATCGACCGCGTCGTTGGTGACCGCGTTGATGGTCAGGTATTCGCCTTGCTCGTCGTTCCAGTGGAACGGCACGAAGCAGTCGCCCTGCCGCACCCGGTCGCTGACCTGCACCGGCAGCACCGCACGGCCACGGCGGGAGGCGATCTCGAGCTGGTCGCCCGTGCGCAGACCGAGCCGCTCGGCGTCGGCCGGATGCACCTCGACGAACGGCGTGCCGTTCAGCTTGGTCAGTTTGTCGATCTTGCCGGTCTTGGTCATCGTGTGCCACTGATGCTGCAGGCGACCGGTGTTCAGCAGGAACGGATAGTCGTCGTCGGGCATCTCCTCCGGCAGCAGGTGCGGCCGGGGCCAGAACACCGCGCGGCGGCTCGGCGTGGCGAAGGCCAGCCGGGGCCGGTGGCCGTTCTCGTCGACGAACAGCGTCTGGCTGACGCCGTCGTTGACGTAACGGATCGGGTTGCGCCTGCGGTCCGGCTCCGCGCACGGCCACTGCATCGGCCCTTCGCGCAGCGCCGCATAGGTCACGCCGCGCAGGTCGTAGCCGGTGGCGGGATTCGCGAACCGCTTGATCTCGTCGAACACCTCGGCGCTGGAGGCGAAGTCGAAGCCGGGGAAACCCATGGCGGTGGCGACGTCGGCGATGATCCGCCAGTCCGGCCGCGCGTCGCCGATGGGCGGGACCGACTGCTGCAGCAGGGTGAGGTTGCGTTCGGAATTCACCATCACCGCGTCGGCTTCCGCCCACAGCGTGGCGGGGAGCAGCAGGTCGGCGTAGGCGTTGGTCGCGGTCTCGGTGTAGGCGTCCTGGGCGATCACCAGTTCGGCCGCCTCCAACCCAGCGATAACGGTCTTCCGGTTCGACACCGTGGCGACGGGGTTGGTGCAGATGATCCAGGCCGCTTTGATCGTTCCTTCGGCCAGTTCACGGAACATCTCCACCGTGCCGGGTCCGGCTTCGGTGCGCAGGGTGCCGGGCGCCAGTTCCCACGCGGTCTCCACGAACGTGCGGTCCTCGGCGGAGAGCAGGCTGCGCTGGCCGGGCAGGCCGGGGCCCATGTACCCCATCTCGCGCCCGCCCATCGCGTTCGGCTGCCCGGTGAGCGAGAACGGCCCGCTGCCGGGACGGCAGATCGCGCCGGTGGCCAGGTGCAGGTTGCACAGCGCGTTGGTGTTCCAGGTGCCGTGTGTGGACTGGTTGAGTCCCATCGTCCACAGCGACATCCACTCGCCCGCCGCGCCGATCCATTCGGCCGCGGTCCGGATGTCGGCCTCGGCCAGTCCGGTGATCTCCGCCACGCGCTCCGGCGGATAGTCGGCCAGGAACTCCGGCATCGCGTCCCAGCCCTCGGTGTGCTCGGCGATGAACTCCGCGTCGATGTGGCCGCCTGCGACCAGCAGGTGCAGCAACCCGTTGAGCAGCGCGAGATCCGTGCCGGGCGCGATCTGCAGGAACAGGTCGGCGCGCGCGGCGGTCTCGGTGCGGCGCGGGTCGACCACGATGAGCTTCGCGCCCGTCTTCAGGCGATCGGCCATCCGGAGAAAAAGGATGGGGTGGCAGTCGGCCATGTTCGCGCCGATGACGAAGAACAGGTCCGCGTGCTCGAAGTCGTCGTAGGAGCCGGGCGGCCCGTCCGCGCCGAGCGACTGCTTGTACCCGGTGCCCGCGCTGGCCATGCACAGCCGCGAGTTCGCCTCGATGTGCACCGTACGCAGATAACCCTTGGCGAGTTTGGTCGCGAGGTACTGCGCCTCCAGCGACATCTGCCCGGAGACATACAGCGCGATCGCGTCCGGACCGTGTTCGTCGAGAATCGCGCGCAACCGAGTGGCCGCCTCGTGGACGGCCTCGTCGACGGGGAACGGCACCGGAACCTGGCCGCGCTCGAAGCGCCGGTAGGCGGTCTCCATCCGTCCGGGAGTGCGCATCAACTCCGCGTGGGTCGCCCCCTTGGTGCACAGCCTGCCGGCGTTCGCCGGATGCAGTTTGTCACCGCTGACCTTGGCGATCACCGGCTTGCCCGCGCCGTCGGCGGCGGTCGACACGGTTATCCCGCAGCCGACGCCGCAGTACGAGCACGCCGTTCGGGCGGTGCCGTCGCCGCGGCCGGTCACTGGATCGGTCATGTCTCCGATCATGCGGACCGCCGATTGCGCCGGATTTACCTCGCGTTATCGCCAGGTGACATTCCTCCTCACCGCTCCCGGATGGGTCGGTGAGGTGTGATCCAGGTCTCCGGCTCAGTCCAGCTTGTAGGCGCGGTGCAGGGCCACCACGCCCCCGGTGAGGTTGCGCCACTTCACCGACGACCACCCGTTCGCCGCGATCCGCATCGCCAGCCTGCGCTGATTGGGCCACTCCGTGATCGATTCGGCCAGGTAGACGTAGGCTTCGGGATTACTGCTCACCACGCGCGCCACCTTGGGCAGCGCTTTCATCAGGTACTCCAGGTACACCGTGCGGAACACCGGCAGCACCGGCGCGGAGAACTCGCACACCACCAGCCTGCCGCCGGGCTTGGTGACCCGCAGCATCTCGCGCAGGGCGAGGTCGGTGTCGGCCACGTTGCGCAGCCCGAAGGAGATGGTCACCGCGTCGAAGGAGTCGTCGGCGAACGGCAGCGCCATCGCGTCGGCCGCCACCATCGGCACGTCGCGGAACCGGCCCGCGCTGAGCATGCCCTTGGAGAAGTCGGCTGCGAGGCACCACGCGCCGGATTTCTGCAATTCCAAGGTGGATACACCGGTGCCCGCCGCGAGGTCGAGCAGCCGCTCGCCCGGCCGTGCCGCCAGCGCCTTGCGGGTCGCCCAGCGCCAATAGCGATCCTGTCCGGCGGAGATCACCGTGTTGGTCAGGTCGTAGCGCCGGGCGACGCCATCGAACATCGCCGCGACTTCGCGCGGCTGCTTGTCCAACGAGGCCCGGTTCGATTGCGTTTTCGGCACGGGAAGACCCTAACTCGCGGTCTGATACGAACCGAGCGCGGCGCGTGGATACCTCCGTCACGCTTCGGCCGGGTTCATGCCGTATGCGGCAACCGAATCCGCGCGCCGGTCACTTCGGTGTAGTGGCCCATCAACTCGGTGCAGATGGCGGGCCAAGTCCGCGACAGCACCGACTTCCGCGCCGCCCCGGCGAACCGGGTCCGCAGCTCCGGATCGTGCAGCGCCCCGACAGCACTGGGCAGCAACTCGCTGAACCGGTCCACCGGAAGCAGATAGCCGTTGCGGCAGTGGGCGATCAGGTCGCGGGGACCGCCCGCGTCGGGACCGATCACCGGGACACCGGAGGCCAGCGCCTCCTGCACGCCCTGGCAGAACGTCTCGTGTTCGCCCGCGTGCACCATGACGTCCAGACTGGCGTACGCCCGCGCCAGCTCGCCGCCGCCGAGTTCGCCGGTGAACACCGCGGTCGGCATCAGCCGGGCCAGCCGCTGACGCTCCGGCCCGTCGCCGACGATCACCAGCTGGATGTCCGGGTCGGCGGCCAGCACCGCGAGCCGCTCGACGTGCTTCTCCGGCGCGAGTCGCCCCACGAAGCCCACCAGCAGGCGGTCCCGGCCCGCGAGCCAGGCGTCCCGCAGTTCGGCGGAGCGGGCGCTCGGCGTGAACCGCGCGATGTCGACGCCGCGCCCCCAGCGGTGCACGCGCGGGATGCCGTGCCTGGCCAGGTCCTCCGCGGCGGCCCGGGACGGGGCGAGCGTGCGGGTGGCGCCCTCGTGGATGCGCCGGGTCCAGCCCCAGGCGGCACGGCTCGCCAGCCCGAGCCCGTAACTCTTGGCGAAGCCGGCCACGTCGGTCTGATACACCGCGACAGTGGGCAGATCCAGCCGCAATGCCGCGCCGAGGCCGCCGGCGCCGAGCAGGAACGGAGAGGCCAGGTGAACCACCTCGGCGTCGAAGTCCTCGATGGCCGAGACGATGCCCGGCTGGGGCAGCCCGACCGGCAGCGAACTGACCTTCGGGACCATGACCGCGGGTACCCGGTGGACCGGGAAACGCTCGTAGTGGCGCGGTGCGGCGGGCTGTCCGCGGGGGGTGTCCGGCGCGATGATCAGCGCTTCGTGCCCGTTCCGGTCCAGGTGGTCGAGCACCCGCAGCACCGAGTTGACCACGCCGTTCATGTTCGGCAGGAACGACTCCGCGACGATCGCTACACGCACGCTCCCAGCGTGACCGCTACACCGCGCCACGCCGCCACGCCGAAGTGAAGCGCACGGAAAGATCCGGCGAACTATCGGAACCCCGACCGCTTTCCCGGTGACGCGGATCTCAGGCCTGCGGCGCGGGCCTGACCACCGGCGCGGGACCGCGCCTACCCGCGCGGAAGAGCAACCACAGCGCGGGCAGCGCGAGCAGCCACACCACGACGATCACCGACAACGCGGGCGGAATGGCGACGCGCACGTCACGGCCCTCCACCCGCACCAGGTCCGGGTCGCTGCGGCGGTACTCCACACGAATCCGCTCGCCCGCGGTCAAGTTGGTGGGATAGAGCACGCCGACCTTCGGATTGTGCGTCTCGCCGTCCGGTGTGACGTACATGACCGCCGAGCGCAGCCGTCCCGCCGAGAGCACCTCGGCCGTCGTGCTGCCCTTGTCCGAGCTGATCAGATAATCGTTGCGCCACGCGGCCAGCACCAGCAGCCCGACGAGCACGCTCACCGCCGTCGCGGCGATCAACACGCCGATCCTGGCCCGTCGCAGGCGGATCGGCCGCCTGGTGAACTGGCTGGTTTCCGACACCGCCACAGGCTACCGATCGGCTCGGCTACGGTGGCGGCCATGTCCCGAAAATTCAGCTTCACCGTGCCGTACACAGTCCCGGTCGAAGATCTCCACCGGGCACTCATCACCGACGACGTCTGGCGGTCCCGCTTCGCCGAGGCGGAGACGGCGACAGTCGACCTGTCGCATCCCGACGGCGCGGGCACCATTCGCATCCATATGACCGAGAAGGCTCCCGAGGACAAGGTGCCCGCGCTGGTCCGCAAGGTGCTCAGGAGCGAACTCACCTTCTCCCGCACCGACAACTGGCAGCCGCTGGTCGGCGAGGTCGCCAAAGGCACCTTCGAGGTCTCCACCGGCGGCATCAATACCGCGATGTCGGGGTCCTACGAGATCCGTTCCACCGCGGAAGGTTCCGAGATCGAGGTCGTCGGCACCGTGCGGGTGAAGGTTCTCGTGGTCGGCGGCGCGATCGAGCCACTCGCCGAGCAGTTGCTCCACCGAGTGCTGAAGGGTGAGCGCAAAAGCATCGAGGACTGGCTGTCCGCCGAGTCGACCGCGTGAGCGCGCGCGTTGCCCCAGCGCGCCGGGGCAACGCCGTCGCGGCCTAGGCGAAGGCCTGCGGCGAGAACTCCTTCGGCTCCACCAGGACCAGCCAGTTTCCCGAATTGTCCCGGATGATCGCCTCGGTCCCGTAGGGCCGTTCGGCGGGCGGCTGCACGAACTCCACCCCTTTGGCGGTGAGTTCCTCGAAGGTCTTCTGGCAGTTCTCGGTCCGCAGGCCGAGCGAGCCGTGCGTGCCGTTGGCCAGCGCCCGCCGGACGGCGTCGGCGTAGTTCTCGTCCAGCGGCGGGCCGGGAAGCATAAGCGTGATCTCCAGCTCGGGGTGCGCGGGATGCGCGACGGTGACCCAGCGGAAACCGTTGTCGCCCATCGTGACATCGCTGGTCTCGATGAAGCCGAGCTTGTCGACGTACCACTCTTTCGCGGCGGTTTGGTCCGTCACGTACACCGTCACCAGGGAAACGTTCGTAATCGTCGTCATGCGGTCCACGCTATGGCGGGCGCGGGGCCACCGTCTTCTCCGAAATTGCGCCGTTCGGTCAGCCTGGCGGCTTGCGGTCGGAGAGCCCGTGCATGAAAACGAAACAGCCGGGGATACGCGGAGCGCCGTCGGCGAACTTCGCCTGGTATTCCGACGGCGTGACCCCGACCAGCTGCCGGAACTTGCTGCTGAACGAGCCGAGGCTGCTGTAGCCGACCAGCATGCACACCTCGGTGACCGTCAGATTGGTCGAGCGGAGCAGGTCCTGGGCGCGTTCGATGCGCCGCTCGGCCAGGTACACGGCGGGGGTGCGGCCGTAGACCGCGGCGAACGCGCGCAGGAAGTGGTATTTCGACACCCCGGCGGCCGCCGCCAGTTCCTCCAGATGCAGCGGGTCGGCGTAATGGCGGTCCGCGAGGTCCCTGGCTCGGCGCAGATGCGGGAGCAGATACAGCGCGGGCAAGCCGCGCGCTCGTTGTCCGCCCATCGCGCCGCCCTCGTCCCTAAGCGAACGGCGGACGCTCGTCGAAGCGCAGCGATGCCCGGCCCGCCATCCGCCACGCCCGCGCGGTCAGGTCGACGTCCTCGTCGGTCACCAGATTGCCCATCACCCGGACCGCGGTGCGCTGCAAGTACTTCGACCGCATCACCGGGGGACCGCCCAGCGGCACCATGCGCGGGTGCGTGGCCAGGCCCGCGATCCGCCGGGCGACCGAGAACGTGCGTCCGTAGCGGGCGCGCAGGGTCTGCGGCCAGATCGTGGTGAAGTCGGGCTCGTCCAGCAGGCCGGCCAGCATGTGGCCGCCCTCCAAGCCGTAATCGATGCCTTCGCCGTTCAGCGGGTTCACACACCCCGCCGCGTCGCCGATCAGCACCCAGTTGCGCCCCGCGACGTTCGAGACCGCCCCGCCCATCGGCAGCAGGGCCGAGGCGACCGCGCGCAGCGAGCCCTCGAATTGCCATTCCTCGGTGCGCAGCGCGGTGTAGTGCGCCAAGAGCGGCTTCAACGCGATGTGCGAGGGGCGACGTTCCGTGGCCAGCGACCCCACACCGATGTTGACCTCGCCATTGCCGAGCGGGAACACCCAGCCGTAGCCGGGAACCAGCTCGCCGGAGGCGTCGCGCAACTCCAGATGCGAGGTGATCCACTGGTCGTCGCTGCGACCGGACTTGATGTAGGCCCGCGCGGCGGTGCCGTAGGCGTACTGCCGATGCCAGACGCGGCCGAGCAGCCGCCCGATCGGCGAACGCACCCCGTCGGCGACCACCAGCGTCCGGCAGGCGATGGTGCGCGTGCCGCCCGCCGTGCGCACCGTCACACCCGTGACCCGGTCACCCTCCCGGGTGACATCCATTACCTTCGTCCCGTCCACCATGCGCGCGCCCGACTTCACCGCCGTCTCGCGCAACTTGTCGTCGAGTTCGGTTCGGGGAACCGCGCTTCCGTACGTGGGGAAGGAACCGCCCGGCCAGTTCAGCAGCGCTTCGCGGCCGAAGCCGGTCATCCGGAGGCCGTGGTTGACGACGTGCGCGCGCACCCACTCGCCGAGCCCCAGCTGCTCCAATTCGGCGGTCGCACGCGGGGTGAGCCCGTCACCGCAGGTCTTGTCCCTGGGAAAAACGGCGGAATCGACGAGCACTACGTCCCGTCCGGCCCGCGCCGCCCAGGCCGCCGACGCCGATCCGGCCGGGCCCGCGCCGACGACCAGCACCTCGGCCCGGCTGGGCAACGCGTCCTCGTCGGGCGCGGGACTCGCTTCCGGTGAACCCATGCGGTCCATACTCGCAGGGCCGTCTCGCCGATGTCGACGGCGGTCGCGCTCGCGTCGTGGACGGTCACCATCGAGGCGGTGCGGCAGTGGACGATCCGCCACAGAGTGACGGTGTTCATGGGCCATCCGACGGGGACACGCTAGGTTCTCTACCGTGGGGTCGGACGCATCGCTGGGAGAAGGAATGAGCACATCGGCCATGAGCGAGCGCAGCGAGCGAATCATGGACACGGCGCACGGCGGGCACAGCGAAGCCGGGAGCGACGCGGGCACGGTCGTGGCCGGGGTCGATCTCGGTGACGTCGGGCTGGCCGACACCGTGCGCAACGGCTTGGCTGACGTGGAGAGACTCCTCGTCGACGAGCTGTCCGACGGCGCGGAATTCCTCCAGGAGGCGGCGCTGCACCTGGCCAAGGCCGGCGGCAAGCGATTCCGTCCGCTCTTCACCATTCTCACCGGACAGCTCGGCCCGCGCCCCGCCGATCCCGCTCTGGTCACCGCGGGCACCGTCGTCGAACTCGTGCACCTGGCGACGCTGTACCACGACGACGTGATGGACGAGGCCCCGATGCGCCGCGGCGCGCCGAGCGTCAACTCGCGGTGGGGGAACAACATCGCCATCCTCGCGGGCGACTACTTGTTCGCGCACGCGTCCCGGCTCACCTCCACCCTCGGTCCCGACGCGGTGCGCATCATCGCCGAGACCTTCGCCGAACTCGTCACCGGTCAGATGCGCGAGACCATGGGCGCCCGCGAATCCCAGGACCCCGTCGAGCACTATCTGCGCGTGGTGTGGGAGAAGACCGGTTCGCTCATCGCCGCCGCAGGCCGCTTCGGCGGCACCTTCTCGGGTGCGGATGCCGAGCACGTGGAGCGACTGGCCCGCCTCGGCGACGCGGTCGGCACCGCCTTCCAGATCTCCGACGACATCATCGACATCTCCTCCGCCTCCGAGCAGTCCGGCAAGACCCCTGGCACCGACCTGCGCGAAGGTGTGCACACGCTGCCGGTGCTGTACGCGCTGCGCGAGGAGGGCGTCGACGGCGACCGGCTGCGCAAGCTGCTCGCGCGTCCGCTGGAGACCGACGACGAGGTGAAAGAGGCGCTCGACCTGCTCGCCGACTCCCGCGGCATGGCGCTGGCCAAGGAGAAGCTCCAGGGCTACGCCGACCTCGCCTACGCCGAGCTGTCCGCCCTGCCCGGCGGCCCCGCGAACGACGCGCTGGAGCGGCTGGTCCGCTACACCATCGAACGCGTGGGTTGAGTGGTCCGCCGCTCATGAGCCGGGGCGCATGTCGGCGCGGATTGATTTCCGCCGGCTGATTTCGGCTTGGCGCGGATTCATCGGAACTTTGCCTGGAGCTTCTATCGTTTATCTGCTGTAAGGCGACTCGGTGAACGGGGGAGCGGCAAGGGAGACGTATGCACGGGCACGGGTTTGCGAACGGGCTGAAGACCTTCGGGCTGATGGTGGGCCTGTCGGCCCTGATCGTGTTCATCGGCGCGCTGTTCCGCAACCCGACGATCCTCGTCGTCGCGATCCTGCTCGCGGTGGGCATGAACGCCTACGCGTACTTCAACAGCGACAAGATCGCGTTGCGGGCCATGCACGCGCAGCCGGTCAGCGAGCTGGAGGCGCCGGTCATGTACCGGATCGTGCGCGAGCTGGCCACCATCGCGCGCCAGCCGATGCCGCGGCTGTACATCAGCCCCACGAACGCGCCCAACGCCTTCGCCACCGGACGCAATCCGCGCCATGCCGCGGTGTGCTGCACCAGCGGCATCCTGCAACTTCTCGACGAGCGGGAACTGCGGGCCGTGCTCGGCCACGAACTGTCGCACGTCTACAACCGCGACATCCTCATCTCCTCGATCGCGGGTGCGCTCGCCGCCGTCATCTCGGGCCTGGCCAACCTGGCCGTCTACGCGTCCATGTTCGGCGGCAACCGCAACGGCGAGGGACCGAACGTGCTGGCCGTGCTGCTGGTGTCGTTGCTCGGCCCGATCGCGGCCACGCTGATCAAGCTGGCCGTCTCCCGCTCGCGCGAATTCCAGGCCGACCAATCCGGCGCCGAACTGACCGGCGACCCGCTGGCCCTCGCCTCCGCACTGCGGAAGATCGAACGCGGCGTCCACACCGCCCCACTACCGCCCGAACCGCGGCTGGCGTCGCAGTCGCATCTGATGATCGCCAACCCGTTCCGTCCGGGTGAGCGGGTCGCCCGCTGGTTCACCACGCACCCGCCGATGAACGAGCGCATCGCCCGGCTGGAGGAGATGGCGGGCGGTCCCCGCCGGTACTGAGCCCGGCGGCCTCAGTCGTCCGAGGCCAGTTGGTCTTCGTAAGCGCGGAACGTATCGACGAACAACTTCCGCTGTTCGGCCGTGAGCGGCTCGAGCACCGTACGCCAGGCGCGAGCGCTGCGTCCCAGCCATTTGTGCACGGATCGCTCGTGCGCCGATGCGATGGCGACGATGGTGCGTCTGCGGTCGTCCGGGTCGGTGCCGCGTTCGAGCACACCCTGCTTGCTGAGTTCGCCGACCATGAGACTCACCGTCGTCGGCGCCACCTCCAGCCGGGCGGCCAGGTCCGTCACCGTGGTCGGGCCGTCGAACACCAGGTTGGCCAGCAACGACAGGTGCCGCGGCGCCAGCGAGAAGGATTCCAGCTCCGGGGGAACGCCCAACTTCTTGGCCCGTCCGACCACGCGCGGCATGAGCAGCAACAACGTGCGGATGCCCTCGTCCACGCCGAGTCCGGCCCGCTCCTCGGTCGACATGCAGTCCCCTCTAGCACCCTCGTAAACACGCTGAACGCGACCGACCCGGCCGCGCTGCGGACCCGGAGCTCAGCGGTAGTTGACGAACTGCAGCGCGATCCCGAAATCCTCGCCCTTCAGCAGGGCGATGACGGCCTGCAGATCGTCGCGTTTCTTGCTGCTCACGCGCAGCTCGTCGCCCTGGATCTGCGCCTTCACGCCCTTGGGGCCCTCGTCCCTGATCTTCTTGGAGATCTTCTTCGCGTGCTCGGAGTCGATGCCCTGCACCAGCGAACCGGTGATCTTGTAGACCTTGCCGGAGGAGACCGGCTCACCCGCGTCGAACGCCTTCAGCGAGATGTCGCGGCGGATCAGCTTCTCCTTGAACACCTCCAGCGCGGCCTTGACGCGCTCCTCCGCCTCCGCGGTGAGGACGATCTTGTCCTCGCCGGACCATTCGATCGACGCGCCGGTGCCGCGGAAGTCGTAGCGGGTGTTGAGTTCCTTCTCCGCCTGATGCAGGGCGTTGTCGACCTCCTGCCGGTCGACCTTGCTCACAACATCGAAAGACGAATCAGCCACGCTGCGCTCCTGTTCTGATGGTCCGACGGGTGAGTTGAACCGGACGCTTCCAGCCCCCGTCAGTTCTACCCGGAGACCCGAGGGTAGTCGCGTCGCACGGCCGATAGCCAGCCGGTTTGCATTCAGGGTGCGGGTTCGATGTATTCTGCTCAGCGCGCGAAACAATGCGCGAAAGGCAGGTTGCCCGAGCGGCCAATGGGAGCAGACTGTAAATCTGTCGGTGAAAGCCTACGTAGGTTCGAATCCTACACCTGCCACTCCGCTCACTAGGCGAGCCCTGTACGCAGAAAGCGCGTACAGGGCTCGCTTCGTAATGTCTTGTGGGGGTGCAACCCCCACGCCCCGCCCGGCGGGGCTTCGCCCCCCCGGACCCCCCCTTCCAGTGGTTGCGTTGGTCACATGCGTTTCGTTTGATTGTGGTATTGCGTGTGAACCCGACAGCCCTGTGATCGCTCACTCTGTTCGTCGATCGATTGCCGAGTGGCGGCGATTTCGATCACTTCACGTCGGCGATTTCGATCGGCGCGTATCTCGGATGACGCTGCAGTTCTGTGCTCACGCGCGGGGGCGGTCGCGGATGGCTTCCTCGCAGCGCTCCACGGCGTGGTCGTTTGCGCGCTCAACGCGGTCGGGAGCGGCGCTGGCTTGCGTGCGAGCTCCGGCTACGCGTGCATCGCCGTGTCCGCGCGGGCGAAAAATGTACCTCTGACCACTCGGTTTGGTAGTGGGAGCGGTGAGTGTGTAACCTCGTTCAAGACTTCACCGCGCTGAGGTCGAGTGTTTGGGGCTCGGTGCGGAAGTAGTCATGCCCCCTTAGCTCAGTCGGCAGAGCGTTTCCATGGTAAGGAAAAGGTCAACGGTTCGATTCCGTTAGGGGGCTCGCCGGATTGCCGGTGGTGACCGACTCGGCATCGCTCCCGATAGTGCGGGCTCGGCACCATGGCAATGCGACGCCGTGGCGGTGTAGCTCAGTCGGTAGAGCAAACGACTCATAATCGTTGTGTCGCCGGTTCAAGTCCGGCCATCGCTACCACAACCGATCAAGCCCATCAGGTACCGGAAAGAAGGCATATCGTGGCCGCGAAGTCCACCGATGTCCGGCCAAAGATCACCTTGGCCTGCGAGCAGTGCAAGCACCGCAACTACATCACCAAGAAGAACCGGCGCAATGATCCGGACCGCCTGGAGCTGAAGAAGTTCTGCCCGAACTGCGGCACGCACCGGGCGCACCGCGAATCCCGCTAGTCATCCACGCGTGAACTACCGCGTGGTGTAGCGCCGGGAGTCGCTCCCGGTATCTCGGGCCGTGGCACCGCGAGGGCCGGACAATTGTCCGGCCCTGACGCATTTCACGGTGTGGGTGCGGTGGTGAGCGCTCCACAGACTCCGGGTGACGGGGTCAGATAGGTACAGTCCTCCCGTGACAATCAACACCGGTACAGACGAAGCGGTCCAGACGAGCGAGGCGCTCGACCCCGCGGCGAACGCCGCGGCGATGGTCGGTCACCACTACCGCGTCGACGACTACTACGAGGTCGGCCGCGAGAAGGTGCGTGAATACGCCCGCGCCGTGCAGGACTACCACCCGGTGCACTGGGACGAGGACGCGGCGCAGGAGTACGGGTACGACAACCTGCTCGCGCCGGTTACCTTCATCTCCCTGGTCGGAATTCTCGCCCAGCGCAAACTGTTCGAAGAGGTCGTCACCGGCTACGACCTCAGCCAGATCATGCAGACCGACCAGATCCTCGAGTTCCATCGCCCGATCAAGGTCGGCGACCAGCTCACCTGCGATGTCCACCTGCACTCGTTCCGGCAGGCATTCGGCGGCGACATCATCGTGACCAAAAACATCGTCACCGCGCAGAACGACGAACTGGTGCTCACCACTTACACCACCCTCGTCGGCCGCAGCGGCGGCGATATCGACCCGAACCTCAACGCCGCCGTCCGGAACGTGCTCATGCACGGCATCGGCGAGGACGCGCCGGGGCATCGTCCGCGCTCGCTCGCGGTGACCCAGGCGCCCGCGCCGGTCGTGCCGCCCGTGGACGGTGTGCGCACCAAGCACGCCATCGGGTTCGAGGACGTCTCGGTGGGTGACGAGCTGCCCACCCGCGTCGTCCGGCTCACCCGCGGCGATCTGGTGAACTACGCGGGCGTCTCCGGTGACGCCAACCCGATCCACTGGAGCGACGAGGTCGTGAAGCTGGTCGGCCTGGAGAACGTGGTCGCGCACGGCATGCTGACCATGGGCCTCGGTGGCGGTTTCGTCACCTCGTGGCTGGGCGACCCGGGCGCGATCAAGGAGTACAACGTCCGCTTCACCAGCCCGGTCTACGTCGGGTCCGACGAGGCCGCCGAAGTGGAGTACACCGGTAAGGTGAAGTCGGTCGATCCGGAGACCAAGACCGCGGTCGTGGCCATCGTCGCGAAGGCGGCGGGGAAGAAGATCTTCGGCCGCGCCACCGCGACGGTGCAGCTGGCCTGACCAGGGACAGCGACCCGGATTGGCTAATGGCGCGGACGGTAACGTACACTCAGGTTTCTGGGGTCGCCAGCCGCTGCGCGCTGCTCTGAGGGGCTGGTTCCAGGCGATCCGCGAGGATTCGCCGACGGGGCCGGCAACTGCCGGAGCGGCGCGCGTGTTGTGTGACACCAGGGCACAACTGAATATCGAACAGTGGTTGGACAGTCAACACCGTCCGACCAAAGGGGCGTAGCTCAACTGGCAGAGCAGCGGTCTCCAAAACCGCAGGTTGCAGGTTCAAGTCCTGTCGCCCCTGCCCTGGATGCCAGCGACGAGAGAGGATCGACGTGAGCGAGCGTAGCGAGCGAGCCATTGGCACAGCGCGCATCGCGCACGACGGCACCGAGCTCAGCGAGGAGAAGGCGTGAGCGACGAGCGGGACACTCGCCGCGGCGCACATGCCGCCCACGAAGGCGACGACACCGCCGCAGCGACACGGCCGAGCGGAAAGCGGTCCGCGCGGCGGACCCGTGCCGGGTCTTCGGAGGTCGACACGGGCGCTATTGCCACGCTCGACCGTCCGTCGCGGAAGGCAACCAAGGCGACCGATCGGGCCGAACGCAAGAAGTCGGGTAATCCGTTCAAGCGTTTGCTCAAGTTCCTGCGTGAGGTCATCGCGGAACTGCGCAAGGTGATCTGGCCCAACCGGAAGCAGATGGTCACCTATACGAGCGTTGTTCTGGTGTTCGTGATCTTCATGGTCGCGTTCATCAGCGGGTTGGATCTGGCGTTCATCAAGGGTGTCAACTGGCTGTTCGGCTAGCTGAACGACGCCGACGCCGGTAGCCGATCCCGGGCGGAGACGGGTGGAGTGATTTCGCCGCGCGCCCGGCCCGGCACGCAGAGGATGTACGTGACGACACAGGAAGCGAGTGCCCCAGTGAGCACCCCGGAGAACGACACACACGACAAGTTCCCGGCCGACGACACGGTGGCCGAGCCCACCGACTCCGTCGAGGAGTTCGCGACCGACGAGCCCGCGGTCGAGGAATCGGAGCCCGCTGAGTCCGCCCCTGCCGCCGCCGTCGACGCCGAGCCCGCCGACCCGGTCGCCGAGATGAAGGCGGCGCTGCGGCGCGCTCCCGGCGAGTGGTACGTCATCCACTCCTACGCCGGTTACGAGAACAAGGTGAAGGCCAACCTCGAGACCCGCGTGCAGAACCTGGACCTGGAGGACTACATCTTCCAGGTGGAGGTGCCCACCGAAGAGGTCACCGAGATCAAGAACGGGCAGCGCAAGCACGTCAACCGCAAGGTGCTGCCCGGTTACATCCTGGTCCGCATGGAGCTGAACGACGAGTCGTGGGGCGCGGTGCGCAACACCCCCGGCGTCACGGGTTTCGTCGGCGCCACTTCGCGCCCGTCGCCGCTGTCCATCGATGACGTGGTGAAGTTCCTCGTTCCGGCCGCACAGCAGCAGAAGAAGCCCGCCGCGGCAGCCGCTGCGGCGACTCCCGAGACCGCGGGCGGCGAGATCGCGCCGAAGCCGGTCATCGAGGTCGACTTCGAGGTCGGCGAGTCGGTGACCGTCATGGACGGCCCGTTCGCGACGCTGCCCGCCAGCATCTCCGAGGTGAACGCCGAGCAGCAGAAGCTGAAGGTGCTCGTGTCGATCTTCGGCCGCGAGACCCCGGTCGAGCTGGCGTTCACCCAGGTCGCGAAGATCTAGACCAGCTCTGTCGGCGGCCGGGTGAATCCGGCCCCGGGCGAGGATCGCAACACCAGACTTGCAAAGAGCAAGGGACACCAACACCTAGGAAAGAAAGATGCCCCCCAAGAAGAAGAAGCTCGCCGGGATCATCAAGCTTCAGATCCAGGCCGGCCAGGCGAACCCGGCCCCTCCGGTCGGCCCGGCGCTCGGTCAGCACGGCGTCAACATCATGGAGTTCTGCAAGGCGTACAACGCCGCGACCGAGTCGCAGCGCGGCAACGTCATCCCGGTCGAGATCTCGGTGTACGAGGACCGGTCGTTCGACTTCAAGCTGAAGACCCCGCCCGCCGCCAAGCTGCTGCTCAAGGCCGCAGGCGTGCAGAAGGGCTCGGCGGAGCCGCACCGCAACAAGGTCGCCAAGGTGACCATGGACCAGGTGCGCGAGATCGCCAAGACCAAGCAGGAAGATCTGAACGCCAACGACCTCGAGCAGGCGGCCAAGATCATCGCGGGTACCGCGCGTTCGATGGGCATCACCGTCGAGGGCTGAGCGGAACCGCTCCCCGGTGGGAGGGCCGGCCAGGCCCGATAACCACGTCTGAACTACCAACAAGGACAGAGAATCATGGCAAAACGAAGCAAGGCGTACCTCGCCGCGGCCGAGAAGGTCGATCGCACCAAGCTCTACTCCCCGCTGGCCGCCGCGCGCCTGGCGAAGGAGACCGCCACCACCAAGACCGACGCGACCGTCGAGGTCGCCGTGCGTCTCGGTGTGGATCCCCGCAAGGCGGACCAGATGGTCCGCGGCACGGTCAACCTGCCGCACGGCACCGGTAAGACCGCCCGCGTCATCGTGTTCGCCGCGGGCGAGAAGGCCGCCGAGGCCGAGGCCGCGGGCGCCGATGCCGTCGGCGCCGAGGACCTGATCGAGCGGATCCAGGGCGGCTGGCTGGACTTCGACGCCGCGATCGCCACCCCGGACCAGATGGCCAAGGTCGGCCGGATCGCGCGTGTCCTCGGCCCGCGTGGCCTGATGCCGAACCCGAAGACGGGCACGGTCACCACCGATGTGACCAAGGCCGTCAACGACATCAAGGGCGGCAAGATCAACTTCCGTGTCGACAAGCAGGCAAACCTGCACTTCGTCATCGGCAAGGCGTCCTTCGACGACAGCAAGCTGGTGGAGAACTACGGCGCCGCGCTGGACGAGATCCTGCGGGCCAAGCCGTCGACCGCCAAGGGCCGCTACGTCAAGAAGGTGACGGTCTCGACGAACACCGGACCGGGCATCCCGGTGGACCCGAACCGCACCCGCAACCTCTTGGAAGAGGACGCGTAAGCAGCAGCGAGCCGCGGCAACGGCGGGAACGCATTGTGCGTTCCCGCCGTTGCGCGTTCGAGGACTAATCCGCCCGACGGCGTGGTTGGGGTGGATGTGACCGTCGTTCTGTTGATCTCCGGTAGTACTCGCGCCGCCTCCACCAATTCCGCCGCACTACGAACCGTCTCGGCGATCGCCCCGGACGGTGTCGAAACCGTCTGGTACGACGGGCTCGCGGACCTGCCCGCTTTCGCTCCGGACGACGACGGCACCGCTCATCCCGCGGTAGTCGCGCTCCGCGAACAACTTTCGCGCGCCGACGCCGTGCTGTTCTCCACGCCTGAATACGCGGGTACTTTGCCGGGCAGTTTGAAGAACCTGCTGGACTGGACGGTTGGCGCGGGTGATCTCTACGGCAAGCCGGTCGCTTGGATCACGGTCGCGCCGGTGGGTCGCGGTGACGGCGCGACCGCCACACTGCGCAGCGTGCTGGGTTACGTCGGAGCCGATATCGATCCGGATGCCTGCCGACGACTCCCGGTGCCGCGCGAGGGTGTCGGCCCGGACGGACTGGTCGCCGACCCTGAGTTCCGGTCCGGCGCCACGGCCGTGTTGCGCGGTCTCGCGCGGCATGCCGCGACCGCGACTTCGTGAGAAACACCACTCGCCGACGCGGACCGCGGCATCGCATTCCAGGCGGCGCACGGATGTGCGCCGCGGAAAAGTGAGTCGCGGCACAACGATTCGACGGCCGAGTGGTTGCGATCGGACGTCTGCCGGGGCCCGTTTTGGCAGATGGGAACCCATGCAGGTACATTGGAAGTCAGTTATCGACGAGTTCGATCGCTACCCAATCCGTTCTACCGAAGACCGTTGGTCGCCGATCCCGTATGGGTTCGGTCGAAGGTCCGGCGACATTGCCGGCGGCCCACGCAGGGAGAGCCGAGGCTGGGAATTGATCCGGATACGCACCGGATCGGTTTTCTGTTGCGCCCCGGAACGCTCTGCGTTCGGGGCGTTTGTTTTGTCGCCGGCCCCTGATCGGTAGTTCGCGTATACGAACCGACCAATCAGAGAGGAGGCGAAGTATGGCAAAACCCGAGAAGGTCACCGCGGTCGAGGAGATCGCGGAGCAGTTCAAGAGCTCGACGGCCACCGTCGTCACGGAATACCGTGGCCTGTCGGTCGGCAAGCTCACCGAGCTGCGGCGCGCGCTCGGCGCCGACGCCACGTACTCCGTCGCCAAGAACACCCTGGTCAAGCGTGCCGCCGCCGAGGCGGGCGTGGAAGGTCTCGACGAACTGTTCGTCGGGCCGACCGCGATCACCTTCATCACGGGTGAGCCGGTCAACGCGGCCAAGGCCCTGAAGACCTTCGCGAAGGACAACAAGGCGCTCATCATCAAGGGCGGCTACATGGACGGCGCTCCGCTGTCCGTGTCCGAGGTCGAGCGGATCGCCGACCTGGAAACCCGCGAGGTGCTGCTGGCCAAGCTGGCGGGCGCGCTCAAGGGCAACCTCACCAAGGCCGCCGGTCTGTTCAACGCTCCCGCCTCGCAGGTGGCCCGCCTGGCCGCCGCGCTGCAGGAGAAGAAGCAGGCCGAAGAAGGCGCACCGGCCGCCGAGTAAGACCCGTGCGGCACGACTCGCCCGCATAGACATCAACTACCGAAAGGAACACAACAATGGCCAACGTTGACGAACTGCTCGAGACCTTCGGCAACATGACCCTGCTCGAGCTGTCGGACTTCGTGAAGAAGTTCGAGGAGAAGTTCGAGGTCACCGCGGCTGCTCCGGTCGCCGTCGCCGCCGTCGGCGGTGCCGCCGCTCCGGCCGAGGCCGCTGAGGAGCAGGACGAGTTCGACGTCATCCTCGAGGGTGCGGGCGACAAGAAGATCCAGGTCATCAAGGTGGTCCGTGAGATCGTCTCCGGCCTGGGCCTGAAGGAAGCCAAGGACCTGGTCGAGAGCGCCCCGAAGCCGATCCTGGAGAAGGTCGCCAAGGATGCCGCCGAGGCCGCCAAGGCGAAGCTGGAAGAGGCCGGCGCCAAGGTCTCGGTCAAGTAATTCACGACCGAACACGCCGAACGGGCGGTCCCCTTTGGGGATCGCCCGTTCGCGTTTTTGGCAATCCCGCCGCTATCGCCGATACCGAAAGGATTGCGGAGTTACTACGCAGTCAGGTTGGGGTGTGCCCGATCTGTCCCATGAGTTACAGTGACCGAACCCACACGTGACGGACCGCGATGACCGAGCGCGCGGTTCGCCGGTGGGCAGCTCGCTGAGAATTTGTGGAGGTTGGCGTGGGCGTCGAGGTCAGGACCGAGAGTGTGACCAAGTCTTTCGGTTCCCAGCGCATTTGGCAGGACGTGTCGTTGACGTTGCCTTCGGGTGAGGTCAGTGCGTTGCTGGGGCCGTCGGGTACCGGTAAGTCGGTGTTCTTGAAGTCGCTGATCGGTCTGCTGCGCCCGGAACGTGGTTCGATCTTCATCGATGGCACGGATATCACGACGTGTTCGAACAAGGAGCTGTACGAGATCCGGAAGTTGTTCGGCGTGTTGTTCCAGGACGGTGCGTTGTTCGGGTCGATGAACCTGTTCGACAACGTGGCGTTCCCGTTGCGGGAGCATACGAAGAAGAGCGAATCCGAGATCAAGAAGATCGTGATGGAGAAGCTGGAGTTGACCGGTCTGCTCGGGGCCGAGGGCAAGCTTCCCGGTGAGATCTCCGGTGGTATGCGGAAGCGTGCGGGGTTGGCGCGGGCGTTGGTGTTGGATCCGCAGATCATTCTGGTGGATGAGCCGGACTCGGGTCTGGATCCGGTGCGTACCTCGTATCTGTCGCAGTTGTTGATCGATATCAACGCGCAGATCGACGCGACGATTCTGATCGTGACCCACAACATCAATCTGGCGCGGACGGTGCCGGACAATATCGGGATGTTGTTCCGTCGTCAGTTGGTGATGTTCGGTCCGCGGGAGGTGTTGTTGACCTCCGAGGAGCCGGTGGTCAAGCAGTTCCTCAACGGGCGGATGATCGGGCCGATCGGTATGTCGGAGGAGAAGGACGAGGCGCAGATGGCGCGCGAGCAGGCGTTGGTGGACGCCGGGCATCATCACGGTGGCGCGGAGGAGGTCGAGGGGATCATTCCGCAGATGCGCGCGACTCCGGGGATGCCGGTGCGTCAGGCGGTGTTGCGGCGGAAGGAGCGGGTGCGCGAGATCATGCATACGCTGCCGCATGCCGCGCAGGTCGCGATCCGTGAATCACTTGACGACAACGACGATACGCAGGTGATGGCATACAACAGCGGCGACCTGGCTAATTATCAAGGTGGTGCTTTCGACACCACCGTGCGACACAACACAACTAACGGGTAACATCTGCGATCGTGAATTCGACCCTGGCGCGATTGCGAACTCCCCTGGAGTCGGGGTTTGCCCAGGCCGGCAACATCTTTGCGCTGCTCCTGGACGTTTTGCGAAAGACTTTCCGCCGCCCCTTCGAGTGGCGGGAGTTCATCGAGCAGTCGTGGTTCATCGCGAGTGTCTCGATCCTGCCCAGCGCGCTGGTCGCGATTCCGTTCGGCGCGGTCGTGGCCTTGCAGACCGGCTCGTTGATCAAGCAACTCGGCGCGGAATCCTTCACCGGCGCGACCAGTGTGCTGGCAACCGTCCAGCAGGCGGCTCCCGTCGTGACGGCCCTGATCATCGCGGGCGCGGCCGGGTCGGCGGTGGCCGCCGATCTCGGCTCGCGGACCATCCGCGAGGAGATCGACGCGATGGAGGTGCTCGGCATCGATCCGGTGCGAAAGTTGGTGGTGCCGCGCGTACTCGGCATGATGCTGGTCGCGCTGCTGCTCAACGGACTGGTGTCGGTTGTCGGCATCGCGGGCGGGTACTTCTTCAACGTCCTGCTGCAGGGCGGCACTCCCGGCGCCTACCTGGCGTCGTTCTCCGCCCTCGCTCAGCTGCCGGACCTGTGGATCGGTGAGATCAAGGCGGCGGTATTCGGTCTGCTCGCCGGCGTCATCGCCGCGTACAAAGGGCTGCATCCCAAGGGGGGCCCGAAAGGAGTCGGTGACGCGGTGAACCAATCCGTGGTGATCACGTTCATGGTGCTGTTCTTCGTGAACCTCATCCTGACCATGGTGTACCTACAGGTCGTCCCCGCCAAGGGTGCCTGACAGATGGCCACGTCATACCGAACCCCGGTCGCCAAGTCCATGCGCCGGGTGGGTGAAGTCGCTCGTATGCCGCTCAACGTCATCGATCGCGCGGGCGAGCAGATGTCGTTCTACTCGCGGGCCATCGCATGGATCCCGCGGACCGCGGTGCACTACCGCAAGGAAGTCATGCGGCTGCTCGCCGAGGTCACCTTCGGCACCGGCGCACTGGCGGTGATCGGCGGCACCATCGGCGTCATCGTGTTCATGTCCGGCTCCGTCGGCGTCGTCGTCGGCCTGCAGGGCTTCAAGGCCCTCGACGCGCTCGGTAGCTCGGTGCTCACCGGCTTCCTCACCGCCTACATCAACACCCGTGAGATCGCGCCACTGGTCGCCGCGCTCGCGCTCTCGGCGACGGTCGGTTGCGGTTTCACCGCGCAGCTCGGCGCCATGCGGATCTCCGAGGAGATCGACGCGCTCGAGGTGATGGCGGTACCCAGCGTGCCGTTCCTGGTGACCAGCCGCGTGATCGCCGGGTTCCTCGCGGTGATCCCGCTCTACATCGTCGGGTTGCTCGGCACGTTCATCGCGTCGCGGACGATCAGCATCTGGTTCAACGGGCAGTCCAGCGGGTCCTACGACCATTACTTCAGTTTGTTCCTGCCACCGGAGGACGTGCTCTATTCGTTCCTCAAAGTGCTGGTCTTCGCGTTCGTGATCATCATGGTGCACTGCTACTACGGGTTCCACGCCACCGGCGGGCCCGCCGGCGTCGGCGTCGCGGTCGGCCGCGCGGTCCGCGCCGCGATCGTCCTGGTGAACGTGCTCGACTTCTTCCTCAGCCTCGCGATCTGGGGCACCACCACCACGGTGCGGGTGGCCGGATGAGCCGCACCCAAACCTGGCGCTCCACCGCGAAGCTACGTACTCGGGCGCTGGGGATCGCGTTCTTCGTCGTGGTCGCGTTGTTCCTGTGGACCACCATCGCGATCTACAACAAGCAATTCGTGAAGACGGTGGACGTCGATCTGATCACCGACAGCGTGGGCAACGCGCTGACTCGCAACGCGGACGTGAAGGTACGTGGCATCACGGTCGGCGAGGTGCGCTCGAGCAGTTCCGAAGGCGGCGAGGTGACCTTGAACCTGGCCATCAATCCGGACAAGGCGCAGCAGATTCCCGTCAACGCGACCGCGCGCCTGCTGCCCAAGACGCTGTTCGGCGAGCGCTACGTGGACCTGGTGATCCCGGAGCAGCCGAGCCCCCAGCATCTGACCGACGGCGTCACGCTGCACCAGGACGTCAGCGGCAACGCCATCGAGTTGAGCAAATTGCTCGACGATGTGCTGCCCTTGCTCCAGGCCATCCCGCCGCAGGATCTCGCGGCCACGTTGGGCGCGCTGTCCCAGGCGCTGTCCGGGCAGGGCACCGCGCTCGGCCAGACCTTGGACAAGCTCGACGACATCTTCCGCCAGGTCAACGTGGTGCTTCCGGACCTGCGGGCCGACCTGCGCAGTTTCGCCGAGGTGGCGGCCACCTACTCCGACGCGGCGCCGCAGCTGATCCAGGCCCTGGACAACCTGCGTACCACCAACGCCACGATCGTGCAGCGGCGCACCGACATCGATGCCCTGTACGCGACGCTGACGCCGACCTCGGCCACCACCACCGAGTTCCTGCTCGCCAACCGCGACAACATCGTCGACGTGGCGGCCGACTCCCGTCCCGCGCTGGAGCAGCTGGCCTACTACTCGCCGAACTACGCCTGCGCGCTGGCGAACTTCGCGCAGCTGAAGCCGCGCATCGACCGGATCTTCGGCAAGGGCACCGACAACCCGGGTTCCCGAGTGACCATCGAGCTGACCAACACCCGCGGCAAATACCTGCCCAACCAGGACGAACCGCGCTGGCTGGACACCAGGGGGCCGTGGTGCATCCCCGAGATGCCGTTGGGCGTCGATCCCGGCCAGTACACCGGCGGCCCGAACAATGACGGCTCCTACGCCGTCCCGAGTCGTAACCCCGGTGACCAGCAGACCGGTCATCTGGAGCCGCCGCAGTTCGGCGTCCACCCGGCGAGCAAGATGCCGACGATCGCCGGTTCCCCCATGGAGCAGCAGTCGCTCGGCGCGATCTACGGCGCGGCCAACGGTGTCGCCCCGGATCAGGTGCCTGGCTGGGTGACCAGGGTCGGCGCGCCCGCGTTCCGCGGAAGCGAGGTGAGCGTGCGATGAAGCAGCAACTGCGCGGCCTGGGCGGGCCGTTGACCAAGCTGGTCATCTTCGTCGTGGTGACCTTGTTCGTGACCACCGTGCTCGCGTTGTCGATCGCCAACTACAGCGGCGGCGGCACGCATTTCAAGGCCAGGTTCACCGACGTCACCTCGCTCAATCCCGGCGACGAGGTCCGCATCGCGGGCGTGCGGGTCGGCAAGGTCACCGCTGTCTCGATCGTCGACAAGCGCCTGGCCGAGGTGAAATTCGACCTCACCGACCGAGACTGGCTGCCCGCGTCGACCACCGCGACGATCAAGTACCGCAACCTGGTCGGCCAGCGCTACATCGCGCTGGAGCAGGGGACCGGGGAGCAGGGACGGAAGCTGAACAAGGGCAGCACCATCCCGCTGGAGCACACCAGGCCCGCGCTGAACCTGACGACGCTGTTCAACGGTTTCCGGCCGCTGTTCCGTACGCTGACCGCCGACGACGTGAACAAGCTCTCCTTCGAGATCATCCAGGTCTTCCAGGGTGAGCAGGGCACGATCCACGATCTCGTCGCGACCACGGCGAACCTGACCAACAAGATCGCCGACAAGGACGCCGTGATCGGTGAGCTGACCCGCAATTTGACCGCCGTGCTGGACACCGTCAATCAGCGTGACGACCAGTTCGATCAGTTGATCGTGAACACCGAAGCGTTGATCAGCGGCCTCAACGCCAATCGCGACACGATCGGCCGTTCGGTGACCTCGCTGGCCAACCTGACCTCGGCGACCTCCGACCTGCTCGTCCCGGTGCGTCCGACCCTGCAAGGGTCGATCGCGGGTCTGAGCCAGTTGACCGGCACGCTCGACGAGCGCCAGGACGAGGTGAACGAAGCGCTGACCAACCTGCCGCTCAAGATGGAGAAGCTCGGGCGCGCCGCGAGTTACGGCTCCTGGTTCCAGTTCTATCTGTGCGGCATCGACATCGTCGTCGGGCCGGGCGCCGTCGACGCGCCGCAGCTCAACCTGCCCGCAGGACTGCCGACGATCAACCAGCCGCTGTACACCAACGCCGCGCCGCGCTGCCACGGGAAGGCTCGCTGATGGATGATCGCATTCTGCTCGGCAAGCGCAGCCCGGCGTTCCTGGGCGCGCTCGGCCTCGCCGTGGTGCTGTTGGTGACGGTGTCGGCGTTCTTCCTGGATCAGCTGCCGATCATCGGCGCGGGGACCAAGTACACCGCGGAATTCCGTGAGGCGGCGGGCCTGAAGAAGGGCAACGAGGTCCGGGTGGCCGGCGTCAAGGTCGGGTCGGTGTCCGACGTCCGGCTCGACGGTGACCGGGTGCTCGTGGACTTCCGCACCAAGGACACCTGGATCGGCAACGACACCACCGCGTCCATTCAGATCAAGACGCTGCTCGGCCAGAAGTACCTCGCACTCGATCCTCGAGGCTCGAAGCCGGCCGATCCCAGTTCACGGATCCCGCTCTCGCGCACGGTCTCCCCGTACGACGTGGTGGACGCGTTCACCGACGCCGCGCGCACCATCGATCAGATCGACACCACGCAGCTGGCCAAGAGCATGCAGGTGCTGTCGGACGCCTTCGAGACGACGCCGCCGGAGATCCGCGGCTCCATCGACGGCGTCGCCCGGCTGTCGGAGACGCTGGCCAAGCGCGATCAGGAGTTGAAGAAGCTGTTCGCCGCGACCAGGCAGACCACGCAGATACTCGCCGACCGCAACGCCCAGTTCGAGCGGCTGCTCGCCAACGGCGGCCAGTTGCTCGCCGAACTGAACGTCCGCCAGCAGTCCATCAGGCAGTTGCTGTCGGGCGCCAAGACGGTCTCCGCGGAGCTGAGCGCGCTCGTGCACGACAACGAGGAGCAGATCGGGCCCGCGCTGAAGAATCTGCGCGCCGCCATCGACCTGCTCAACGACAACCAGCAGAACGTCTCGAAGACGCTGGAACTCGCGGCGCCGTTCTACAGCCTCTACGCCAGCGTGCTCGGCACCGGGCGCTGGTTCGACGCGGTGATCGTCAACGTGGTGCCGCCCGCACTGCCCGAAATCCCCGGCTACCGTCAGCCGATCCGCACCTTGGGAGGTAACTGACGTGGCGGACAACTGGCGTAGCGATCCGGTCGGCGCGGTGCGCGGCTCCAGCCGTGGCGCAAAGGTCGGCATCGCGCTGGTCGTCGTGCTGGCCGTGCTGGTGGCTGTGGTGCTGTGGTGGCTGTTCGACCGGTTGACCACAACCAAGATCACCGCCTACTTCGATCGCTCGGTCGGCATCTACGAGGGCTCGGACGTGCGCGTTCTCGGCGTGCCGGTCGGCTCGGTCGCTTCGGTGGAGCCGCAGGGCGATCAGGTCAAGATCGTGATGAGTGTGGATCGCAAGTACGACGTGCCCGCGGACGCGCGAGCCGCGCAGATCACGCCGTCCATCGTGTCGGATCGCTACATCCAGCTCACCCCGGCCTACACCGGCGGCCCGAAGATGGCGCGGAACGCGACCATTCCGCGCGAGCGCACGGCCACGCCGGTGGAAGTCGACCAGCTGTACAAGAGCATCACCGAACTCTCCGACGCGCTGGGGCCCAACGGCGCCAACGCCGAGGGAGCGGTGAACGAGCTGGTGCGCACCGGCGCGGCGAACCTGTCGGGCAATGGCGAGGCGCTGGCCAACAGCCTCACCCAGCTGTCCAGGGCGGCGCGATACCTGTCGGACGCCCGCGGCGACATCTTCGACACGGTCAAGAACCTGCAGGCCTTCATCACCATGCTGGCCCAGAACGACCAGCAGGTCCGGCAGTTCAACACCCAGCTGGCCGACCTGTCGTCCTTTCTCGCCGACGAGCGGCAGAATCTCGGCGCGGCACTGAATCTGCTGTCGATCGCGCTGGGTGACGTCGCCCGCTTCATCGACGACAACCGGGACCTGATCGCGAGCAACGCCGACAAACTGACCCAACTCACCAAGACGCTGTCGGATCAGCGCAACGACGTTGCCGCCCTGCTGCCGGTCCTGCCGCTGGCGTTGAGCAACCTGATCAACGTGCACAACGCCGAATCGGGCACCCTCGACATGCGCGCGAACTTCCCCGAACTGCAGGACCCGTTCGGCGTGGTGTGCAAGATGCTCGACCTGTCCAAGCTGATGCCCGGCGATCCCAAGTTCGAGGCGCTCGGCAGGCAGATGCGGCCGATCCTCGACCACTGCAAGGAGATCACCGACCAGATCACCTCCGGGGTGCAGACCCCGACGCTGAACCTGCCGTTCGGCATCCTCAGCGGCGAGAACCAGCAGCGCGATCCGGTGCCGGGCACCGTGCCCGGCACGCCGTCGGACCGGCTTCCGCCGTCGCAGGGAGGGGCGCGATGAGCACTCGAATCCGTTCGCTCGTACGCGGTTTCGGCGCGGCGCTGGCGTTGGGCCTGACCGGCGCGCTGATCACATCGTGCGCCTCCGACGGCATCTACAGCGTGCCCCTGCCCGGCGGCGCCGACGTGGGCGAGCATCCGATGCACATCGACATCCAGTTCGACGATGTCCTCGACCTCGTGCCGCAGTCGGCGGTCAAGGTCGAGGGCGTGCCGGTCGGCCGGGTCGAGAAGATCAGCATCGGCAAGGACCAGTGGACCGCCACGGTGCGCACGGTGGTCAACTCGTCGGTGAACCTGCCCGCGAACGCGCGGGCCGAGGTCCGGCAATCGAACCTGCTCGGCGAGAAGTTCATCGAGCTCTCCAAACCCGCCGCCGAGCCGGAGTCCACCCGGCTGGCCGACGGCTCGGTCATCCCGGTCGACCGCACCCGGCACGCCACCGAGGTGGAGCAAGTGCTCGGCGCGCTGTCGCTGCTGCTCAACGGCGGAGGCGTCGCGCAGTTGCAGCCGATCGTCACCGAGTTGAACAAGACCCTCGGCGGCCGCGAGGAGCGGGTGCGCTCGTTGATCGAGCAGGCGAACACGCTGATCGACGGCCTGAACCAGCAGGTGGACGACATCACCCGGGCGCTGGACGGTCTCGACGTGCTCAGCAGCCGGGTGAGCAAGCAGACCGATCAGATCGGCAAGATCCTCGACGAACTGCCCAAGGGCATCAAGATCCTGGAAGAGCAGCGCCCGCAACTGGTCGCCCTGCTCGCGCAGTTGGACCGGCTCGGCGAGGCAGGCTTCGACGTGCTGAACACCGCGAAGGACGACCTGATCCGCGACCTGACCTCGCTGCGGCCCACGCTGCAGGAACTCGGCCGGTCTGCGCCGGATCTGGTCACCGCGGTTCCCTTGATCCCGACCTACCCGTTCCCCGATTCGGCGCTGGAGAGCACCTTCGGCGGCAGTGTGAACACGTGGTTGTCGGTCGACCAGCAGATCGGTGTCACGCTCAGTAACCTGGGTGTGGGCAAACCCGATCCGGTGTACATCCCGCCGGTCGGTCCGCCGGTGCCGGTGAACCCGACCAACCCGTACTACAACGGCAACGGTCCGCGGCCGGGCTGGCCTACGGTGTCGATCCTGCCGCTGCCGCCGCTGATGGCGCAGCCGCCCGCGCCAGGCGTGCCAGGTCCGGTCGGGGCGATTCTCGAGCAACTCGGCGTAGGGAGTGGTCCGCGATGACACGTCTGGTGCGGTGGCAGCTCATCGCGTTCGTGGTCATCGCGGTGCTCGGCGTCGTGTACGTCGGCGGCAAGTACATCCGGCTCGACCACATGTTCGGGCTCAACCAGTACACGGTGAAGCTGCGCGCGGCGCAGACCGGCGGCATCTACAAAGGCGCCGAGGTGACCTACCGCGGCGTCCCGGTCGGCCGGGTCGGCGAGCTGGAACTCACCGGTGAGGGCGTGGTGATGAACCTCGTCATCGACTCGAGCGCGCCGAAGATCCCGGCGTCGGCGAAAGCCGTGGTGGCCAACCGGTCCGCGATCGGTGAGCAGTACGTGGATCTGCAGCCCGATTCGGACGCCGGCCCGTTCCTGCGGGACAACTCGGTGATCACCTCGGCGACCCTGCCGGTGTCGGTCGAGCAACTGGTGTCCAGCGTGGACACCTTCGCCAGCTCGGTGGACCTGACAGCGCTCAACACGACGGTGCGCGAACTGGGCAAGGCGTTCGACGGCAAGGGCGACGATCTGCAGGTGCTGATCGACTCGCTGAACAAATTCACCGAGACCTTCCATCAGACGCTGCCGCAGACCATCCAGCTGGTCCGCGACGGCAGGGTCGCCCTCGGCACGCAGGCCGAGCAGTCCGCGCAAATCCGCGAATTCAGCGACGGCCTGGACAAGCTCACCGCCCAGTTGCGCTCCAGCGACCCCGACGTGCGCAGGCTCATCGGCACCGGAACCGACGCGGGCGAGCAGATCGGCGCGCTGCTCGAGCAGAGCGGCGGCTCGCTCACCCAGGATTTGTCCAATCTGCGGCTGTTGTTGCAGGCGATCTCACCGAAGTTCTACGCGATCAAGCCGTTGCTGCAGATGCTCCCGCAGCTGTCGATCGGCGGTTCCTCGACCGCGCCCGGCGACGGGACCAGTCACTTCGGCCTGGTGCTCGAGACCAACAATCCGCCCGCCTGTACGGTGGGCTACGAGGGCACGCATCGGATTCTCGAACAGATGAAGGCGCAGAACCCGAACTTCGACGACACGCGCGACGAGTTCCCGTTCAACAAGGACGCCAAATGTCTTGTGCCATTCGGTAATCCGACCGCCGTCCGGGGTGGCGAACGAGCCGATCTCGCCGATCCGGCCATCGTCCAGCCCTGGGACTCCAACCCCAAAACCGATCCGGAAAAGCTGAACCTGACTCCGGTGGCCGTGCAGTTGTCGACCCTGCTGGGGGTCACGCCGAAGCGGTGACCAGGAGCAATGACGTTAGGGTGTCTCGCGTGAGTGACTGGAGCGAGCGAACCACGGGCATGCCGTGGAGCGCGACCGAGCCGACCGACGGCGAGGCGCTGTCGTGACCGCCGATCTGACCAAGCGGTCCGATGCGGCGGCGCCGGACGCGCCGGACACCGTGACGACAGCGGCGGAAACGCCCACGGCGCAATCCGACGCCGGTGATCGGAAAGTCACCGACCGGGCAGGCGCCGAGTCCGCTCGCCTCGGTGGTGCGTCCGTGCTCAGCCGGGTGGTCCTCGTCTGCTCGGCCGTGCTGCTGGTCATCGCTCTGGCCGGCGCCGCATGGTTCGGCGCGGGCTGGGTACGGGCCGCGTTCACCGACGGCCCGCGCGCCGAGGCCAGGGACACCGCCCTGGACGCCGCGCGCCAAGCCGCGCTCAACATGACCTCGATGAACCTGGACGACGTGCCCGGCTCGCTGGCGCTGGCCCGGTCCTCGATGACCGGAGCGTTGCTGGACTCGGCCACGAAGAACAAGGACCAGGCGGAGCAGATGGCGCAGCAGAGTGGGGTCGGGATGACCTCGAAGGTGCTCGGCTCCGCGCTCACATCGCTCAACAGCGAGGAGGACAAGGCTTCGGCGCTGGTCGTGCTGCAGGTCACCGAGAAGGGCAAGGACAAGCCGCCCGCCGACTACCGCTACACCTGGACCGTGGACCTGGCCAAGGACGGCGAGGTCTGGAAGGCCGAGCAGATCTCCTCGCTCAGCCAGCCGGTGTTGCTGAGCGGCGGCCCCGCCGCGCAGCCGACCGCGCCCGCGGCCGACCAGCCGCCCGCCGCGCCGAAGCCGGGATCGTAGGAGGACACCCATGACGTCTCGCCGACCGGTCAACCGGGTCACCTCCAAGCGCAGGCCCGGCGCGGAACCGCCCCGTACCGCGTCCTCGCGCACCGAACGGCCCACACAAGCCCGCAAACCGCGTGTGGCGGGCGTTTCCCGGCCCGCCGCGGAATCGGATAACCCCCGCGCCGAACAAAGCCCTGCGGGCGCCTCTCGATGGCGCGAGATCGTCTCGCGCGGCAAGGACCGTCCGCGGCGCACGACCGGACGGCCGCGCTGGGGCGTCAGCGCGGCCCTGCTGATCGCCGCGCTCCTACTGGGGGGTTTCGCGTGGCTCGCCGCGCAACAGCCCGGCGTGGACACGTCGAATCAGGCCTACGTGGACAACGAGGCCACCCAAGAGGTGCGCGCGGCCGCCGACAACGCGCTGCGGACCGTCTACGCCTATGACGTGAAGAAGATCGACGGCTATCGGGACACCGCGAAGCAGGTGCTCACCGGAAAGATGCTCGCCGATCTGGACAAGTACGCCGACACCACCATTTCGGCGGTCAAGCAGGCGCAGACCAGTGCCGACGCGAAAGCCGATCCGATTGCTGTGACATTGCTCACCGACGATCGCGCCGAGTTGATCGTCAATCTGGTGGTGAGCGCCACCAAGGACGGCGTGGCGCAGCAGAGCGTCTCGGGCCCGGTTGTCCTGCACATGCAGAAGGTGGGCGGTCGCTGGCTGGCCAGCGACATCGTGGACCAGTAACGGCTACCACATCGGCCGGGATGACGCAGCGCGGCAGGCGATCTCGCCGGCGCCCCGGCCGGGCCTGCCACTTGACGAGTTTCGCCCGAACCGTCACGCTATTCACAACAGCGGCAGCTGTCACAGTGGCTTCCAGTGCACCGTGGGTCAGGACGCAGCCAGCGGATTCGGCCCGGCGCGGCAGCCATGCGGACGATCACACGGGTGGTACTTTGACACCCCCGTGTACTTGGGTGTAGGTTTGGACGTTGCGCTGGCTGCCTCCTGTCCATACCTCGATTTGCACACGTAAGTTCACCCTTCCGGTGTTACTTCCGTTGTTGCCTGTTCGAGTTTCGTTCGGGTAGTAACCAGCGGAATTCGTAGCAGACAAGCGACGGTCGCGGACCACCACGCGACGCGCATGAGGTGCTGGAAGGACGCATCTTGGCAGTCTCCACCCAGACCAAGGCAGTTGCCGGAATCCCCGGAGCCCCGTTGCGGGTGTCTTTCGCGAAGATCCGTGAACCCTTGGAGGTGCCCGGGCTTCTCGATCTACAAACGGAATCGTTCGCTTGGCTGATCGGTTCGCCGGATTGGCGTGAGCGCGCGGCGGCTCGCGGCGACGTCGGCCTAGTCGGTGGCCTCGAGGAGGTACTCGAGGAGCTTTCTCCGATCGAGGACTTCTCCGGCTCCATGTCCCTGTCCTTCTCCGATCCGCGCTTCGAAGAGGTCAAGGCCTCGATCGATGAGTGCAAGGACAAGGACATGACGTATGCGGCTCCGTTGTTCGTGACGGCGGAGTTCATCAACAACAACACCGGTGAGATCAAGAGCCAGACGGTCTTCATGGGTGATTTCCCGATGATGACCGATAAGGGCACGTTCATCATCAACGGCACCGAGCGGGTCGTGGTGTCGCAGTTGGTGCGTTCGCCGGGTGTCTATTTCGACCACAGTGTCGACAAGGGCACGGAGAAGGACTTGCACAGTGTGCGGGTCATCCCGAGCCGTGGCGCGTGGCTGGAGTTCGATGTGGACAAGCGCGACACCGTGGGTGTGCGCATCGACCGCAAGCGCCGCCAGCCGGTCACCGTGCTGCTCAAGGCGCTGGGGTGGACCACCGAGGAGATCGTCGAGCGCTTCGGCTTCTCCGAGATCATGATGTCGACCCTGGAGAAGGACAACACCGCCGGTCAGGACGAGGCGCTGCTGGACATCTACCGCAAGCTGCGTCCGGGCGAGCCGCCGACGAAGGAGTCCGCGCAGACCCTGTTGGAGAACCTGTTCTTCAAGGAGAAGCGCTACGACCTGGCGCGCGTGGGCCGGTACAAGATCAACAAGAAGCTCGGCATCCACCTGGGCGAGCAGGTCGTCGGTTCGGTCTTGACGAAGGAAGACATCGTCAACACCATCGAGTACCTGGTGCGCCTGCACGCGGGCGACAAGCTCATGACCGCCCCCGGCGGCGTCGAGGTCCCGGTGGAAGTGGACGACATCGACCACTTCGGCAACCGCCGTCTGCGCACCGTCGGCGAGCTGATCCAGAACCAGATCCGGGTCGGCCTCTCCCGTATGGAGCGCGTGGTCCGCGAGCGGATGACCACTCAGGACGTCGAGGCGATCACGCCGCAGACCCTGATCAACATCCGCCCGGTCGTCGCCGCGATCAAGGAGTTCTTCGGAACGTCCCAGCTGTCGCAGTTCATGGACCAGAACAACCCGCTGTCGGGCCTGACCCACAAGCGTCGTCTCTCGGCGCTGGGCCCGGGTGGTCTGTCCCGTGAGCGCGCCGGTCTGGAAGTCCGTGACGTCCACCCGTCGCACTACGGCCGCATGTGCCCGATCGAGACTCCGGAAGGCCCGAACATCGGCCTGATCGGTTCGCTGTCGGTGTACGCGCGGGTCAACCCGTTCGGCTTCATCGAGACCCCGTACCGCAAGGTCGTCGACGGCCGGGTCACCGACGAGGTGGTCTACCTGACCGCCGACGAAGAGGACCGCCACGTGCGCGCCCAGGCGAACTCGCCGGTCGGCGCGGACGGCCGCTTCCTCGAGGATCGGGTCCTGTGCCGCCGTGGCAACGAGGAGAACGAGCTCGTCGCCGCTAGCGAGGTCGACTTCATGGACGTCTCGCCGCGCCAGATGGTGTCGGTCGCGACGGCGATGATCCCGTTCCTCGAGCACGACGACGCCAACCGCGCCCTGATGGGCGCGAACATGCAGCGTCAGGCGGTTCCGCTGATCCGTTCCGAGGCGCCGATCGTCGGTACCGGTATGGAGTTGCGCGCGGCGGTCGACGCCGGTGACGTGGTGGTGAACGAGAAGGCCGGTGTGGTCGAGGAGGTCTCCGCCGACTACGTCACCGTGATGGCCGACGACGGCACCCGCAAGAGCTACCGGATGCGCAAGTTCAACCGGTCCAACCAGGGCACCTGCTCCAACCAGCGTCCGATCGTGGACGAGGGCCAGCGGGTGGAGCGCGGTCAGGTTCTGGCCGATGGTCCGTGCACCGAGAACGGTGAGATGGCTCTGGGTAAGAACCTGCTGGTGGCGATCATGCCGTGGGAGGGTCACAACTACGAGGACGCGATCATCCTGTCGCAGCGGTTGGTGGAGGAGGACGTTCTCACCTCGATTCATATCGAGGAGCACGAGATCGATGCTCGCGACACCAAGCTGGGTGCCGAGGAGATCACGCGGGATATCCCGAACGTGTCCGATGAGGTGCTCGCGGATCTGGACGAGCGTGGCATCGTGCGCATCGGTGCGGAGGTGCGTGACGGTGACATCCTGGTCGGCAAGGTCACGCCGAAGGGTGAGACCGAGCTGACGCCGGAGGAGCGGTTGCTGCGGGCGATCTTCGGTGAGAAGGCGCGTGAGGTGCGGGATACCTCGTTGAAGGTGCCCCACGGTGAGTCCGGGAAGGTGATCGGTATCCGGGTGTTCTCCCGGGAGGACGACGACGATCTGCCGCCGGGTGTCAACGAGCTGGTGCGGGTGTATGTGGCGCAGAAGCGCAAGATCCAGGACGGTGACAAGCTCGCGGGCCGTCACGGCAACAAGGGTGTCATCGGCAAGATCCTGCCGACCGAGGACATGCCGTTCCTGCCGGACGGTACCCCGGTCGACATCATCCTCAACACCCATGGTGTGCCGCGTCGTATGAACATCGGCCAGATCCTGGAAACCCACCTGGGCTGGATCGGCAAGGCAGGCTGGAATGTCGACGTCGCAGGCGACGGCACCCGCCCGGATTGGGCGCAGGCGCTGCCGGAGGAGATGCTGGGCGCTCCGGCCGACTCCAACATCGCCACGCCCGTCTTCGACGGCGCGCGGGAGGAGGAGCTGACCGGTCTGCTGTCCTCGACGCTGCCCAACCGCGACGGTGAGCGCATGGTCAACGACGACGGCAAGGCCACGTTGTTCGACGGTCGTTCGGGTGAGCCGTTCCCGTACCCGGTGGCGGTCGGCTACATGTACATCCTGAAGCTGCACCACCTGGTCGACGACAAGATCCACGCGCGTTCGACCGGCCCGTACTCGATGATCACCCAGCAGCCGCTGGGTGGTAAGGCGCAGTTCGGTGGTCAGCGTTTCGGTGAGATGGAGTGCTGGGCCATGCAGGCCTACGGTGCGGCGTACACGCTGCAGGAACTGCTGACCATCAAGTCCGACGACGTGGTCGGTCGCGTGAAGGTCTACGAAGCGATCGTCAAGGGCGAGAACATCCCGGAGCCGGGCATTCCGGAATCGTTCAAGGTCCTGCTCAAGGAACTCCAGTCGCTGTGCCTCAACGTCGAAGTGCTGTCGTCCGACGGCGCCGCGATCGAGCTGCGCGAAGGCGAGGACGAGGACCTGGAGCGCGCCGCGGCGAACCTCGGCATCAACCTGTCGAGGAACGAAGCCGCCACCGTCGACGATCTGGCGAACTAGGCGGTCGGCCGGATGCCGTCACGGCATCCGGCCTCCCGCAACGGATTACCCAACTAGTGAACTTTTGCTCGAATTCGACCCGCACAGGGGAAAGGAAGTTACGTGCTAGACGTCAACTTCTTCGATGAACTCCGGATCGGCCTGGCCACCGCCGAAGACATCCGTCAGTGGTCCTACGGCGAGGTGAAGAAGCCGGAGACCATCAACTACCGCACGCTCAAGCCGGAGAAGGACGGCCTGTTCTGCGAGAAGATCTTCGGTCCCACCCGGGACTGGGAGTGCTACTGCGGCAAGTACAAGCGCGTCCGCTTCAAGGGCATCATCTGTGAGCGCTGTGGCGTCGAGGTGACTCGCGCCAAGGTGCGCCGCGAGCGCATGGGCCACATCGAGCTGGCCGCTCCGGTCACCCACATCTGGTACTTCAAGGGCGTGCCCTCGCGCCTGGGCTACCTGCTCGACCTGGCGCCGAAGGATCTGGAAAAGATCATCTACTTCGCCGCCTACGTCATCGTGGCGGTCGACGAGGAGCTGCGGCACAACGAGCTGTCCACGCTCGAGGCCGAGATGGAGGTCGAGAAGAAGGCGGTCGCCGACCAGCGCGACGCCGACCTCGAGGCCCGCGCTCAGAAGCTCGAGGCCGACCTGGCCGAGCTGGAGGCCGAAGGCGCCAAGTCCGACGTCCGCCGCAAGGTCAAGGACGGCGGCGAGCGGGAGATGCGCCAGCTCCGCGACCGTGCCCAGCGTGAGCTGGACCGGCTGGAGGAGATCTGGAACACCTTCACCAAGCTGGCGCCCAAGCAGCTCATCGTCGACGAGGTGCTCTACCGCGAGCTGGTCGACCGCTACGGCGAGTACTTCACCGGCGCGATGGGCGCGGAGTCCATCCAGAAGCTGATGGAGAGCTTCGACATCGAGGCCGAGGCCGAGTCGCTGCGCGAGACCATCCGCACCGGCAAGGGCCAGAAGAAGCTGCGCGCGCTCAAGCGGCTCAAGGTCGTCGCGGCGTTCCAGGCCAACGGCAACTCGCCGATGGGCATGGTGCTCGACGCCGTTCCGGTGATCCCGCCGGAGCTGCGCCCGATGGTCCAGCTCGACGGTGGTCGCTTCGCCACCTCCGACCTGAACGACCTGTACCGTCGCGTGATCAACCGCAACAACCGCCTCAAGCGACTGATCGACCTCGGCGCGCCCGAGATCATCGTCAACAACGAGAAGCGGATGCTGCAGGAGTCGGTCGACGCCCTGTTCGACAACGGCCGCCGCGGCCGTCCGGTCACCGGACCGGGCAACCGTCCGCTCAAGTCGCTGTCCGATCTGCTCAAGGGCAAGCAGGGCCGCTTCCGTCAGAACTTGCTCGGTAAGCGCGTCGACTACTCGGGCCGTTCGGTCATCGTCGTCGGTCCGCAGCTGAAGCTGCACCAGTGCGGTCTGCCCAAGCTGATGGCGCTGGAGCTGTTCAAGCCGTTCGTGATGAAGCGCCTGGTCGACCTGAACCACGCGCAGAACATCAAGTCGGCCAAGCGGATGGTGGAGCGGCAGCGGCCGCAGGTGTGGGACGTCCTCGAAGAGGTCATCGCCGAACACCCCGTGCTGCTCAACCGCGCGCCCACCCTGCACCGTCTCGGTATCCAGGCCTTCGAGCCGCAGCTGGTGGAAGGCAAGGCCATCCAGCTGCACCCGCTGGTCTGTGAAGCGTTCAACGCCGACTTCGACGGTGACCAGATGGCCGTGCACCTGCCGCTGTCGGCGGAGGCGCAGGCCGAGGCTCGCGTGCTGATGCTGTCGTCGAACAACATCCTGTCGCCCGCCTCGGGCCGCCCGCTGGCCATGCCGCGTCTGGACATGGTGACCGGCCTGTACTACCTGACCCGTCTGGAAGAGGGCGCGAAGGGTTCCTACCAGCCGGCCACTCAGGACGGTCCGGAGCAGGGCGTGTACTCCTCGCCCGCCGAGGCGCAGATGGCGGTGGACCGCGGTGAGCTCACCGTGCGTTCGCTGATCAAGGTCCGCTTGACCGACCAGCGTCCGCCGAAGGAGATCGAGGCTCAGCTGTTCCCGGAGGGCTGGCGCCGCGGCGACGCGTGGACCATCGAGTCCACGCTGGGCCGGGTGCTGTTCAACGAGCTGCTGCCGGTGGACTACGCGTTCATCAACGAGCAGATGCCCAAGAAGCGCCAGGCGACGATCATCAACGATCTCGCCGAGCGTTACCCGATGATCGTGGTCGCGCAGACCGTCGACAAGCTCAAGGACGCGGGCTTCTACTGGGCCACGCGTTCCGGCGTGACGGTCTCCATGTCCGACGTGCTCGTGCCGCCGGAGAAGGCCGAGATCATGGAGCGCTACGAGGCGCAGTCGGATCAGATCGAGAAGAAGTACCAGCGTGGTGCGCTCGATCACCAGGAGCGCAACAACGCCCTGGTGAAGATCTGGCAGGAGGCGACCGAGGAGGTCGGTAAGGCGCTGCGCGCGCACTACCCGGCCGACAACCCGATCATCACGATCGTCGACTCGGGCGCCACGGGTAACTTCACCCAGACCCGTACCCTCGCCGGTATGAAGGGCCTGGTGACGAACCCGAAGGGTGAGTTCATCCCGCGGCCGATCAAGTCCTCCTTCCGTGAGGGCCTGACGGTTCTGGAGTACTTCATCAACACCCACGGCGCTCGTAAGGGTCTGGCCGACACCGCGCTGCGCACCGCCGACTCGGGTTACCTGACCCGTCGTCTGGTGGACGTCTCGCAGGACGTCATCGTGCGCGAGCACGACTGTGGCACCGAGCGCGGCATCGTGGTGCCGATCGCGGAGAAGCAGCTCGACGGCTCGATCATCCGCGACGCGCACGTGGAGACCTCCACCTATGCGCGCACGCTCGCGTCCGACGCGCTCGACGCGCAGGGCAACGTCATCGTGGGCAAGGGCGCCGACCTCGGCGACCCGGCGCTGGAGGCGCTGCTCGAGGCGGGTATCACCGAGGTGAAGGTCCGCTCCGTGCTGACCTGCACCACCGGCACCGGCGTGTGCGCGACCTGCTACGGCCGCTCGATGGCGACCGGCAAGCTGGTCGACATCGGTGAGGCCGTCGGTATCGTCGCCGCGCAGTCCATCGGTGAGCCCGGTACCCAGCTGACCATGCGTACCTTCCACCAGGGTGGTGTCGCGGGTGACGACATCACCGGCGGTCTGCCCCGTGTGCAGGAGCTGTTCGAGGCGCGCGTGCCGAAGGGCAAGGCGCCCATCGCCGAGGTCTCCGGTCGCGTGCGGCTGGAGGACGACGATCGCTTCTACAAGATCACCATCATCCCGGATGACGGTGGCGAAGAGGTTGTCTACGACAAGCTCTCGAAGCGGCAGCGTCTGCGTGTGTTCAAGCACGACGACGGCACCGAGCGTCTGCTCTCCGACGGTGACCACGTCGAGGTCGGCCAGCAGCTGCTGGAAGGCGCGGCGGATCCGCACGAGGTGCTGCGCATCATGGGCCCCCGGCAGGTTCAGGTCCACCTCGTCCACGAGGTCCAGGAGGTCTACCGCTCGCAGGGTGTGTCGATCCACGACAAGCACATCGAGGTCATCGTGCGCCAGATGCTGCGTCGCGTGACGATCATCGACTCGGGCGCAACGGAGTTCCTGCCCGGCTCGCTCACCGAGCGCGCCGAGTTCGAGGCCGCGAACCGTCGCGTCGTCGCCGAGGGCGCCGAGCCCGCGGCGGGTCGCCCGGTGCTGATGGGTATCACCAAGGCGTCGCTGGCCACCGACTCGTGGCTGTCGGCGGCGTCCTTCCAGGAGACCACCCGAGTCCTGACGGACGCGGCGATCAACTGCCGCTCCGACAAGCTCATCGGCCTCAAGGAGAACGTGATCATCGGCAAGCTGATCCCGGCCGGTACCGGTATCAACCGCTACCGCAACATCCAGGTGCAGCCGACCGAGGAAGCTCGTGCCGCCGCGTACGCGGTGCCGTCCTACGACGACACCTACTACAGCCCGGACAGCTTCGGTCAGACCACCGGCGCCGCGGTTCCGCTCGACGACTACGGCTTCAGCGACTACCGCTGATCCGTCAGCCGTAAGCATCCGGCCCCCGCTCCGTTCTGGAGCGGGGGCCGGATTCGTTTCGCGCGCGGTGGACAACCGGTGGGGAAGCCAGTAAAAGTAGAACAGGTTTCAGTTCTGCTCCTGGAGGTGGCGGTGGACGGCGTGGCGTTGGCGGATCTGGTGGTGGCCGGGTTCCGGAAGCTGGGGTTCATCCAGTACGCGGGGGTGGAATGGGAGGAGTTCGCGGCGGGGCGCAATGTGGTGTCGGTCGTGCCGCGGGCGGAACACCTGAACCACAACGGGGATCTGCACGCCGCCGTGTTGTTCGGGATGGCGGAGACCGCCGCGATGGGCGCGTCGGTGTCGGGAATCGTCGACCTGATGGGGGATACGTTCATCGTCGCCAAGGACGGGCGCATCGAGTACAAAGCCCGGGCGAAAGGGGAAGCGGGGCCGTTTCGCGCTACTTCCGCGTTCTCGGGCGAGACGCTGGCGAAGATGCGTGCGGACATCGAGGCGAAAGTGCCGCTCGAACTCGAAGTTCCGGTGGATATCGCCGACGCCACCGGAAAGACCGTGGCCGCAGCGGTGTTCACGGCCGTGCTGCGTCCGCGCCGGACGTGATCGCGCCCGGAGATGCTCGGAGCTACCGTGCTCCACGGTGCGTGACCGGCGCCGCGGGCCGGGCGCGCGGACGCACGCACGCCGGTTTTATGGAGAACAGCGGAATAGTGGGGGTCGCCCGGACCGCTGTCGTGGCGAGGCCGTCGGGACTCGCGTCCCTCGCCGTGCCGCTGCCGTCGATTTCGGCATCGGGGGTCAGGGCACGGGTGGTCCGGGGCGCGGCCGCGCTCCGGACGTGACCTCACCGCTCGCTGTCGAGCATCGCCATCTGTGCCGTGGCGTAGCGTTCCCCCGCGACTCGGTCTGCGGGCACGGCCGACTCGATGGTGGACAGCTCCTCGTCGGTTAGCGAAAGATCAAGGGCGCGAACAGCTTCCGACCAGCGCTCGCGTCGGCGGGTGCCGATGAGCGGCACGATGTCCGCGCCGCGGGTCAGTGCCCAGGCGATGGCCAGTTGCGCCACCGAGGCGTCCTTGCGCGCCGCGATCTCGTTCAGCGCGCGGACCAGCTCCAGATTCCGGTCCAGGTTCTCGCCCTGGAAGCGCGGGCTGTGTGCGCGGAAATCGGTCGGGTCGAAGGTGGCGCCGGGCTGGATCGCATCGCTGAGCAGACCGCGTGAGAGCACGCCGTAGGCCGTGACGCCGATGCCGAGCTCGCGGCAGACGGGCAGGATGCGCTCCTCGATGCCCCGCGAGATCAGCGAATACTCGATCTGCAAGTCCACGATGGGATGCACGGCCGCCGCGCGCCGGATGGTTTCCGGGCCGACCTCGGACAGGCCGACATGGCGGACGTATCCGGCTTCGATCAGCTCGCCGATGGCGCCGACGGTGTCCTCGATCGGCACGTCCGGATCCAGCCGGGCGGGTCGGTAGATGTCGATGTGGTCGACGCCGAGCCGCCGGAGGCTGTAGGCCAGGAAATTGCGCAGCGCGGCGGGACGGTTGTCCATGCCGACGAAACCGCCGTCGGGGCCGCGCAGCGCGCCGAACTTCACGCTCAGCACCACGTCCTCGCGGGGACGTTCGGCGATGGCCTTGCCGATCAGCATCTCGTTGTGGCCCGCGCCGTAGAAATCGCCGGTGTCGATGAGGTTGACGCCGGAGTCCAGCGCCGCATGGATGGTCGCGGTCGATTCGGCGTCGTCGGTCGTACCGTACGCGCCGGACATGCTCATAGCGCCGAGGCCGATCCGGCTGACGGTCGGACCGGTGGCTCCCAGCCGCACTTCGTCGATCTTCGTTGTCGTCATGGGACCAGCCTGACCCGTGCGGGACCGCCGCGGGAGAGATCGTTTATCGGGGGAGTGGCGATCCCTGGCTGAGCACGCCGTTTCGGGGGACAGTGAAGACATGGACCGCCCCGAACTCGCCGACTTCCTGCGCCGTCGCCGGGAGCAGCTCACGCCCGCCGACGTGGGATTGCCGCCCGGCATCCGGCGGCGCACGCCGGGGCTGCGCCGCGACGAGGTCGCCCTGCTCGCGGGCATCTCGACCGACTACTACACCCGGCTCGAGCAGTCACGCGGTCCGCGTCCGTCCACCCAGGTGCTCGCGTCGCTCGCGCGCGCCCTGCGTTTCGACAACGACGAACGCGACCACCTCTACCATCTGTGCGACCACGCCCCGCCGGGCCGCGAGACGACCGACAAGCACGTGGGCCCCGGCCTGATGCACTTGCTCGCCAAGCTCGACGACACCGCGGCCACGGTCGTCACCGATCTCGGCGAGGTGCTCGTGCAGAACCGGATGCACACCTTGCTGGTCGGCGATCACGGCGAACGGCGCGGCTGGGACCGGTACTACGCCTACCGCTGGTTCACCGACCCGTCCGCGCGCGCGACCTTCCCGGAGGAGGATTGGGACCGGCTCAGCCGCCATCACGTCGCGGATCTGCGTGCCACGGCCGCGCGCCGGGCAGCCGATTCGGACGTGATCGAGTTCGTCGCGCGGCTACGCTCCGTGAGCGTCGAGTTCGACCGGCTCTGGAACGAACACGAAGTAGCCGTGCGGCTTTCGGATATCAAGCGCATCTTGCATCCGCAGGTCGGGCTGATCGACATGGTCTGCGAAACGTTGCTCACACCCAACTCCGCCCAGCGCCTGCTGGTCTACCTCCCGCGCCCCGGCACGGACGCGGCCGAGAAGCTGGACTTGCTGCGGGTGATCGGCACGCAGCAGTTGACGCCCGTCGACCGGCTCGACTAGGGCGCGGTGACGTACTCGAGCGCCGCGTCGACGGCGGGCTGTCCACCGCCGATGACGTACCCGGCCATCGCGCCGATCGCGGCGCCCGCGACCGCGGCGACGGGCACCGTGATGAAGTCGATCACGAACAGGCCGAGCGGGAATCCGACGATGAAGCCGATGGCGGCGCCGATTCCCGCGCCCGCCAGGATGGTCGGCATGACCTTCTCGGCCTCGGCGTAGAACCGCTCCTGGGCGCTGACGTCGCGCAGCGGCGCGTCGGCCATGGCGATCGGCGCGACGGTGAGCCGATGTCCCGCGTCCTCGAGTACGGGCCGCAGGGACACGCGCTGGTCCCCGATGCGCAGCGTCATCGGTAGCGCGGCGACGATCTGGCCGTCGCGATCGGCGACCGTCACCACCCGGTCGTCGTGGGTCAGCTCGAACGTTCCGTCCTGGAGGGTCGCCACCGCAGCACGGCGATCCTCGCTGGCGGCGACCTCGTAGGCGACCTGATGGAACGTGCCGTGCAGGTCGAGCGGCGCGTCGGCGGGCGCGGGCTGCGCGTGCGCGGCGCTCGTGGTGAGTGCGGTGGCCGCCAGCGCAACCAGAGTGGTCGCGGTGAATTGGGAGATCCTCATCGTGCTCTTTCCGTGTCCCGCCCCGTGTCCGGTTCGTCCGGACAAGATACCGCTCGACGGGCTCGATCAGAAGGGTTGAGCGACAGTTCATCACCGATTGCGGCGGCGAAAGTATCTGTCGCACTTCGCCGGCGGGTGCCTGTAAAGCGGGAATCGGACGCGGGGGGCGGGCTTCGGCCCCGGCGTCATCCGGTCGGCCGCCGTCTCGTGGTTTGTCGGCCGACCATCGGTCGAGTGCCGGATCCGGGCGATGCGATTCCCTCTTGACGTCCGCGCCGCCCTGCGCAACACTGAACTAGATGGTTCAGTATGACTTCTTGGACGCCTCCTTCGGAGCGCTCGCGGATCCCACTCGGCGTGGCATCCTCGAACGCCTCGGCAGTGGGCCCGCGACCGTCAGCGAACTGGCGGAGCGCTTCGAGATGACGCTCACCGGCATCAAGAAGCACATCCAGTTGCTGGAGGCGGCGGGCATGGTGGTGACGGAGAAGCGCGGCCGGGTGCGGTACTGCCGCCTCGGCGAGAACGTCTTCGACCGCGAAGTGGCCTGGATGCAGGGCTACCGGCGGATGGTGGAAGCGCGGCTGGACCGTCTCGGCGAATTCCTCGGACGAACGGAGCAGGAGCGATGAGCACAACCACGAACGACGCTGTCATCACGGCCGACACCGACCGCGCGATCCACATCGAGCGGGTCTTCGACGCCCCGCGCGAGCGGGTGTGGGCCGCCTACAGCAGGATCGAACAGCTCGCCCAGTGGTGGGGTCGCGGCAACCGGCTCGACATCGAGCGCTGGGAGTTTCGTGCCGGCGGGCACTGGCGTTTCATCGAGCACGCCGAGGGGGAGACGCACGGCTTCGAGGGCCGCTTCCGCGAGATCACCCCGCGGGAGCGCATCGTGTACTCGTTCGAGTGGGATGGGATGCCCGCCCACGTGGCCATCGACAGCGTCAGCTTCGTCGATCTCGGCGACGGCCGCACCAAGGTGGTCACCGACAGCCAGTTCCACACGCCGCAGGAACGGGACGGGATGCTCCAGTCGGGTATGGAGTCCGGGCTCAACGAGAGCTACCGCGCACTGGACGCACTGCTCGCCCGAGGCTGAGACCGTACGCTTCGGCTCCGGTCGCGTGAGCGGAGGAAGCGCGGGGTGCGCCATCTCGTGTCAGGGAATCGGCGGCCGATCCAGGCGCGTCTACCGACGCGAACGGCCGTCCGGCTCGGGACGGTGGCGGCGGCAACCCTCAACAGGTGGCGGTGCTGACAACAGCAGGGCCGCCGGGCGGAGCCGAATGAGATCGCGGCGCGGTTCAGTCCCTGGCCGGGCCGATCCGGCGCTTGCGCGGCTTCAGATGCAGTCCGGGCAGGGGCGGCGCGGGAATGCGCTGCCCCAGGGTGTGGCCCGCGATGTCGGCGAACCGGCTGACGTCGTGATTCTCCCAATCGGCGCGGGCGGCGACGATGTCCTCATGGCTGCGGCCGACGAAGTTCCACCACATCACCAGTTCCTCGCCGAACGGCTCCCCGCCGATCAGCGCGACGTGCGCGCCGCCGGAACTGGTGAGCTGGAGTTCGTCACGGCCGGTGCCCAGGTACAGCAGCGGTCCAGCCACGAGCTCGTCGCCCGCGACGGTCACCTCGCCCTCGATCACCAGCACAGCGTGCTCGAAACGAGGGTCGAGCGGGAGAGCGACATCGGCTCCCGGCTCGAGCCGCACATCGGCGCCGACGATGGGTGTGTAGGCGATGGCGGGCGAGGTCTTCCCGGCCAGCGACCCGATCAGCACGATCGCTCGCAGGCCGGGCGCTTCGACGACCGGCAGTTCGCGATGCTGCTCGAAATGCGGCGCGATGCCGGTGCGGTGGCCCGGCAGGGCGATCCACAGCTGCAAGCCGTGTCCGGCGGGCGCGCCGGGCACGGCGTACTCGGAATGGGCGATGCCGCGCCCGGACGTCATCAGGTTCAGCTGACCGGGTTCGATCTCCACGTCCGACCCGACCGAGTCGCGGTGCCGGATACGGCCTTCGAACGGCCAGGTCACCGTTTGCAGGCCGATGTGCGGATGCGGATCGATGTCCGGCGGCGCGCCGGTCTTGGTGACCGTCGGCGAGCCGAAGTGGTCGAGGAAACACCACGCGCCGACGGTGGGCAGGTCGCGCTGGGGCAGCACCCGTTCGACGTACACACCGCGCACGCCGCCGAGTGGCACCTCGCGGGCCGGATAACGCTCCGCGACCGGGCCGGGGCCGGGCGCGGGTTCACACAGCGTCTCAGCCGGGCGCGGATCCAGGTCACTCACCGATCGACGCCCTTGCCGATCACGTGCTTGTCGTAGTCGGGGTGCTTGTCCAGGTACGCCTTGATGAACGGGCACACCGGCCGGATCACCCGCCCCCGCTCGACGACGTCCTCGATCGCGCTCTTGGCCAGGACCGAGCCGAGGCCCTTCCCGGAGAACGCGCCGTCGACCTCGGTGTGCGTGAACACCGTCTCGTCGTCGCGTTCCTCGTAGTCGGCGAAGCCGGCGAGCTCCCCACCGTAGAACACCTCGTAGCGATGCCGCTCGTCGTTGCGGACGACCTTGGACTCCGAAGCCGATTCGGTCATGGTTCCCTTCTCCTTCCGTGCGCGAACCGGATGCCTGCTGAGAATCGAGACCCGGTTGAACGCGCCGATCGTGGTGGCCACCCAGATGACGACGGACAGCTGGTCATCCGTCAGATACCGGCGAGCAAAAGCGTACTCACGCTCGATGACGTGCTCGTCCGGGAGCGTCGCAGTCACTTCCGCGATCGCGAGCACGGCCTGCTCGAAGGGCGGGTACGTGCCGCCGCGCCGCCAGCCGGGCAGCACCGCGATCTCCTGCTCGGTGGCCCCGGCCGCCAGGGCCGCCCGGTAGTGCACGTCGAGGCAGTACGCACAACCGTTGATCTGGGAGACGCGCAGATTGATCAGTTCGATGATCCGGCGATCCAGCCCCACCGCCGCGGCGGCGGCCCTGACCTCGCTCGCGACGCCGTTCAGTGCGCGGAACGCGGTGGGCGTCCGTTTGTCGATCCAGACGCGATCTCGCGGGGATTCGGGGCTCATATTCATGGGATGTTAGCGGCCGCCGGTGAACGGCGCAGACCGCGCCGCCGGAGAAACGGACTTCGGTCCGGGGAAGCGTGTGGTAGGGAAGAAGTTCGTGGTGGTCCGGGCCCGCAGGCGACCCCGGACCACCGCCGCGCTCATCCGATCTCGGTGAACCGTCGCAGCTGGAACGGTTCGACCAGGACGTCCTGCAACGCCGTCGCCAGGGCCTTCAGGTGCGGCGTCTGGAAGTGCGCGGCCAAGGCGTCCTCGTCGGCCCACTCCTCGAGCAGCACCATCCGGCTCTGGTCGGTGGGATGCAGGTAGAGCTCGTATCGGACGCAACCGTCCTCGGCGAGCGTCGGTTGGATCATGCCTTGCAACAGGTCCTTCAACTCCGCCTCGCGACCCGGCTTGGCGGTGAAGCGGACGTTGAGCGTCAACGTCGACATGAGCGTCTCCTGATCTCGTGGTGGGTTATTCGCGGCCCGCCGACGTGAACGACATGTCCGCGTACCGGGTGCCGGTCACCCGGCTCGCGATCGGCTCCAGTGTCGCCAGTTCGTCGGCGGTGAGCGAAATGGTCGCGGCGGCCACGTTGTCGGCGAGCCGGGTGCGGCTGCGCGTGCCGGGGATCGGGACCACTGCGAGGCCGTGCACAGCGGCCTGTGCGTGCACCCAGGCCAGGGCCACCTGCGCCAGGGTGCTGCCGCGTGCCTCGGCGATGGCCCGCAGCGGGTCGAGCAGTTCGGCATTGCGCGCCGCGTTCTCGCCGGTGAAGCGCGGCATCGTGGAACGGAAATCGCTCCTGTCGGCGGTGCCGGTGAACGATCCGGTCAGGAAGCCGCGACCCAGCGGCGAGTACGGCACGAAGGTCACACCCAGCTCCGCCGCGGCGGGCACCACGGTGCGTTCGACGTCCCGGGAGAACAGCGACCATTCCGACTGCACGGCCGCGATCGGGTGCACCGCGTGCGCCGCCCGCAGTTCGGCGCCCGTCACCTCGGACAATCCGAGCGCGCGCACCTTGCCCTCTCGTACCAATTCCGCCATCGTGCCGACCGTGTCCTCGATCGGCACGGCAGGGTCCTTGCGGTGCATGTAGTACAGATCGATGGTGTCGACCCGCAGCCTGCGCAGGCTGCCCTCCACCGCGGCGCGGATGTAGGCGGGGGAGTTGTCGAACCCTCGGAAGGCCGGGTCGTCGGCCTTGCGGACGATGCCGAACTTGGTGGCGATCACCAGCCGGTCGCGCTCGGCGCCGAAGAAATCGCTGAGGAATTCCTCGTTGTGCCCGGAGCCGTAGACATCGGCGGTGTCGAACAGAGTGACACCCAGTTCCAGCGCCCGATCCAGGGTCGCCCTTGATTCGGTGAGATCGCTGGGCCCGTAGAACTCGCTCATGCCCATGCAGCCCAGACCCTGCGTCCCCACCTCGATGCCGCTGGTTCCCAGGGTGGTGGTGGGCAGGCTGTCCGTGCTCGTCATAGCTTGATTCCTTCGCTCTCGTGCGCGGTGACCATGGCCGGGGGAGCTGTCTCGACTTTGCCCTCGTACAGGGCGATCTTGTGGTCCAGCACGGCCAGGGTCTGACGGAGTTCATCGATCTTGGCGAGTACCTCGGCGCGGGTGTCCCGGAACATCTCCAGCCGCTGCGGGAGCGTGGCGTCTCCCGCCCGCACCAGCTCGGCGTAGCGGACCATGTCCGCCACCGACATGCCGGTCGTGCGCAGCCGCCCGATCAGCGCCAGCCATTCGAGATCCCGGTCGCTGAACCGGCGCTTGCCGGAGTGGTCCCGGCCGATGTAGTCCATCAGCCCGATCCGTTCGTACCAGCGCAACGTATCCCGGCTCAGCCCCGATCGCTCGGACACCTCGCCGATCGAATACCGCGGCAGCTCCCGGTCGTCACTCGCGGTCACCGGAAACGCGGTTTCACTCATGACTTCACTCGCTGACGCTCGTTCACTGCACTCGCCCTTCTCGTTGAACACTGACGACGCTAATCACCTGGAGTGCACTCCAAGCAAGACCCATTCTCCGGTTGTTTCTCCCGGCTGTCGCCGTCACCGCGAGACCGGCTTCGCGTCCTGTCGCGCGACGGTGTCGACGAAGTCGGCGACCAGCGGGGCGATCTCCGGGAGGAACTCCTCGAGCGCGAAATGGCCGGTATCGAAAACGTGCAGATCGGCGTCCGGTAGGTCGCGGAGATAGGCGTGCGCGCCCGGATCGGGAAAGAAGGCGTCGTTTCTTCCCCAGACGATCAATGTGGGTGGGCGGTGTGTCCGCAGCCAGCGCTGCCAAATGGGGTAGAGCTCGACATTGGAGTGGTAGTCCAAGCCGAGCGCGATCTGTGCCCGCTGCCGCTCGGGGCGGTCCAGGAAGTACTGGTCGAGCACCCATCCGTCGGGTGCGACGAGTTCGGAATCGGTGGTGCCGCCCAGGTATTGGCTCTGGGTCACCGGCAGGGTGAGGATCTGCCGGATGTTGTCCTCGGCGCCGGGCACGCCCGGCCGGTTGGCGACGGTCTGGCGCGCCAGTTCGGACAACCCTTCGGCGTAGGCGTTGGCGTTCTGGATCACCAAGCCCGCGATGCGGTCCGGTTGCCTGGTGGCCAGCCGGAACCCGACCGGGCCGCCGAAGTCGAAGACATACATGACGAACCGGGTCAGGCCGAGCGCCTCGACGAAACCCTCCAGGACGTCGGCGAGCGAGTCGAACGAATAGGGGAAGTCGGCGGGCGCCTCGGTGTGTCCGAAGCCCGGGTAGTCCGGCGCGACCACGTGGTAGCGGTCGCCGAGCGCATCGATGAGCCTGCGGAACTGGTGGGAAGCGGATGGGAATCCGTGCAGCAGGAGAAGCGTGGGCGCGTCGGCCGGTCCGGCCGTGCGATAGAAGACGCGCACGCCGTCGACCTCGACGAACCGGTGCGAGATCCGGGCGATGTTCACAGGACCACCTAAACGAGAAGAAGTTTGCATTAAGATCGTGGCAGGCCTGACGGATCGACGCAAGGGAAAGCTGTTCGATGGCAGAGGAGATCAGGCCCGGTGCGGTCCGCCCGGGCGGAAGGACGGCGCGCACGAAGCGGGCCGTGCTCGCGGCGACGCTGACGGAACTGGTCGAGAACGGCTACGCGGGAACAAGTCTGGAGAAGATCGCGGCGCGAGCCGGCGTCGCGGTATCCACCCTGTACCGGCGCTGGGGCGGCCTGGATCGCGTGATCCTCGAGGCCGGGATGGATGTCGGCACGGGCATCGTCACGCCGGACACCGGGGACTTCGAACGCGATCTCATCGACTTCGCCCGCGCCGTGGTCGAGGTGTATCGGAATCCGGTGGCGGAGCACTGGCTGTACGCGATGGTGGTGGCCGCGACCAGGGATCCGTCCGCTCGCGCCACGTTCTCTTTGCTGTTCGAGAACCGCTTCGCGGAGGTGGTCGTCATCGTGCGGCGCGCGCTCGAACGCGGTGAGGTGCACCCCGACACCGATCCGGCGGAGGTGATCCGGTTGGCAGCCGCTCCGATCTACTACCGCATGCTCGTCACCGGCGAGCCGGTCGACGACGCGGTGGCCGAGCGCGCGGCGCGTACGGCGGCGCTGGCCGCCCGGGCGGGGGTGCTCCGGGCGGACTGACGCGCGCCGGTCAGCTGCTGTAATCGGGCAGCTGCTGGACAGCCCATTTATTGCCGTCCGGATCGGCGAAGTAGGTGAACCGCCCCCAGGCGAGGTCCTCGACCGGCGCGGCGTCCACACCGGCGGCGATCAACTGCTGGTAGGCGTCGTCGGCGCTGGCGACCACGATCTGCATGCCTCGGACGCTGCCGGGTTCCGCGTCGGTGATGCCCTCACCGAGACAGATCGAGCATCCGGAACCGGGCGGGGTCAGTTGAACGAAGCGCAGGTTCTCGTTCACCCGGTGATCGTGGTCGGCGTTGAAGCCGATCTTGGTGTAGAAGTCCTTGGCGCGGTCGACATCGGTCACCGGAATGGCGACGAGTTCGATTTTCCAATCCATCCGGCGAGCATTCCATCGTGCACCGACAAAGTCCCGGATTCCGGCCTACCCTGGGCACATGCCTGGAAAGGACATCGACCGGATCAGGGCTCGTTCGGCCTGGGCGACGGTCAAGGAAAGCCCGGTGATCACCGCGATAGCGGTCGCGCCGTTCGCGCTCGCGCTCGGCGTGGTGTGGTGGTTGTTCGGGGGACTCGCCGCGTTCGCGCTGCTGCTCGTGCTCGGCGCGGTCGTCGTGGTCGGCGGCAGATTACTGCGCTGACCGCGCGTTTGGATCGCGTGCGGTCAGCGCGGGACGTGGAATTGCACCAGCTCTCCGGTACCCGGATCGACGTCCGCCCAGTCGCGGTCGAAGCGCAGTACCGCGAGCGCCGAAGTCGGAAACTTCCGGCTGAGTTCGACCGCGGGGACGCTGTCGCGATTGCTCGCCAGCTCCCAAGCCGTCCACGGCATGCCCGGCGCGTGGCCGACCACCAGCAGTGTCGCCACGTCGTCGGCGCTGAGGCGGACCAGCTCGATCAGCGTTTCCGGCGTGGCCTCGTAGATCCCCGGTTCGAAGACCACCGGCGCGGTGATGCCGGTCGCGGACAGCGTCTGCCTGGTGCGGGTGGCCGTGGAGCAGTGCACGGCATCGATCGGCGGCTGGGTCGCGCGCAGCCACTCACCCGCGAGTCCGGCCTCGCGCCTGCCTCGCGGCGCCAGCGGTCGCTCGTGGTCGTCGACGCCGTCCGGATAGGCCGATTTGCCGTGCCGCATGAGGATCAGAGTCCGCGCCATGGAGATACGGTAAGCCCTCCGGGCGAGAGGTCCCGACCACACTCGAGGCAAACTGAAAGCGGCATCACATCACGTGCTCCCGCGGGCGACCCTCGCGGCGGACGTGACGGACGCCGCTCATCTGTCCACCACAACCCCTGGGTGGCCACAGCCCACGTACTTCTTCGAGGATCAGCACAATATGGCCTACGTAATCACGCAGCGTTGTTGCAACGACGCCAGCTGCGTCTCCGAGTGCCCGGTCGACTGCATCCGTCCCACTCCGGACCAGCCGGAGTTCGCGACGACCGAGATGCTCTACATCGATCCCGACACCTGTATCGACTGCGGCGCCTGTGTCGACGCGTGCCCGGTGGAGGCCATCTTCTCCGAGGACGACCTGACCGCTTCGCTCGCGCGATTCCGCGACATCAATGCCGCCTATTTCCAACGGCATCCGCTGGAATCCAACTTCGATCCGATCGTCACGCCCTCGCGTCCGCCGAAGGAGCTGGGCACCCTGCGCGTCGCGATCGTCGGCGCCGGGCCCGCGGCGTGCTACGCGGCGGACGAACTGTTGCGCAGGGCCGACGTGGAAATCGAGATGTTCGACCGGCTGCCCACCCCGTGGGGTCTGGTGCGTGCGGGCGTCGCGCCCGACCATCCGGGCACCAAGACGGTCTCGGGCATGTTCGAGTCCGCGTTCCGCCGCGAGACCCTGCAGTATTACCTGAATGTCGAAGTGGGCACGCACATCTCGCACGAGGAACTGCTGCGCCACCACCACGCCGTGATCTACGCGGTCGGCGCCTCGAGCGATCGCAAGATGGGCGTCCCGGGCGAGGACCTGCCGGGCAGCCACTCCGCCACCGAGTTCGTCGCCTGGTACAACGGCCATCCCGACTACGCCGACCGGACCTTCGATCTGTCCGGTGAGCGCGCGGTGATCGTCGGCAACGGCAACGTCGCCTTGGACGTGGCGCGCGTGCTGACCGTCGATCCGGACGAACTCGCCAAGACCGACATCGCCGATCACGCGCTGGATGCCCTGCGGCAGAGCAATATCCGTGAGGTCGTCGTGCTCGGCAGGCGCGGCCCGCTCCAGGCGGCCTACACCTCGCCGGAGTTCCTCGCGCTCGCGCATCTGAAGGGCGTCGACGTCGTCGTGGAGGAGGCCGACCTGGAACTCGACCACGCCAGCCAGGCGCTCGTGGACGACCCGCAGGTGGAGCCGTCGCTGGCCTTGAAGTACACCCTGGCCAAGGAGTACGCGGGCGGTCGCAGGGCCGAGGGCAACAAGCGGATCGTCTTCCGCTATCTGACCTCGCCCACCGCGCTGACCGGCACCGATCGGGTGGAGTCCATCGAGGTCGTGCACAACGAGTTGTTCGACGACGACGGTCAGCTCGTGGCGCGCCCGACCGACCGCACCGAGAGCATCGAGACTTCGTTGGTGCTGCGCTCGATCGGCTACCGCGGCGAGCGGATCGGCGAGCTGCCGTTCGACGAGCGGCGCGGCGTCGTGCCGAACGAGCACGGCCGGGTCGTCGGCGACGACGGGACGCTGCTGAGCGGCGTGTACGTCAGCGGGTGGATCAAGCGGGGACCACGCGGCGTCATCGGTTCCAACCGCACCGACTCCGAGGAGACGGTGGAGCTGCTGCTCGCCGACTTCACCGCGGGCAAACTCGCAGCGCCGCAGGCCGACCGCGCCGCGCTGAAGGCGCTGCTCGCCGAGCGCCAGGCCGACTTGGTGGACCGGGCGGGCTGGCGAGCGATCGACCAGGCGGAAAAGTCCGCGGGCAAGTCCGCCGGCCGCCCGCGAGTCAAGTTCACCACCCGCGAAGACCTGCTCAAAGCCGCCCGCGGCTGACGACCCAGGACGCCGGTCGGCTCAACCCGCGACCCGACCGGCTCCGATCCCCAGGTCCCGACGTGGCCCAAGCATCGGCTGGAATAGACGAGGACGCCGACCAGGTGGATCTTCTGCGAGAACCGGCCTACTGATTTCGCAGGTACATGGGTAGCTCGTCGGGTACGCCCAAAACCCGAGCGGCACCCCCGCAAGACCTGAACGCAACTGCCGAGCCCCTGACCAGTACGGCCTGAAGACGCGGAGAGGCGGAGCAGCCTACTGATTTCGTAAGTACACGGGTAACTCACCGGGTACGCCCAAAACTCGAGCGGCACTCGACGCAGGACCTGAACGCAAATTCCGCGCCACCCGACTGGTACGGCCTAAATGCCCGGTTAGGCGGGAATGGGCATGATGCGGACCACGGTCGTGGTGGTCCCGCCGACCACGAACCACAGCCGCAACACCGGCTGGCCGGTCCGATCCCCGGGTTCGTACCGGCTGCGCACGCTCACGTGCTGGCGTGCCAGCACCGGCGCCACGTATTCGATCACCGCGCGGTGCGGACCCGCGAGCAGTTTGGGATATTCGACCAGGAACTGTTCCACCGCTTGCCAGTAACAGGCATTGTTGACGTGGTTGTACTGGTCGATATCGGTGGCCCGCACCGGGAACGGTAAGTCGGTGTCCGACTCCGGCGGTGTGGCGTCGGTCAGGTAGGGCCGCCACCGCAGGCGGTGTTCGGTGGACGTGCGGGCGAGGTAGGCGAGGCCCTCGTCGCTGATCCGCGCGGGCATGCCGGTGGACTCGCTGATATTGATCCAGAAGCCCTCGGTCTCGATCAATCCGCCGTTGCCGCTGGTGATCCGCACACGCATATTGGTCCACCGGGTGGACATCGCCGAGCACCACCGCAGCAGCTGCACGTCGTCCGGCCACAGGATCGGCCGGATGACGTCGATGACGGTGCGCCGGACGATCCAGTTCGGGTCCGACCGGTGGAAGAACGTGCTGTGCAGGTTTTCCCAGGCGATATCTTGCAGGTAGCGGGCGACGGCGTCGAACCGCAACCGGTCGTAGGGATCCACATCGCCAGCCCGGATGGGCCACGCCGAAGCAAAGCCCATGCCCTCCTCGGGAAGCGGGGCGAGTGGCTGATCGAGTGACACTTGTGCTCCTCGCGCTGCACGGTGTGCCGCGTTTTCTTCGTGCGGTGCTGTTGTGACGACTTTACGGGGCGTACGTCACACCCTCGCGTCGAGCCGTCCGTACCTCCTTAATAGTCCGTCTGCGGGGATCTGGGCCAGCAAAAACGGGGTCTTGCGCGCGCGAGAGAATCCGACGCACGGTCGCGGCGGCTCGGCGGGCGTGAAGCATGGCCGTGCGCGGGGTCAGTACCCCTGGTACGCGCCGCCCGAGTTCACGGCAGCGACACCCGGGACGTTGCCGAGCGAACCATAGCGGTCGATCGAGTACCGCACGCCGGCGATGATGTTGTCGACCGGGTTCCAGACGTCGTCGTGGCCCGGCGCCTTGTACGCGTTGAACGTGCTGTCGATGGTCTGCATCAGACCCTTCGACGGATGCCCGGCCACCCAGTTGCTGTCCCAGCGGTTCTCCGCGTATGGATTGCCCGCGGATTCGTGCTCGATGATCAGCGCGATGGCCCGCTCATCGATCTGCGCTGGGTCGTATCCCATCGCGATGAGCTTCTGCTTCGCCTCGGCGATCCACTGCGCGACGTCACCGGTCGGCATGGGCCCCGACGGCGCGGACGAACTCGTACCACCGTGATACGGCGTGCTCGACGAGGTGCCGTGCGGCGACCCGGAGTTGTGGTGCCCCGACGTCAGCTGGCTCGATTGGTGCGACGACGGTGCGGCGACGGGGGTCCCCGATGCGGCGGCCGGTGCGGTGGCGGCGGGCGTGGTGGGGGCCGCGGGCACGTTCGCGCTGGGCTCGCCGAGCCCGGCGAACGCCGCCTCCAGTTTCCCGGCCGCGCTCTCGACCTGCGTCTTCGCTTGGTTCGCCACGTCATCGGCGGTCTTCAGGGCGTTGGTCAGCTCCCACGTCCGCGAGGCCGCCTGTAGTGCTTCCTGGAAGACGAGCCCTTCGACGTCGGCTTTGTCCGCGTGCGAGCGCAGATAGTCGATGCGCGTCTTGGCGTCCACGGTGCCGTTGGGCGCGACGTCGAACGGCGGCGTCTGGTTCAGCGCGTCGTCGCGCAGGCTCAATACCTTGGCTTTCGCTTCGGCGAGGTTCTGCACCTGGGTGGTGAGCGCCGTCTTCAGCTCGAGCAGGGCGGCGCTCACCGCGGAAGCGCGGGTCTTCTCGGTCTGCATCCTGGCGTTCGCGGCGTTGCCGGCGGAACCGGACCACTGCTCGGCGTCGGCGAGTGCTTTCGTGTCGTCCGCGCCCTTGCCGACCGCGGTGTCCAGGCCCTGCGACATCCGTTCGGCGAGCGCGCCCGCCGCCGTGAGCTGCTCCGGCCGCCAGTTCTCGACGTCTGGGATGCTGAGCGTCATGGCACCTGGAGTCCTATGGTGCGAAGTTTCGCCGCGAAGTCGTCCTCGACCAGCTCGTACTTGCCCGCCGCGTTGTGCAGGTTGTCGGCGATCATGCTGAGCCGCGAGCCGATCCGCTCCAGGCAGCGGTGCGCGGCGTCGTTCGCGCGCTGGGCCGCAGGGCCGAACTCGGTGCCTGGCAGCGCCCCGACGACGGCGCCGAGACTCTCGCCGCCGCCGAGGTCGGCGACCGAGGTGGCCTCCGTACGGAGAGTCTGCGCGAACGAGCGCAGCGCCGCCGGATCGACTTGCATCGTCGTCGCAGGTTGCGATTGGTTTTGCTCGACCATGAATCCCCCTTCCCTCCCGACCGCGAGGTCGCGGCCAGCATAGCAAAATCGGGCGTCCGGACGGGCGTCGTCGGACCGCGCCGGTTATGTTGTCGGTGTGGCGCCGGCCGCGGATCAGGCCGGTGCGAGGACAGAGAGGTCGGCACATGCGCGCAGCCCAGGTCAGCAAGCTGGAAGGCCCGGAAGCGATCCGGATCGTGGATATTCCGGAGCCCGCGGCTTTCCCGGGCGGGGTCGTGATCGACGTGCACGCGGCCGGTGTGGCCTTCCCGGACGTGCTGATGACGCGCGGCCTCTACCAGATGAAACCCGAACTGCCGTTCGTCGTGGGCGGCGAGGTCGCGGGCATCGTCCGGGAAGCGCCCGAGGACGCGCACGTGCGACCGGGTGACCGGGTGATCGCGCTGACCATGCTGGGCAACGCGCTGGCCGAGACGGCCGTCGCGCCCGCGCAGATGGTGTTCCGGCTCCCCGACAACGTCTCGCTGGAGGCGGGCGCGGGCATTCTGTTCAACGACCTCACCGTGCACTTCTGCCTGCGTACCCGGGGCAGGCTGGCGGAAGGTGAGACGGTGCTCGTGCACGGCGCCGCGGGCGGCATCGGCACCTCGACGCTGCGCATGGCGGCGGCGCTCGGGGCAGGCAGGGTGATCGCCGTGGTGAGCACCGAGGCGAAGGCCGAGGTCGCGCGCGCCAACGGGGCCACCGACGTGGTGCTGACCGACGGCTGGCTGGCGGCGGTGAAGGAGCTGACCGGCGGCCGCGGCGTCGACATCGTGCTCGATCCGGTCGGCGGCGACCGCTTCACCGACAGCGTTCGGTCGCTCGGCTCGGCGGGCCGGTTGCTGGTAGTCGGCTTCACCGCAGGGGAGATCCCGACCGTCAAGGTCAACCGGCTGCTGCTGAAGAACGTGGAGGTGACCGGCGCGGCGTGGGGCGAGTGGGTGATGTCGCATCCGGGCTATCTGCAGGAGCAGTGGGCCGAGGTGGAACCGCTGCTGGCCTCCGGCAAGATCGCCCCGCCGGAGCCGGTGCTGTACCCGCTGGACAAGGCCGCGGAGGCGGTCGCCTCGCTGGACAACCGGACGGCCACCGGCAAGGTCGTGGTCACCCTGCGCTGAGGCATTCCGGCCGCGTCATGAAGCTGTCCAACCGGGTACTGAACCGGACCCTGCTGGCTCGCCAGCATCTACTCGAGCGCTCGCGTTTGACGGTGCACGAGATGTGCGACCATCTCGTCGGGTTGCAGGCGCAGGATTCGCTGCCGCCGTTCGTCGCATTGTGGAGCCGCGTAGCGGATTTCGATCCGGCGACGGTGTCGGACGCGCTGGAGGACCGGTCGTTGGTCCGGATCACCCTGATGCGCGGCACCATTCACCTGGTCACGCCGCCCGACGCGGTGCGGATCGCGCCGCACATACAGCCGGAACTGGAGAAGGTGCCGTTCCGGAATGGTTTCAACTACGGCGCCATGGTCGGACTGGATCCGGAGGAGGTGCGCGGACACGGCGAAGCCGCGCTCGCCGACGAGCCGATGTCCGCGGCGGACCTGCGCGCCCGCGCCGCCGAGTTGTACCCCGACCGCGACCCGGGCGCGGTGCTGCAGACCTGGCTGTACCAGCTCCCGGTGTTGCAGACCCCGCCGCGCGGCAAGTGGAAGGACAACAGCAGGCCGATCTGGTCGCGGGTCGAGCCTTGGTTGGGTGCGCCGCTGGACCCCTCGTATCCCTTGGCGGAGTTGATCTTCCGCTATCTGCGTGCTTTCGGGCCTGCGAGCACCATGGACATGCAGACCTGGTCGAAGTTGCTCGGGATGAAGCAGGCCGTCGCGGAACTGGGCGACCGGGTGCGCACCTACACCGACGAGCGCGGTCGGACGCTCTACGACATCGCCGACGGTGAACTCGCCGATCCGGACGTTCCCGCCCCGGTGCGGCTGCTCGGCTGGTACGACAACGCCTTGCTGTCGCACCAGGATCGGACCCGCATCGTGCCCGACGGCGCGGCCCCTCCGCTGCGCGCCTTCGCGGCTCAGGTCTCGCCGGTGCTGGTCGACGGCTTTCTCGCGGGCATGTACAAGATCTTCACGAACGCGGGAACCGCCCGGCTCCGCATCAGTCCGACCCGGAACTGGACCGGGGCGGAGCGCGCGGATGTCGAGGCGGAGGCGCATGCTCTGCTCGCCTTCTTGGAGGCGGACAAGCAGGGCAGCGTGGAAATCCTCGACGCGCACGCCGGCCTGCGTCCCTGACCGGGGTCGCTCACTGCTCGCGGGCTGGTCGGTAGGCGGGCGCTTTGATCGTCCCGGTCGGGCTCAACGTGCGCAACAGGGGCAGCGCCCGGCGGGACACCACGGTGGAAAGAACGATGACGCTGTGCGAGCGCACCACCGAGGAGGTCCGGTCGATGCTCAGCAGCACGGCCTGCAACCCCGCGTGCGAGTCGGCCCCGATCCGGCACAGCACGTCGCCGGTGCCGGTCGTGGCGTAGGCCTCCAGCACGCCGGGGATGGCGTCGAGCTCGGAGGCCACCGCGTCCAGCGCACCCTGGGCTATCTCCAGCGTGACGAAGGCCTGCACGTCGAACCCCGCGGCGGTGACATCGATCTGCGGGTCGTAGGAAGCGATCACGCCGGACTCCTCCATGCGCGCGATACGGGACTGCACGGTGGCCCTTGCCACTCTGGTCCGCCGGGACAGTTCGAGAATGCCCGCCTTCTGGTACTCGTGCATCGCGGACAGGATGGCGAGATCGAGTTCGTCGAGCTTCGCCGATGTGCGCGCCATGCCGGCCTCCGTTCGCCGCACCGGGCTCGCTGCCCGGCCCGCTCATGCTATTCAAATTGTCCAGCATGGCCCGCTACTTCCTAGCCGAATTCGCCACACTGACTACCGGAAATCGGCGCTGTTGCCTAGCCGACGGAACCGGCGATTTCCTTGGAACATGACCATCGAGCACCTGCCGGACACCCGGTCCGGCGCCGTTCCCAGCGACGGCGAGCTGCGCACGCTGGTGGGGCTGGTGGACCACGACAACAGCGGTGACCCGTTCCCGGTCATCGGGTGGGACGCTCTGGTCTGGGCGGTGGGCAACGCCACCCAGACCGCGCACTTCCTGGAATCCGCCTTCGGCATGCGGTTGGAGGCGTACTCCGGTCCGGAGACCGGCAATCGCGACCACAAGGCATTCGTGCTGCGTAGCGGTGCGGCGCGTTTCGTGATCACCGGAGCGGTGCACCCGGACAGTCCGCTGGCCGCCCATCACAATCGACACGGCGACGGCGTGGTGGACATCGCGCTCGAAGTGCCCGACGTCGACCGCTGTGTGGCGTGGGCGCGCACCCACGGCGCCACCGTCCTGGTCGAACCGCACGACGAGACCGACGACTTCGGCACGGTCCGCTCGGCCGCGCTGGCTACCTACGGCGACACCAGGCACACCCTGGTCGACCGTTCCGGCTATTTCGGGCCCTACCTGCCCGGCTATGTCGCCCGCCGCTCCAACTACCAGCGGCGCGACGGAGCGCCCAACCGGTTGTTCCAGGCGATCGATCACGTCGTGGGCAACGTGGAACTCGGGCGGATGGACGAGTGGGTCGAGTTCTATCGGCGCGTCATGGGTTTCACCAACATGGCCGAGTTCGTCGGCGACGACATCGCCACCGAGTACTCGGCGCTGATGAGCAAGGTCGTCGCCAACGGCAACCATCGGGTGAAGTTCCCGCTCAACGAGCCCGCCGTCGGCAAGAAACGCTCCCAGATCGATGAGTACCTGGAGTTCTACCGCGGCCCCGGTGTCCAGCACATCGCGCTCGCCACCGGCGACATCCTCGGTTGCGTGGACGTTTTGCGCCGGGAGGGTGTCGAGTTCCTGGAGACGCCGACGGCCTACTACGAGGATCCCGAATTGCGCGCCCGCATCGGCCGGGTCCGCGTCCCGGTCGAAGAACTCCAGCGGCGCGGCATCCTCGTCGACCGTGACGAGGACGGCTACTTGCTGCAGATCTTCACCAGACCGCTCACCGACCGCCCCACGGTCTTCTTCGAACTCATCGAACGCCACGGCTCCCTCGGTTTCGGCAAGGGGAACTTCAAAGCTCTGTTCGAGGCGATCGAACGCGAACAGCAAGCCCGCGGCAATCTGTAATCGGAGCCCGCGCCGCGACGGCTCGCCCGGCTGTCGCGGGCAGCGCTGCCCGGCCGTGTTCGCCGGACGGTCCGCCCGGAGCGCAATCGGTAGAGTTCTTGCCATGCGGATCAAGTCGGCGGTCGTGACCGCGGCAGCCTTGGTGCTCGCACTGGCGGGTTGCGGTTCGAGCGGAGACTCCGAGGACCCCGGTCCGTCGCGGCCTGCGCCCAAAGTGGTGGCCATGGGTCCGTTCGTCGGGGAGTGCGGGCACGTGACCGACGACGAGGTGCGCGCTCTTGGCGGGCTCGGCCGGATCTCCGGCGTCTTCCGCAATGCCGTCGGCTGCAATTGGCAGTCGGCCGGCATCGGTTCTGCCAGTATCACTTTCGCTTCCTATCGAGGGAGTCCGATCGAGCGTGAGCGGGCGTGGGTGACCGTGAACGGCCGAGCCCCCGATCCGATAAAGGTCGGTGGGCGCGAGGGTTTCGCCGCCTTGGATCCGAGTGGACAGATCTGCGACCTCGCCGTGCAACTCGGTGACGACTTCTTCGAATGGTCGACGAACATCGGAAATTTCAGCACGGGCTCCGGCAACCCGTGCGACCGCAGCCGTGCTCTCGCCGAGCTGACTCTGCAGCGGATGCAGTGAGGGGGAGGGCATGAACGTGCGACGAGTCCTGCGCGGGCGAGGCGCGGTGGCCGCCGCGGCGGTAGCGGTGGCGCTGTCCGTGGGCGGCTGTAGTCAGGTGGTGCCCGGTTCGCCGCAGCCGGTGGGCGGAAGCCAGCCGGTCAACACCAGGCTGGACAAGTTGCTGCGCGAATGCATGATCCTGTCCGAGGAGCAGATCGGCAAGGCCGTCGGCGAGGGCGTCACGGTCAGCGAGTCGTTCTTCGGCGCGGTGTGCATGTGGGATCTGATCGGCGCGCCCGGCGGCAACGGGATGGCCACGCTCAACTGGTACGAGAACGGGACGCTGAGCAACGAGAAGCAGACGAACAACAAGCTCGGCTACGAGACCACCAACATCACCATCCAGAGTTCGCTGGCATTGCAGATACGCAGACCGAAGGACCCTGATTCCTGCGGCGTGACGGCGAGTGCGCCGGACAACGGCGTGATCGGCTGGTGGATCAACTACCGCCCCGGCTCGGCGCATCCCGACCCGTGCGACGCGGCCAAGAAGCTGATGGAAATGACCTTGAACCTGGCCAGGTAGACGATCTTCGAACCCACCCACTTTGACCCTGTGTCCCGGCCACGGGTATCGTGGACCGCTGTGCCCGGAAGCATGCGGGCAAGTTCGTGCGTGACCGTAGGCCAGCGAGAGCGGCCGACGAATCCAGCGTGCCCGGAATAAGGGCTCCGCGCCGCGCGCGACACGCCCGACCTCGGGACGCGAGAAACGTGGCCGGACGTGCGAGTGAAAGCTCGATGACAGCGGCGTGAACGACGGGCCTCGAAGTGGAAGCTTGTCTCCACGAAGGGCCCCGGGAACGCCGCGAACTTAAAACAGACACCAAGTCCACACACCGCGTTAACTAATAAGGAAAGCCGGTCTATGCCAACCATCAACCAGCTGGTCCGCAAGGGTCGCCGCGACAAGGTCGCCAAGACGAAGACCGCGGCCCTGAAGGGGAGCCCGCAGCGTCGTGGCGTGTGCACCCGCGTGTACACCACGACCCCGAAGAAGCCGAACTCCGCGCTGCGCAAGGTCGCGCGTGTTCGCCTGACCAGCTCGGTCGAGGTCACGGCCTACATCCCGGGCGAGGGACACAACCTGCAGGAGCACTCGATGGTGCTCGTGCGCGGCGGTCGTGTGAAGGACCTCCCCGGTGTTCGTTACAAGATCATTCGCGGCTCGCTCGACACCCAGGGTGTGAAGAACCGCAAGCAGGCCCGCAGCCGCTACGGCGCCAAGAAGGAGAAGAGCTGATATGCCACGCAAGGGCCCCGCACCCAAGCGTCCGCTGATCAACGACCCGGTCTACGGTTCGCCGCTGGTCACTCAGCTGGTCAACAAGATCCTGCTGGACGGCAAGAAGTCCACCGCCGAGCGCATCGTCTACGGTGCGCTGGAGCAGGCGCGCGAGAAGACCGGCACCGATCCGGTCGTCACCCTCAAGCGCGCGCTGGACAACGTGAAGCCGTCGCTGGAGGTGAAGCCCCGCCGCGTCGGTGGCGCCACCTACCAGGTGCCGGTCGAGGTCCGTCCGGGCCGCGCCAACACTCTGGCCCTGCGCTGGCTGGTCAACTTCTCGCGTGCGCGCCGGGAGAAGACCATGGTCGAGCGTCTGGCCAACGAACTGCTCGACGCCAGCAACGGCCTCGGCGCCTCGGTCAAGCGCCGTGAGGACACCCACAAGATGGCCGAGTCCAACCGGGCCTTCGCGCACTACCGCTGGTGACGTCTGCCCGGCCCGTCGTCTGGGTCGGGAGGCACAGCCGGAGGCGGCACTCACCGGCCGCTTCCGGCGTTGACATAGAGGCGACCACAGGGTCGTCCCCGATAATCCCAACTAGCTACGAGCGGGGAAGATTTCCGTGGCACAGGACGTGCTCACCGACCTGAACAAGGTCCGCAACATCGGCATCATGGCCCACATCGATGCGGGCAAGACGACCACAACTGAACGCATCCTCTTCTACACCGGCATCACCTACAAGATCGGTGAGGTCCACGACGGCGCTGCCACGATGGACTGGATGGAGCAGGAGCAGGAGCGTGGTATCACCATCACCTCCGCGGCTACCACGTGCTTCTGGAACGACAACCAGATCAACATCATCGACACCCCCGGGCACGTCGACTTCACCGTGGAGGTGGAGCGGTCGCTGCGCGTGCTCGACGGCGCCGTCGCGGTGTTCGACGGCAAGGAAGGCGTCGAGCCGCAGTCCGAGCAGGTGTGGCGTCAGGCGGACAAGTACGACGTGCCGCGGATCTGCTTCGTCAACAAGATGGACAAGCTCGGTGCGGACTTCTACTTCACCGTGCAGACCATCAAGGACCGCCTCGGCGCGAAGCCGCTGGTCATCCAGCTGCCGATCGGCGCGGAGGACACCTTCGAGGGCATCATCGACCTGGTCGAGAACAACGCCAAGGTCTGGCGCGGCGAGACCAAGCTCGGTGAGCAGTACGAGGTCGTCGAGATCCCGGACGAGCTGAAGGAGAAGGCCGAGCAGTACCGCCAGGAACTGCTGGAGACCGTCGCCGAGTCGGACGAGGCGCTGCTGGAGAAGTTCTTCGGCGGCGAAGAGCTGACCATCGAGGAGATCAAGGGCGCCATCCGCAAGCTGACGGTGACCTCCGAGCTCTACCCGGTGCTGTGTGGCTCGGCGTTCAAGAACAAGGGCGTGCAGCCCATGCTCGACGCGGTCATCGACTACCTGCCCTCGCCGCTGGACGTGGAGGCCACCACCGGCCACGTGCCCGGCAAGGAAGAGGAACTGCTCACCCGCAAGCCGAGCGCCGACGAGCCGTTCGCGGCGCTGGCGTTCAAGATCGCGGTGCACCCGTTCTTCGGCAAGCTGACCTACGTCCGCGTGTACTCCGGCAAGGTCGACTCCGGCGCCCAGGTCATCAACTCGACCAAGGGCAAGAAGGAGCGTCTGGGCAAGCTGTTCCAGATGCACTCCAACAAGGAGAACCCGGTCGGCGCGGCCTCGGCCGGTCACATCTACGCGGTCATCGGCCTCAAGGACACCACCACCGGTGACACCCTGTGCGATCCGCAGAACCAGATCGTGCTCGAGTCCATGACCTTCCCGGACCCGGTCATCGAGGTCTCCATCGAGCCGAAGACCAAGTCCGACCAGGAGAAGCTGGGCACCGCGATCCAGCGTCTCTCCGAAGAGGACCCGACCTTCTCGGTCAAGCTCGACCAGGAGACCGGCCAGACCGTCATCGGCGGTATGGGCGAGCTGCACCTCGACATCCTGGTCGACCGCATGAAGCGCGAGTTCAAGGTCGAGGCGAACGTCGGTAAGCCGCAGGTGGCCTACCGCGAGACGATCACCAAGCCGGTCGAGAAGCTCGAGTTCACGCACAAGAAGCAGACCGGTGGTTCCGGCCAGTTCGCGAAGGTGATCATCGCGCTGGCGCCGTTCGTCGGCGAGGACGGCGCGCACTACGAGTTCGAGAACAAGGTCACCGGTGGCCGCGTGCCGAAGGAGTACATCCCTTCGGTGGATGCCGGTGCCCAGGACGCCATGCAGTACGGTGTGCTCGCCGGCTACCCGCTGGTGAACCTGAAGGTCACGCTGCTCGACGGCGCCTACCACGACGTCGACTCGTCGGAAATGGCGTTCAAGATCGCGGGCGCGCAAGCGCTCAAGGAAGCGGCTCGCAAGGCCGGTCCGGTGATCCTCGAGCCGATGATGGCGGTCGAGGTCACGACGCCCGAGGACTACATGGGCGACGTGATCGGCGACCTGAACTCCCGCCGTGGTCAGATCCAGGCCATGGAGGAACGCAGTGGTGCCCGTGTCGTCAAGGCGCTGGTTCCGCTCTCGGAGATGTTCGGTTACATCGGTGACCTGCGGTCGAAGACCCAGGGCCGGGCGAACTACTCCATGGTGTTCGACTCGTACGCGGAGGTTCCGGCCAACGTGTCGAAGGAGATCATCGCCAAGGCGACCGGCGAGTAATGGCTCCCGGGCGTTTGTAAACCCTTTCCCCGTTGTCCGCGGGGATGACCCCCGCACTGCTGCAATTGCACGCACCAACAAGTCCAGGAGGACAAAGAAGTGGCGAAGGCGAAGTTCGAGCGGACGAAGCCGCACGTCAACATCGGCACCATCGGTCACGTCGACCACGGCAAGACCACGCTGACTGCAGCGATCACGAAGGTGCTGGCTGACAAGTACCCGGATCTGAACGAGAGCTTCGCGTTCGATCAGATCGACAAGGCGCCCGAGGAGAAGGCTCGTGGTATCACGATCAACATCTCCCACGTCGAGTACCAGACCGAGAAGCGCCACTACGCGCACGTCGACGCGCCGGGTCACGCCGACTACATCAAGAACATGATCACCGGTGCGGCGCAGATGGACGGTGCCATCCTCGTGGTCGCCGCCACCGACGGCCCGATGCCGCAGACCCGTGAGCACGTGCTGCTCGCCCGTCAGGTCGGCGTGCCCTACATCCTGGTCGCGCTGAACAAGGCCGACATGGTCGACGACGAGGAGATCCTCGAGCTCGTCGAGATGGAGGTCCGCGAGCTGCTGGCTTCGCAGGAGTTCGACGAGGACGCGCCGGTCGTGCGGGTCTCCGGTCTGAAGGCGCTCGAGGGCGACCCGAAGTGGGCGGAGTCGGTGCTGGAGCTGATGGCCGCGGTCGACGAGTCGATCCCGGACCCGGTTCGTGAGACCGACAAGCCGTTCCTGATGCCGATCGAGGACGTCTTCACCATCACCGGTCGTGGCACCGTGGTCACCGGTCGTGTCGAGCGTGGCGTGATCAACGTGAACGAGGAAGTCGAGATCGTCGGCATCCGCGAGAAGACCACCAAGACCACCGTCACCGGTGTCGAGATGTTCCGCAAGCTGCTGGACCAGGGCCAGGCGGGCGACAACGTCGGTCTGCTGGTTCGTGGTCTGAAGCGTGAGGACGTGGAGCGCGGCCAGGTCGTCGTGAAGCCGGGCACCACCACCCCGCACACCGAGTTCGAGGGCCAGGCGTACATCCTGTCGAAGGACGAGGGCGGCCGCCACACCCCGTTCTTCAACAACTACCGTCCGCAGTTCTACTTCCGTACGACTGACGTGACGGGCGTTGTGACCCTGCCCGAGGGCACCGAGATGGTCATGCCCGGTGACAACACCGAGATGTCCGTCAAGCTGATCCAGCCGGTCGCCATGGACGAGGGTCTGCGCTTCGCGATCCGCGAGGGTGGCCGCACCGTCGGCGCCGGTCGCGTCACGAAGATCATCAAGTGATTCGCTGAATCGCTGAGAACGGCGCCGCTCCGAAAGGGGCGGCGCCGTTCGCGTTTTCGGGGGCCTTCGGTGCGGAGCTGCGCCCGACGATACGAAGGTACCGATCAATAGGCGGCAAGTGAGCGCGATCCACGCGGCGCTCCACTGCCTGCGGTGGCGGCGGATCTTTCCACAACCGCGGCAATCGCAACGCTGTGCGGCGGCAATGATCCGCGCTCTTGCGGTCTATCGCGACAGCTTGTCGAGGACTGGAAGGGCGAGTGCGCTGAAGAGACACGGATTTTCTCGGAGCCAGTCCTCATTCATCTCCTTGGTGTACTTACGGCTGTAATAGCCGTAGTGATGCAGGATGTGAATGGGTTCGGTATCAGCTTGATAGCCATCGGGTAGAAAAATGCGCTCCCACTCCCGCCAGTGCAAGGGGAAGACTTTGCTCAAGGGCGTCATAGCCGGGGCCTCGGCCCGCACAACATCCGTCCAGCGATAGACGATGGACTGGTAGACGCCGAGGTCCTTCTCCGGCATCGCGAGCAAACTGTCGAGCATGTTCACCGAAATCGGATGCGCTCGTGGCAATCCGACCACACCGAGGTAAACGATCTTTTCGTCCTCGAACAACAACACATCCGGCAGGTCATCGAGATCGCGCACCGTCAAGGTGTCCGTGTCGAGCACTATGCCGCCGTATTCCGCTAGTGCCGCGAACCCGACGAGATCGGATCGATGGGCGACGAACTGCATCGACTCGTACAACTGGGCATGCCGGCCTGACATCAGCGAATCGAGCCGCAGCGGCCGGACCTCGACATTCGAGATATCGAGCAGTCGATCGAAAAATGGGTTGTTCACCGGACGCTCGTCGACAAGGACAACCACATCCCCCGAGGTATGCACGGCTGCCGACGCAACCGCGAGATAATTCCCGAAGTCGAATTCTTGACCGGACCAGTACAGGAACACCGTCACGTGGCGATCGTAGGGTTCGGTGCTTCTATCGGGTAGTCACGCTTATGAGTGACATGAAATGGGTTCCCGGACTCCCTTAACGTGGCGATGTGGCCGCTCCCGTTCCTCCGCCCGCTTTACGTCCCGGTGATGCTGTCGGTATAGCGACTCCGTCCAATAGCATTGTGACCCCCCGTCGTCTGGAGCGGGGAGTACGAGCACTTACCGCACTGGGCCTGCGCCCTGTGGTCGGTCCGTTGGCTCTGGCCCAGCAGCCGTCTGCGGCACGGCGCGCCGAGGAGCTCAACGGATATCTGCGCGATCCGCAGATCCGCGGCGTTTTTTGCACCATCGGCGGCTACACGACCAACGGTGTGCTCGACTCGCTCGACTATTCTGCGCTGCGCCGCGATCCCAAAGTCGTAGTGGGCTATAGCGACATCACGGCACTGCTCCTCGCGGTGCTCACGCGAAGCGAATTGATGACCTTCCACGGTCCCACCGTTCTGCCCGAACTCGGCGAGTACCCGGCACCGTTGCCCTACACCGCGTCCAGCTTGATGCGCGCTGTCACGTGCCCCGAGCCGTTGGGTTTGTTACCTCCCTCGCCGGTGTACACCGATCAGTTCCACGCCTGGGACGAAGCCGACGATCGACCGAGAGATCTGCGCGCCGTCGCGGGATGGCGCTGGTTGAACTCCGGCGATGCCACCGGTCGCCTGCTCGGCGGGAACCTGGAGACCCTCTGCGCGCTCACGGGAACCAAGTACCTCCCGTCGTTCGCCGGTGCGGTGTTGGTCTGCGAAACCGCGAGCTCTCAACCCGATCAGATCAGTCGCGATCTGAACCATCTGGCGATGGCCGGTGTGTTCGACGACCTCGCGGGTGTCCTGTTCGGTCGGGCCTTCCGGGTACCGCGCGAGTTCGATCAGCGGTTGGACGAAATCGTCCTGGAACTGTTCGCGCCGCTCGGCGTTCCGGTGGTGACGCGCATGCACATCGGCCACGGGGATCCGATGCTCACGTTGCCGCTCGGCGCACGTGTCCGGCTCGACTCCGTGCGGCGGACCATCGAGGTGATCGATGCGCCAGTTCGTTGACAAGCTTCTAGCAGCGCACGGCTTCGAACGAATCCTGGATGTGCCCGCAGTGCCGACTGGCAACCGGAGCGGCGTCCGGTTACCGATGCAGGTGAAGACCAACAGTGGCACATGGCAGCTCCGTGCCTTCGGCACCGATTTCAGCCTGATATCCCGGCCATGGCTGCGGGTCGGCATGTTCCGGTGTTATTCCATGGGATGGGGGTTCGTCGACGAGCGCAGCAACGCCGATCTGCTTCTGGCGGAAGCGTTTCTGGCCGAGCAAGAGCAGGCCGAACAGTTGGGGCGCCGACTCTGCTTCGAGCTGTCCCCGTTGCGAAGCCGATGGCAGGTGGATCGAAAATGGAATCTGCACCGGCTACGGTTGGCGGCCGCACGAGATGCGTGAGTACGAACGTCTTCTCGCCGAGGCCCAGATCATCACACCGACGACCTACACCGCCGGTCTCCCGGTCTGGCGTGAGCGCGGGCTCGTTGCCGCGCGGCTGCTGATCGATCGCTACACGCAAGAAGTGTCCGAGCATCTCGGCAAGCCGCTGTTGGTAGAGCACCCGTTCACTCTGCCCGCCGCGCCATACCGGGCGATCTTCGAGGAATACCAGAACATCTATCGCGCGGAGGTTCCCGATATCGGCCAGGCGGTGCTGCGCCCCGACAACATGCACGCCAACGTGGATCTGCTGCGACGCACCGCTGGGCCGGGACCGGTGATCGCGACGGGGGGTCTCCTTCGCAGCATGCGGCGCGGCGCGTCGCCGCTTTTCCGGGACCGGTACATGTGGCCGGCCGTACAGCTCAATCAACTTGTTCCGCCAAGTGACAGCCGCTCTGTCTTGGACGTTCATCAGTCGGTGCTCGAACGAACTTTTCGAGCTGCCGGGCTACCGGTGGTCAGTGTCCAAACCGACGCCTTGAGCAGCTATGGACGCACCTGCTACCTCACCGTCTCATGCCTGCCGGATGGGCGTCCGACAGTGTTGTCGACGTCCTACATCATGTCCGATCGTTACCGCTCGGCCCTCGGTGGCAGTGACGACGTGATCGACATCGGATTCACCGGCAAGGTAATCGCCCTGATCGCACTGCATCATTGGGACAGTCATGGGCTACAGCTCCCGACCTCCCTCGCGCCGACGCAGGTCGGCGTAATCACCGATGGGGAGATTCCTTCGATCGACGCGGCGTACCAACAGTCAGGGCTTCGCGTGTCGATCCTTCGCACCCGTCAGCGACAGCGCGCCGAACGCCGGCTCTTTCGCATAGGCGTCCCGGTGCTGGTCGGATTGCACCGTGATGGGGGAGTTCGGCTGACCAGTCGCGCCCCCCTGAAACGTGAGCAGTATCGGACGGCACCTGCACCGCACCTGTTGCGAGATGAGCTCGCCGCCTATGACGATCGCCTGTTGTCGCGTGCACAACGCCGTTTCGACCGTGGGCTCCGCGATACCGCCCTGCTGCGCGGGATGTGCCGATCATGTGCCACATCCGCACCGGTATTCGGCTGGACCATCCCGGACCGGTTGCGCGAATGCGGCGACTGCGGGCTTCCGGGCCGCGAAGCGCTGGTGGCACCAAGTGGCAGGTTCTACTGAGAAGGCAGGATGGAACAAATCGATCGCCGCGCCTGGAATCATGAATACGAGTCGGGCCGATGGGACTATCTCGGCGATACCCGTGAAAAGATCCGTTATCGCACCCTGGGTGAAGAGATCGAGAAACAAGGTGTCGCGCCTTCCGTGCTCGATCTCGGCTGCGGTTCTTGCCTGCTGTACCAAACCCTCGGCGGGGCAGGGTTCGCGGGCCGCTATCTGGGTGTCGACTGGGCGAGGTCCTCCCTGCCTACGGGTCCCTGGCCACCCGGGCACGGCGTAATCTGCGCTGATATCTGCGACCTACCGGTCGCTGGGCATTTCGACGTCATCGTGTGCAATGAAGTGCTCTATTACCTCCCATCTCCCGTGACGGTGGTGACTGAACTTCAGAATCGCTTGACGCCGGGTGGGATCATGCTGATCTCCCTGTTCCAGCCGAAATTCAGCCGGTTACCGGAGTGGAGTCGGCATATCGATCGACTGGGTGCGGCGCTCGCCGACGCGAATGGCTATATCGGGCGGCGGATCGTCACCGCCGCGGGCCGCACCTGGCACCTCTACAGCATGCGAAGGATCTCTCGATGAGCTTGACCGAGACCACCGAATACCTCCGTTCCGCCGATTGTCCTGAGGTCGGCACGATCGCGATCGACGGGCAAGTCATCGAATACCGTCGGCCGAGACCTCTCGCGACCGCTCTCGAGTTGATATTCGGTCAGCGCATCTACGATGTCGATACCGCGCCGCGGGTGATCATCGACGGCGGTAGCTGGCTCGGGGTCAGCATTCTCCGATTTCGTACCCTCTTTCCCGGCGCGCGGATCATCGGCTTCGAGCCGGACCCGGAGATCTTCGCGGTGCTGCAGCGGAATCTGCGGCAGAACGACGCGACCGACGGCGTGACTCTCGTACCGGCCGCCCTGGCCGGCGTCGCGGGCCCGCGGAATTTTGTCGCGACCGGCAGCGACAGCGGAAGTATGCACGCGAGAGTATCCGGGCAGCGAATGACGGTCGACTGTGTGCGCGCCTCGAGCTATGTCACCGAGCCGGGCACATTGTTGAAGTTGAACATCGAAGGCGCCGAGTGCGAAGTGCTGGAGGAACTCGGCGATCAGCTGAGTTTCGTCGACCAGGTGCTGGTCGAGTACCACGGTTTCGCCGAGTTGCCGCAGACTTTGCACCGGATCCTGTCCGTGCTCGACGGCGCCGGTCTGACTTACATCGTCAGCCACTTCAACGAGCGCAACCGGGCCTGCGTCCCGCCTTTGCGGATCATGCCCGGCTACCGCTACTTCCTGCTCATATACGCCCGGCGCATGACCGGACCAATACCCCAGGGGGAACCGCGATGACCAAGCTGTTCAGCGACCATCAGCCGATGTTCGTAGAGGTGGAGACCACTACCTATTGCAATCGCCGATGCAGTTATTGCCCTAACAGCATTTTCGATCGTGGCCTGCGCAAGAATGAAGTGCAGATGTCGGAGGACCTCTTCTACAAGGTGGTTCACGAACTCGGGCAACTACATTTCTGCAACCAGTTCAGCCCGCACAATTACGGTGAGCCACTGGCTGACAAGCGAATGCCTGACCTGCTCGCAATGGCCCGTCGTGAGATGCCTGCTGCCCGGATCGCCCTGTACACCAACGGAGACTTCCTCACGCCGAAGTTGTACGAGACCATCGAGCCGAACGTCGACGCGTTGGTCATTACACAGCATGGTGAACGCATGCCTTCGGGCGTCGCGGAGCTGTTCCAGATCCATGGCGGCGCACCGCCGAAAACCCGATACAAAACAGCTTCCCAGATCCAGGCGAATGCTTCGAACAGGGGAGGGCTCATCCCGATGCAGGCAACGCTCAGAAAGGCTTGCGGTGTAGTGATGAATGAATTGCATATCAATGCGCACGGCCAGCTTATCCTTTGCTGCGAGGACTATCTCGCACGCAAGGTGTTCGGGAACATCTCCGACATGTCCATCGCCGAAGCATGGTCGATGCCGGAACGCCTTGCGGTGCATCGGAACAACATCCAGGGAGACTTCGCGCTCCCGAGTTGCCGCAGCTGCGGGTTCGGGAGAACCTTTTGATGCCCGGCTCGTCGTCGTACGGAACGCAGTCGATAGATCTCGTTGTCCAAGCCGACGATCTGGGCGCCAGCCGATCGATAACCGACGGGATCCTGTCCTGCTTCGCCGCCGGAGTGGTCAGCCGGTCATCGATCATGGTGCCGGGCCCGGATGCGGATCGAGCTGTACGGCTCGCAGCCCGGGCCGGACTACCGCTCGGCGTGCATCTCACCTTGGCTTGTGAATGGGACTATTGGCGGTTCTACCCGCTGACCGAGGCCCGTAGTCTGCGTGCTGCCGATGGAGCGTTTCTTCCACACGTCGCGCAGTTGCACGGGCGCGCGGATCCTGCTGAGGTGCGGGTGGAGCTCGCGGCTCAGGTCGAGTGGCTGAGAAACAGCGGCGTAGAGCCGATCCAGATCGATTCGCACATAGCGGTTTTCGACGAAGAACTGCTTCGTGAATTCCGCTTGCCCTGCCGAGAGCTGGATCCGCCGGATTCGATTTGGCATCTTTCGCATCAGCCCGTGGAGGACAAGATCGCCAACTTGGTGACCCACGTCGAAGGCCTGACACCGGGGCGGCACATGATCATCGCCCATCCGGCCAACGATGGTCCGGAACTGAGAACGTTTTGCCCCAGTACCTCGCGCCGGTACCGGTGGGCTCGCGATATCCGTTTGTCAGATCTCGCTGCGCTGACCGATCCACGGTTCCGTGCCGTGTGCGCCGAAAACGGCGTCCGCATCGAAGGCACGCCGGACCCGGCCGAGCACGGTGACGCACAGTCTGCTCGGATTGCCCGGCAACAGCACAGCGCGTAGCGGAGGCCAGCCGAACGGATCGAGCGGGGCGGCGGCTGCCCGCAACAGGTCTTCCTTGTTGCCGACGATCGCGCAGGCTATCTCGCCATGGTGTTGGCGAATGGTGTGATACTCGGTGCCCACAGGAGCTATTCGTTCGTGCATCTCAGCGATGCGCGACACCATGGCGGTGAGTTCGGCGTCCACCGTCACGACGTCGATCTCGGTATCGATCTCGAACTGCACCGGTTGAGTGGTGCGAAGATCCGGGCGCTTCGACAGCACCCGACGCTCCTGCGAGATCGGGGCGCCATCCCAGGGCACTATCCCGCCGGGAGGCAGATCGACTCCTGTGAGCAGATATATGACGACACTATGGGTAACGATCGCGACGCGCGCCGAGGGAGAACAGCTTTCGATAGCCTGGCATGCGCGAAGCCGAACCGCCTCGGCGCTCTCGGCGGTCTCGGGGGGATCGCCGAGCAGCAGCGCATTCAAAGCAGCGTGAAAAGCCGTTCTGTCCCACGGCGCACCGTCGGTGCGGCACGACCACTCGTGTAGCTGTGGAGCCACGGTCATCGGCACGCCGAGCTGTTCTGCCAGCAGGTGTGCCGAATGCATGGCGCGGGTCAACGGGGAAGAAAGCACCTCCGTCACATCGTGGGCCGCTAGCCTGCGCGCGGTCCCACGCATGCGATGGACGCCCATCGCACTCAGCGGGGCGAGATCCAGCATCGCCCCGCGCCAGCCGCGGTCCGAGACCGCTTCCCAGTCCGTCCACCCGTGGCGAACCAGCCAGACCGGATTCATCGGCGCGTCAGCACCCAGGTCTCACGAAGCGTGCCGATACCGACAGGACGATCGCTGTAATCGTCGCAAACCTCGACGAGGTCGAAACCGTGGGCTGCGGCGGCCGACAACAAGGTGTCATGCGGAAACCACCGCTGCACATGGTGGATCTCGTGCCGGTGGTACGCGCCGTCACCCTCGATGAACAAGCTGATCAAGAACTGCACGCGCCGCTGGTCCGGGTCATAGCGATTGCGCCAGACGTAGGCGAACTGTCCGAGATCATCGCCGTAGTGACTGTTACCGAAGATTTCTGCCAGCTTGTGTTCAGTGTTCACGTCGAAGAGGAACCGCCCGCCAGGACGGACCGCGCCGGCGGCGAAGCTGAAAAGCGCGTCGAGACCGTCATCCGCCACGAAATAGTTCACGCTGTCGAAGCAGCAGATCAGCGCGTCGAAGGTAGTTGGCGGCGCGCCCGGTCGTGAGAGGTCCTGCTGCCACAGCAACGTCCCCGGTTCCAGACTGGACGCGGCCCGGCCGAGCATCGCGGCGGAGCCGTCGACACCCGCAACCGAGAATCCGCGCGACTGCAGCAGCCGCATCATCGTTCCGGTGCCACAGCACGCGTCCAGTACCTGGGCGGAGGGCGGGATCCGGCGCTGGATGTAATCACACCAGGACTCGTAGTCATTGCTCGCAGTCCACCGGTCGTAGACTTCGGCCAGCTCTTCGTATTCGGGAACGGTCAACGGCGCACCTTCACCATGAGGTTGACGCCCCGTTCCGCCCACTCCGGACGTTCCGCCGCCGCGAGCTCGACCTCGAGCAAGGCGTTGAGATAATCATCGTCTTCGAGTCGTTTCGAGATCGCGCTGAGTTCACCGTACGGGTACCCGAAGTCCTCGCTGCCGGGCAAAGCCATGCAGGTGACGCCGAAGACTCCTTCGACGGTGAAACCCGCGCCGATGGCGAGGTCTCGAAGCTGTTGCGCGGAGTAGACCCGGAGGGGCGGTACGTTCGGCGCCCACTTGACGATTCCGGTACGCAGCAGCTCGCGAATTTCCTCCGCGTCGGCGCCGTCGCGGTTGATCTTCGAACTCACGGCGTTCGACAACGAGTGACTCATGAGTAGGCCGCGTCCCCCCGGCTTGAGTACCCGGTAGAAGGTGTCGAATGCGGCGGCCGGGTCATCGAGGAAGCTCAGGACACCGTAGGTGCTGATCAACGCGTCGTAGCCGGCATCAGGCAGCTCTGGCGCACCGTGCAGATCACATTCGGTCAACCGAACCGAGGAGACACCGGCTTCGGTGATGTTCCGCTTCGCTTCTTCCAGCATCGCCCGCGACTTGTCGGCCACGGTGACTTCGACATCGAACTGTTCGGCGAGCCAGAGTGCCCATCGGCCGGTGCCACCTCCGGCGTCGAGAACGTGATGGCCGGACTCCACCGAGAGGTGACGACGCACCAATTCCTTGATGAGTTCGTCGGCCAGCTTCCAGTAGCTGGCCTCGTAGAATCCTTCGACGTTCCCGGCATAGGGCTCGAAGAAGGAATCGAATTCGGTCTCGGACATGAGAGTCATCGAAATCAGTTTCCTTTCAGAAGTAACGACGGCGGTGCGACCAGCGTCGACAAATAGTCGCGATAGGAAATGTCCTGCGGCATCGGCACGGCGTGCACGCCATCCGGCACTTCGACCCACGCTCGGGTCGACCAATCGGCACAGAGTTCGTCCCAGTCCGGTGTGCGTGGCCATCCATGCGGTCGCAGGAATTCCGCGCGGATCGGCTCGGAGACACGCTGATAGCGAATGTCGGCCGACAACCGGACGCGGTCGCTGGCATTCGGCCCACCGGCGTGGACAGTGAAGCTGTGAAACACCACGATGTCCCCGATACGGAAACCCGCTGTTCGCCAACGCTCATCATCGAAGGGGACATTCAGGTACAGCGGGCGAGCACCGGGTAGCGATTCGTCGACAGGGATGAAACCGTCTCGGTGCGAACCGGGTATCAGCCGCAGTCCCTGATGCCGTTCGTCGCAGTCCGTGAACGGCAACCACACGGTGAGCACATCGCTCGCGACATGCTGCACGACGAAGTCCTGGTGTGCTCGCGTCGCGAAACTACTCTCGGCGCCTGCGGAAGCGATGATGCGGACGACCTTCGCCGGATGGCAGAAGACATCCGCTCCCAGCAGGCCGCCTGCCAGTGAGCGCAGCGCGTCGTGGTGGGCCAGACGATGGAACGCCTCGAGCCGCTGCACCCGCGGATAGACTGTCGCGAACGAGTCCGCGGTGAACCCATCGAACTCGGTAGCCGCCAGTGTGGACTCGAGCAACCCGCTTACTTCGGCGACCGCTTCGCGTGCGAGCAAACCCGGAAGATACAGATAGCCTTCACGGATCAATCGTCGACGTAACTCCGCCATACCCTCGGAGACCCGAGAGGGCTCAAGGCAAGACATCGACGCCATGATCCCTGACGAAAATTTGGAAGTCGCGAATGTCGTCCTGGCGAACCAGCCACATCAGGAAGCGCTCGACACCCATCCCGAATCCTGCGGTCCGCATCGGAGCACGCTCCTTCATTGCGACGTACCACGCGTACTGTCGCGGCGACACTCCGTGAAGCTCCAAGGCGGACAGGACCTCCGCGCCGGTTCGATGCCGTTCACCCGCACCGATCACCTCTCCGGGCCCGAAGAGTAGATCGGCGCACAGCGCACGGCCGGACTGCTGGTCGGTTGCCTGATAGAAGGGCACGGATCGCGAATCCCAGTGGGTTATCCACAGGAACTCACCCCGTTGCCGCATGAGCTCTCGCTCCCCGGCCAGTCGAAGCGTCCGCCAACCCGATTCCGGATCGGTGGCCACATACCGGTCGTCGTGATCGAGCAACTCGGCCGCTTCGTCGAACGTCAATCGCTCGAATACGGACTTCCGCCGCAGCAGCTCGTCCAGATGGCCGAGATTCCCATCATTGAATTTCTCGAGCAGATCGCGGTGCTGCGCCAGCAGGTCCCGCACCAGATGCCGAAGGTACTCTTCGACCACTGTGATCACATCGTCGAGGCCACCCGGAATTTCGGCTTCACTGTGGAAGAACTGGCCGAGGTGGGTGGCATCGGATTTTTCGCCTCGGAAAGAGGGCATGATGTAGTAGGAGCCGTTCGGCGACAGGCGGCACAAATATTCGAGACCGAACTGCATCGAGTCGGCCAGGTACGTGTCCACGCCGAACATCGAGACCGAGACCGGGCTGGAGTCGCTGCCGAGCCCCATAGGGGAACTGATAGAGCCTGTGGTTATGGGTAGGTGACCGTTCGATACACCGCGGCCCGACCAGAACTGCGCCGTGGAAACCGTCAGGCAGCTTTGCAGAGCGACCAGTCCCGCGTACCACTCGCTGTCCATTGCTTTGAGATAGTGACTGTCCGGCTCCATCCATGTTTGTGGTGGAACCATATACGAGGCATTTGCCATGGTGTCCGATGCTAGGTGGCGTGCCTCCGGGCCTGAAGTCGCTGTTTCATGGGACAGGATTCGATCATCTCCATGTAGCACTTTCGGGTGACGTGACAGGTCGACCGGCATGGCTTGGAATGAAGCAATGGAAGCGGGAGCCCACGTGGATGTGACCACTACGGCGGTCGGGCGGGACACACTCTTTCGAACGTACGAATCATTCTTCACCAACGTACAATTCTCCGGAAATTTCCGGGTGGTCGTCACCATCGACCATGCTTATGGCATATCCGCCGCCGAGCGGAAGCGTTCGATCGATTACCTGACGGAGCTCCCACAGCGATTCCCTCGGATACGTGAGGTGGTCGTCGAACAGTTCAGCCGCCCGGTTGGCCTTGCGAAGGCATTGTCGGTGTTGATCTCGCACGCCACCGCGCCGATCGGTATCCATCTCGAGGATGATTGGGAAATCTTGGACCGCATCGATGTGGATGGACTGATCGAGCAGCTGGATCGCCACGATTCGACGGCCATCGTCTTCGGAAACGAGCACGTCGCTCGGGGTGGGACGTTCGAGCGGCCCGACGAGCAGGCCGATCTGGGTGAGCTGGTACGCCTGGTAGGCGCCAGCTGGGCGCGTTATCACCTTCCGCTGTGCCCACACCTGCACCGGACTCGAAGGTGGGCGCCCACGGTGGCGAAGGCGCTTGCCGAAACGGATGAACTGCGCTGCCCGGATGATCGCATCCGGGAGCACATCATCGAGCGGGGCGGTTGGGCCCGCCACAATATCCTCTGGACGAAGAAGATCTTGGCTCGAGACATCGGACGGGATTGGCTGTCCGCACGAGCTGGACACAAATCTATCGTTCCCGAGCACGACCACCACCAGCTGGCGAAATTACCGCTCACCTTGCCGGAAGAATTGCCGCGGGCCCGATCGGCGGCTCTCGCGCGGCAAAGCGCGTCGATCATGCCGGAGGTCTCCACCCGGTTGCGCGCCGCCGCCGACGATGACGGCGAATTCAGCTATCCCATACTGCTCGAACGTGGCGATGGGGCGCTGGTCTGGGATGTCGATGGCAGCAGCTACTTGGATTTCGTCTGTGGGCGAGGGTCGGTGACGCTCGGGCACAACCACCCCGCGGTGACCAACGTGATTCGTGATCGCGTCGCTCGCGGGACAGCGTTGTCGCTGCCGACGCCTTCTGACCTCGGGGTAGCGGAACTCGTACTGCGCTCGATGGGATCGACCGGCGCCGTCCGGTTCTTCGACGCTCGCGCCGGGGCGCTGCGATCGGCGCTCGAACTGGCACAGTGGAGCACGGGGCGGTCGCACGCAGTGATCGCCGGGCCACGCTGGAGCGCAACGACTTCCGACGCGTACCGATATGTTCCACTCGATTCCGCCGGCTCCGAGTTGCGACTGATCGAAGCGATCCGCGCCGATCCGCCGGCCGCACTGCTGCTCACCGCGTCCCTGCGACATCCGATTTCGAGCGAGCTGGCGGAGCACGTCCAGGCGGCGTGCGCGGATGTCGACGCTCTGTTCGTCCTGGACGAGACGTTCACCGGATTTCGAGTCGCTCCTGGCGGCCTGCGCGGCTCGCTCGGCATCCGGCCCGATCTTTGCGTCTTCTCCTACGGTCTTGCCTCGGGCCTGACTCCGGCCGCCCTCGCCGGTTCCCTGGAACTGATGCGAAGACTCGAGGATCTTCCTCTGATGCGAACCGAACCCGGCGTCAGCCTGCTCACCCTGGAGATAGCGAAGGCGACGCTCAGGGAGTATGCGCGGGCTGACTATTACCAACGGTTGACGACGCTCGGCAACGCCCTGATCGAAGGAATCAATACCGCCGCAGTGACAGCCGGCCTCCCTGCTTTGCTATCCGGCTATTCTGCGGCCCCGCGCCTCACGTTGCCCGGGCCGTGGGCAGAGCGTTTCCTCACCGCGACCGCCCGACGTGGACTTCTGTTGCGTCGAGGCATCAACTTTTTGACCGCGGCGCACTCGGAGACCCAGATCGATTTCGCAGTGGACGTGGTGGCCGAGACCATTTCAGCGTTCGCGCCGGAGCTACGTGCATCTGCCTGGTGATCTCGCCGATCGGCGATGTCGCACCGCGTGGCGCCATGCTGTCCGCCGCAACCGGCGGTGGAGAAATTTCGAGAGATGGAGAGGAGGTAGGGGAATGACTGCACAGGAACCCAAGTTCGTGACGGTCGACATCCGCGCGCTGTCGGATGATCAGCTCGATGACATCGTCGGCGGCACCGGCTTGTCCGCGGCCGGACCGATGAAGTCGCCGATCCCGGTCTGAGCGATCGAGCTCTGACCGGTAAGCGTCCGACTGTGGGCACCTGGTTCGCTGGTGCCCACAGTCGGTCACAATTGCGAAGATACGAAGACGTGGGGTACCGATGCTGGGTAACTCGAACGAACCGGAAACCACGCTGGAGCGTTTGTTCGAAGAAATTCTTCGTGTGTCCGGTGTGCGCGAAAGGGATAATTTCTTCGATCTGGGTGGCACGTCTATCGAAATGGTCGAGTTGCTCGACCGTATCCGTGATGAGTTCGGCATCGACCTGATGTTGGTCGATCTGCTCCAGGATCCCTCGCCACGGGGCATAGCAGCCCGATTCGTGCGGTACTGATGCCGTGCGTTCTGTACCGCATGTAGGTGAGGAACTGATGCAAGGTACCAGAGGGGCTTCCAGCGGCAGGTGGGTCCCTGCGACTTTCGCCCAGCACGATGCGTTCACGGCGGCGAACGGCGCGGGGGCATACCGCAATTTGGGAACCTGCTACCTGCTCGCAGGGTCATTGTCGGTCGACCGCTTGGCCGTAGCCTTGCGCGGATTCGTCGATGCGCACGATGCACTGCAGGTCTGTGAGTTCCGGGTCGATGACGGTGTGCTGACGCAGGTTATAGCGCCTCTCGCCCCGGAGGAGCAAGTGGTCGAGCTGGTTTCGGTACAGGCCCAGAATGCCCGCCAGTTCGAAGCCTTCGCCAGCCGCCTCTACACCGCAGACTTGACCACGATTGATGATCGGGCCGGGGCCCGGCGCTTCAGATTCAGACTCCTGCGGTATTCCGATGACTACTTCGCGTTGCTCGTCACCTTCCAGCACCTTATATTCGACGGCAAGTCCTTGGATATCTTCGCCGCCGAGATCTGGCATCGTTACGCGGTTCCGGCACCCGCCGACCTGCCCGGTTCCTCGTTCTCGGCTGCCGCGACGCGGCAGCAAATCCGCTGCTCCGACGACATCCTGGAACGCAACTCCCGTTGGTGGTCGCGAGCGCTCGAACCCGGCCGCATATCGGGCTGCTTCACGGATACCGCCGACCCGGACAAATTCGGCGATCCGAGTGCCTATGAGACAGCCACGATCGAATTGGGGCACAGCCGGCTGCTGCGCTGCCGACGACAGGCGGCGGACCGCAATATCACCATGCCTCAAGCTGTTTTCGGTGCCCTCGCGCAAGCAATCTTCGATTCCACCACGGCAGACGCACTGAACATCTGGACTGCGGTAGATCTGCGACGCGCCACCGAACGGGAGACCGTGGGAATGTTCAGCAGTATGGTCCCGATCCGGATCGAGCGGGGTGGGCTGTACGACTGCATCCGGCAGACGCAGTTCGGCATTGTCGATGCCATGCGGCACGCCGAAGTCCGCACCGCCGACAAGATAGCCGCATTGACCGCCGGGCGGGCCGATCAGCGGCCACGAGGTATCGATGTCTACTGCAACTATCAGCGCATCAGCTCTGCACCCGCGGACCGTTTCGAAGACTCGAGCCTTCGAGTGGTACGGGATGGGCTGGACGGACCACCCGGGTTCCATCGAACAGCTGCCGCCGTGCACCTCTTCGCGGCTGAATCCGACGACATGCTCTCGCTGCATTTGAGCTTCCATCTGCCCCGAATCGCCGTCAGCTGCGCGGCAGCTGTCGCCGGTCGCATGCGGAACGTAGTTGCCGACTGTCCTACAACCTAGCGCCGTTTTGGAAAGGCACCTGATGCTGAGACCATACGTCTGGAACCCGTGGGAGACCGCGACCGCCGTGCCGGACCGGCCCGCGGTCATCGTCGGCAGCGACGTATGCACCTTCGGTGAGTTGACCTCCCGCGCCGACGCACTCGGTCGCGGACTGGCGGCCGCAGGGATCACTGGTCCCGCGGTGCTCGCGACCGATCTTCCGACGGGCCCGAGGCTGTTCGCGACAGTGCTCGCGGCGCTGCGCTACGGTTACGGTCTGCTGCTGCTGGACCGGGGATACATTGATGTCGCCACGGCAGACGAGTTGAGGGCGAGCACCGGAGCTTCGGTGCTCATCACCGACTCGTCCGGTAGCTCGAGGCGGTCATCCACCATTGTCGACGACGATCTGGTAGCCGTGCGAACGGCCTCCGCGGCATTCGACTTTGCTCGAATTCCGGCGGGAAGGCTGATCTTCACTTCTTCCGGCACCACTGGAGCGCCTACGGCGCTCGCTGGGACCCTGCCGAGACTGCCATTTCGCGGCGTCGCGGTCGAACAAAAGTACGGCGCTGGACTGTCCTGGGGCCCGCACCTCATGACCAATCCCGCGTTCCACCTCGGGACATTGGGTCCAGCCCTGTACGCATTGCAGGCGGGCAGTACTGTCGTGGTGCAACAGCACTGGAGCGCTGAGCTTTTCGCCGCGCTTGTCGATCTGCATGCCGTTGACACCACCATGCTCAGCCCGGACCGGTTGGTCGATCTCATCGAACGGAGGGTCGCTCCGAAACGGGCGCTGTCGGTTGTATTCCACGGTGGTGACATCTGCACGATCGGCGTGAAGCGAGCCGCGATGTCTCTTCTCGGTCCTGTTCTCCACGAGTACTACGGCACCTCGCGCGGCACACTGACCGAGATCACAACTGCGGAGTGGCTGGCGAACCCCGGCTCCGTCGGCAAACCATTGCCCGGAGTGAACATTCGGATCATGCGCCGCGGCTCTGAAGTACCGGCCGGGCAGATGGGCGAGATCTGGGTTCGCCCGCGAGCCTTTCGCGATGTGGCCGGAGTGGAGGAATACCTGCGAACCGGGGACGCGGGCTACCTCGACGAGAAGGGCTACCTCTTCGTGCTGGGACGTGTGTCGGACACGGCGGATCTCCAGCATGCTGTTCTGGAACATCGCATAAGGGCGTTGCCCCTTGTGACTGATGTAGCACTGCTGCCGTCGGATCCTCCGGTCTGCTATGTAGAGACCGGTCAGATGGAGCAGAGGCCGGAATTGACGCGCGCGATCAGGGCCGTGGCTCGTAGGGCTGGATTGGCGGAGCCGCGTGTGGTCGTGGCGGAGGCCGGTAGCCTGATCAGGACCATGAGCGGCAAACTCCGCCGATCCGCACTTTCACACGCCGGCCCCGATGTCGACGAGGCTGGCGAATTCCCCTCCTTGCCGGGATAATTCAGCGGGTGATCCGGCTTGCACCACTTGGCCGCCGCGCAGCACGAGTACCTGGTCGGCCTGCTCCAACACGGTAAGACGGTGCGCGATCACCACAACCGTGACTCCCGACTCGCGTAGTCGGGTGAGGATGCTTCTCTCCAACTCCGGATCCAACGCACTGGTCGCCTCGTCCAAAATCAACAGGCCCGGGTCGCGGGCGACCGCGCGGGCCAAAACGATCCGTTGCCGCTGGCCGCCCGACAAACCATGTCCCGCAGGACCGACCAACGTCTCATAGCCCATTGGCATGCCGCATATCTCGGTGTGCACGCCCGCGATATCGGCCGCGCGGAAGATGTCGCTATCCGGCAAGTCGTGGGCGCCGAAGGCGATATTGTCGCGAATCGACCCGTTGAACAGATGCGCGGCCTGGTTGACGTAGCCGATTCGGCTGCGATACGACGGTCGGTCCAGCGTAGACAAATCGGTGCCGTTTACGGTGATTGTGCCCCGGGTCGGTATCGATAATCCGGCCAGAATCGACCCTAGCGTCGACTTTCCCGAGCCCGATCGACCGAGCACGACCACGAACTCGCCGGCGCGGATCGAAAGGTCGATGCTGCTCAGTGCGTCTCGCGAGGCGGCGCTATAACGGTATGACAAGCCGGTCGCGGCGAGGCTGTGCGGACTGGTGCCGGCATCGAACCGCCTACCCATCGGCTCCGACGGCGCTCGCCAGATTTCCTCGAGCCGCGCCAGCGTCGGCCGGGCAGCGGCCAACTGCGCTGCGGCGTCGAAGACAGCTTGTAGCGGCACGAACAGTGCTACCGTCAAGGTTACGAAGCCGAGCGCGGCGCCGAGCGACAGTTGGCCTTGCGCCACCCGGAACATCCCGATGAGCAAGACAATCAGCGGCGCGGCGAACTGAACGGTGCGACTCGACGCGCTCATCGCCGACAGGTCGCGCCGGGCGCTCGAACGCGTGTTGATCTCCTTGACCAGCAGATGTGACCAGCGCTCTGCCGCGCTTCCCTCCACTCCTGCGGCCTTCAGCGTCGTCACGCTTTCGAGTAGGTCGGTCAGGGCGTCCTGGGTCATCGTCTGCCGTTCGAGTACTTCCGAACTCGCGACGACCTGGTGTCGCCACGTCAGAGTGAGCAGAAGGATTTGCAACGACACCAGCCCGACCGCGACGAGCGCGAGTCCCGTATTCGACACGAGAACCGCTACCGTGTAGGCGACCACGAGAAAGCAGTCGAAGACGGCCGCGACCGCGGTGACACCCAAAGCCTGGTTGAGCAAGCCGGCGGAGCGGACTCGCAATGCGAGATCGCCGGAATTGTGGGTCGTGAAGTATTCGTACGGCAGCGTAACGAGGTGCTCCACGAGACCCCACGTCATGTGCTTCTCCAGCGCCGCCTGAACTCTGATGACGGCCGCGCTGCGAATCAGTTGCATACCCAGGTACAGACCGCCGAGCCCTACTCCGACGCCGAGCACCGCCCACAGGGAACCGGTCGCCGACCCCGGTAGCGCCGCTCCGATCAGATAGCTGGTCGCCATCGGAAGCACGAATTGAAATGCCATCAAGGTCAGGGAGAACGCGGCGAGCTTGCCGAGGTCGGCGCCGCGCGGAACGAAGCGGGCCAACGTACGCCATGGCCGGGATTCGCTGGAAGCGAGCACAGCCGCCGTTTCCGCGGTCGGCGGTACCGTCGATGCCTCGAATTCGAGGGCTACGCCGGTGAATGCCTCACTCACCGACGCTATGTCCAGACGCCGGCGCCCCGCCGCGGGATCGACGATATCGATGTGATTCTTGTCAGCCGCTTCCAGGACCACGAAATGATTGAAGTTCCAGAACAGGATGGAGCCCGGTGCCAGCTGTCCGAGGCCATCCAAATCGGTGCGGACGCCGCGGGCGCCGAGTCCGAATCGGCGCGCCGTGTCCAGCAGCGCACGTGCCGAGGTGCCGCTTCGCCCCGCCGCCAGTTCCGCCCGCAGCGTCTCGAAATCGACGGCCAGGCCGTGATAGCCCAGGGTCATGGCCAGGCAGGCCGCGCCGCAGTCGGCCACCTGCGTCTGCAGGCACACCGGCACTTTCCGCCGGCCGCGGCCACCCTGCGCAAGCCGGCCGAGCCACTGCGTCGAGTCGTTCCACATCTTCCGCACGGTGATCGGCTTCGTCGTTGCGAGAACCGGTCCCGCGTGATCGGCTCTGCGGTTCTGCGCCATCGCCTCGGGGCGAAATCTGGGATTATCGGACAAGGCACTCGATCGCTTTCGTCGCGCCGCTCATCCGGCGACTCCCTGCCTTGCGTCGGTCGCGAAACGAACCATCATCGCGACGCGTGTCAACTGTGCCTTGTTGCCGACATCCAGTTTCAGGCGAATCCGCTTCACGTAGGTGTTGACGGTGTGCTGGCTGATGCCCAGTATCCGGGCGATCTGCTGATGCGTGAGACCATCAGCGATGTAGTTCAGTACCTGCTCCTCGCGCTCGGAGAGCCTGGGTTTGTCGAGGCTGGTGACGTCGCGGCGATGCGGTTCGCGCGCAGTGTGTCCCGCGACCCGCCGGACTGTCTCGATCACCAGCTCCGCCGAGGACGATCGGTCGAGTGCGGCGGCCGTATCGGGAAAACGGGGATGATTCGATAGATGGTCGCACACTCGATCACCGACGAGTAGCACGACCGGCGCCAGAAGTGACATCATCGATATGTTTCGTGACAATTCCGGGTCGGGCGATGCGCCGATACACCCCACCACAAAAACGTCGGGACGTGCGACTTGTCCGTTTTCCTCGCCGGCGCGCACGGTGACCTTTATTTCGCCGTCGGCGGTAAGTGCTTGCACCAAACCTTGTACGTAAATCGGCATTCGGTCGACCACATCGACTCGTATCATCGGATCCCACCCCTTACTTGTTCTTTCCGCCGTTCCGTCGAACGGTTCATATCCTCGGCGCGTGACCTACCAGCGAGGTGTATCGCCCGAGTTTCGGTGACAGGTAACTCGCTCAGCGCTCCACCGATCCGGTAGCCGGCCGGATCGGGGCCGATGCGCGGACAGCGCAGTCCGCCGACGTTACTTGCGGGTCACTCGTCCGACGCGTCCAGCTACCTGATGAGCTGGAATCGTGACACTCATGCGTGCTTCCCCCGTCCCGGTCCACCCACTCCCATTGGACGGACGCGAAGTCGATTGTGCTTCAGCAGGACTCACCTACTGGCGACACCGTACCGTCAAGTCTCGACCGGTACAAGCCCGCTGTCGGCGCTCGGGCAGGATGGTGTCGCGCGTACCGGTTCTCGCCACCTGGCGGTCGCAGCACCTGTCCGGGCACTCGTTGGTCCGGTACTACGGTTGCTTCCCGACAAGCGAATGCCGGTCGTATACGGTCGAATCCACCGCCTCGGTCAGAGCTCATGCCCTGCTCGCAGCCAACGAAGGTAGTCCATGACGGCGCGCTCGGTATCGTAGGCGGGTGTATAGCCGACATCCCGGCGTAATCGCGAGATGTCGACCGGCAAGTCGCGCTGCGGACCATACGGATCACGGCCAGGACGCAGCGCGATACTGATGTCCGGCACCAGGAGTCGCAACACGTCGGCGATGTCGCCATTGGTCGTCACCTGTCCCGAGGCGATGTTGTACAAATTCTCGGGCAGAGTGGAAGCCAGCTGCAGCAGCATGATCGCCCGGGCGCAGTCCTTCACGTAACACAGATCGAGACCGTTGTTCGCGTAACAGTCCGTCGGCGCCGCGCGTACGGGCGTACGGGCGACGGCGTGGACCAGCCGCGGAGCCGCCGTCAACGATGAACTCGCACGGCCCCGCGGGCCCCACACCGTTGCGATTCGATAGTTGACCACACCGAGACCTGTTGTCTGCTCGACGTATTCGGAGACGATTTCGGAGATTCGTTTGAAGGCCGGGACCGCATGCTGATATGTGACGGGAAGCGCTGCGTGCTCGTCGGTCCGGCCCGTGCCGCCGCTCGCATAAACTCCTGCACTACTCGCGATCCCGATCCGCGCCACGCTCCGATCCGAACCGACGCGCAGGACATTCAGCAAGCCCTCGATCGCCTTGGATGCCGCGTCGATCGGCGCCCCGTCCGGCGGCCACGGAACTGATCGGGCCAGGTGCAGTATCCCGGTCACACGGTGCCGTCGTGCCGCATCGGCCAGTCCTCGCCGGTCCAAAACGTCAGCGATGCTGACGAAGATGCGCTTTCCCAGGTGATCGGCCAACTCGGCGGGTACCTCGCCGGGATGACGTTGCACGAGGACACACGCGACATCGGCTTCGGCGAATGCCAGCGCCGTGTGCGCCCCGATGAAGCCGAGCCCGCCCGTGATCAATACGGTCACGGCGCCGCCACTGACGCTTCGGTCAATTCTCCGACTATCGAGTAGTACTGCAATACAGAGAATTCCGGTTCGCGAGTGACCTTCCCGATGGCGAAGACATGGCCGGAACCCCGCAACTGCTCCAGGACGATGTCGATCGCCATCCTCGCGACGGCTGCTCCGGGACAGTAGTGCGGACCGGCGCCGAAGGCCAGGTTCGCCCGTTTCGGACGATCGCGGACTTCGAGCGGTTCCGGGACCGCGGAAGGGTCGACGTTCGCAGTCGCGAGAAGGAGCATCACCCGACCGTCCGCACCCAGTTCGTGATCGCCTATCGTCATCGGACACCGCGTGAATCGCGAAACATAGCGAAAAGGCGTGGCGAGCCGGATGGCCTCTTCCCTGATCACCGGGATGGGCAGGCTCCGCAGGTGATCGGCATCGATGATCTCGACCAGCGCGCCCATTACACCGATCAGAGGCTGATACGAGCCGGTCACCACCTGAGCCAACGCCGCCGTGGCCGCTTGCGGACCCGAGTCGATATCTCGCCAGATGTCCGCGACCGCGGAGATGAATCGTGATCCGCCGACACCGATGGCATGCTCCAGCCAATCCCGCATTTCCTTCGACGCGGCCAAGGCTTGTTCCGCGCGTTCGACGTCGATGCCGGTGCTCGCGATGCTCCGCATGATTCGTTCACCGAGTTCGGTGACTCTTCGCGCTTCGTCGATCGATACACCTATCGACCGCGCCAGGACGAGATGCGCGTACGGCACCGAAACGTCTGCTATCCAATCGAACCGCGTGCCGACCCGTCCCGCCAAGAGCGCCGACAGATCACGTCTCAGCGCGGCCCGTACCTCATCTGCCGCCGCACCGGCCAAGCCGGTGATCAGATGAGCGCGAATCCGCCGATTGTACGGTCCGTCGGAGAACGCGGGCCACAGACCGAGGAATTCACACAACCGGGTGTACACCGGACGCACCTCGATCGGTAAGCGCGCGACCAACTCCGATATATCGCGGGTACTCCACAATCGCCGGTCCCGGAGCAATTCCCGGACATCTTCGGCCCGGAACACTTGGACGGCATCGGATGCCTCATGTCGGCCGAACCGCGTCGTTTCCGCGATTCCGCACAGGCGGGCAGCGAAATCCGGTTCGCTCGAATCGCCGATATACATGAAAATCTCCCCCTCTCAGCGTATTACTCAAATGATCCAGCGGCGCCGCGTGGCCAGCCAGTTCAGCGCCACCCGCGCCTCATCGCGCTGGAAGGCGCGCAACCTTTCCATCCCGGGTGCTGGTTGCCCAGCGGCCCGGGCGAAACGTCCTGCCAGCGCGGCGAGGACGCTGTCCACTGCCGCCGGATCAGCGGTGATTCCTGCCGGAGTGCTCGCGAATACGGTTTCGGGCTCCGGCATGCCTTCGACGGCGCCACACAGCGCGAAGATCAGTGTGTCCACCCACCCCTGCCCTCGGGCGGCCCAAGCCCAGTCGACGAAGAAGACGCCGTCTGCGGCCAGAATTATGTTGTCGGAGCGAAGATCCGAGTGGAGCAACGCCGAGCCCGCCACGGCATCCGGGAACTGCGCCTCCAGTTCGGTCAGCGTATCCAGATGCCGGAACCAACACGGATCCAGCCAATCCGGCGGATCGGCCATCGACCGCCAGCCCGGCCAGTTGCTCAGCGGTCCTCCCCATGCCGGGAGATCGGAAACCGGGCTGGGCGTGCATGACTCGGAAAGGATTGCGATCGCATCCAGGACCGTGCTGGTGTCCGAAGTCGTCCAGGGGACCGGGACGGTCCGTCCCGGTTGGTCGGTGAACAACAGTGCGATCCAGCCTCCGGCTTGGATGGTGGTGAGCAGTCTCGGTACCGGCAGGAATTCGGGCAATGCCGCGGCTACTTCCGCTTCCCGCAATACCAGTCGTACACTTTCGGGATTTCCGGCGGTCGGGATCGCTTTGACGAAAGCTCTTGTGCCGCTGTCGAGCAGAAGCCGGGCAGCGATTCCCTGGGAGAAGCCGCCATTCTGACCGGCCACGCGGATCACCGACCCGCCGAGGAACTGCTCTACCTGCGCGCGCATCTCAGCCGCACCCTCATACCATGATGCGCGATTTTTGTCCCCCCCTGCCATGTCAGCCCACCGGTTCCAATCGAGGGAAGAGCGCGTCCGGCTTTTCCAGTCTTTGTCCCGCCAAGTCGTCGAGCCATGTCGCTGCCTGTGGGGACGTTCGATCCGGACCCTCGAAGCAGCGCAGTATGGCGGCGCCGGGGTCCGGCAGATACGGCAGGATGAGTCCGCCCAATTGTCTGACCGCTGCCGCCAGATAGAACAATGTCAGGTCCAGTTCGGCGTCGTCACCCGTTTTCGCCAGGTTCCAGGGCGCCTTCTCGTCCACGTACGCGTTGGCCTGCCGGACGAGTTTCCAGATCGCGGCGAGGCTTTCCCGGTAGTCGTAGCGCTCGGCAGCGGCGAGGCTGGCAGCGGCGCTGGCCACTACCTCGTCGGCCAGAGCCTGCTCAGCTGACCCGGCCTGTCCCGGAGCGGGAACAACTCCGTCGCGATAGCGACCGATCATGCTGGTTACTCGGCTGACCAGATTGCCGAGACCGTTCGACAGGTCTGTGTTGTGCCGGGCGATGAGGCGTTCTTCGCTGAAGTCCCCGTCGCCGAACGGTGTCAGCTCGGCCAATAGATAGTAGCGAACCGCATCGATTCCGTATCTGTTCACCAAGTCGATGGGGTCGACGACATTTCCGAGCGATTTGCTTAATTTCTGCCCATTTGCCGTGACATATCCGTGGACCACGAGATCGGTCGGCAGTGGAAGTCCGGCCGACAGCAGCATCGCGGGCCAATATACCGCATGAAAGCGGATGACTCCCTTGCCCAGGAAGTGTATCCGTCTCGCCGCTTTGTTCCAATAGGTTTCGAATTCTTCCGCGTCGCGACTCCAGCCCAACGCGTTTATATAGTTGGTCAGCGCATCGATCCATACATAGATGACCTGACTGCTGTCGCCCGGTACTTCGATGCCCCAGCCGTGTGCCCGTTCCATCGAGCGCGAGACGCTGATATCCGCCAGTCCGCTGCGAATAAATCCAGTTATCTCGTTCTGTCGCGTCTGTGGAAAAATCTTTATGCGTCCCGATTCGATCGCATCCAGCAACTGATCCGCATAGCGGGACAGGCGAAAGAAATAGTTGCTTTCCCGGACGAGTTCGGGAACGGTTAAATGCTCGGGGCACTTGCCGTCGACCAGTTCAGCGCGATCGTAGTACTGCTCGCAGCCGACGCAGTAGAGTCCCTCGTAGTCCTTGGTGTACAGGTCGCCGTTGGCTGCGATCCTGCGCCATATCTCTTGCGCACCGGCGTGGTGGTCCGCTCTGGCGCTGGTCCGGATGAAATCCCGGACCTCGATGTCGAAGCTCTTGATGAGCTCTTCGAAATAAATGACGTTTCGGTCGACCAACTCCCGGGTCGACATCCCCTCCCTTTCGGCCGCCAGTACGTTCTTGAGGCTGTTTTCGTCGGCCCCCGTCAAGAAAAAGACGTCATCACCGTGCTGCGCCATGCTCCGAACATATGCATCGGCTTGAACATACTCCAACGCATGTCCCAGATGCGGTCGGGCATTGACGTACGGAATGGTCGTCGAGGCGAATACCGTATCTCCCACGGGCGTAACGATACATCCTGGCCGAACGCACGTGTAGCTACGCGCTCGGCGATCCGCGGAGGTTGCCACACTGTCGGCGGCGTCCGCGTTTCCTGGGCCGAAGATTCGACGGCTACCCGGATACGTTTCTCGTGATCGGCGGCGGACGCTCGCTCAGCAGGCATAAGCGCGGCCGACGGCCGGTTCGCGCTCCGTCTGCGGGAGTTCGCGCAGGCAGCCGAGCGGGACGACGCCCTCGCTGCTCAGTTGCACGCCCGTGCCCTGGGCGGGGTGCACGCAGGTGAGGCCGGTCGTCGCGATGCGGCAGGCGTAGTCGCCGAAGGTGATGGTGCTGTCGTACGGCAAGGTCCGGCCATGACCGTTGATGAAAAGCCCTGGATCGCCGCGAAATTGGCCCACCGTCAACCGGCGCCCCGTGTAGGTCACGTATCCGCCGAACCATTGGCCGTAGCCCTCGCCCGGCGCTGGCACCGGTTCCTTCAGTTCGACCGTGCAGTCGAACCCGTCCATCCCCAACGCTTTCCCCGTGATGCAACTGATCTTGCTGGTAGGGCTGACGAACGCGATATCGTCCCGCAGGTCGGTCACCGGACCGCCCTCGATCCGGGCCGAATGGAAGCCGGCGAGATCAACCGGCGTACCTTGCCGAACCCAAGCGATCCGATCTCGGAGTTCCCCGTCCTTCTCCGGTGCCGCCGCCGCCCTCGACGACGACGCCGTCTGCGACGCCCCTGCTACCGGCTGCGGCCTTCCCGCCGTGGTCTGCGCGCAGCCGCCCAGCAGCAGCACCAAGCTGATCGCAACCATCCACCGCATGCTGCTCACAATATCGCTGCCTCTCAACGAAATTCACCTTCGCAAGCCGGACGCTCAACACTGGCTGCTCCCTACAACTGTGCGGTGGTGATTACGGGGGTGCGGGGGAGTCCGCGGTGGTGACGAGCAGGCGGTGCAGTACCTGCGCGGGCGGTGCGGCCTCTGCGGCGTTGAGGACTACGTCGGTGAATGCCTCGGCCAGAGCAGCGGCGGGGTGGAATCGCCCGCGATCGAAGCTGCGGCCGCTCAACTGCGACCGCCATTCCTGGAAGCCGGACACCGTGCGATTCAACGAGCCCTTGTCCTCCGGGTTCAGCTGCGGCATATACGCCCTGACCAGCACGCGCTGTGCGGCGGCGCGAGCGCGAAAGCCGCCTGCTCCGTCGAGCGCTCTGCCGAGCTCGCGCACGATCGACGAATACACGGGCCGTCTAGCGCATCCGGGGGCGAGCATGCCCGCGTTGTCGGCTGTGGTGACGGTCTGCTGTAACCGCTCCGGGTCGGTGGCAGCGCCCACCGCCAGCACGATGCGTGCGGTGAGCATCTCCTCGGACGCGACCGAGGAGCGCTTCTCCAGGGAATCAGGAGCGTTCTCGGAGTCGCCAGGTGTCGCGCCCGAATCCCATTCCAGCTGCGTCGTTTCGCCGCTCGCCAGTTCTTCGATCCCAATGGCGCGCAGGACGATTTGCGGGTATCGCGGCAGCACGTCGTCCACTGCGGCGACGATCTCGGTCAGTACCTGGACCGCGACGCCCGGGGTCTCGAAACCGAAGGCGCGCACGCCGTGGCGGTCGGCGAGTTCCCGGGCGAGGCGGGCTGCGACCGACTCGGCGGAGGCGTCCACTTTCCGGTTTGCTTTCTCGTCCTTCCGATCCGGTCGTGCGGGAGAGCGGCCCGGCGCGCGCGGCGGCGAACCGGGTGTCCCCGCGTCCGGGGCGGAAATCCTCGGCGGACGCGCTGTGATGGGCCTGGACCATGGCGTACTCGGAGCCGTGGCGCCGGTCTGCTTCGCCACGCCGGCCCGGGGCGTCACGGCGGTCCGATTCGTGGCGGCAGGCTTCGTCCACGGGGAAGACGGCCGATTGCCCTGCGTGGGACGCGTGGATGCGGTTTCTGCCCGATGAGCGGGTTGCGCGCTGAAGCCGGGTGTATGCGGCTGTTCGGTGCCGCGGTGGTCACGGCCGTGCGGATTGCCCTCGGTCCCGCCCTGCTGCCGCCTCGGGCTCGAACCGTCCTCAGGTGTGCCGGGAGTACCGGCAGGGGCGCTCGACAAGTCAGGTGACCGAGCGGTCGCAGGCGTGGTGACGGGAGTTCGGTGGGCCGGCGGGGCCGCCGTCGAGGCCGCGGTGGGCAGAGGAGATCCTGCGTATGGCTGCGCGGCAGTAGGTACGTCCGTAGGGTTCGGGCTGAGCCGGTGGGTGGGGGTGGCCTGCTCTCCCAGCGGGATCGATACCGGATCTTTCTGGAACGCGTCGGCAGTGTCACGGATACGCTGCCCGACGGCCCGATCGTGATTCTCAAAGTTTTCGGCGAGGTTGCGCAGATCGGTGCCTGCCTGCTGGAGCACTTCGACGAGGCTGTTCAAGTCGGCCATCGTTCGTTTGTGCTCCGGAACGTAGGATTCGGCGAACGCGCGGCCGGCGTCGTCCTTGCCCCAAGGCTCGCCTTCCTCGGCCAAGGCCGCGCGCAGTTTTCGCACGGTGGCCGCCACGTCCGCCCCGATCAGGTCGAACTGCGGCGCGTGCTCCCGCAGCCGATCCGGATCGACCGAAAATGTTTCGCCCACACCGTCTCCCTATGTACTTGCAGACATTGTCCCGGAACCGCTGGTCGCATACCCGCCTGTGGTGAGACTCCCGCCGCCGGGCCGGGACCCCATGACGGTTGCCCCAGAAACCACCGTCTGGTCTATCGGCTCGGTATGGGATAAAGAGGCTACTTTTGGCGCAGTACTTTTCGAATTGGTTGCACTCCCGACTGTCCGTCGCGCTGGGTATGGTCAGCATTCCCTTACCGGCCGAATTCCCACTGCCGGGAATGGTGGGTGCGGTCCGATATGTCTGAATGATCTCGCAGCGAATATGAGGGTGCCGGGAGGCAGGCTGCGATGGATGCTAGCGGTTTGCTGGCCGAGGTGCCTTCGGCTGTGCGCGAATTGGTCCTCGGCCACTGGCCGGAGACCGACATCGATGGAATGCGTCGTAACGGGGACGCGTACCTGGTGGCTGCCGGTGAGTTGAACGACTCCGCCGACCGATACGAGGGCGAGGCCGGGCGTACCGAGCAAGCCGTGCAAGGCGCCACGTCGACGGCACTGGCCGACCGCCACCGTGTCGTCGTTAAATCCATGCGCGATCAGGCAGCGGTGTGCCAGAGCTTGGGAAAGCAGTGCCACGACGTCGCTGATTCGAGTGTGCAAACACAGCATCTGCTGCTCGCGATGGGGATCGCCCTCGCCGCCCAATTGGCCTACGATGCCCTGCTGTTCTTCCAGGGCGGGGGCGCGAAGGCGCTGATCGACCGGATCGAGGCCGAGCAGGCGATGGCCGCCGCGGCCGCGAGACTCACCGCGGAGGTAGGCGAACGAGCGGTAGCGGGCGCTGCGCAGCGGGCTGCGCTGCACGGTGCGGTGCACGCGGCGAAAGTCGGTCTCCTGACCAGTGCCGCGATCAGCGGCGGCGCACAGCTGTGGGACCTGAAAGACGGCGTGCGCGACAAGTTCGACGTGGGCGCCTTCCTGGAAATGCTCCTCGGCGGTGTGGTCGGTGGTGTGGCGGGTGCGGAGGTCGGCCGCAGACTCGCGCCGCGCGTGCTGGGCTGGGCGCGCGGCCGAGCGGTCAGTCAGCGCGGTCGGCTCGCTGCCCATATGGGCGGCACGATGTTGCTCGGCGGCGCGGGCGGTGTGACCGGCGGTCTGGCAGGCGCGGTGCCGTCGGTGTTGATCCACATGGACGAGATCCACAGCCTCGGTGACCTGTTCAAGATGGTTCGCGAAGCCGCGATCACCGGCTTCGGCAGCGGGTTCGTCGGCGCGGCGGGTAGTGCGATCCGAGTCCACACCGCAGGCCGTACCGCGATGCGTTCGGAAGGTGACACCCCTCGACTCGGTCTGCGCCACTGGGAATTCGCCTCACGCATCAATGAGCTGTTGAGTTCCGGTGAACCACCGCGAGTGGAGACCATCGAACGATTCAGCACCGAGGGCAAGTCGGCGAGAGTGGTAGAGCGGCTCGTCTTCCACGACGGCACCGAAGTGATCCACAAGGTGGTTTCCGATCCGCTGCACGCACACGCGGAATTCCTGAGCTCGCTGGTCGGCGACGCGGTGGGCGCACGGGTGCCCGCGGTGCACGTGATCGGCGACCACGTCTACATGGAAGTGGTGCCCGGCACGGTGGCGGCGGACACGTATCCGCGAAGCGCGTTCCCGCAGGACGTCGTCAGCGGTCCTGCCGGAATGCGCCAAGGTGTCATGGACGTGCTGATACGCATACCGGACCGCAATGGCGACAACTGGATGGTGGATCCGGACGGCAACGTATGGGGGATAGACCACAGTCGCGCGTTCGAGAACTTCACCGACGCGCAGTATTCCGTCGGCCCCTTCGCGGAGAACTTCTTGCGTTACGGGGACACCAACGAGATCTTGTGGAACGACCACGCTCTCACCCGCCCGGAGTTGCTGGAGATCCGGCAGCGTGTCGAAGAGTTGAGTCCGGTGTTCTACGCCGCGGGTCATCGGGACTGGTACGACGGCATGCTCCAGCGGATGACCGCGTTGGAGGAACATGCCGCGGGTGGTGGTGACGCCGGGCGTGGGGTTCTGCCGCCTGTGTCACCGCAGTCTCCCGGCTCGGCGCCGGGAATCACCCCTGGTGACGGCCGGGCGGTGTCGGTCACGCCGCGACAAGACCGGCCGCCCGGCGCTGACGCATTTGCGGGCAACGGGAGGCCACCCACACCGCGCGGCCAGGTCGACGGCTCGGCGGTCGCGCCACGAGGCCGCCGGGACCAGCCGCCGGCGCTACCACGGAATGCGGATGGTCCGCTCGTCCGGCAGGAGGAACTGACGCCGCGGGTCCCGGTCGACGAGACGTCGGACGGACGGCCGGTCGGGGACGATTCGCGTGTTCCGGACGAGTCGAGGCCGCGTCCTCCAGTCGATGAGACAGATCCGGCCGGGCGGCAGTCGGCAGCGGATGAGGCTCCGGCGACACACGAAGAGCCGACGCCCCACACGCGGACCGACGAACCGACGTATGACGGCCCGCCGACACGACCGCAGCCGCGCGTCCAGCTGCACGAGCAGTCGGTGAGCCAGGACCGGTACACGCTCGCGGGTGCGCCCCCGCCGGCCGGGCTCACCGGGCACTACCGTCATCCCGATGGTGGCTACGTCGACGTGGTGCTGACCGGCCCTGAGGGCGCGCGGATTCCGCTGCGACTGATTCCCGGCCAGGAATACGTTTTCGGACGCGGCCAAGGCGCGCTGCTGGAGCAGGTCGCGAACGATCGGGTGTCACGCCGTCACGCGACGCTCAAGGTGGACGATCAAGGCCACGTCATGCTCCGCGACGAGAATTCGATGAACGGCACTTTCGTCGACGGCAAGCAATTGGCGGGCGGGCAATGGGTGCGCATCTACGACGGGCAAGAGGTGCTGCTGAGCCGGGACCTCGAACTGGGGGTGACATTCGAGCGGCAGACAGCCGAAGTCCGGTTGTTCGGGGACGACGGGCCCACGTTCACGCTGCATCGTGGCCGAGAGGTGGATCTCGGTCGCGGCCTCATACACCCTGAGGCGACCGGCCGAATCACTGTGTCGAGCCGCCACGCGACCATTGGCATGGACGAGGACGGCCGCGTGTGGATCCGGGATGCGGGCTCCACCAACGGCACCCGGGTGAACGGCGACCTGCTCGCCGAAGGCGAGAAGCGCACTTTGGCACCGGGCGATGCCGTGCGATTCGGCGGCTACCGCGGGGAGGCGCAGTTCATTCCGCTGGACGCCGCGCTGGACGCCAGCCCGGTGCACGTGCGGTTCGGCGTCGGGACGGACGCGACATCCGTGCGGCTGGAACCCGGTAGGCCGGTCATCATCGGCACCGGCGAGAGTTCGCCCTTCGCATCCCAGTTGCGTGGCATCCGCGGCATCGGGGAGCAGCACGCGACGCTCGGGCTGGACCACGACGGTCGTCTGTGGATCAGAGACCACCGGGGGTCGGAAGGGGTATGGATCAACGGGGACAGGATCGCTCCGAACCAGAGGGTGACACTGTCCGAAGGCGACAACGTGGGACTCGGCCCGGACTATGTCGGGACCGCTCGTATCGGCAGCGAGGAACCCCCGCAACTTCCGCCGGCCGAGCTGCGCTTCGAGCAGCGCAGACAGAAGCTCCCCATCCGCCTCGAACCCGGCCAGGAGGTTTCCGTCGACGTCAGTGCGCTGAACGGCCACGCGATGGTGATCGGCAGGCCGGGGCGGCAGGTGATCGTCGGACGTGACCTGGATGGCGGCATCTGGGTGCTCGATCGGGTTCACGACGGCTGGAACCCGCTGCGGGTCAACGACGAGATCGTGCCGGAGGGCCAGAAACGCTACCTGAACGCCGAGGACGAGGTGAAGTTCGGGGACGTGTCGACACGGCTGCGATTCGGCGAGGAACCGCCGCTGGAGCTGCGGTTGTCCGACGACGAAAACGTGCCTCCGCTGACATTGCGGCGTGGTGAACAGGTTGTGCTCGGGCGCGGGACCGACTCCCCGCTGTCGGACCAGTTGACCGACACATCGGTATCCCGCCGCCATGCCGTCATCTACCGCGACGAGTTCGGAACTCTGTGGTTGCGCGACGAACACTCCACGCGGGGGACGTGGGTCGACAACATCAAGGTCGATCCCGATCAAGGGCCGGTTCGGCTTCGTCCCGGCGATCAGGTCCGGCTCGGTGACTGGATCGGCGCCGCACGTTTCGAGGACGGTTATGGTCAGGCCCCTCCGCGCCCGTTGGCGGTGAAGCTCAACAACTCACTCGGCGACGTGTCGCTGGATCTGGTGCGCGGTGGCGAACCGGTCCTGCTCGGGCGGGACGGGACGGGGATACCCAGCGGGCTTTCGCGCGCCGACCGGATCTCGCGCAGGCACGCCAGTATCGGCACCTACCCCTCCGGCCGCGTTTGGATCCGCGATGAAGGATCTACCCACCACACCTACGTCAACGGCGAAGAGATCGCACCCGGCACGAAGGTCATGCTGCATCCGGGGGATCAGGTGCGCCTGGCCGATGTGTACGAATTCACTGTCGCTTATCCTCCCGCCGACGGTGGCGCATTCGTCAACATCATCGACCAGACACCTGAGACCGGGCAGATGGTGACAGATCTCGCCCGAGTGCCCAGCCATATCTACGCGAGGGTCAGCGAGCATATGAACGCCGTGGCCGGTGGCGGAATCGTCATAGGTAATCGCCCCCTACTCCAGTTGCCCGGTACCGAGAGCCTTGCGGGCAGTACCCCATACGGACGCAAGGCCGGAACGAGCTGGAACACCGTCCAGGGCGTGTACATGGGTGGACCGCGCCGGCTGGTGATCAACTCCGGCGGGCGCAGCGGCAGCGAGAACGTGGTCTTCCACGAGTTCGGGCATGCGGCCGACGCGGCGTACGGTACCGGTGGAAGATGGCTCAGCGACACCCAGGAGTGGCGCGACCTGCACGCGTCGATGCTTCAATCCATCGGGAAAAAACATAAGTGGAACGATTACTACAACCGTCGCTGCGAGGCTTTCGCCGAAGCGTTCACGGCGTGGATGCACGGCGACATCAAGCAGCTTCGCAAGTTCGCCCTCGGCAACGACCAGATTGCCCGTCAGTTGAAGGATTATTTTGACCGCGTATTCGGATGATACGAGCCCACCCATGCTGGCAGAAGACGGCGTGACCATCCTGCTGCCGCTGCGTGGCCAGACCGAGGACGGCGTCTTCTACAGCGGCTTCGAGGAGTTCCACCCCGGCGACCCGGGCTACGAAGAAATGCTGCCTGTCGCTCGGGAGAACCCGGTCGCGGAGAAGGAAGAGCCGCAGCGGCCGGTCGATACCGATACCTTGACCCGCATCCTCCGTGAGGCGGGTTTGGACGGACCGACCGGCGAAGACGACTAGCGGGAGCTGCGGCCCCGCAGGAACCACCCAGAGGTGGCCGACAACTACGATCAGTGCCGGCCGACGAAGTCACGGATGAGGGCGCCGGTGCCGTCGGGCTCTTCCACCATGGGTGTGTGGCCACAGTCGAGGCTCTCGATCCGGATGCCCGGGACGCGGCGGTAGTCCTCGTAAGAGTCCGGCTGCCATCGCTTGTCCTGAGAGCCGTAGAGCACCATGGCCGGAACGCCGAGGTCGGTGAGCCGGTCCGGTTCGGACCTTTCCCGCAGGTAGTCGTCCGACGCGGTGGAGGTCGCGGTGAGACTGCGGTAGGTCATGCCGCGCAGGTCGGCGACGAACTGGTCGGGGATCCGCACGTCCCGGGTGAACGCGGAACTCATGGCTTGCCGGAGAACGGCATCCGGGAGCAGCGGCCACAGCGGCTGTCCGATCGCAGGAACGAACAGCAGGTTGCCGACCGGACCGCTGCCGGTGACGGCGTCCAGGCGGGGACCGGAGTCGATCAGCATGATCGCCGACACCAGGTCGTGGCGCTGTTCGGCCAACGAGGTGGCCACGTAGCCGCCGGAAGAATGCCCGACGACGATCGCCTGCCGTACGCCCAGCTGGTCGAGCACGGCCCCCACTCGGCTCGCCTGTTCGGACGTGCTGTAGCCGCTGTCGGGCTTATCGGACTTGCCGTGGCCGAGCAGGTCGATGCGCACGACGTACTGGTCCCGCAAGGCGGGCAGCACCGGATCCCAATAGGCGGTCGAGGCGCCCAGTCCGTGCAGCAGCACCACCGCGCGAGCGCCTGGCGTTCCGTCGGCGACGACGTGGATGTCTCCGCCCGGCAGATGAACCATGTGCTCGTGCGAATCGTCGGTCTCGGCGTTCGCCGCGCCGGTCGTATAGCCGGTGGCCACGGCGACCAGGGCGGTGGCGATCAGCAGCCCGATATGCCGCCACCGATTCGGTCTCGCGGCGGCTATGGTTTCGTCCACGGTTGCTCCTTCGATTGGTTGGGACACCACCACGTTCTGGCACGACTGCGGGCCGCGTATTGAAGAAATGTCAGCGTGCGCGGCTGCTCATACAATCGACGTGTGCCTTGGGACATCGCGCGACCGGCGCGGCCACCCGCCCTGCGCGGCGTCGACATGGCCGGATTCCATGTGCACGGGGACGGCCCGGAGCAGGTGCGTGTCATTCCACATCCGGCGGTCACGGTGATCGTCGAGTTCGGCGAGTGCGGCTTCGAGGTCCGCGACTCGACGGGCCGTAGCCATTCGGGCAGTCTGACACTCGGCCTCGCCGGCACCGTGCTTCCGGTCCGCGTCGACGCCGTCGAATGCGTCCAAATTCGCCTGGAACCGGTTGTCGCCCAAGCGATTCTCGGCCTTCCTCCCACCGAGCTGGGCGGAAGCATCATCGGCCTGGACGACCTCTGGGGTCGTGAGGCGGGGTGGCTGCGCGAGCGCCTGCACGAGACGCCGAGCTGGCCCGACCGGTTCGCCCTGGTCGACACCGCGCTGTCCGCGCGGTCCCGGCACGACCAGCGCGTCGACCCTGAGGTCGCCTGGGCATGGCGGCAGATCAAACTCAGCCGCGGCCGTTTCCGCGTCGAGCACCTCGCCGCCGAGCTGGGCTGGAGCCGTCAACGACTGTGGTCACGCTTCGGCACGCAAATCGGCCTGACCCCCAAACGCGCCGCCAAACTTGTCCGCTTCGACCACGCCGTCCACCGCCTCGTTCAAGGACATTCCCCCTCCCGAGTAGCAGCCGACACCGGCTACGCCGACCAATCCCACCTCCACCGCGACATCCGCGAATTCACCGGCATATCCCCCACCGCCGCAGCCACCGAACCCTGGCTCACAATCGACGACCGAGCCTGGCCGTCGACGATCGCGACGTAATCCGGCACGACGTTCGAGCACTACCGCCCGGATACCTGGCCCCGCGAAAACGGATGGGCGGCGAAGGGAATCGCCCTCGCGGCCGATACCGACATAGCTGGTCGCGGGCACAGCGCTGCCGCGCCGATGACGTTGGCGGGGCAGCGCTGTGTGGAGGTGCTGACCTCGGTCTCGAAACCGGAGGTTCAGTGGAGAATCGGGAAGTTGGCGCGGAATACGCCATGTGGGTCGCGGGCCTGCTTGAGCTTTCGCAATCGGTCCAAGGTGCCGGTGTCGAAAACCTCCGCGACGCTGTCGCCGGCGGACAGGACGGTGTACGGTTTGCGGCCGCTGACTCGCGCGCCCAGATCGGCGATGATGCGCTTCTGAGTGGCGAGTACCGCGGCAACGGTGTCGGGATCCGAGCCGGTGGCCTGCAGAGACAGCGCGTAGGGCTCCGCGAACGGCGGAGCCGCGCCTCGGGTGGGTTCGGCGAGCGCACCGCCCAACTGCCGGAGCTGGATGCCCATCAGCGGATCGATCGGTGCGTGCAGCAGGATTTCGGCGGCGGTCTCGTCCAGTGCGGTCAGCAGTTCGGTTCGCAGCAGTCCGGGGCTTGGGGCGGTGGGCTCGTTGACGATGGCGCCCAACTCGGTCGGGGACAATTCCCGGCGCGTGTCCGCGAGGATGTCGTCGATCGTGTCCAGCCGTCGCAGCAGGTCCCGTCCGCGCGCCGGTTCGCCCAGGTAGGCGGCGGCGATCGCGATCACCGGCGGAGCCTGCGGCAGTTCCAGCCGATTGAGCCAGACCGTGAGTTCGGCCGGTGCGTGATCGGTGATGTCCTGGAAGGCCGCACGGACCGCCTCGGTCTGCGCGGCCGGCCAGGCGATCAGGCCACCGAACAAGGCCGGAGCCGCGAACAGATCGAACTCCACCGCCGTCACCAGTGCGAAATCCCCGCCGCCGCCGCACAGTGCCCAGAACAGCTCCGGGTCGGATTCCGCCGTGACCCTGGCCTGACGACCGTCGGCATCGACGATGTCGAAGACCCGGACGCTGTCGGCCGCCCAACCGTATTTACGGCCGAACCAAGACAATCCGCCACCGAGGGTATAGCCGACAACGCTGACCACCGGGGAGCTTCCGGCCAGCCCGGTCAAGCCGTGCCGGGCGGCCGCCGCCTGCACTTGCCCCCAGTTGGTCCCCGCGCCGACGCGGGCACGTCGCCGGGCCGGATCCACCTCGATCCGATCGAGTCGGCGCGTGCGCACCAGGATGGCGCCGGCGGTATCACCGGAAGCGCCGTGGCCGTTGGGCTGAGCGGTCACCGACAGGCCCGCGTCGCGCGCGTAGCCGACCACGGCGGCCATATCCTCCGCGTCTTCGACGTGCACGACGGCCGCTACCGGCTGGTCGATATTGAGGTTCCAGGGGGTCCGTGCCGTATCGAACGCTTCGTCACCCGGCAGCAGTACCCGTCCGCGCACGGCGGATCGCAATGTGTTGTGTGACATGTAGATTCCCTTCGCTACAGAAATGTTCACCGCGTCGTGCCCGAGCCGATGGACCGAGCCTGGTTCCGGGTGGCCGGGTCGGTTGCCGGGGAGATGGGTGTGGGCATCGGAAAGGCCGCTTCGATATGGGCGGCGGCCGTCAGCGCGCGGCGCTCGGCGAATGGGGCGGTGATCAACTGGACACCGATGGGAAGACCCTCGGCCGATACGCCCGCTGGGACCGTGACCGCGGGCAGGGCCAGGTAGTTGGCGGCGATGGTGAGGCGATGCGCCGCATACATGGTCGCGACTTGTGCGGTGCCGCCGAGGTCGTAGCCGACCGGCCAGGGCAGTTCGTCCGAGACCGGACCGAGCACGATCGGATGCTCCGCGAGGAAGCGGGACCAGGCCGCGCGGCGGGTGAGGCGCTCACCCAGCGCGGTCATGTAGCCCGCCAGATCCAGCGGCGGGAACAGGTCGATCGCCGCGTCCACGAAGGTGTTCAGTCCGGCGCTGCCGACTCGCCGCATGGCTTCGCGGCGCTGGACCACCACCTCGGTGGAAACCAATCGGCCGTAGTCCGCCGCCACTTCGCCCAATTGCGGCGGATCCAGTTCGGCTACCGGATACCCCGCGCGTTCGAGGGCGTCGGCGCAGCCGAGCAGCGCTGCCCGCACCTGCGGATCGATATCGTCACCGAGCGTGACGGCGACCGCGGGCAGGGCGGTATCGGTCGCGTCACGCACTGGAATCCATCCGGGATCGCGCAGGTCAGCGCTGTCGCTGAGTACCTCGAAAGCAGTCGTCAGATCGCGCACGGTGCGCGCCAACGGCCCTGGCGCCGCGAACAATTGATTCGTCGGCGCGGGTGCGGCCCCGGACAGGCTCGAGGCCACCGCCACCCGGCCGGGTGTGGTGCGCAGGGAGGCGACTCCGCAGAACGCGGCGGGTACGCGCAGTGAACCGCCGAAGTCGGTGCCCAGGCCCAGGGGGGTCATGCCCGTGGCTACCGCTGCGGCGTCACCGCCGCTGGAACCGCCCGGGCTGCGAGTCGGGTTCCACGGATTCACCGTCGGGCCCGCCTCGTCGTTGTCGGTGTGCCAGCGAGTGGCGAAGTCCGGCATGTTCGTTCGCCCGATGACGATCGCCCCGGCTCGCCGCAGAGCGGACACCGCGGGTGCGTCCGCTGCCGCGACGGCCTGCCCGAAGGCCGCCACGCCCCAGGTGGTCGGGCTGCCCGCGACATCGAGGTTGTTCTTGATGGTGACCGGGACCCCGTGCAGCGGCCCCGTCGGCGCCCTGCGGTCGGCCGCGGCCGCCTCGGTGCGCGCGGATTCGCTGAATACCGTGGTGAGCGCACCGATCTCGGAGTCGGCCTGCTCGATGCGCTCGAGATGCGACTCGACGACCTGGGCCGCGGTGACCGCACCCTCGGCGATCAGCGTCGCGAGCGAGACCGCGTCCCGCGTCCACAGTGCGCCGTCCTGGCCGGTCTTCACAATGCCTCCTGTTCGGCGAATACCGCTGCGCCTTGTGGTGTTCGACTGTCGTCGATGGATTTGCCGACGGTGATGAAGAAGAGGATCAGCCCGACGGCCAGCAGGATGTGGCCCACGCCCGCGCCGAGCGCGATCGCCTCACCACTGCTCTTGCCCAGCACGGTGAGGGTTCCGTGCAGCGTCATGGCCGCGACGGTGATGGCCAGGCCGATGTTGTACAGCCAGAAGAACCAGCCGTACAGGCTTCCCCGGGCGCTGAGCGTGAACTGTTGCTCCAAGGCCAGCACGATGAGGAAGAACAGCATGCCCAGCGCCAGCACGTGGGTGTGCACGACACCGAGCTGCGACTGCCCGGTGAAATGTTCGACCTTGGTGATCTCGCGGTAGTAGAACCCGGAGACCAGGCCGATGATCATGTAGATGTGCGCGGTATTGAGCAGTGTCTTCATCGGGCGCTCAGCGATTTTCCCGGCGCAGCAGCAGCGCGCCGGCGGCGGCCACCAGGCCTGCGGTGAGACCGTGCACGCTCAGGGCGGTCGCGGTGGAGCCGCGGCGCACCAGGATGGTGAGCATGTCGCCGGTCGGGATGAGGGCGATGGTGAGCAGGGTCGCGCCGAGGGTGCGGCGCTGCCCGGCCGCGAGCAGGACCAGCATGATCAGACCGATGACCACATCGCGGACGCCTTTGACGTTCAGAAAGCCGTTGGCCTCGCCGCGCGGCCAGTCGGTGAAGCCGAACCCCGGGGCCATTCGCTGCGGGGCGAGCAGATAACCGCCGCCGACGGAGATGATGAACCCGGCTCCCAGTACGGCGCCGGCCCTACCGAGACGTTCGCCGAGTCGGCGGGAACCACGCACGGAAGCAACTGTTTCCGTATTCGAAGGAACAGACATGAGCACTCCTGGATCGGTGGGATACGTGTCCCGAGCATCCAGTGCCGCCCGTACCGTTCGCTGACAGCCGTTGTCAGCGAACGGTACGCAGCAGTTCGAGCACCGCCTCGTCCGGAAGCCGGGCGCCCGCGAGGAATTCCGCGCCCAGGCGCACGGGCCCGAGCGCCGCTTCCGCTTGGTCGAGCGCCCGCCGCCGGAACGGGCCGATGCGGATCACCCCGGCCCTCCGGTTGATCCGGTCGGTGGCGCCGAGAATGCGGGCTGCCTGCTCCGGGGCGTCCTTCGCCAGAGCAACCAGGGCGTAACCGATACCGACCTCGGCCAGCAGCGCCGCCGAGGTCTGGGCAGCCAGATCGCGGGGCATGGCCAGCTCTCGCAGCGCGTCGTCCGGCCGGCCCGCCGCGACCAGGGCCGCCGCCTGCGCGGTGCTCACGAAGGCCAGGTTCACGAAGCGGACGGTATCGTGGCGTCCTGCGGGTGGCGGGCCGTCGGGGAGCGGATGCTCGGACATCCGCCGGTACAGTTCCATCGCGCGGTCGTTGTCGCCGCGCAGGTGGGCCAGGTGCGCCTGCGTCGCCGCCAAGAAGCGCCCAGGCGCGGGGATGATGTGCGGGGTGATCAGGGCCTCGGCCTGGTCGATATAGGTTGCCGCGACCTCGGTATCGCCGCCGACCAGGTGCATATCCGCCGCGAAGAGCAGCACGCCCATGCGCTCACCGGCGCCCAGGTCGGCGCTGAGCAGTTCCAGCGCGCTCGCGATCAGCGGGCGGGCGCTGTCCAGGCCGAGCATCCGGGTCCGGTAACTGGCCAGGGAGATCAGGGCGCGGCTGTGTGACCGGGCGTCGCCGTGCGCGCTCAGGCAGGTCAGCGCCGCCTCCAGAGTGGGCAGGGCGCGGGCCGGGTGGTCGCCGCCCAGTTCATCGAAACCTCTTGCTATCAGCGCATTACCGCGTAGCCATGGATCGTCGGATGTGGTGCACGCGGTCAATAGACTGTCGTCGTCGCCGAGTAGGTCACGCAGCGCCAGTATGAGCACGAACATCGGGTGCGGAGGTCGATCCTCGGTGAGGGCCGCGCGGGTCAGCCGCTCGAACTGCCCCGTGTCATCTCGGATCTGGCCCCACCAGATGTTGGTGAAGTACGCCGGCAGCTCCTCGGCGTACCGGCAGGCCAGATAGGCCCCGGTGCACCCCGGCGGCGGTGTGTCGTCGATCAAGGCGAGGACCTCGCGGCGGCGTTCGGAGATGTCGCCGTGCAACCCGCGCAGCAGCCAATACCAGACGAGGTTCGAGTACAGGCGAACCGCGCGCTCGCCGTCGCCGACGTCCAGCGCCCACCGTAGTGCGGTCTCGCAATTGCCGTGTTCGGCGATCAGCCGCGCGAGCCACTCGGGTTGTGCGGTAGTGCGTAATCCGTGGGCGGCGGCGTCAGCGAATTCCGAGAAGCAGTCGGCATGGATGCGGGCGACTTCGTCCGCATCGCCTGCGGCGGTCAATTCCGCTGTCGCATAGGCTCGGATGGTCTCTGCCATTCGATAGCGCTGTCCATCGAAGTCGACCAACGACTTCGTCACCAGTGAGGTGACCGTGTCGATGGCGTCCGGACCGCACACCGAAGTAACGGCGTCCAAGGTCGCGCCGCCGGCGAAGATCGAAAAACGCCGGGCTGCAGTGGCTTCCGCATCGGTGAGCAGTCCCCAGCTCCAGGCGACGGCCGCGTGCAAGGTTCGATGGCGCGGGACCGCGTGGCGAGTGCTGTTGGTGAGCAGCCGGAAGCGATCGGTGAGCCGGGCGCTGAGGTCCGGTAGCGGCAGGCTCCGCAGGCGAGCGGCGGCGAGTTCGATAGCCAGCGGCATGCCGTCCAGGCTGCGTACGATGGCGCGGATATCCGCGGAATTGAGCTCGGACAGTGCGAAATCCGGGAGTGCCGCGGTGGCGCGGTCGATGAACAGCCGGACCGCGGGCGATGCGGTGACCGCCGCGATATCCGAGTCGGCTTCGGGCAGGTCCAAGGTCCGGACCGGATACAGTCGCTCGCCGTCCACGCCGATCGGCTCCCGGCTCGTGGTGAGCACCCGCAGCAGCGGCAGCCGCTGCAGCAGATCGTGAATCAGGCGCGCGGTCGCCTCCACGACATGCTCGCAGTTGTCCAGTACCAACAGCATTCGGCGGCCGGACAGCGTCCGCTCCAGTACATCGGCCCATTCCGTGGACAGTTCATCGGGTCGCTCGAACTGAGCGAGCGCGTTCGCTATCGCCACTCCGACCGCGTTCATGGCCGGCCGGTCGGGCCGCTCCCGCTCGAGTGCGGCGAGTTCGACGAAAGCGAAACCGTCCGCCCAGTCCTCGGCGTGCGCCCCGACCGTCTCGGCGGCCAGCCGAGTCTTCCCCACGCCCCCGGTACCCGACAGTGTCACCAGTCGGGCCTCGCGCAGCGCCCGTCGCACTCCTTCCACGTCGCGTCCGCGTCCGACGAAGCTGGTGAACCGCCTGGGCAGCAGCGGTGCGGATGCGCCGCTGGTTCGCGATGCTTCCGTAACTCCCGTCGGACCCGATCCGTACGCCGTCTCGATCGCAGGTTTGTCGACTGCGGGATTACGGGGTGCGTTCGTGTGAATTTCGGCCAGGGCCGAGCGCAGGACCTCGGCGGGTGTCGTGCCGAGTTCGTCCAGTAACAGGGTCTCGGTTCGCTGAAACTGTTGTATCGCCTCCGAGGTTCGTCCCGCTGCCGCGAGCGCCCGCACCAGTCGTGCGGCCAGCGTCTCCCGGAACGGATGTGCGGCTACCTCCGTGCGGAGCTCACCCAATACCTCGCCGCCTCGGCCCAAGGCTCGAAAGGCGTCCGCTCGCAGTTCGACCGCCTCGAGCCGCTGTTCGGTCAAATGCAGTGCAGCGACCCGCAATGCCTCCGATTCTCCCGCATCGATCAGCGGCTCCCCGCGCCACAAGGCGAGCGCGGCATCGAAGCACGCGATGGCTCGTTCGGGCTCACCGGCCGCCAGCAACGCTCGCCCTGCCTCGACCTCACGCCCGAATCGATGCACATCGACGTCCTCGGGCGTGAGCTCGAGCACATACCCGCCCCCGTCATTCCGCACCGTGCCCGGTGCCGCCGCTCGCAACCGACTCGCCAGAGTCTGCAACGCATTCCCCGCCCCCGCCGGCGGGTTCTCCCCCCACACCCCGTCCACCAGCCGCGTCGCCGGCACCACTCGCCCGGCTTCGAGCGCCAGCAACCCCAGCAATGCCCGCACCCGCGGCCCCCCGACCGACGCCTTCCTCCCGTCCGCGGCCACCACCCGCACCGGACCCAATAGCTCTACCAGCATGAATCGTCCATCTCGCGATAGATCCTGCGTGGCGCCCCGACCTCTCGTCAACCCGAGCGAACCTGGGGTCTCGCCGCATTGCGGCTATCGAACCGCCTCGAACTGTCGGCGCATGCCGACCGGCGCGGCCTGTCGTCGATCATCACCGAGATCGGCGCGCGTGACGTGATGCCGCGCCCACGGATTTCGCTACCGCGTACCCGATCGGGTGCTTGCGCGGCGTGTATTCGTCACAGAGATCGGGCAGGATATTTCTAACCTGGTGAAGTGCTATCGGTGGTTTCCGCGCGGCACTGTGACGTGAGGCTTGACGGCGAATGAGTGACGAAACGGAACCGATTCCGGTCGTGGTTCCCCGGTCCGGTGGTCGTCATGCTCGGCCGGAAACGCCTGTCGAAGGGGTTCGCGAGGTGTCCGCCCGCGCCGCGAGCGCCCAGCGTTCGCACCGGGCGGGAGACCGAGGTGAGTCTCGTGCCGAGCTAGGCGGATCGGCCGCGGACGGTTCGCACGCGGGGCGGGAGAACTCGGCAACCGCGACTCGCGGTGCAGGCACGCGACCGATGGGCTCTGGTGGTAATCGGCGCACGGAGGCGACCGACCCTGCCGAGGGCCCCACCGACCGGTATGTGCCGGTGCGGCCCACCCGCCGCGACCGGACCGCGCAGTCGTCGTGGCAGGCCAGGGTCGCACGGACCGCCCTTCGCCTGGTCGTTGCCGCTACCTCGGTGGTCGTCGTATCGGGCACCGGATTCGCCTACTACACCGAGCGCGCCGTCGATGACGGGTTCGCCCGGTCCGGGGCGATCAGTTCCGAAGACGCCGCCGCGCTCGACGGCGACATGAACATCCTGCTCATCGGACTGGACACCCGCAAAGACCGCAACGGCAACGACCTACCCAAAGAAATCTTGGACCGGTTGCACGCCGGCGACGGCAGCGAGGGCGGCTACAACGCCAATTCCCTCATCCTGGTACACATTCCGAAGGATCTGAAGAAGATCACCGCCTTCTCCATCCCGCGCGACGACTACGTCGCGGTCACCGGGATCCCCGGCTACGACCACGCCAAGATCAAGGAAGCCTACGGACTGAAGAAGGTGGCGGTCGAGCAGAAGCTCGCCAACCAGGGCGTCAAAGACAAGGTCGAACTGGAACGCCAGGGCCGCGAGGCCGGCCGCGAATCCATCGTGCAGACCGTGAAGGCACTGACGGGAGTACCGATCAACCGGTTCGCCGAGGTCTCCCTCGTCGGCTTCTACGACCTGGCCGCCATTCTCGGCGGCGTCGATGTCTGTCTCAATCACGCCGTCGACGACGAGTACTACTCCGGCGCGGTGTTCCCGGCCGGACCTCAGCACCTCGATGCCGCCAACGCGCTGTCGTTCGTCCGGCAACGTCACGAACTCGACAACGGCGATCTCGACAGGACCCACCGCCAGCAGGCGTTCCTCACCTCGGTCGCCAAACAACTCGCGGAGTCCGGCACACTCACCAACATCGGCAAACTGCAGCAATTGATCAACGCCGCACAGAACGATGTGGTGCTCTCCCAAGGCTGGAACGTGCTCGACTTCGCGCAGACCATGGGAAAGGCGGGTTCGATTCCGATCGAATTCCAGACCTTGCCGGTGCAGGGCTACCAGACCATCGACGGCCAAGACGTCAACGTCATCGATCCGGCCGCCATCAAAAAGACGGTGCGCACGGCGTTCGGCGTGCAGGCAGCCACGCCCACCGCACTCACGACCACACCCACCAGTACCGTCGACGTCGTCAACGCGGGCGGACCTGCAGGTATGGCCGCCAAAGTGTCGACAGTCTTGGCCGACAAGGGATTCGGCAAAGGAAACATCGGCAACGCCGCCTCCACCGATGGTTCCGGCTCGGTCGTCTATTACGGCACAGGCGCCGACACCGACGCCACCCAGGCCGCGAACTTGCTCGGCGGGCTACCGACAGCCGTGTCCAAGAATATCGACCCCGGCCACATCAAGATCGTGATCGGCAGCGACTTCACCATGCCCGACGAATTGAGTGCGGGCACATCGACGAACTCCACCACACCGACCGGCGCAGCCTCGCCCACCGGTGCCCCCACCTCCAAACCCGCCGACGCGGCGCCCGACTCCGGTAAACCCGTTACCACCAGCATCGGATCCAACATCCCCTGCGTCGACTGAGGTTGCCGCCGTGGACGCCTCCGGCCCGGCCTGGTCGGTGCGGCATCGGGCAGACGAGTGTGCGCCTACAGCTCGCGAAGTTCCCGGGATCAGCGCGGCTTGCTCGCTCGGCGAGCCGACCGACCGCTCCCTCATGCCGAGTTCAGGGTGTTCGCAGGAGCGTGGACACGATCTCGGCTGCACCGATGAATTTCTTGTGGATCCGTCGTCGATACCTGTGGATACACCGACATCGGTGGGTCAGAGCAATCGATCCGGACAGTGATCCGGCCGGGTGAGCGGGAGGCGCAGTGAGCGGTACCAGGGTATTGGTGGCGGGGGCGAGTATCGCGGGGCCGGCGCTGGCCCACTGGCTGCGCCGGCGAGGGGCCGAGGTGACCGTGGTGGAGCGGGCCCCCGAACTGCGTCCCGGTGGGCAGGCGGTGGACGCGCGTGGGGTGACCAAGGAGGTCATCCGGCGGATGGGGCTGGACGCGGCGGTGCGCGCGGCCCGCACTGAGACGGCCGGCGCGTACACCGTGGACGGGAACGGGAACGTGCTGGAGACCTATCGCGCGGACGACGATGGCGGTGACGGGTACATCTCGGAGATCGAGATCCTGCGCGGGGACCTGTCCCAGGTGCTCTACGACGACACCCGTGACGGTGTCGAGTACGTCTTCGGTGATCGGATCGCCGAGCTCACCCAGGACGCGGACGGGGTCGACGTGGCCTTCGCGGGCGGCGACCGGCGGCGCTTCGAGCTGGTGGTCGGCGCGGACGGGCTGCACTCGGCGCTGCGAGCGATGGTCTTCGGGCCGCGCGAGCGGTTCGTCCGCCACCTCGGGCACGTGCTGGCTTTCTACAGCGTTCCCAACGAGTTCGGGCTGGACCGCTGGCTGATCGACTACCAAGAGTCCGGGCGCTCCGCCGGGCTGCGGCCCATCCAGGACGCCACCCGGGCGATGGCCATGTTTTCCTTCCCCTCGGGGGACTTCGATGTCGACTATCGCGACGTCGCGGCCCAGAAGCGCCTGCTGCGCGAGCGGATGACCGGCATGGGCTGGTTGACCCCGCGCATCCTCGCGCACCTGGACGACACCCCGGACTTCTACCTCGACCAGGTCGCCCAGGTGGTGATGGACCGCTGGTCGAGCGGACGGGTGGGGCTCCTCGGGGACGCGGCGTTCAGCTCGTCGCCGATGTCCGGGCAGGGCACCGGGCTGGCCCTGGTAGGCGCCTACCTGCTGGCGGGAGAGCTGGCCGCCGCCGGGTGGGACCCGGAGGCCGGGTTCGCCGGCTACGAGGCGCGGATGCGCTCGTTCGTCGAGGCCAACCAGGAGATCGCCCAGTTGAACGCCCGCAGCCGCGACGTCCCCGGGCCGGACGCCGAGCCGAGCCCCGATTTCACCGGGGAGTGGTTCGCCGAGTTGGTCGAGCGCGCGATCAACGGCGTCGAGCTGCCCGACTACACCGGGGTGCCGGACTCCGGGGCCACGGCCGGACCGCCGATCACTGTGTCGGCCAAGCCGTAGGTGTCACATAACGTGTCGAGAGGGACGACGCTTCGGTAGGCAACCGCCGGACTACGTCCGCTCATGGCAGCCGCTTAGGGAGCCTCCCACCGGGCACCTGGGACTCGATCCTGGCCGGGATCAAGCCCTGACACCAGTCTTGAGTAGCCGCATACCGCGCGGATCTGCACTGGTCAGCGTAGCCATCGGAAGATAGCGGGCTTTGGGACTTTCGCCGGATGGCGGTGTAAAGCATCTGCCGGGTGCTTCCGGGGCGGCGTGACACCCAGTTGATGTTCAACGATTCCGTTGTGACACTTCGGTACCCGGGTGTCGATCGGGGGTGCGCAGAGGAGCGCCGACATGGTGCAAGTGTCTCAGCGCCTCGCGGTAAGAGCAGATCAACCCGGTTTCGTGGTAGGGCACGCCGATTTCGGCGCAGTAGTCGCGGACGATCACCTGGGCATGACGCAGGTTCGGCGTCGGCATACTCGGGAACAAATGATGCTCGATCTGATAGTTGAGCCCGCCGAGAGCGAGGTCGGTCAACGCGCCACCTCGTACGTTGCGGGAGGTCAGCACCTGTCGACGGAGGTAGTCGAGGCGGTCGTCGCCGGTCGAGGTCGGCATGCCCTTGTGGTTCGGGGCGAAGATGCAGCCCATGTACAGGCCGAAGAGGCCTTGGTGGACAGCGAGGAACGCGAAGGCTTTGTCGGCGGGCAGAACCGCGAACAGTGCGGTCAGGTAGGTGGCGAAGTGGACGAACAGGAGTGCGGCCTCCAACCCGCGGTGCTTTATCGATCGATTTCTGAGCGCACGTACGCCGGCCACATGGAGGTTCAGGCCCTCCAGCACCAGGAGGGGGAAGAACAGGAACGCCTGCGCCCTCCCGATGAGACGAGGCAGACCGCGACTGGACCGTGCTTGCTGCTGTGACCAGACCAGAATGTCGGGCGCGACATCGGGGTCGAGTTCCTCGTGGTTCGGATTGGCGTGATGCCGAGTGTGCTTGTCCTGCCACCAGCCGTAGCCCAGACCGATGCCGGCGTTGCCGACGACTCTTCCCACGAGCTCCGTCGGCTGCCGGAGCCGGAAAACCTGGCGATGCGCGACATCGTGCATGACCAGCGCGATCTGAGCGAACGTCACGGCCATGAACCCCGCGACCAGCAGCGTCCACCACGAATCGCCGATGAGGACGAACGCTGCCCAGCAGGCTGCGAACGCGACCCCGACGAGGCCGAGCCGGACGGCGTAGTAGACGGGACGCCGGTTCATCAGCCCCGCGTCGGAGATCCGGCGCAGCAGACGAGCGTAGTCACCGTCGGCGCCGCGCCGCGGTGACCGTGGAGATGACTCGGGGACCAAGGCAGGTGTCGTCATAGATCTTCCTGAGAGCTGAGCCGGAGACGCCACCCCTATCCGTCGACGATGTCGGCCGGTCGATGTCGGAGCGGGGCGCGGATTTCGATACCCCGAAGCTATCGGCCGGATTCTCGTTACTCGTAACCCTCTGGTATGACATGGAATCGGACTGCGGTGTGATATTCGATGTCCACAGCTGCGGAGGCGGCTGGCCGGTTGTCGGCCGACACATCCGGGTCGCCGGACCGGACGTCCGCTCATGCCGCTGATCGAGCGATGTGGACAGAACCGTTTCGTCGGATCTGTGGCGCTTGCACCGGGCAAAGCGACCGCCACCCTCCGTCGCCGGCACATATGTTGCAGTAGGGTTCCTGGGAGGTGCCGTCACTCGCTGTGATGCGGCCGGAGGCGCTTCTTTGCCGAGGATCCGATTCGAATTCAAACCTGCACTGACGCAATGGTTCTGTGAAATACTCGTGCTGTTCTCCACTGTCCGAGGAGGGCTTGATGCGATCGGTATCGCAGCTTTTTGCGGTCTGTTCCTGCTTGTTGATCGGTGGGCTGGCCGCGTGCGGGTCGCCCGATGCACCGACCACGGTTTCGCCGACCACAACCGCCCCGAAAGCTGATACGTCCAGCGCAGTGACCACCTCTCCCGACTCGGCGACTGCCAGCTCGGTCCTTTCAGCTACTCCGCCCGTATCCTCCGAGACCGGGCGGGTGATCCCCCCAACCGTGTCAGTCTCCGTGGCGAGTAGCACGACCGGAGTCATCATCCCGACAACCCCGCCCACAAACGTGCCACCGACGGTTCCGATTCTTCCGGGCAGGCCGGGCACTGGAGTCGATATCACGACGACTGTGGCGCCTCACCCAGCGACGACCAGTGAGCCCCCTCGATGAGTGGCGAAGACGCCGATTCGACTGGCCGGCACAGTCTTCGTCGAGCTCTGACCGCTGCGGGAGCCATCGCCTCGCAAGGCGCGGTTATCGCCGCAGTGCTCTACTACTTCGGCATGGTGTACACCCGCGCCTGGTACGGCTATTTCGGCGTGGATGTCGGGATGCTCGGTTTGTCCACCCCCGACTACGTCATCGGCAGCCTCACCAGTAGCTACTGGCCCGTGACCATCGTCTTGCTGGTCGTGCTCGCCTCATACGCACTTCGATCGGTTCCGCTTGCCGTTGCCGTGCGCAGCCGACGACCCGTCGCCACGCTCCGGCGCTGGACGATGGCCATCTTGATCAGCGGCGCCGTCCTGGCCACAGTCTTCGCGCTTCTGGTCATCGTCCGCGACTGGCTACCGCCGTGGCTCGGTTCATACATGCCGATCATGCTCATCGCGGCGGTCTCGCTCCTCGGGTACGCCATCGCGCTGCGGGAAACCTATCCCCGCATTTTCGGCCGCCCCGGCGCCGGTCGCAGACGCACACAATCCACCCCATGGCTACCGATCCTGGCCTTGCTGGGCTTAGGTTTCCTCGGCTTCTCGTGGGCGGTGGGCTCCTACGCCCATCAGCGCGCCATTCGCGACGCCCACCTCACCGTCGAGACCGGCTTCGGCGCACGTCCGGTCGTCCTGCTGCTCAGCGTCGATCGGCTCGCGATCGAAGGCGGCGGCTCCCAAGTTCTCCCGATCACCACACCCGGGGAGAAATACCGCTACGCCTACAGCGGGCTCCTACTACTGGCGCGCACTCCTGACCGCTTCTTCCTGATCCCGCACCAGTGGACGAAGGCCAACCACGACCGAGTATTCGTCATCAGCAACAACGACAACGTCCGCATCGACCTCGCACCCCACCCATAACAAAAGCCCACCACGATTCGGGCACAGCACGCCGGTTCCCTGATGCAGGCACACTCTCGATCCGTCGCCCACGCTGCATGCTCGCCCGATATCTGACCGGTCCAACCTACCTGTCAGTCGCCGACGAACAGGAGATATCCGTTGGCGCGAAGCGCGATCGACGATGCCCGCCTCAGCAGGTCGACCGCCTGCCGCTCGGCATCGGTCCGTACCTCGATCCGCTCGATCGGACTGCGGTGTGATACCGGGTGTCGGCGAGGCGACGGCCTCGGTCGCTGGCACGGTGCTCATCCCGATCCAGACGCCGCCACATCGAAGGTCAGCGAGACCCGTAAGGGTTGTCAGGTGGGCGATGGGTGATCGAAGCTGATTACCCGGTGTCCACCAGAAGGGCGTCCCCGACGCATTGCAGCGTACGTGTAGTGGGCTCCGCTGCGCCTTCGGCGGGAAAAGACATCGAGTAACGGCCGCCCCCGAGGTCACGCCAGGAGCCGGTCGTCGCCCGGGCCCGGTCATCGGCGCCGGGACGGTATTCGACGACGGTGCCGTCTTCTCCGAACTCGAGGCCGCACCGGCCACGTGACCGGGGAAACGGGAAGTCACGTGGCCGATAAATCGACACCGTGTCGGTGTCCTCCTCGTGGGAGTGCACCCATATTCCGAGGATGGGGATCGGTCCGGTCACCGGCGATCCTCACCGGGTCCCCGGCGCCGACCAGTGTGGCGCTCGGGCGAGGACGCCGTTGATCTCGTCGAGTAATGAACGCAACAACGCTACCTCGCCCTCGAGGTCGGCGACCGCACCCGCGCCGCCGGAGGAACTCGAATTCGTCGACGGCACGGAACGGGGTGCGGCCGCCTCGCCGCGTCCGGGCGTCGCCTCCGCGACCATGGAGGACACCGCCGGTCGCAGATCCCCGGCCGGAGCGCGAGCGGCGACCAGGAACGAGGCCCTCGGCCCATCCAGGCACGCGTTCATCCGCAAGGATTGGCCGGTGGTGAACATGAACATCGCCGCGTCGTCGGTGTAGTCCATGTAGTTCATGAACATGTCGCCATCGGGGCCGTTGTTGCAGGAAATGTGCGGGAACTGGGGTTTGCCGAAGTTCTGGGTGGCCTGGTTGGGCGTGTCGTCGACCAGATCGCCACCGGAGCAGCCGCTTCCGTCATCGCCCCAGATATGGCGCAGACTCAGCCAGTGCCCGACTTCGTGCGTCGTGGTGCGCCCCAGGTGGAACGGCGCGGTGGCGGTTCCGATTGTGCCGAAGCAGGTTGTCGCGATGACGACGCCATCGGTGTCGACGGGACCGCCAGGGAATTGCGCGTAACCGAGAATCGAGTTTCCGGGCGCGGTCTGCGGATCGGCGCATACCCAGAGGTTGAGGTATTCGTCGCTCGGCCAGGGATCGGCGCCGCCGGTCGCGGTGGCTTTCACATCGTCGGCTTCGGCGCTGAAGAATGTCTTCGCGGTGGCGGTCCGGGTGATGCCGTCGGTCGCATTGCCATCAGGATCGGTTGTCGCCAAGGCGAATTGAATTCGACAGTCGGCGATGCGGTCGGTCCAGACGGTCGGCACGCCGACGCGGTCGAGATTGGTCGCCCGGAAGTCCTGGTTGAGCACCGCGATCTGGCTCTCGACCTGGGCCGCGCTGATGTTCTCGGCCGGGAACGCGGGATTATGGACGACGTGGACGACCACGGGGATCGTGATCGGACCGGTGTGCATCGGTGCGCGCATACGGCCTTCGTAGGCGAGCGCGCGGTTCTCGAACATCGCCGAACGCTGTCGGTAGCTTTCGCTCTGTTGGAGCAGTTTGTGGTGAACTGCCATGGTGCCGCACAATTCGCGGCTTCGCGCACCAGGTGTAGGGAGATCGGCCATCACATATCCTTTCGCGAATCAGTCGGGATGAAAATCGCTCGGTATGGATGCTTCGCTGATTCTGCGGCCGTGACACGAGTAGCGACTACCTGCATCCGAGCTCACACGGCAAAGATCCGTACAACTTTGAAATATGTGGAAGGTCGGTGACGACCCCGCCGCACAGCGGTGGAGTAACAGCTCGCGCCGGTCGGCACCGGACCGCACACGGCCAAGTCCCCAAACGGATCCAGCGATAACCCCGCCCCGCGTCCCGATGAGTATCGCCGGGTAGAAACCCGTAGCCGACTACTCGTGAGACGACGACATCCGAGGCGAAGACTCGGGGAATCGGATCGTCCGTTGCGGGGCGGTTTCACAGGCAGAGAACGTTTACACGAAATGGAGGACATCATGACCGCAGGCATGGATTCGGCAGTCGTTCACACGGCGAACGAGGCAGCCGATATCAAGAAACAGGATCTGCTCGATCAGACTTCGTGGGTAGCGCATTTGTGGGCCGACGTCCCCGCGGCCATCAGCTACGCGAACTCGCCGCCGCTCTCGCAGGCGGGCACCATCGTCTTCAATATCCGGGACAACGGCCAGGTGTGGACGTACGACCTGCACTGACTCGTGTCACCGGTGAATCGTGGATCCGGTTTCACACTTGCGGGCTGTGTGTGACTGGCATGAGTCGCCCGGCTTGGTATGCGAAGTGGCGTCGGCCTCGTCGGCGGGGTCGTCGCCGCTGGTGGTGATGATCCCGAAATAGCCATGGCGCAGAGCAGAAAATGATAGTGCCCTCGGCGGGCCACGCACAACATGGGCAACTGGGAAACTACTGGTCATCGTGGGTACCTACCCGGTCTGATAGTCATGGTGCGCCCGCACGGATCGGTTCACCGCTCCCATATTCGTCGTTCCCCGGGGGCGGGGCATGTCGAACAGGGGAACGGGATCACAAACGCTGGCCGACGTACAAGCTGGCCTACTGATGGGCAATCCAGTTCATCTCTGTTGCAGCTATGCCGCGGCGCCCTGCCTACCAGGGTTTGGCCGTGGTGCCGTCTGCCTCGAGCCCCCACACGAGCAGGCTCTCGTCTCCGCGTGCCTCGGCCAGTGTTCTTCCGGCGGCTGGGCTTCCTGACAAGGGTGACCACTCTGGCGTGTTTATCGCGCACAGCGCTAGCCGTTCGGCTGTGGCATGGTCACCGCGTTGCAGCAGTTCCTGGCCGAGGGCTACCAGTCCAGTGGAGTTTCCTAGCTCTGAGGCAGCCATGGCCAGAGGCTCCGCTTCTTCGAACTCGCCACGGCGCGCGTGGAATCCAGCGAGCGCAGCGTACGCCGTTGCGACTTCCTCGTCCTCCTCGGCGAAGTCCGGCGGCAAGTCGTCGCCGTCGCTCGGCATCGGCTCGCGTGGCTGCTCTGTTTGGTCGATCAAGCGGTGGGCTGCGATGCGCTCGCCCAATGCGGTCAGGACGTCGTGCAGTGACCTGATGAGCTGCGGCCACGCGTCGGCGATGGCCGCAACCTGGTCGTCCAAGTGAAGTGCACCGGACAGTCCTGCCAGCAACTCCCGGGCCGCGTCGTGGGCACCTGCCCACGCGTGGCTAAGCGCGATGCGCAATGTGTCCTCGGGCGTCTTGGGCTGCGGCACGCGTGCGAGCAATCGCCGAGCCGCCTCCTTGTCACCTCTGTGCTGTCGCTCATCGGCGAGTCCTAGGAGCGCGTCGAGGTGACCGCAGCCCGCAAGGGTCATCGCAAGTTGCTCGGCGCCTTCGAAGTCGTCAACGCTGTCCCGAAAGTCGACCAGTGCTGCCATCGCATCCCACCGCATCTCTGCGGGCAAGTCGCGAATCATCTGCTCTGCTTCATCGGGGGAGTCGAAATCTCGACATTCAGCGATGGACACCGTCGCCCTCCATGACCCCAACTCAGTGGCCTCCCGCGCGACCGATTCCGCGCTCTCCTTCTCCCCGGCTTCTTCCAACAGAGACACCAGCCACTCGAATGCTTCTAAGTCTCCCAGGTTCGCGGCCTGACGAAGTAGTGCCATTTTGCTTTTGGGACTTCGACGGTGCCCTGGGCGCGCCAGAGAGGTCAGTGCCTGCGGCATACCTGCGTCGGCGGCGAGTCGTGCGAGTCGTTCGGCGGCGTCGGGGACATTCCAGCGTTCGAAGTGTTCAGCGAGTTCATGTAGACGTTCCGCCGCGGACCCGGCCGTTTCGTACAGGTGCGCCGCGATCCGCAGCCGGAGTCGGTCGGCGGCTCCGTCGGCCATCTGGATTTTGCTGTCCGAATGCGTCTCGGTCTCGGCGACGACCGTCCAGAACTCGGCAGGCGGGAACTCGAACCGGCGTTGAACCCGGCCCGTCTCGTCCAGAAAGTCATCGAGCCGATAGCCGAGGAGATTCCGGTGCAGTACCGGGCCGCTGGCCGGGCCCGGTACGATCAGGTTCGCGACCGCCGCCCCGAACCAGGATGGGTCATCATCGGTGCTTTGGCGATCAGCCCCGGTAAGGTAACAGCGCGCGATAGCAGCCAGGAACGTTTCCGGGAACCATTCGCCGTGCCCGAACCTGCGGGCATCCATCACTGCGTGAACCACTGCCTGTGATGCCGCGCTGGCCGTCTCGTAGCGCTGCAGGAGATCCGGCGTCCCGGCCAGCTCCTGGGTTATTGCTGTACCGGTCACTCGACTCGCTGCGGCCGTAAGCAGGGGGTTGCCCGATTGACGTGCCATGGTGACTTCGGCATTCGTAAAGCTTTCCGGTACACGCAGGTAGTTCCCGTTTAACAGCCGCCGCGCTGCGGCGAAACGGTCGGCCTCTGCTGTTTCTGGTCTGTGGGTGAGCTCCTGCCAGTGCTCAGGCCACAATGTGCCCAGCACAAGCACTGGCGCTCGGGAGTCGTCCGCAATGAGTTCCAGCAGCGCGGTGGCGATTTCGGTTCGGACGTCGGCCCCGGGGTCGTGCAGGTAGCGCTGTGCCTCGTTGAGCCACACGATCGTCCGCGGCCCAACGTGCTTCAACTCGTCCAGGAACCGCCTGGGCGGTAACGGGTTCACCTCTGGCCATACCCGCCATCCGGCCTCAGCCAGGCTCGCCCTCCCTGGATCGGTCCCGCGCCGGTGCAACGCCTCGTAAAGTGCTCTGGTCTTGCCCGTGCAGGACCCGCCGATAAGTACCTTGCACGCCGAACGCGCTGCTGAGCCCATCGCGTTAGCGACTAGTTCATCGAGTTCGCGATCGTGGGCGCGTACGATGTACTCAGGTAGCACGTCGGCGCCCGCTAATGCGCTGTGCACCTCGAGGTCCGCTGCGGCGAAGGTAGTTACCGGCGCGCCAGGCTCTCGGCGTGCCTGGCGGATGCCTTTCACGGCAGCATCGCGTAATGGTTGCACTGCGGACCCGTCCAGGAGGTGGGTTTCCGGCACCCGCAGCTTCCATTGGCTTCCGTTGGACTTCTCGACCGTCGACTCCGTTACCAGCTGCCAATAGCACAGCCGATGTTCCAGGTCGACCAGTACTATAACCACGGGGATCGAGAAGTCGAGCCAGTACTTGAAGTGCATGGCGTCGTCGCGGAACCACCAGCCGCCCCCGGCAGCAGGTGAGTCGAAATAGCTCCGGCCGGCCTTGATCTGCAGTGCCACCAGCCTGCCGAGCACCGTTTCATCGTCGACTACCTCGATGTGCGCGTCGATCCCGTAGTCCTCGAACGGTTGCTCCCGAAATATCCAGCGCATGCCAGTTTCGACCGCGTGCCTGGTCTGGGTGACCCCGGCACTCGCGGTCTGCGCGGAGGCAGGACGACGGACCATCCCGCCATCTTCGCGCAAGCGCGACTACGCGAATTTTCAGGTCGGAAAACTCGCTGAGCACCTGTGTCTCTGGACGGACCGCGAGCACCGTTGGTGTGCAGAGGCTTCGAGGGGCCAGCTACTTGCAGCGGGGCACCTATGCATTCTTCCGATCCGAGCGGCCAGCGGGCAGCGCTGGCCAACCACCGCCACCGCCAGAACGAAGCATGTATGCGCGATCTCAGCGAGGGTCTTTTCCTCAAAATGGTGATGCTTTTCGCGATATCAGCCTGACGGACAAGGCCACAAAGGGAAGGCTCAGTACGACATCCCGTGGTTGAGCGATCTTGGTCGGACGTGGTGTTTCGGTGAAGCAGCAGGATTGACACCGATGGAGGTGATCGCTACGGTCCAGCCATGACTGATGGGGGAGCTTCAGCCTCCGGCGCAAGCATTTCGGTTGTGCCAGAGGAGGTTCGAGAGGTTGGGCAATACACCTACGAGCTAGCGGAATCCTTGCAGTCCGCCCTGCGGTCCGTAGCTCAGGACGTCGCGGCTTTGCTCGACGGGGGCTGGTCTGGCGGCGCAGCGACCGACTTCTCCGCAGGGTGGTCCGAGGTCCGCGATGGGGGAGTTCAGATCATCACGGCGTTGAGGGAGATGGCTGAAAAGCTTGGTGTTTCCGCCCAAACCTACGAAAGCCGCGACTGCACCAACGCATCAGCGTTGAACACCTCGGCATCCAGCCTGGAGCTTCCATGAGCGAGTTCACCGTCGATGTCGACCACCTGGACCAGATCGTCGCTAGGTTGTCCGGCCTGGCCGGATTCATCAGTGATCACCTCGACGACATCGACGACAAGGTAGCAGGACTCACCGGTACCGGTTGGGAAAGTATCGCAGGCCGGGCCTATTTCGAAGCGCATACGAAATGGGTCACAGCCGCACGGGAGTTCGCGGAGGGTGTCCGCGACATGAGCGACGCCGCCCGCAAGGCACACACGAAGTACATCAACGCTGCCGAGGTCAACAAGCAGATGCTCAACGGCGGATAACGCCCATGGGATGGACCATCGATTCCGGCATCTACTTCGATGCGGCCAAGAAATGCCAGCTGCTCGCCAGCGACATCTCTCTCGCGTTGGGTCCATTGCTGTCCACGTTGGTCCACGAGTGCGGCGGAATGGCAGGCAACCACGAGAAGTGCCAGGCATGGATCACCGCCTACGACCAGTACGCCAGCGATATAGTCCAACTGACAGCGGCCCTGGCGAACGCACTGCAGCGATACGGCGATGTGCTTGCCGCCACCGGCTACAACTGGTGGCAGGCTAACCGCTCCACCACCAGCGGCACCGAACCGACACGTCCAACAGAGTCCCAACTGCTGTACGACACCGGGATGAACCTCCCCGCTACCGCCAAGGGAGACAACGGATCCGGAATCGACAGCCCGATCACGGGCCTACTGGAGAAGGTCGGCAAGATTCCCAACGGGGACGTCACCAAGTTGCACACTGCTGCGGAGGCGTGGAAAACGTTCTCCGAGCACACGAACATCACCGGGGCCGCAAAGCGGATCAAGGGCATCAATGCCAAGTTCGCAGACAGTACCGACCCGAACATCATTGCGATCGAAGAGAAGCTGTCAACGCTGCAGAAGGCCGCGGAACTGTTGGCTCAGGCCGCGAAAGCGTTATACGGCCCGGTCCAGGGACACTACGACGCTCTCGACAAAATGCGCTCCGACATCCAGAAAGCTGTCTCCGACGCCAACAAGGAGCTCGCCGCATCGATAGCTGTCACGATCGCGGTCGTCGGAGTCCTAGCCGTCGTAACTGGCGGTGTAGCCGCTGGGCCTGCCGCCGCTGGTGGCGCTGCGGTGACCACAGAAGTCGTCACGGCGACGGCAGCGGTTATCCGCACTGCCGTTCATGCCAGTGACCTCATCCACATCTACGAGGCGGTCACCTCCGTTGGTTCTGCCGGCTCGGGGGTGTTCTCGGCCATCCCCGACCTCTCTCAGGGCGGCACCAAAGCCGCTCTCGACGGTATCGCGGCAATGACGATCAAGCTGACCGATGGTGGCAGTGGCGGGAACCAGTGGGACAAGGTGGAGGGGGCGAAGCCCAACCCGGCGAAGATTACTATTTCTCAGAAACGGCGGATCCATATCCTCGACGGCGACGGGAGTGACGACATCAACGGTGGTGGGCACGCGCCCGGGACTGGAATGCCCAACAAGACCGAGTTCCCTGACACCGATGACTGGGAAGACGACAAAATCATCGACCGAATAGTCGACGTCGCGAAGAATCCGGACCAGCCGCCAGTCCTCCAGGACAACGGCAACTGGAAAGTCAACGGCACCCGCAACGGCGTCCAAATCGAAGTCATCGTCGCTCCTGACGGCTCAGTCGTGACCGGTTACCCCATCGGCGGCGAGGGTGTAGTCAGGAACGACGCGAATGGCGACCCTATCAAATAGGCTAGGAGAGCGATGAATCCGGACAGGGCGGCACGAGAAGCGCGAAAGCGTCAGCGAGACCCGCAAGCTATCGAAGCCCGTAACCGTCGGCTCAACAAGATGAGCAAGGACTCGCGAGACCTTCTCGAGAGCGTCGCCGACCGTCTGCCTCCTGACCTGGTCGACAGCTACCGGACCTATAGCGACGTTGGTGAGTGGGCGATGCTGGTCGACGTGCTGTGCGCCAGTCTGATCAAGCGCCGGATCCCGGTCACTGAAGCGGAACGCGATGCTGTGGCGAACGTGCTCGGCCAGTTCAATCTCCCAGTGGAGGGATACCGCTACCTCAACGATCCCCAAGGCGTGCTCTCAGAGCTTAACGTGGTCACCGCGTAGATCCTTATGTTCCGATCGCGGCGGACGGCGGAGTCGTGCGCGGCGGCGGTGCGGTTCCGACTTATATCTCCGGTAGCGGTTTCTTGGTCAGGGTAGCTGCCGGTACTGCGCCGCAGCAGGCCGGGTGGTTCGACTCCTGAGGGGCTCTAGGGTCCAGGGCGGGTGCGTAGTACATCACCCCGGCTGGATGGTGGGCCTATCGTGTGCCTACAGATTTCGCTACTCCGATCTGGCTGGCGAATCGCCGTCACGGGATGCAGCCATTGCTCGTTCCTGATGAGATTCTTTCGCCGAGAGCGCCTCTGGGCAGTCAGAGCGCCCAAGACGGTGAGGGCGGCGGGATGGCTCGACGGTCTGGCGTCGACAGAAATCAGCAACCCGCGTTGTTGCTGGACGTCGCTCTTCCATCGTCGTCATCCTTGAGTGGGCCTGGTTACTCTTCGGATCTGGAATTTTTGAAGTGCAGTGGATTTTTGATCGGTGACGGATGTCGAGGCCCTTCTGATGGAGGGCTGGCCGCGCTGAGGGTTTCGGGCAGCGCTCGCAACCGAATCCGGCCACGAGCCGCGAACCGAACGCAGCTCTAACCGGTCCTGGATTGCTAACGGAGCTTGAAGATCGGTTATGTGGCCGCTGTTCTGATCTTCAACGGGTTGATCGGGTAGACCGGCCGTCCCGTCCCGTCACGCGCAGCGCGGCCGCCGACGGCCGCAGTCGTTCTCGACCTCAACCGGAATCGGGCCGTCGCCGGCCTGGGCGAGTGGTTCCAGCAACTGGGCGAACCCGAACGTGTCGACGCCGACATGGGCGCGCGTCCCAACCTTGCCGCTGTCGTCGACGACGGCCACATCGTGATGGGCCTTGAGTCAGTCGATGCCACAGTAGGAACTCGATTCCTCACCGCTCCTCCAGTTTCGCACTTTGCGCGAGCGCGGCGGGGTCGAGCGGCACTCTAATGCCTCGTCAAGCAACGTCGCGTAGGTAATCCGGTTGCCGGATTTTCGAGCTGACGGCGAAGTCGCGGATCGGTCCGGCATGCTGGTTATGCCAGCGGATGTAGTCGCCGATGGCGGTGTCCTGCTCGTCGTGGCTGCGTGGTCGGTGCCGTCCAGGGCGAAGTATCGCAGCGCGGCGAACTCGCACTCGATGCGGTTGAGCCAGGACGAATAGGTCGGCAAGAACACCAACTCCATGTCGTTCTCGCCGCACCATTGCCGAACCTCGCGACGCTTGTGGACCGAGTAGTTGTCGCAGATCAGATACAGTTTCTCGCCCGGCCAACGAGCTCGAAGGGACTTCAGGAAGGCCAAGAACTCCGTCCACCTTTTCCGGTCACGGATGCGGTAATACAACTGCCCGGTCGCCAGATCGAGCGCACCGAACATGTGCCGCACGCCGTGGGTGCGCCGGTAGGTGGCCCGCAGTCGTTTGGGTGTGCGGCGGGCGAACCAGCCCCGCCCGGGACGCGGTTGCAGGTTCAACGGCCCGAGCTCATCGACACAGACCACCCGCCCGTCCGCGGGTGGGTGGTCGTAGAGGTCGAGTACCCGGGCCATCTTGGCGATGAAGTCCGGATCGTTGGCTGGCCTTCCATGTCTTCGTGGCCTGCCACGACACCCCACCGGCCTTCAGGATGCCGCGCAGCGTTTCCCGGCTGATGTCGACGATTCCATTGATACGCAACACATCCGCCAGTTTCGACAGACTCCACGTACAAAACGGCCAGCCCAGGCCGGGCGATATGACAGATCCGCTCACGCGTTTTCGGATCCGTCTTGCTCGGCATGCCCGGCTCCATTTTGGGTCCAACGCACCGAACCCGACCTCGTTGAAGTCGTGAATCACTTGCCGCACATAGGCTTCCGAGACCTGCATCAGCTTGGCGATCAACCCCACCGGCTGCCGTTGCGCCGAGGCCATCACCACGATCGCCCGCCGAGCCCGCACCGGTTGCTTGCTGGTCTTGGCAATCCGCGGCACGCGGCGCCCCTCCTCCGGGGACAACTCCCGCACGAACACATCCGGCCTACGAGCCACCGGCACCACCTCCACCGAGCAGCATCGCCGGTCAAACCCCCCGATTCAATCCGCCACCCCGGCGATTACCGCATCAACCTTCTCGGACGAGGCACTAATCACAGCACTCGGCGGTCCCGACATCTCATTAGCCGTCCGTGACCACAGCACACCGCAGGACCTGCTGTCGCAGAGCTCGAAGGCTCAGGAAACCTCCCAGGAGGTCGCTCCTGCGGCGAGCTCGAGCAACGGAATCCCGCCACCAACCAAGGCGATTCTGCCGTCACGCGCGCCGCTCCTTCAGAAGACGTCGAACACCGGAAGCTTCCAGGCATCGCCTGACAGCAACTCCACCGGACCGTCTCGACGTCAGTCAGAACCAATCCCTACTACTGATTATGAGGTCGACTATTCGGTGGATGGTCTTGGGAGATGCTTGACGGTTTGTCGTCAGGAGACGCCGCCCTCAGGTGCGTGATCAGGTTGTCGTAGGTCCCTGCCCGCCGGCGGGGCACATAAGGATGGGGGCCGGGGTTGACCAGCGGTTTTCGTGGGAACGCTGACGATCGAAACGTGGCAACCTCTCGTAAATCTCACTCGACGGCCGGAAGCTCCTGTTGGTATAGCACTGCGGACGCACTTTCGTGAAGAAAAATACTGGACCCTTCCATCGGGATTAAAGGCTACCGAGCCTTATCCATTCAGTATCTTAGTAGCATGCGCCTCGAAATCATTAAGGTCCCACAGGCGAAATGGAACTCCAGAAATTGAAACTGCCTCAGCTACGAGAAGCGGGTGCGCGACACCCCCTCGACTCCAGTCTGGCTTTTTATCGTTGGTTACCATGACAACTGCATCAATATCGGTAGGTTCGACTTTCGCTAGGCCGTAGAGAAAATCTGCCCATACAAAGAAATCTCCATAGTTGCTAGCATCGTCTTTGAACCCGGGAGGCGTCTTTGTTTCTTTGCGAACCTTTGCCAGTTGATAGAACTGCAGACGTGGTACATAACTGGTAGCAGCAACATCGCGGAGGACACTCAGCGTGCGGTCAAAATTCTTTGCCGAATCGGGATCGATCCATTGACCATGAAGTCTAGTAAAGTCTTCGAGTGCATCCTGAACCCTTTCCCCGAGCTCGCCAGTATGCTGGCCAATACCAGCCATTTCCTGCCTTAACTCTTCGAGTTTCTTTCGGACCTTGCTAGCCTTCGGCTGCACGCCAGACAGGGCATTGTTCCAAGTCTCCTGAATGACCTGTCCGGGAATAATCACTGGGCCTTTGTTCTGCCTCAGGTAGTCAACCGCGTTGTCACCTCGCGTGCCGTTCAATCCAATCCGGTAGATGGCGTTGGTATCGAATCCAAAGGCTATTCTGGTATTACCAGAGAGACCCGGCCTTCGCTTTGGCTGATCAAGTCCGTTATACAATTCGTCAAGGGCAGATATTTCGCTACTACGATTCATCACTGACCATACGCGCATTAGCTCGGGCCTGAAAGGTGCGTTGAAAATTCCTCCCGTCCCGTGGCTCAATTCAATCATGTCAGTCATACCAAACGTCCGCCGCTTTCGAGGCCAGCGAGCTCCCCACGTCCTCGATAGAAGCGACGTCCCAACTCTCATAGGATGAAATCTTGTCACGCCACTCCCCGTTGATACCACGAGGCAACAGGTCATCCTTGAAGCCCGCCCAAGTCGAGCTATTCATCGGCCGCCTGGCGGTCGTTGCTATGAAGGTATTGCCAATAGTCGATGCCCAGTATGCAACGCGATCCTCATCCGACTCCGTCCAATCTGGAGCATTTCGAGGCTTGATATAATATAGATAGCCTGCAAGCTCTGGGGTAATTGTATTTTGCAACACCGACAATCGCATGACCTTGAGAAGGCCCTTGTTCATGGACCGGCGTCCGAGTATCTCCTGAAAATCGTCGATCCCAGGATTGAGATCATCCAAGGATTCGATAGCACCTTGCCATGAGCGCTCGCTGGCAATCTGCTTGGCAGCCTGCCCGAATCTCTTTTCCACACTCCCTGTTCCAAGATTTCCGACTACCGCTCGCCTCACTACCAGCTTCAAAATTTCCCGCATTCCGTCGGCGGATTCAGGCGTTTCTAGCATTGCCAGAAGAATGGGGCGGACAGACACTACGTTGAGTTCATTCAGGACAGAGAATACGGCCAACTGGTTTTGGTCAGCCGGCCCAGCGAGAGTTGGATCCATGGTTTGTAGATAACCAAGAAGATTCTCCTGAAGCGTGCCGAGCAGCTCCCCCCCATCGATCGGCTCGGATGGGGTGACGTTCCTACCTGATAAAACGTCGTATAGATCGCGCGGTGGAACATAACCCTTAGCTGGAGTAATAGCGTGGCGAATATAGTTCACAAATGCGCCAGAATTCTGCCCGGAAAACGAGCGGGCTATGCGCTGCCACTCATCGTATCGTCGCCGATGTTCATCACCGGTCACATCTTTTAGGACATAGCTTTTCAGCAGGTCCGCCGTCGTGAGCCCTCTACCGCGAGTATTGACTACTTCAAATACTCGATAAGCTGAAGCGGGATCGGGGTGAGTGAAAACGGCAAAGTACAGCCTGTTAGTCAGAAAGTCGGCCCATAATCCCAATCGCTTAAATGAATCTTCGTCGAGATCTCCAATAAGTAGGTCACTCAGTAGCCGATATGCGTACAGCACCAGCTTTGAAAATGAGTCATCTTCATCTCTGATGTCTTGCAACTTCTCAGCCGGGTGCGCAAGAGTCTTCTGCAATATCTCATTATCAGTCTTCGACGAAAGCGCCAGTCGAGGAAACACCTCTTCCGACTCAAAGTCTATGTCGCGCAAAAAGGTCGAATCAATCCGATCGGCGAGGGCCTTGCGGTTGAATTTAACCGCCTGGTGATAAATGGCCGACGCGAGGAGAGTCAACGTGAAAATTCGCTGCTGGCCATCAACTACGTCCTTAGTTTTACCATCTCCCGTGAAAATCACCAGGCCTAGGAAGTAGGTGTCGTCGCCGAGCGATTTTGATAGGTCACTGAAAAACTCCCGCACCTCGCTCTCGGTCCAGGCATACTCTCTCTGAAACTGCGGGACGCTGAACCGCCCGCCAGCGAACAGTGAACCAGCCGTGGTGGACGAGGCTGCCAGAGGAGTCTCCATGCCGAAACCATATACTGCACAGCTGATTTGAGGGCACTATACGGCAGCGTCGGTGCCAGCCACTGCAGCTCCACAGCCTTTGCCCTGCCGTGAGCTGCGGATTTCATGGCAATGTCGAGGCGGCTTGGGATCCGCCAGCCGGAAACCGCCTTTGGCCGGGATGTTCGACTTCGGAGCAGCTCAGTCCGCTCGACTCCCACCTGGCGGGCGCTGGCGTCGCACGGCCTGGGCGGTGGCGGCGGGAAATGCCTACTGGATCATGACCCGGCAGACCGAACTGTCCTACGGGCGACGCGCTCACCTCGACGAACTCCTCGCCACTTGCTCGGCGATGACCGATCTGGCCTGGCTGGTCGCAGAGTTCGCACAGCTGATGACCGAGCGCCGTCGGCAGCGAGTTGGATGCGTGGATGAAGCAGGTCCGCGAGGCGCGGCTGCCAGAGCTCGATCCGTTACTGCGCGGCCTCGACGAGGACCATGATGCTGCGATCGCCAGGCTCACCCTGCCCTACAGCAACGGCCCGTTGAGGGCGTAGACACAAACCAAGCTGATCAAAAGAGCAAGTGTATGGCCGCGCGGGCTTCCCACTCCTACGCCACCGCGTCCTGCTGGCCTTAAACTCAACGTCCGCCACCGGAAGTGGACCAGAGCCCGTTTACCGGGCTCGGTGCACATTCGGTGGTAGCCGTGGACGAGTGCTCGCCACGCGGATCATGATGGCGTGCCGGGTCTGTCGGCCGGTCCCGGATGTGCCTGGTCGGTAGCACTCATGTTCAGCCGGTATCCGGACCGCAGCCCGGACGACCACCGAATGTGCACCAGAGCCGTTTACCGTACAGTCCCTCATCGGGGGATCCAGGCTTAGAAGAGTGCCTTGATGTGCTGGCTAACCGTCGCCCAGTCGAGGTCGGGTGTGAGGTGGCTCCATGAGATGCGGAGCGCGCCGGCGACTCGCTCGTCGGGGAGGTTCATCGCGGACAGGACGTGGCTTGGTTCGTAGCGCTGTGACGTGCAGGCCGAGCCGTTGGAGATGGCGATGGTGCCCTTGAGCGCAAGCATGACCGCTTCGGAGTCGAGACCGGGCAAGGCAATGTTCAGGGTGTGGGGAACAGTTCGCTCGGGGTCGCCGTTGATTTCGCCGCCGAGCTCAAGAAAGGTGTCGAGTACGGCTTGCCGGTAGCGCAGGTTGGCGGCGGTGCGAGCGTTGTGTTGTTTGCCGGCGAGTTCGGCGGCGGTACCGAGACCCGCGATCAGTGCTACTGGAAGGGTGCCGGGCCGTATCCCGCGTTCCTGGCCACCGCCGTACATGAGAGGCGTGAGGGGCGGTTTGCGGAAGCCGCGTCGTCGGGCGATAAAAGCGCCCACGCCTTTGGGTCCGTAGATTTTGTGCCCCGAAATGCTGATCATGTCGATACGCGGGCTGTGCAGAAGGCTGAGTTCCTTGCCAAAGCCCTGGGCTGCGTCGACATGGAAGTACGCGTCGTGCCCATTGAGTACCGTGGCGATCTCGTCGAGCGGTTGAATGACACCGGTCTCGTTGTTGACATGCATTATCGAGACGAGGAACGTGTCGGGGCGTAGGGCGGCTCTGACGTCGTCCGGATCGACCCAGCCGCCCGGTGTCGGGGGTAGGAGGGTGACCTCGAATCCTCGGTCGCGCAGGACGTCGAGGGGTTCGAGGATCGCTTTGTGTTCAATCTGGCTGCTGATGATGTGTCGTCGACCCACCTGCTGTCCGTGAGGGGCCAGTCCCAGGAGGGCGAGGTTATCGGCTTCTGTTGCGCCGCTGGTGAACACGACTTCGTCGGGGGTGCATGCAACAATGCTGGCGACCTGCTCACGAGCGAGTGTGACCCGCTCCTTGGCGCGTTGCCCGAATTCGTGAGTGCGGCTGCCAGCGTTTCCGAACTCTTGGTCGAGGTAGTAGCTGACCTCTTCCTGGACTCGGGGCTCGATCGGTGCGGTCGCGTTGCAGTCGAGATAGACCGCGCGTGTCGTAGCGTCGTCCGAGGTGTCTGCTGTACCACGAGTCGTTCGTGTCGAAGCTGCCATAGCACGCTAGTGTACGCAGGATGCGCACACCCCGTACGGATCTGGGTGTCTGCTTGTACGCTAGATTTGGCGCGTCAGTATGCTTGACAGGAAGCAAACACCCAAGGAAACATACGTCATGTCGATCAGCCGATTAGACCCGAAGGAGGCTGCGGTGGCGGGTCGTGCCTTCTACGGGTACGTGTTCCCGACCATCCGCGGAGTCCAGGCCGGGCGCGAGTTCTACGTGACCATGTTCCCGCTGCGTCTTATACCCCGGATGTTTCTGTTCGATGAGGAGGAGTTGCAGCCGGCCCTGCGCGCTCAACGAACACTGAACAAATCTCGAATCCCCGAAATAGCGCAGTACATCTTGGATAACCCGACCGGGTACACCTTCTCCGCGCTGACGGCGTCGGTGGATACCGACCTCGACTTCCAACCGTTCGGCGCCTCGGGGGCTGAGGGACAGATCGGGATCATGAGCATCCCGATGTCCGCGCGGTTCGTCATCAACGATGGGCAGCATCGGCGCGCGGCGATCGAGCAGGCGTTGCGGGAGAAGCCCGAAATCGGGGATGAGAGTATTCCGGTGGTGTTGTTCCTCGATGTCGGACTTGCTCGATGTCAGCAGATGTTCACCGATCTCAACCGGTACGCGATCCGGCCGGCCCGGTCATTGACGATCCTGTACGACCAGCGTGAGAGTGCGGCACAGATCGCGCGGGCGATCGTCTTCCGCTCGCCGGTGCTCCAGGACCTGGTCGAGATGGAGCGAAGCAATCTGTCCGCGCGGTCGAGGAAGCTTTTCACATTGTCGGCGCTCTACACCGCAACCAAATCGCTACTCGACGGGTGTGAAACTCGGACGATCGATGAAGCGACAGAGTTGGCGTCGGCCTACTGGGATGTCGTGTTCGGTCTGTTTCCCGAGTGGATACAAGTGCACAAGCGGAAGGTTTCCGCCGGGGATGTTCGGCGAGACTTCATCCACAGCCACGGTATCGTGCTGCACGCGCTGGGCAATATTGGACGCACTCTGCTGCAAGAGACGCACGACCCTACGGTGTGGATGCGGCGACTCACCCCGCTGTCGGATATCGACTGGTCTCGTATGAATACCGCTCTCTGGGAAGGTCGGGCCCTGGTGGGTGGGAAAGTCTCGAAGTCGACCACCAACGTGGTGCTTACGACCAATGTTATCCGCGAGGCATTGGGTATGTCGCTGAGCGAGGAAGAACAGCGCGTCGAAGACGCACATCGACGAGGAGAGAAATGAAACCCGCTGCCTCCCGGAAGAACTCGGCATTCGCAGAAGAAGGCTTCGCAGCAACGTTGGATCGGCTGGCGCGCGAGATCCAGGAGCTCTATCTCGCCGACGGGATCCCTTGGGTTGTCGGCTACAGCGGCGGTAAGGATTCCACGGCCACGCTGCAGCTGGTGTGGATGGCGTTACAGGGGTTGCCAGCCGAGCACCGGACGAAGAAGGTCCATGTGATCTCCACCGACACCCTGGTGGAGAACCCGGTCGTCGCAGCGTGGGTCACCAACTCCCTCAAGCTGTTGGGACAGGCCGCGCAGGAGCAACAGCTGCCGATCGAACCGCACCGCCTGACTCCGGAAGTGAACGACACCTTCTGGGTGAACCTGATCGGGCGCGGCTACCCTTCGCCGAAGCCGAAATTCCGTTGGTGCACTGAGCGTTTGAAGATCAAGCCATCGAACGCGTTCATCCGGAGAGTGGTACGTAAACACGGCGAGGCGATCCTCGTGCTGGGTACCCGCAAAGCGGAGAGTTCCGGCCGGTCGGCCCGCATGTCGTCGTTGGAGAGCAAACGTGTTCGGGACAAGTTGAGTCCGAATGTTAATCTGCCGAACTCGCTGGTCTACACACCGATCGAGGACTGGTCCAATGACGACGTGTGGCTGTCGCTCATGCAGCGTCCGAATCCGTGGGGGTACTCCAACAAGGAACTGCTGACGATGTATCAGGGCGCGTCATCGGATGGTGAATGTCCGCTGGTGGTCGACGCAAGCACACCCAGTTGCGGCGACAGCCGCTTCGGTTGCTGGGTATGCACTCTCGTCGAGAAGGATAAGTCGATGTCGGCGATGATCCAGAACGATGAGGAGAAGGAGTGGATGCAGCCCCTGCTCGAGTTGCGCAATGAGCTGGAGGAGCTGCGGGGAAAGGAACAGCGCGACTTCCGCCGAATGAACGGCTCCGTCCAGCTGTTCCACGATGAGCCGATTCTCGGTCCGTACAAGCAGGATTGGCGTGAACGATGGCTGACCAAACTGCTCGAAGCCCAGACGTGGATCCGGAGGAACGGGCCGACGAATGTCGGAACCATCGAACTGATAAGCTTGCCCGAGTTGGAGGAGATCCGACGCATCTGGGTGATCGAGAAGCACGAGTTCGAAGACACCCTTCCCCGCATCTACGAATCCGCTGTCGGTGAGCCGTACCCCGGGCGCCCGATGGATAACCATCTTGCCCTCGGCCCGGAAGACGTCGCGTTGTTGCGTGAGCTGTCCGAGGGCGACGAGCTGCATTTCGAGCTGGTACGCGAACTACTCGACATCGAGCAGCGGCACCGGTCGATGACCCGGCGCGCTGGCCTCTTCGACGCATTGGAGCGGTCGTTGCGGCGCGGTTTCTACACTGACGCCGACGATGCGGTCGGTCGGGTCAATCTCCGCCGCGATACCCCTCAACAGCTGAGCGAGCAGTACAACCTGGACTTGGGCTTGGAGCCCAGCATCGCAGATGCTGTCGAGACACTCGATGCTGAAGGGGCGGACGCACCGTGATCTTGGATGAGCTCGTACTCCGCAATGTCGGGGTCTTCGGCGGACACCATCAAATCACCCTGACTCCACCGGATCCGCGTCGACCGGTCGTGGTGATCGGCGCGCTCAACGGCGGCGGTAAGACCACCGTCCTGGAGTCACTGCACTTGGCATTGTTCGGTTCGCTGGCCCGCACCGCGTCACGGCGTTCCTCCAGCTATCAAACTTACCTGCGTCGGCTCATTCACAACAGTGTCCCCGGCAGCGAGGGCGCTGGCGTCGAGCTGGCGTTCCATGTCTACCAGGAAGGGCGACGACGCAACTACCGGATCGTGCGAACGTGGACAGCCACCGAATCCACCGTCCGCGAGCGCCTCGACGTGCTGGTCGACGGCATGCCCGATCGGTCCCTCACCGACCGGTGGGCGGAGCAGGTTGAGGCATTCGTGCCGAGAGGTGTCGCGGAGCTGTTCTTCTTCGACGGGGAGAAGATCGAGACACTCGCCGAGCTGGACAACGCCCGCGACATGCTCAAGACAGCGATCGGTGCGCTTCTCGGCTTGGAGTTGGTCGATCGATTGGCAACCGATCTTTCGGTGATAGAACGAAACTACCGCGCCGACTTGGCGCCGCCGTCGATGCACAAAATGCTCGACGCCGCTAACCGTCGCGCGAAGGACGCCCACAAGGCGGCTACTGCCGCGAAGCAAGAAGCCGCCCAGTGTCGGACGATCGCCGAGCGCGCGGAGAACAAGCTTCGACAGCTCGAAGAGCAGCTACGAATGGAAGGCAGTGAGCTGCTAGTCCGTCAGCGCACCCTGGAAGACGAGAAGGTCCGCCTCGAAAAGGCGCTGAAAGCGACCGATACCCGTCTTCTCGACCTTGCGAATAGTGTGGTGCCACTCCGTCTGGTACGTACACAGCTGGTCGACGTGCTGGGCATGGCTGAGCGGGAATTGGTTGCCGATGAGCAGAATCAGGTCATCGGCGTACTCATCAAGCGCGACGCGGACATCCTCAACCGTCTCCGGTCCCAGCGGGTCAAGAAGCAGACCATCGACGACCTGGAGTCGTTCCTGGCGGACGAACGCCACACGCGAGTCGCCGTGGCCGGGATCGAGCGTGTCGTACAGATGGGTGCCGAGGACACCTCCCGCTTGCGGTCGCTGGTCGACCACGACCTGGACCTGGTCGGCGAGCAGGTCACCACCGCTCTGACCGAACGCGACCACCTCGTCCGCCAGCTCGACGAGGTCGTCCATACCCTCGCCGCGGTACCCGACAGTCGCGCGTTGGACACGCTGAGCGCACGACGGGACACGGCGCTGGCTGAGTGGACAGCAGCGAGCAGCGCTGCAGCTCAAGCGGAAGGCTTGGTAGCCGATGCCGACGCACGAGCCGCCGAGCAACAGCGCACGGTGGAGCGACTGCTGCAGAAGGCCACCGAGGAAGTGGCCGAAAACGACGATGCCCGGCGGATCATTCACCACAGTGAGCGGGTCCGCGGCACACTCGCCGCCCTGCGTGTCGAGGCAACCCGCCGCAACCTCCAGCGCATCGAATCGCTCGTCATCCAGGCACTGCAGCGGCTGCTGCGCAAGGAGCGGCTGGTTACCGACCTGAAGATCGATCCGGAGTCCTTCACTATCGAGCTGCGCGGCCACGCCGGGAACGCCGTTCTTCCGCAGCAACTGTCTGCCGGCGAACGGCAACTCCTCGCGGTGTCGCTGCTGTGGGGGCTCGCCCAAGCCTCGGGTCGGCCCCTTCCGGTGGTCATCGACACGCCACTGGGCCGACTCGACGGCATACACCGAAGCCACCTGGTCTCGCGGTATTTCCCGCAGGCGAGTCACCAAGTGATCCTGCTGTCGACCGACCAGGAAATCGACCAGGCCGCCTGGAACCAGCTCCAACCTTACATCGGTCACGCCTATCGGCTCGAATACAACAGCGACACAGGACATACCACCACTGAACCCGGCTACTTCTGGCCCGAGCCGACACCCAGCTGAGCGAGGACAACGATGCCACTCGAGACCATCCGCCTAAGCAAACAGGGCCGCGACCAACTCACCACCCTTAGACGCCGCACTGGAATCGAACACTGGAACACCCTGTGCCGCTGGGCATTGTGCCGATCCCTCGCCGAGGCCGCCCCACCACCCGCGATGAAGATCCCGGCCGACAGCAACCTGGAGATGAGCTGGCGCACCTTCGCCGGCCCACACGGCGCGCTCTACTGGGCACTGCTGCGGCACCGGTGCCACACTGACGGACTGCCACTGGACGACGACACCCTGGCCCAGCAGTTCCGGCTGCACCTGCACCGCGGCATCGGGTACCTCGTCGGCGACCGCCAGGTGCGCAACATCGCCGACCTCGTCGCCACAACAATGGCACCCGACGAACACGACGTCGCATGACGCCACCCCGACTGTTCGCGCAACCAGGCGAACAATAAGCATGAGCATCGTCGTCGCCCGCCATCGAACGGCAATGGCTCGAAACGCCCTGTCGCGCCCACTCGCCGCGGCGATCGCCGATCACGTGCTCGACCAGTCGTCGTCGGTCTTCGATTACGGGTGTGGGCGAGGTGATGACTTGCGCAACCTCTCAGCCCTCGGCTACGTCGTCGACGGGTGGGATCCCAACCACCGACCGCATACTGAGCGTCGGCACGCGGATGTCGTCAACCTCGGCTACGTCGTCAACGTCATCGAACGCCCCGACGAGCGAGCCGAGACACTTCGTACCGCATGGGGATTGGCCAAGAAAGTCCTGATCGTCTCCTCACGATTGACCTGGGACGCACGAGACCTTCTCGGTCGTCCCCTCGGCGATGGGCTGCTCACCAGAACTGGAACCTTCCAGAAGTTCTACCAGCAAGCCGAGTTGGCAACATGGATCGAGGAAACCCTCCGAGTACAGGCGCACGCCGCCGCACCCGGCATCTTCTACATCTTCCGGGAGCCCAGCGTCGCCCAGCAATTCCTCGCCAGCCGCGTCTACCGCTACCGACCACGGGTTCGGATAGACCCCCACACCCTCTACGAGACGCACCGAGACACCCTCGCGCCATTGTTCGACTTCCTGAGCGATCATGCCCGCCCACCTCGTCCCGGCGAACTCAGCGACGGTGCTGCGGAGGCGATCAGGGAGGCAGTCGGCAGTCTCGGACGTGCTGTTTCCCTGATTCGACAGGTCACCGATGACGACCATTGGGAGCAGGTGACTCGCCAGCGGCGGTCGGAATTGCTGATCTATATCGCGCTGTCCAGGTTCGGTCGGCGTCCCCGGTTCAGCCAACTCGGAACCACACTGGCCTGCGACATCCGTACACTGTTCGGCACCTACCAATCAGCGTGCATACAGGCCGATAGAATGCTACTGGCATGCGGCGACCCCACGATGGTCCTCGTGTCCGCGCGAAGCTCAGCAATCGGCAAACAGACACCGACGGCCCTCTACGTCCACCGATCGGCGCTGGCCGAACTCCCACCGGTGCTCCAGGTATACGAGGGGTGCGCGCGCGTGCTCTCGGGGACAATCGAACATGCCAACCTGATCAAGCTGTCGGTCGTGCAGCCACAGGTGTCCTATCTTGTCTATCCACGCTTCGATCGCGACGCACACCCGACCCTCGCAGCGTCCATCACTGTCAACCTGAAAAACCTTGGTGTCGAGTCGCGCGACTACAGCCGCTCCGACAACCCGCCTCTGATCCATCGGAAGGAAGAGTTCGTCGGACGCGACGATCCTCGCCGTGAGCTCTACGCCAAATTGACCCGCGCGGAGCAGCGTGCCGGACTGTACCAGCACCCGGAGCGGATCGGCAGCCTGCGCGGGTGGGAGGCCACACTCGCCGCGGCCGGCGTTCGTGTAAGAGGGCATCGGCTCTTCCACTTGAGGAATGGCGGCACTCCGAACTAACGGACCGACGTTCAGCTCCCGGCCGATTGCACCCTTCGACGGCCGCCATTGCCCAGGCGAGTGGTCGTCCCTAGCCCCTGCGGTCGCATCGAGTGTGTCGGCGCTCACGGAATCCGCAGGCTGATGCCGTTTTCTGAGGGCTCAGAACCTCGGCGACAAGCAACGCTTAGGGCTTGGTTGAAGGTCTCAGGACGTGGTGGACTTGCGAATCCGGTTCGGGGGAATGGTTTCACCTTCCAGCGTCTGACGGGGTGCTGGGTGATGCACGGGCGCAGCGCCACTTCGGCGCCGCCGCAGGTGCCCGGAAATAGGTGTCTTTGACACCGATCGTGGCCGTCTGTCCAGTGTAGGTGCGGCCGATCAGCAGTCGCCGGCGCGCGACCATGACTACGTGCCCGTCGGTTAGGTGGATGCCGCCGATGAGGTCCGGCTGCCGCAGGTGCATCGGCGCTTCTGGCTGCCAGTACCTGTACTTGGGACGGTGCCGCTGCTGCTGGGCCGGATCAGGTCGTTGCGGACCAGGATCCGATGCACCATCGCCCGCGACGGCACTGAATCCGCCCCGCCAGGGCGAGCTCGAACACGATCCGTCGCGCACCCCAGCGCGGGTGAACGCGCCGCACCTCGCATGTCAGCGCTTCGACCTCGGCTGGGATCCGTCTCGGGCTCGTCCGTAGTCGGCTCAACGCCGTTCGCAGCGCCTCCACCTCACCCGGGTCTTTCATTGGTAAACCGACTACGAGACACCCCGTACCGGAGGGCGACCTCGGCGTCCGGGGAACCTTTCCTGTACAGTCAGCACGTCATGAAATAGCCTCTGTACCAACGAATACCGAACCTCCGAGCCTCACCGAGCGGCACGCGCCGAAAGCATCACAACCCGGCCCGAACTTGTCAACAAGGTCACGAGCACGCCGACGCAATCGGGGTCCTAATTTATCACACGACAATTGAGTGCGTGCGTCTCCGCTCGCAGCGTGATGTCCCGGGGGATTCGCAGTCACCAGTCGTTGGCGCCGAGCACCGTGCTGCTCACGATGCCTTGCTCGGAGTCGCGGCGGGTGGATCCGAAGTCGGGTGCCAGCCCGAGATCAGCGAGCCGACACCCGACAGCGGTACGCGCCTGACCAGCACTTTGAACGAAAGTTGCTATGGGCCTGCAACAAACGGCTCTCTCACCCGATCTATATAGGTAGGAGTACCTCGACATCCCGAGTTCGTCGCAGAAGGCACCGAATGTCGGTGGGGCCGAGTACACTGACCGAAACAACTTCACACACAATGCTTCACCACACACGGACGCGTGCCACCGCATGGGGCTCGCCACCAGACCACATGGAGCAACACATGATAAGCGAACCTGTTCAGGCAGCCGTCATCGCACTACAAAACCGGGCTCTCACGACGCGCGACGTGTACGAGCTCGACCGTATCGATCGTGCTCTCGACGAGCTGTTGCGGACTCCGCGGAAAGCTATCACCGGCGCACCCAAAGTGCATATGCGATCAGCGCTTGGACACGCACACCAGGCCATCGAGCGACGTCGAGAGATCGCCCCGGTAGCAGAACTCGGCGAGGACGCGGAGGTCGGCGCGGAAGACCAGAACTTCCGCCTCGCCGAAATCCGCGTCTGGATTCAGTCTGAACCGGCGCTGACGGTCGGTGACCGCGCGATGCTCAACAGCCTGGCGGCCGGCGAAAATGCCGAGAGTCTCGCGCATCGCAACGGATTGCCGGTAACGCATGTCCGTCAGCGCATCAGCCGGGCTCGACGGCACGCACGCCAGATTTGGCACGAGTCGGCGCTCGTCGGATGAGACCACGGCTTCTGCGCCTGCGCCCCTGGCTTATCCGCACACTCATTCCCAGCCATTACATCGGCACATACATGCTGTACAACGACAAGGGCGACCTGATCTACGTCGGCCGCAGCGACACCGACATCCAGCGCCGATTGATTCGCCACAGCATCGATCGCCGAGGCGAGTACTTCACCTACGACATCCACCACTCCGTAACCAACGCATTCGACATGGAGTGCGCACTGTTCCACCTCCATGCCGGGACGCTGTCCAACCGGCTCCACCCCGACAAGCCCGACTTCCACCAGACGGCGTGCATATTTTGCAGTATTCCGCGACAGCGATCCAGTGCGGCAAAGAAGCACCCCTGAAACCTCTATCCGCCCGAACAACTCCCAAAGGATCCTGGAATGACAAGCCAGCCCCTTTTTCAATCAGCCCACGATCAGCGTGCTGACATAATTCAGGTCGACCGAGCGCTGGAGTCCATGCGCGACGCGGGCTTCGACCTGACCGCCGCCGTCGGAGAGCCCTTGGATAACTCCATCGAGGCCGACGCTACCCTCCTACGGGTGCTGCCCGTCTACAGTCGCGGAAAGAAGGCCATCGACAGCATTATCATCGCCGACAACGGCACCGGCATCGACCCCGCGATCATGCACAAGGTCCTGTCCATGGGCTACAGCAACCGCTACAACCAACGGGCAGGTCTCGGCCGCTTCGGTGTCGGGCTGAAGCTAGCCGGACTTAGTCTCGGCGAGCGCATCGACATCTACAGCAAACAACTCACCAGCTCAGACATCCACCACAGCTACATCGACCTTGAGGAAATCCGTGAAGGCCGGCAGCAGTACATCACGACAGAGATCGTTAATGAATGGCCAGATGAAGCGGCAAAACTCATGGTCGGACGTGATGGTAGACCCTTCTCCTCCGGCACGGTGGTGGTCTTCGGGAAGATCGATCGGCTGTCGAGCGGTGGAAAGTTCGCAACCTCCCTTGAGGAGAAGATTTCTGATCTCAGGAAGTTCATCGCCCGGGCCTACCGTACCTTTATCGACACCGGCCGAACCTTCGAACTCGACGGCAAGAAGATCACACTCCACGACCCACTGTTTCAGATGGACAACCCTCGCATCATCTCGCGATACAAGCCAGCCGATCCACGCGGGCAGATGATCGAAGAAGATGACATCGTCATCGACGGACATAAGGTTCACGTCGCCGTCGCCATTGTGCCTCCGGAGTTCAGGCCGTACCGGACGGCCGGAGGTGAAGTTGACAGCAAAGGTCACGACATACGTGAATTCCAGATCAACGCCGAAAATGCGGCGCGGATCAGCATTCTCCGCAACGGGCGCGAGATCTACTACGACGTTGTGCCGCAGCTGGTCGCAGGTGGCCGGACAGACAAGGTGATGCGCTACGTCGCGATCGAGGTTCGCTTCCCGGCCGAGTTGGACGAATACTTCCAGGTTCGTCACGTCAAGCGCGGTGCCGAGCCGGTCAGTAAGCTTCGCGACGAGTTGCGCACCTGGTTGAAACGTCCCGTCCTGCAAGCTCGGTCGCTTGTCCGACGGCAGTGGGATGAGTACGACGCTCGGAATCGTGCCGAGAACGGGGATCACAGTGACAGCATGGACACAGCTGATCGCGTTGACTCTACCCTCCCGAAGGGTCCCGCCGGACGAGCAGCGACCGCGGAAGAGGAAGAACGGATCGTCAAGGAGACCGCCGAGGACCGAGGGCTCGACCCACAGGCCGACGCCGCAGCGATAGAGAAGATCCGCGAACAGGTACGGACCAAGCCGATCACGTTGTTCGACGCTCACTGGCCCGGCAAGGAGTTCCTGGAGATCCACCATCTCAACGGCAAGTCGCACGTGAGGCTCAACCGCCGACATGCCTTCTTTCGGGACGTTTATGAGCCCATTAAGAAGGTCGCCGACGAAGGCGCTACGAATTTGGCCCCTGAGGAGATGGCGGAACTCGCCAGGCGCACCCAGTCTGCGATAGACCTGCTCTTCATGGCCTACGCAAAAGCAGAGAGTATGTACGAAGATCCCGACCAGTTCGACCAGCTGCGGACGTACTGGGGAATGTTCAGTGGAGCTCTGCTGAAAGAGCACTTCAAGAATCAATAGGTGGTAGATTCGGTGGTCTGTGCAGCCCTGCGGGGACCCCCGGAACCGATCGCGCAAGAAGCGCTTCGCAGCCCGGCATTCGTTGCCGGACGCCGACACGTGGGCTATTTTTCCATCTTCATGCGTGTTGGCGTATTAAGGCGAAGTGTGGTTTGGGCACGACCCGATATATAAGAGCACAAGAAAGGCAACGAAGTATGTTCGGTTCCGGCACCAAGCTAACCTTCCGGGACTACGTCCAGGGAACGTGGGGCAGCTTCGACACACCTGCGGGCCGCGTTGACTACATGATGACCAAGGCCAAACTCGGCGGAGACGGCGACGCTCCTGAACGCCAGCTCACCAAGAGCCTGGCGCCGGTCCGGGAGATCATGGACGCTGGCGACCTCGACTTCAACCAGCTATTGCAACGCGACCTCGACGACCATCGGGTCGCTGTCAACCTCATCCCCTACCTTCTCAAGCCCCAATCCACCGGGCCAGCGTTTTTTCCACCGATCGTTGCGGTGCTTCTGCCGTTCCGCAACAAGAAGCCGACCAAATTCCCGGAGATGGGCAATTCTACCGTCACCAACTACGACGACGCGACGTGGCAGGAACAGCGTGCCGGCAACGCATTTCAAATCCACCGGCTACTGGGCGCCGATGGCGAGCCGCACGGCGCAAACGTAGGAAAGCTGTGGTGGAACCGGTCGGAGGCGAGTTTGGTGGTGCTCGACGGTCAGCACCGCGCGATGGCGCTCCTTGCCATCGAGCGGACTCTTTCCAACACCTGGCAGGACACCGCGGGAGTCAAATTCCGGTCATTTTACGAACATCAAGTCAGGCAGCTCATCGAGACCCATGAAACTACTGAGGTCGATCTCGAGAAGATCGAGGTGCCTGTCACGGTCTGCTGGTTTCCACAGCAGACTGGTGAAGCGTCACGTCCCCACGAGGCTGCCCGGAAACTTTTCGTCGACGTCAATAAGGAGGCTCGCCCGCCGAGTGAATCGAGGATAATTCTCCTGTCGGACGCCGAACTCGGCAACGTTCTGACTCGAAGCGTCCTTAGTGCCCTTCGAGGACACAATGATGGTAGGCGACTGCCGCTGTACGCTGTCGAATACGACAATCCGGACGTCAATAGCAGCCGACCGGCACGATGGTCCGTCATCACCAACGTGAATTTGCTGAAGATGGCGGTCAATCGGTGCGTCTTCGGGCATCCCAAGTACCTTACAAACTTGGCTCAACCGATTGTCGGGCGTGAGAGCGCGGAGGAGCGCGACGAGTTCATGCGGACACAGCTCGACCTCCAGACTCTCCTTCCTGACCGAATAGACGACGCGGGCTATGTCTTCGATCGTGAGTCGATCGGAAACCTCAACTTCCCCATAGGTCAGGCCGACGCGATCGGCCGGCGTTTCATGGAGACCTGGGGCGCGGCGATTCTCATGCTGCTTTCGCAGGTCAAACCGTACGCTGATCACGCGACCAGCCTGACGAAGCTCAAGGAGGATTGGCACACTGCGGACACATTCGCTTCACTCGCCCATGATGCGCTCTTCGGGGGAGTGGGTGTATTTTGGACCCTGCGCTCCAGCTATGAACACTACGTCGAAACCAGGCAGTCAGGTGAGCACCGTATGCCGAAATCGGACGTCATCCGGGCCTGGGAGGCACTTAAGGCGAAAGAAGAAGATTTTGACCGGTACCGAGCGCTGGAATATCTCGAGTCCACTCGACCTGAGAATATAAGGAACTGCAAATCAGTCTACGGTGTCTACAACACTCACGCCTGTCAACTCGGACTATTCATGACACTTGGCTCCCTGTGGGAGCTGCGCAAAGATATGGTTACCACCACCAAAATCTCTGAACTTCCTGCATTCGCGGATGCACTCGCTGTGGCATGGAATGCTTTCTTTGCGATCGATCACAAAAAAGCTCGTGATCGCAAGCTTGCGTTCAGTAAGACGATCACCGATCCGATCAATCAAATTGTCAACATGGACACCCCGCAAGCGGTCTACTTCCGTTATTTTTGGATGCAGGCCCTCGCCATTCCTGACGTTTGGAGTCATGTTTCGGACTGGCTTCCTGAGCGTTCCAAATTCGATGTGAAGCTCGGTCAGGCCCGTCACATGTATCTGGACTGGTGCACAAAACAGCAGATGAAGGCTTTGGTGACCAGCCAGCCCGGACTTCCCGAGAGGGACCTTCGTAGTCAGGCTGAAGAGACAGCCGCGACAAACCTCAAGAAGGCGCTGGATCGCTGGTTCTTTGTCTCCGGCGGCGAATTCGATCGCTGGCGGACCGATGCCGATATGGTCGATCCGAGAAGAGCGGACGGTATCGACCCGCAAGGAGCGCTCGACCTGGCATCGGCGATGAGGGAGTCGGCCGATCGGCGGTAGTCCTACAGGTGAATGCGGGTAGCGTAAGTGGTTTTGCTGTACAGGTTTTCATGCCGATCGTACGTCGACAGCGGGGACAATGCGCTAGTCGCGGGCCTAGTGCCGCGTCAGGCAACAGTCGGTAGGTAATCCGGGTGGCGGGTCTTGGATCCGACGGCGAAGTCGCCGACGGGTCCGGCGTGCTGGTTGCGCCAGCGGACGTAGGTGCCGATCGCGTCGTCTTGCTCGCCGTGGCTGCGGTAGTCGGTGCCGTTCAGCGCGAAGTACCGCAGCGAGGCGAGCTCGCACTCGATGCGGTTGAGCCACGACGAGTAGGTGGGCAAGAACACCAGCTCGACCGCGTTGGCCGCGCACCATGCACAGATCTCGGCCCGTTTGTGGACCGAGTAGTTGTCCCAGGTCAGATACAGTGTCTGGCCCGGCCACCGGGCTCGCAGCGATTTCACGAACGCCAGGAACTCCGTCCACCGTTTCCGGTCCCGGATCCGGTAGGACAACTGGCCCGAGGACAGGTCCAGGGCACCGAACATGTGCCGAACCCCCTGGGTGCGGCGATAGGTCGCGCGCAGCCGGCGTGGCCGCCGCGCGCTGAACCAGCCACGGCCGGGGCGCGGCTGCGTGTTCAGTGGCCCGAACTCGTCCACGCAGACCACGCGGCCGTCGACGGGCGGATGGTCGTAGAGGTTGACACCCGCGCCATCTTTGCCTGAAAAGCCGGATCGGCCGGGGCCTTCCACGTTTTCGTGGCCTGCCACGACACCCCACCGACGTTCAGGATCTTCCGTGGTGTTTCACGGCTGATGTCGGTAATCTTGTTGATCCGCAGCACGTCCGCCAGCTTCGACAGGCTCCATGTCGCGAACGGCCATCCTAGGTCACGGGGCAGCACCGGGCGATCTGGCAGATCCGCTTCCCGTGTCGCCTGATCGGTCTTCGCTGGCCTGCCCCCGCTCCATTTTGGGTCCAAGACCTCGAAACCATGCCCGTTGAAGTCGTGGATTACCTGTCGCACATACGAATCCGACACTTGCATCAGCTTCGCAATTAACCCGACCGGCTGATGCTGCGCCGACGCCATCACCACCACCGCCCGCCGCATCCGGATCGGCTGCTTGCTGCGCCGCGCGATCCGGACCAGCTTACGACCTTCTTACGGGGTCAGCGCTCTGACGAACACATCCGGCTTGCGAGCCACCAGCATCACCTCCACCAGCAGCATCACCGCTCACCCGGCGGAGTCTGGCATCGGCTGCGTTGGGGTGCCTACCGCGCCGTCCTAAAGGCGGCGACCCGTCAGCGAACCAGCCTGACGGTGGTGGGAGACCTCGACCAGGACCTGGCCCCGCTGGGGGAGCGGGTGCGGGCGATCGGAGCCGGGCCGGGGCATCCCGAGACGGTGCTGGCCCAAGCCGTGGCCGCTGGAGTGATCTCCGCCGACGCCGGCGAACTCATCGCCGCGTCGCGGTGGGAAGGCCGGTCGCTGACCGCCTTGGCCGCTGAACGTGGTGTGTCGCTGTGGAAGTTGCGCAAGCAGCGGCCCCGCGCCGAACGCGCCCTGCTCGCATGGCTGAACGACCGCACTCGCGACGTCGACCCCGAGCGCACCAGCCCGGTCGAGGCGGCGGCGGTCACCGCCCTCGCACCACCGGATCGGTCACCGCGGCGAGGTCGCCGGCCGAACCGGAACTCGCCAGCCCCGGCGCAGTCGAGCACCGAGCACGGGCAGGTGGCGGCATGAACACCAACCAGGGACATCTCAACCACGCGACGCCACGGTCGGCTCGGCATTGGCTGCGGGTGCTTGCGGTCGCGGCCACGACCGTGGTCCTGCTGGTACCGATCGCCGGATCTGCTTCAGCGGCGCCACCGCACGCCGATGTGCTGGCTATCGTGTCGTCATTGGGGGAGGTGATCGACAACGCCCGCAACTGGTTGGTGGGCATCCTGGCCGGGCTGGCGACATTGTTCTTGACCATTGCCGGAGCCCGCTATCTGCTCGGCGGCGGTGACCCCAGCGAGATCGAGAAGGCCAAAACCGCCTTCCGCGCCGCGTGCCTGGGATATGCGCTGGCGATGCTGGCACCGGTCGTTGTCGCCGTGCTCGAGTCCATCATCGGAGCCTGACCGTGATCACCTCGGCCCAGGCACCCCCGGCACCCGCCCGGTTCTCACCTGTCGCGCGCATCGCTGCCGCGAGCGCAGCGGCGGTGCTCGCCGCGGTCCTGATCGCGCTCACCAGTTCCGCCGGTGCCGCCGCCCAACCCGCCACCCCGACACCGGCCCCGCCGGTGACCACCGCACCGGCCACACCCGCCCCGACAACCACTCCACCGACCACGACAACCCCGCGTCGGTGGGTGACACCGCCCTCGACCACCGCCCCGGCACCGGCCCCGCCGACAACGACTGCGCCCGGCACGACAACGGCACCAACTCCCGGATCCGGTTCGGGATCGGGGTCGGCGGAGTGCGGGGTCACCAACATCAACGGTTGTGTGGAGAACGCGGTCGACGGGTTCTTCCGGCGCATCGTGGAGACCTCGCTCAACCCGCTACTGGAACTGCTCTCGCAAACCCTGCTCACCACACCCGAACCCGGGCAGATACCCGAGATCGGCACTCTGTGGAATCAGTCCTGGCAGATCGTGGTCGCGCTCTACGTCCTGGTCGTGATGGCCGCCGGGGCGTTGTTGATGATGCGCGAGAGCGTCCAAACCCAATGGTCGATCCGCGAACTCGCACCCCGCCTGGTGATCGGCTTCGGGGCCGGGGGATTGAGCATGATGATCGCCACCGCCGGAATCGGTTTCGCCAACGCCCTCGCCGGTGCGCTGGCCGGGGACGGCGTCGCCTCCGGCTCGGCCGCCGACGCGCTGACCGAGCTGGCGGTCACCAGCAACCAGAGCCGAGGCGTGTTCGTGCTGCTGCAACTCGCGCTGTCGGTGATGCTGCTGGTGCTGCTCATCTCCTACGTCGTGCGGGTCACCATCACGATCCTGCTGATCGTGGGCGCGCCTCTGGCGTTGATGTGTCACGGGCTGCCGGGCCTCGACGGCATCGCCCGCTGGTGGTGGCGCTCTTTCGCCGCCTGCTTGGCGATCCAGGTTGTGCAATCACTGACTCTGGTAACCGTCCTGCGGGTGCTGCTCACCCCCGGTGGGTGGCATCTGTTCGGCCCGGACGCCAACGAGATCGCCGATCTCACTGTCGCTTTGGCGTTGATGTTCGTGTTGATCAAGACGCCGATGTGGTTGTTGTCGGTGCTCGAGATCGGGCAAGGCCGCAGCTTTCTCGGGTCGATCGTGCGCGGGTTCATCGCTTACAAGACCCTCGGCATGCTCAAAGGGGCCACATCGAGCAGCGCTCGCACCGCTGCCTCGGCGGCACCGGCACGGCGAACGCCGCGTCCCGCCCGCGCTCCGCGAGCACCTCGCACCGCCGCCAGCAATGGGCCGCCCGATCCGTACGCGCGGGTGCGCTCGACACGGGACGGGCAGCTCATGCTGCCCCTGGAAGGAGTCCGCCGGGTCGCGCGGCAACCCAGCCCGGCACCGGCCGAGGCGACCGGCACTCCACCGCCACGTCCGACCCGGTCGGCGAGGGGACGCCAGCTCGCCTTCGACTTCACTCCGCCGGACCCGTACCGGGGCATCCGCGCCGGGGCCGGGGGACAGTACCCGCTCCCGATCCCGGTGCGCCGGGTCCGAACATCACCACCGGCTCCCGAGCCGCCGCAGGGTCCCGGTCGCCGCGCAACACCGCAACAGCTCGCCTTCGACTTCACCGAGCCCACCCCGGCCGACCCGTACGCGCGTCTTCGCCCGACGCGCAGCGGCCAGTACCTGATCCGGGTCCAGCGGACCTTCGACACCACCGCTCTCGCCGCGGCATTCCCCTTCGACTCACCCCAACTCCCTGCCGCCGACCCCGCCCAGGCTGCCCGGCCCCAGGGCGTCCTCTACGGCCGCGACGCCGCGTCGGGGTTGTTGTTCGTGGACCGGTTCGGGCCTGAGGCTCACAACCACAACCTCGTCGTCCTCGGGCGCAGCGGTGCGGGCAAGTCCTACCTGGTCAAAACCGAGATCCTACGTGCCCTCTATCGGGGGATCGAGCAGGTCGTCATCGACCCCGAAGACGAATACCGCCGCCTCGCCGAGGCTGTGGGCGGTACCCACATCCGCCTCGGCGCACCCGGCGTCCGGCTCAACCCGTTCGACCTGGAAGTCCACATGCGGCCCGACGGCCGCCGCAGTGCCCCGGCTGATGCGCTCACCCGACGGAAGCTGTTCCTGCACACCCTGATTCAGGTACTGCTGGGGAACCAGACCGCCGCGCAACGGGCGGCCCTGGACGCCGCGCTGGCAGCCACCTACACCGACGCCGGGATCACCGACGACCCCGCCACCTGGACCCGGCCTGCGCCCACGCTGAGCGGACTGCGCGATCAGCTCGGTCGGCTCGGCACAGCCGCTGGGACCGAGCTGGCTGCCGGGCTGCACCCCTACACCGGCAAGGGAGCCTATGCCGGGCTGATCGACGGGCACACCACCACAGAACCCGCGGGTGGGATGATCGTGTTCTCGCTGCGGGAGCTGCCCGACGAGCTGAAAACCATCGGCACCCTGCTCGTGCTGGATGTCACCTGGAGGCGGGTATCGAACCCTGGCCAGCGGCGGCCTCGCATGATCACCGTGGACGAGGCATGGCTGCTGCTGCGCGAGCCTGCCGGAGCCGCGTTCCTCTTCCGAGCGGCGAAGAGCTTCCGCAAACACCGGGCCGGACTCACCGTTGCCACCCAGGACTGCGCGGATGTGCTCTCGACCGGTCTGGGGCGCGCGATCATCTCCAACGCCGCGACCCAGATCCTGCTGCGCCAGGCACCTCAGGCCATCGACGAGGTCGCCACCGCCTTCCACCTCTCCGACGGCGAGCAACAGTTCCTCCTCTCCGCCGCACGCGGTTCGGGACTGCTCGCCGTCGGCGGCGACCGCGCGGTATTCGGGTCGCTGGCCTCGGCCACTGAGAACGCGCTCATCACCACCGATCCCGGTGAACTCGCAGCGGCCATGGATTCGCAGGACACCGAAGTCGGCATCGACTCCGACGAGACGGCCCACGAAGCAGTCGACCGATGGGCGGCGTGAGCCCGCCGCCGCTGCCCGCTCCATCGCCAGGGGCGGAATCGTTGCCGGGGGACGGTGGCCGGTCAACGACCGTGCCGCGCCGGTCCCCGCGTGGACCCCGCCAGAACGGCGTTGGCCGCCGCATGCCGTGGTACGGCACCCCGGGTGGGGATGCGGGCGGTCATGGCGGCAGAAACGGTGCAAGAGAAGACATTTGACGCCCTGCCCGCTATGGAGCGTTCATGGATCCCGCTGCACGGGGATCAGGGGCGGTTCCCATGCAGTGCCACAACCCACCAAACAGCCACCACCGGGCCCGTTTCGGAGCGTGTGGTGCCGGAGAAGGAGAACGATTCATGGACGAGGAATTCTCGGATGAGGCCGTGGTGATCCCGCTGAACAGGCGCGCTCGCCGCTCGCGCACCGGCGACGAGGTGCCGGTGCACGTCGATGCCCGCGTGGGTGGACTGACGGCCTCGTTTCAGATCCGCTACGTCAGCGGGGCCGAAGCCGAGCGTGTCGCCGACCGGCAAGCCCGCGCGATCTCGGCGCTGCTGCGCTGGCTCGACGGCCACGACCCGGCCCCCGCCGAGCTGGTCGATCTCGACGCCATCACCGCCGACGGTGAGCAGGAGGCGGCATGAGCCTACCCGCATTCGTCGGACCCGACAGCCCTGGTCTGCTCGGGATGGGTGGTGGGTCCCCGGTCCCGGTCGCGGTGTTCCTGCGCACTTCGACCCGGGATTTGCAGGACCCGACCCTGTCGCTGCCACGCCAGCTCGACAACTGCCGCAAAGTCCTCCCGCCTGGGTTCGTGATTGTCGCGTTCTTCTACGACGTGGAGTCCTCCCGCAAGGACCTCGAACAACGCGGTCGCGGCAACGCGCACGAGGCGTTCGACATCCCGATTCCCCGCGACGGGGGATTGGCCGACCTGCTGGCCGAAGCGCGCCACCCCAATCGTCGGTTCGAGGCGGTGGTGGTGGAGGAGATCGAACGCGCCGCGCGGTGGACCCATCAGTCCACTCAGCTCGAACACGAATTGGAAACCGTTGGCGTGCCGCTGTACGCCGCCGATGAGGGGCCGATCTCGCTGTCGGAGAAACGCGCCACCCAGATCCTGGTGCGGCGCATGAAACAAGGTGTGGCCGAATGGTTCCTGCGCCACACTCTCGAACAGTCCTGGGAAGGCTACCGCGAACACGCCAAACAAGGCTGGAACATCGGCAAACCGCTCTACGGCTACCTCAACGAGCGGGTCCCGCACCCGGTCGCGGCCAAACGAGAAGAGGGACGCACCAAATCCCGACTCGTCGTGGACCCCGAACGCGCACCGGCGGTCGTGCGGATCTTCCAGCTGCGACACGACGAACACCTCGCCTACGAAGTGATCGCGACGCGGTTGAACGTCGACCTCGACCGCTACCCACCCCCGCAACCGAACCGGCCCGAGCGAGCCCGGGGATGCTGGACGCGATCGTCGGTGCGCGAGATCCTGATCAACCCCAAATACACCGGCTACATGGTGTGGAACCGGCGAGCCACCAAGAAAGGCGGCAAGCTCAACCCACCCGAGAAATGGGTCTGGTCACCCGAGCCCACCCACGAACCACTCGTCACCCGCGAAATGTGGGAAGCGGTACAGGCAAAGCGCACCATCCGGCAAGGATCGCGGATGGGCGGCAAGAACTCCCATCCCGCCACCATCCGCACCTACGTGCTGCGCTACTACGTGCACCACCAGCAATGCCACAAACGGATGTTCGGCAAAACCCGTAAGGGCTACGGCTACTACACCTGCCAGCCGCAACTCGACCGCGTCGGCAACCCCGAGGCGTACGCCGATCACCCCCCGACGGTGTACGTGCGCGAAGACGCGCTACTGGAATGCGTACAAACCTTCTTCAACGAGCGCGTGTTCGGCCCCGACCGCGCCACGCTGCTACGCCACCAACTACGCGACCACGACTCCAGCGACCGCGACGACATCGAACAGCAGATCGCCGCGATCGAGAAGACGGTCGCCGAGATCACCCGCCGTCAGAACAACCTCCTCGACGAGCGCGAATCCCGCAGCTTCTCCAGCGGTGAGGAGGTAGCTGATGTCTGGGCTGGACGACTGCGTCACCGGTTCGCCGAACTAGAACACGAACGCCGAACCAAGAACACCGCGCTGGAGGCGCTGCGCGAACAGGCCGCCCGACGACAACCGAACGAGCCCGACCTGATCGAAGACCTACCCCGACTCGCGCTGCAACTCACCATCGCCCCCGACGCCCTGCAACGCGACCTGTACGAGGCGTTCGGTCTCAAGATCGTCTACGACCACAACACCAAACGTGCCACCATCCACGCCACACTGACCACGGAAACACTCCCCGCCGCCGCACAAGCCGCCGCCGCGCTAACCGCTATGGCACCCCCGGAACCCGCCGCCGAACCGCCGCCAGCATCAAACCAAACCAGCACACGGCCCGTCGCAGGTAGGGCAACAACTGAAAAAGTTGCCCATGATGTTGGTGCCCTCGGCAGGATTCGAACCTGCGACACCCGCTTTAGGAGAGCGGTGCTCTATCCCCTGAGCTACGAAGGCTGGGTGGGCTCGAGGCCCGCCCGGGACGTTCGCAGTCTACCGGGTAACGGGCTCGGAGGCCGCATCGCTGTCGTATGGGCGTTGGTGGACGGGATCAGAAGCCCCCGTCGAATCCTCCGCCGTCGAATCCTCCGCCGTCGAACCCGCCGTCGTCGTAGCCGCCGGAGTAGTCCCCGCCCTGGTCGTACCCGCCGGGGTAGTCGCCGCCTTGGTCGTAGCCCCCGGAGTAGTCCCCGCCCTGGCCGCCGTCCCCGCTCTGGCCGTCGTCCGCGGCCAGTCCGTCTTGGAACCCTTCGCCGTAGCCGCTCTCGAAGCCGTGCGCGTCGTAGCCCACTCCGGACATCCCGGAGAACAGGGAGGTGAACAGCAGGGCCGAGCCGAGGCCCCAGGCGCCTGCGACCATGGCGGGTTTCCACCAGGGTTCGGAGTACCACCCGGCGGGTACCGGTCGTCCGGCCACTCGGCCGCCGGGGTAGTAGTTCGGTGTCGATGACGAGGGTTCGGGGGCGGCCTTGATCTGCCTGCCCTCGTACTCGACGACGCGCTTCTCGGTCACTTGCCCCGCGGCGTCCTGGCCGTCGAGGCCGGGGATCGCGGGGCCCGGGTCCATGTTCATCGCGGTCCGTGCGGCCTTGATGTAGTAGAGCCCTTCCAGCGCGGTCTGCTTCGCCAGCCGTGCCTGCGTGGGCGTGCGGGCCTGGTCGAGTTGCGCGCCGGCCGCGAGATGCCGCTCGGAGGCGTCGGCGAGTGCCTGGACGGCGGCGTCGTTGCTGCCGGAGAGGCTGTAGACCTGGCCGCCGAGCCGTTCGTTCACTTGCCTGGCGTCGGCGAGAGCGTCGGCCAACTCGGTAGCTTTACGCTGTTCGCTCTGTTGTGACTGCCATATCAGCAAGACGATCAGCGCGCCGAGTATCAAGGCGATAAGCAGCCAAAACATGGGCACCTCTTCCGCGGGATCTCGGACAAGGCCAGTTTACTGTCGGCTTGCTGAGGTCTCACTGAGTGTGCGGGTCACGGCGTCGCGGCGGGTGCTTGCGCCTCGTCGTAGTCGGCGGGGTCGAAAGTCTTGGTCTTCCAGCGGTACAGCAGGGTCGCGCCGGGCCAGTTGTTGGTGATCCGGCCGGAGGCGTTGCGGTACCAGCTGGAGCAGAAGTTCCAGGGGGTGTCTTTCAAGCGCTTCTGCAACCAGTCGTCCCAGCGCTGCTCGGCGGCGGGGCGGGCGGCGAGGTAGCGGCCGGGACGATCGGCCAGGTACTGCACGACCTGGCGGATGTAGCGGGCCTGGGATTCGAGCATGTAGATGATGGAGCCGGAGCCGACGTTGGTGTTCGGGCCGTACATCATGAACAGGTTGGGGAACTGGGGCACCGAGAGTCCGAGGTAGGCGCGGGCGCCTTCGTCGCCCCAGACGTCGGCCAGTTTGCGTCCGCCGAGGCCGTAGATGTTCATCGGGGCAAGGAACTCGGTGCCCTTGAAGCCGGTGCCGAAGATGATGACGTCCACGTCGTGCTCGACGCCGTCGGCGGTGCGGATTCCGGTCGGCGTGATCGACTCGATGGCGGTGGTCTCCACGGTGACGTTCGGCTGCGCCAGCGCGGGGAAGTACTCGTTGGAGAACAGTCCGCGCTTGCACCCCGCCGCGTAGTCGGGGGTCAGTTTCGCGCGCAGTTCGGCGTCGGGCACCTGCTTTTCCCGGTGCCGGTCGGCCAATGCGATCACGGGGGTCTTGATCGCCGGGATGTCGGTCAGGCCGAGGGCGAGCGCCTCGAAGAAGGACCAGATGGCGAAGCGCTCTGCGAGGCGGCTGGGCGGAAAGTATTTGAACAGTGCGTGATGCAGAGCGCTGTACTCGACGTCGGCCTTCGGCAGCACCCAGGCGGCGGAGCGCTGGAACAGCGTGAGGTGACCCGCGGTCGGCTGAATACGCGGGATGTATTGGATCGCGCTGGCACCGGTGCCGATGCAGGCGATGCGCTTGCCGGTCAGGTCGATGTCGTGATCCCACTCGGCGGAGTGGAACGCCGGACCGGTGAAGGTTTCGATGCCAGGGATGTTCGGCAGGGCCGGGCGCGAGAGCTGGCCGACCGCCGGGACGAGGATGTCGGCGGTCAGTTGCGCTCCGTCGGCCGTGCGGACGGTCCACTGGCCGGTGCGCTCGTCGAACTCCGCGTCGGTGACCTCGGTGCCGAAACGGATGAAGCGTCGCAGGCCGTGCCGGTCGGCGACGCCCTGCATGTACTCGTGGATGTCGCGTTGTTCGGAGAAACGCCGTGGCCAGTCGGACTTCGGCTCGTAGGACCACGAATACAGCGGGGAAGGCACGTCGCAGGCCGCGCCGGGATAGGTGTTCTCCCGCCAGACGCCGCCGAGATCGGTGGCGCGCTCCAGAATCGTGAAGGTGTCCAGCCCGGCCCGCCGCAGCTCCAGCGCGATGCCGAGCCCACCGAATCCGGCGCCGATGATGATGATGGACGGCGTCGTCATCCATACAGAGTACGAGCCGGTATCCGCAGGTCCGAAGACATCCGCGGTCATTGAATCGGCATTTCCGGCCAGCGAGGGCGTCAGTTCCCGGCGAGTTGGCGTGCGATGACCAGACGCTGAATCTGGTTGGTGCCCTCGAAGATCTGCATCACCTTGGCCTCGCGCATGTAGCGCTCGACCGGGAAATCCTGGGTATAGCCGTAGCCGCCGAACACCTGGACCGCGTCGGTGGTCACCTTCATGGCGGCGTCGGTGGCGACGAGCTTGGCCACGCTGGCCTGGCGCGAGTACGGCAGGCCCGCGTCGCGGCGGCGGGCGGCGTCGAGGTAGGTGGCGCGGGCGGAGTCCACGGCGGCGGCCATGTCGGCGAGCACGAAGCCGAGCCCCTGGTGGTCGATGATGTGGCGGCCGAACGCCTCGCGTTCCTTGGCGTACGCGACGGCCTCGTCGAGGGCGCGCTGCGCCAGGCCGGTGGCGACCGCGGCGATGCCGAGACGGCCGGAATCCAAGGCGCTGAAGGCGATCGAGAGTCCCTGTCCCTCGGCGCCGACGCGACGTTCGGCGGGCAGGAACGCGTCGTCATAGGCGGCGGTGGTGGTCGGCACGGCGCGCAAGCCCATCTTCTCCTCGGGCTTGCCGAAGCTGAGCCCCTCGGTATCACCGGGGACCAGGAAGCAGGAGATGCCGCGGGAACCTTCGCCGGTGCGGGCGAACAGGGTGTAGAAGTCGGCGCGTCCACCGTTGGTGATCCAGGCTTTGGCGCCGGTGATCCGGTAGCCGCCCGCCACGGGGGTGGCGCGGCAGCGCAGCGCGGCCGCGTCGGAACCGGCGTGCGGTTCGGACAGGCTGTAGGCGCCGATGGTCTCGCCGGAGAGCATGTCGGCCAGCCAGCGTTCCTTCTGTTCCTCGGTGCCGAAGGCGAACAACGGATGGCAGGACAGGCTGTGCACGCTGACGGCCACGGCGACGGCGGCCCACCGGGCGGCGAGTTCCTCGAGCACCTGGAGGTACACCTCGTAGGGCTGCGCGCCGCCGCCGTATTCCTCCGGATACGGCAGGCTGAGCAGCCCTGCGGCGCCCAGCGCGGGGAAGACGCCATCGGGGAAGATCCCGGTCTTCTCGCACTCGGCCACGCGCGGTTCGAGCACCTTGTCGGCGATGTCGCGGGTCAGCTCCAGCAGGTCCCTGGCCTCGGAGGTGGGCAGCATTCGGTCCACTGGCATGTCGTCTACTCCACGGTCGCTCGGTGCGTCTCTCGTGATTCACAGTAACCGGGCGTGTCCGGCGGCTCCTTCGCGTCGTCGGGCAGTCGTCGGCGAATCCAGCCTGCGGCACGGCGGGACATTCCGGTCCAGACACGATTACGGCGGATACGACGAGTTCGGTGCAGAATGTTCCGACCGGAGCGGCACCTGGTGGCCGAGTGCGATCTGTTGCGGGACGCTCCTTCTGCACGTGCAGTTGTGTGTACAGGTGCGCGTGAACGTCGCTGCGACGCCGGGGTATTCGTGCTGGTAACCGTCGTTGTGCGCGAGGCATGTCCACATCTCGGGAAGGGCGTGCCGATCGGTTTGTCTCAGTCAGGTGATATCGCTTCGCTCGCCTGGCGCACCGACGCCACACTCGACTAAGACAGAAGACTGTCGGGATCCGGGGCCGACCGGTGTGTCGGCGGCAACGCAGGGGGTGCCGCCGCCACACCGGCCCGGAGCGCTGGTGTCGGCGGCTTCGTCTGTTCTAATATCTGCGTATGAATGCAGATAGCCAGGAATGGCGGCCACGTCTCGCGGAGAATCAGGTCGGACTGGTTGTCGAGGTGTTCCGCATGCTCGCCGACCCCACTCGCGTGCAAGTGCTCTGGGCGCTGGTCGACCGCGAACTGTCGGTGAACGACCTGGCCGGACAAGTCGGCAAGCCGGCGCCTTCGGTGTCCCAGCATCTGGCCAAATTGCGCATGGCGCGGTTGGTGAACACCCGCCGATCGGGGACGACGATCTTCTATCGCCTGGAGAACGAGCACGTCCGGCAACTGGTGGTGGACGCGGTGTACAACGCCGAGCACGCGGGCCCAGGCGTTCCCGCGCATCATCGTGGCGCGAGCGCGCTGCGTGAACTCCCCGGCCGAGACGAGGCGAGCGCATGACCCATCGGCACCATCACCCCCACGATGACGGACATCATCATCACCGGCATCCTTCGGGACCGTTCGCTGTGCTGCGGGAGATCTTCGTCCCGCACAGCCACGACGCCGCCGACAGCATGGATGACGCGCTGGAGGCCAGCGCGATCGGCATCCGGGCGGTCAAGATCAGCCTGGTCGTGCTCGGATGCACCGCGGTGCTGCAACTGGGCATCGTCGCCGTGTCCGGCTCGGTGGCGCTGGCCGCGGACACCGTGCACAACTTCTCCGACGCGCTGACCGCGGTTCCGCTGTGGATCGCGTTCGCCCTCGGCCGCAAGGCCGCGACCCGGCGCTACACCTACGGCTTCGGCCGGGCGGAGGATCTGGCCGGGCTGTTCGTCGTCGCGATGATCGCCTTGTCGGCGCTGATCGCCGGATATGAGGCGGTGCGCAGGTTGCTCCATCCGGTGCCGATCGAGCATCTGGGCTGGGTCGCCGCGGCCGGGTTGATCGGGTTCCTCGGCAACGAGACTGTCGCGCTGTACCGGATCCGCGTCGGCCGGCGGATCGGCTCGGCGGCGCTGGTCGCCGATGGCTTGCACGCGCGCACCGACGGTTTCACCTCGCTGGCCGTGCTGCTCGGCGCGGGCGGAGTGGCACTCGGCTTCCCCCTCGCGGATCCGATCGTCGGGTTGCTCATCACCGCGGCGATCCTCGCGGTGCTGCGAACCGCGGCACGCGACGTGTTGCGCCGCTTGATGGACGCCGTCGAGCCCGGGATGGTCACCGCGGCCGAGCGGGCGCTGGCCGCCGAGCCCGGCGTGCAGGGCGTGCGCAGCCTGCGAATGCGGTGGATCGGTCACCGGCTGCACGCCGACGTCGAGTTGGACGTCGCCCCGACGATCACGCTCGCGGACGCGCACCGCGTCGCGCACGAGGCTCAGCACGCCCTCACCCATGTGGTGCCCAAGTTGGACACCGCTGTGGTGCATGCCTATCCGGCGCATACCGAAGTCGCGGTCTCCGGGCCGGGTCGGGCACCGAGCTGACCAGCGCAAACTGATGGCGTATGCCGTCGGATGTGTGGTCGCGGCTCTTGCTCCGCGGCCCCTGCCCACAGCGGCCTACCGTTGGGTAGCATCCCCGGTGTGATGTGGCTCATGGTCGATGCGTGCTGAACCATGACGCCGCGTGTACCGACTCTCCCTGAGCTGCCCGACCTGGGTCTACGCAGTCGCAAGCCGGAATATTTCGACATCGTCGCGTCGATCGGCGCGGAAGTGGATCCGCCCGAAGCCGGTCTTTCCGCGACTATGCGGAGTGTCTATGGCAGCGCGTGCGACCGGTTTATCGCAGCGGTGTGCACCCGGCCATCCAGTTGTGCGTGCGACGGTCCGAGCAAGTCGTTGTCGACCGGGCGCTGGGCCACGCGGACGGCGAGGGTACCGACGCGCCGAATGTGCCGGTCGACATGACCACGCCGTTCGTCACCTACTCCGCGTCCGACTGCGTCACGGCATTCGCCGAGCGCCTGCGCACCGAGCGCGAACTGCTGGAACCGCACGCGCCGATCGGCCGCCGCATTCCCGAATACGTCCGCCACGGCAAGGAATCCAGCACGATCGGGCAGGTGCTCGCGCATCGGTCCGGCGTGGCGAACCCGCCGGGGGAGACGCTCACCGTCGCGGACCCGGGAACTGCTGGTACGGAACCCGATGGTGGCCGAGACCGATGTGGCTTTCTGTGGGGAAGTCATCGATGGAAGAAGGAGTTGCGATGTTGAGCACTATGCAGGACGAGCCGTTGTCGTTGGCGACGTTGCTGCGCTACGCATCGACGTTCGCTGGGGATTCGACTGTGTCGACGTGGACGGGTACCGGTGTGCGCACCATGACCTATCGTGAGGTCGGGGCGGAGTCGGCGCGGTTGGCGAACGCGTTGCGGGGGCTGGGTATCGGGGTGGGTGATCGGGTGGGCACGTTCATGTGGAACAACAACGAGCACCTGGTCGCCTATATCGCGGTGCCCGCGATGGGTGCGGTGCTGCACGCGTTGAACATCCGGTTGTTCCCCGAGCAGGTGGTGTATGTGGCCAACCACGCCGAGGATCAGGTGGTGCTGGTGGACGGCAGCCTGGTGCCGTTGTTCGGGCAGATCCTGCCGCACCTGAGGACGGTGCGGCACGTGATCGTGGTCAACGGTGACGCGGCCACGCTCACCGCGCCCGAGGGCGTGCAGGTGCACTCCTACACCGAACTGCTCGGCGCGCAGCCGGAGGTCTACGACTTCCCGGTGATCGACGAGCGCGCCGCCGCGGCGATGTGCTACACCTCCGGTACCACGGGGGATCCGAAGGGTGTGGTGTATTCGCATCGGTCGAACTGGCTGCACGCGATGCAGGTGGCGGCGAACAACGGGATGGGTTTGCACGGCAGCGATTCGATTCTGGCGATCGTGCCGTTGTTCCACGCGAACGCGTGG